>ONCO01000034.1 GCA_900316365.1 uncultured Erysipelotrichaceae bacterium
GATGTTTTCCTTCTGATCTTCGCTTGGTTCGAAGTTAGCTCCGGCAGGACCGTTGATCCTGCTGATGCGGAAATCCTCGCCCCCATAGGAGACCGTCAAATTCTGGACGTAAGTCGAGTTAGAAACGGTAAACCAGGCCAAGCCTGAGGTAGCCATGACCGACGCAGAAAAGACTAAAAGACCCGTGAATGCCCAAACAAGGCTGTTACGGGACAATCGGGCCTTTAGTTTTTTGCTAGGTCTGAAGCCTTTCATCTTCGCGAGGGTCCTCCTTGGAGACGAAGCGAAGGAAAATGCTATTCCTTATTCTTCGTCGAGATTGACGCCGCCGAAGTTCATACCAAGGGTGATAGAACCACCACGAGGCTGTTCTTTGACGTGCGTCTTGGTTGTGTCGATGTCGCTTCCTTCAAGCCAGAAAACGACGGTATAACGGATGATTGAGAAACGGGCGATCTCAGCAACCTCATTGAAAACTGTGAAGTTCTTTTGGGCGCTTTGCTCTTCCGTCGGCTTAACAAAGTTGGTGCACAACCCATCGTTATCAGAACGATAGGTGTCTGCATTCGGATCTTCCTTCTCGCGGACGTTCTCAGGCGTATACGCCGCGTCCGTTGGAAGGGCATAGGTCGTGAAATCATGCGTAGCTTCGTCGCCCTTGTAGTATTTGCTACCTTCGCGATAAGTGTTCTTAAACACTCTTACGCGTAAAAGGGATTCCAAAGTGCACGAAATGCCGACGTTGTCCGGCTCTCTGATGTTTGTCGTGGCCAAGGTAGAGAAGTATCTAACAGGACCATTCGACATATTCTTGAGATAGAAGGTGAAATATAGGAAGTTCAGCGAAGTGTACTTCTGGTCAATGGCACCGATGTCAAGCCTATTGGTTTCCTTGAGAATCGCAGAAAGCTTCGCATCTTCGTCGCCGGTTTCGACGTCAGCGTCGAGATATTCGGCGGTTGGAATCATATCCGCGGTCGTGCAAGCGATGTTGCCGATGCCAGACATGTCGAGATACGAGGTGCCCTTTTCGATGTCCGTATAACCGTTTTCGTTGTCGGTTAAAGACTGACCTAACGCAAGCGCCGCACGGGTGCTTGGGTCGATCTTGATCGTAAAGTCACCGAAATTCTGACCAAGGAAGGCGATGATGCCGAAGGCAAGAATACCAACGGAGGCTAAAGCAAAAACTACCAGGATGCGGCGCCTCTTGCGACGTTTCCTGATGAAGGTAGGCGTCATGGTCTCGACGAGAGGTGCATCAGCCGATGGGGAAATTTGACCCTTAGGCTGGTTTCCGTCGATTCCCTTAGCCTTTTCGTTTTCAGCGTTTGCGTTAGCCAATACTGATCCTCCAAAAAGTGCTAGCGACTTTCTATTGCGTATACCGCTAATAAAAAGAGCAGTTGAGGTTGGTCAACTTCTCTGAGAAACCGAAGCTATTCGCTTACCCACTGGAACTCTTTTTGGCCTCTCAGATCCATTTTCCACGAATCCGATTAAGGTTCTTAGAATAAGTAATCCAGTTGCCCGCAGGATTACTTCTCACGAACCCAAGGCAACTGGCTGTCTCGATTTGAGACCCTCTAGCTTTGCGTCACCGAATCACTTCGGTTTTGCTCTTAACGACTATTAATGTAGTGAACGGATTTCATAATGTCAAGATTAATGCACCCGAACATGCACGCTCGCGCTAAAAATGCGAGCACATGCGCATATACACAGGCGTTTAGATAAGAAAAGCGCCCGCGAGACCGGGCGCATTCTGAATGTTTATTTGGCTTATTCCTTGTTATCCATCTCGCCGCGGAGTTCCTTAAGGATTTCTTCCTTGGCCTGGCGCTTAGCTTCTTCAGCGATCGCGTCACGCTCGTCATCGGTGAGAACGGATTCTCTCTTAGTGGCGTAGAGGATGAGATAGACACCATCAACGATGAAGATGATGATGAGTGGGAGGACAAACAACACAAAGAACCAAGTTGGGTTGGCGCAGAGCCACCTGATGAGTTCCGGTTTGTCCGCAACAGACGACGGTTTGCCGTTATAGCCAGAGGTTAAGACCATAATCGAGGTGATAAGGCAGAAAATGATGATGGCAAGTTCCACCGCACCGACGGCGATTAAAGTAATTTTCTTCTTTTTATCCATGTGAAGCCGATTTCCTTGCTTAAATAATCGTTAATTATCATAACACGCGTAAGGTTTGGTGCAAACCCAAAGTGAACCAACTAGAAATACAAATCGAAAAATTGAATCACGATCCAAAATGCTTTTCTCTTGCAATTGTGCACGAATATCATACAATGATGACGTCCAAAGCGGTTGCCCCCGCGATGGATGTCGAACAAAAATGTCGATAACATCGGCATAATCCCACTGAGAACCATTCATAGCCCTGGCAAAAGACAGGGTTAGAAAGGAATTTTAATTATGAAAAACAACAAGAAATTAGTCGTTCTCGCCGGAGCTGCTGCTCTCGGTCTCGTCGCCGCCACTGGTGTCACCTCTGGCTTCGCTTGGTTCGCTGTTAACAATACCGTTACCGCCACCTCCCTCACGGTTAAAGCCAAATCCAACGCCTCTTATCTTTTAATCGGCACCGCGAATAACGCGACCGATAAAACTGCTTCTGCCACCACCGTTGACGTCGGAGTCGCAGAAGCAAACGTTCCAGCACTTTATCCAGCCGCCTTCACCACCACCGAAATAAATGAAACCATCGGCGGCAACTCCGTCACCGTTCACGCCAACAAGTGGTACACCGGCACCATTTCTCAAAGAAACACCGCAACCGGCACTTGGACTTCTTTGAACGAAATCGCCGAGGTCTCTGACAGCCAATTAAAGAACACTTCCTATTTCGCAGAATTTGACTTCT
>ONCO01000033.1 GCA_900316365.1 uncultured Erysipelotrichaceae bacterium
AAGACACCTTCCGCCGCTTCCTCGGCTTTCCAGGTCAGCCAGACGGGGCCCGTTATGCCACTGCTCTCGGCGTTGGATACACCGGCCTCTTCGCTCGCGGCCTCGACCGGCTCGCCGATCGGGTAGACGACGAGCAGGGAAAATCCGATGATGGCTCGATGGTTGTCCCTTCCGTGGGCAATCACCCGCAGAAAGCATTCGTCGGGGTTCTGGCAGGCCTCTTGAGGGATATAGGCCCCCAGATGCCAATATCCAGATACGCCAGGGAACTTCCTCCCGTTTGTTTCTACATTGTCATAATCATGGTATGCATGCTCGTATACAAACGAGCTCGGCCCTTTTACGCCCGCGGTTATGTCCTTTTGCCCGACCAATTCGACATCGATCCAGCACTCCTCCACGCTGAAGAGGAATTGCGGGCCCCAAAGGAAATGATTGTTGCTGGGCCGGAAATACGAAACGCGATACGGGTTTTCGGAAACGCCACTTATAAACGGGCCGTTCTCCCTGGAGTAAACGCCGGTCGGATCGGAGCCGAAATCAATCGAACTATGAACGGACGAAGAAGATTTGGCAGATAGAGATGGCGGCTGCTCGGAAGAAGCCATAGAACCACTTGTGCGAATCACCTTAGAGCATGAAGCCAAAAGAAGGGGCAGAAGAAGCAGTTTCAATTTGCATTTTTTCATGTCATTCGACCTCCGAGCAATCGTAGTTCCCATTAGAATCGGTCAATGTTGGCATAATGGTTATCTCGGCGGACTTTCCATCGACCACCTTACCAAGTATAAGTTTATCGTCCTCCGCTATCGCGAACATATTCTGAGGGGTGCTAGGATTCGCGTTCCCTCTGATGTTTGAAAGCGAAACTGTGATGTACACATTATCGGAGTAACGATAGTTTTTCATTACCAAATAATAGCGGCCAGCAGGGACATCGACCGAAATTGGTTGATAGGTGGCAGCACCGATTGAGTCCCATTCGTTGGTATATAGAATAGCCATGAATCCATTGATGTTGTAAAAACTAAGGTCGAGCCGTCCAGAGGTCGCGATATCCAGCGTTACGACTCTATCGCCAATATTGTCCAGATAGAGCGTCTCTTGGAGCGTGGAGCCGATGGATGGTCTATAAACAGTCGGCGTGTATCTTACGAGCCAAATCTCGCTTGAATAAGACACTTCTCCGCCGGCATCAAAAATAACGCCTGGACATTCATTCGTCCAAACACGTTGTTCGGAAAGCGGGTATTTGTACTTAAGAATGTTACGCGGGCCAACCTTGTGATACCAGCATCCATCGAACTTGTTGTAGCGCATAAAGTGGAAATCATAGTCGCCAGGCGGCATTGAGGTTCTTACCGCAATCAGTTCCTCATCAGGCGCAAGTAAGGGCAAATAACCATTAAAACGGGAAGCCGAAACGTTCCCGTAGCCCAACATATTAAAATCACTAACGACTCGCTCAACGTGTTCGTGCACTAACGACTCGCTCAACGTGTTCGTGCACCGTCAAATAATGGTCCGGCTCTTCGAACAACGAAATCTGGCCCGTCCGATACCAACGTGATTGGTTTTCCCCGTCTTCATCTACATCATCTTGGCCATCATAAGGCGGATAATAACTTGGGACGATGTCATATCTTTGCATGGCATATGCATAACAATTGAAGTGCGTCCATTTTTCATCCCAATAGTAATCATCAGATGAATCTACCCAATTGCCCGTGGGATCCATAAAATAACTGTTTTTGAGTTCAAACAATTCCCCGCTTGCCGCTCCTCGCTTTTGGCTCTTTGCATTTACGGATATTTCATCTTGAATAATGCGTTTCGTTCTCACGGATATTTCATCTTGAATAATGCGTTTCGTTCTCTCGGACAATTCCCGCCATTCTGCATTGGGCGCGCCAGTCGAGGCCGAAAGAAGGGTCGTTTGCACAACAAAGAAAAGAGAAAGAAGCATATTTTTATCCCTACACTAGTCTATAGTTTAATCGCGATTAGTCAATTCATGCCTGCAGGAAAATAACAGAAAGTTCAAATGAAGTTGATAACTTTTGTCGCCATGCACATCTCGGGAGCCAAAACGGGCTACGAACCAATGATCTGCTCGCCTTTTTGTTCTCGCTCAGGAGGCCTTCGCGAAGTAACGACCTTTCGCGTTCTCGTACATGATGTCCAGCGCGGCATTTACCCTATTTATATCGATGTTTTGATATAGCCCCTCGACCTTCGGGAAAAACTTCGGGAAAAAGACACCTCCCGGCACCTCTTCACCCTTCCAATTGAGATAGACCGGACCTGTTACGCCCATCAGCTCAGCGTTGCGGACGCCGGATTCCTCGCTCGTGGCGTCAACTGGCTCGCCGAATGGGTAAACGACCAGCAGCGAATAGCCGGTGATCGCCTTTATGTTGTCTGCAGCATGGGAGATGACCCGAATGAAACATTCGTCCGGATTCTGACAAGCCTCTTGGCACACATAAGCCGAAAGCAGCCAATAGCCTGAGACGCCCGGGAATTCTCTTCCGTCTAATGGAACGTTGTCATAATCATGGTAAGCGCGTTCCGGTATATGCGAATTCTCGCCTTTGACGCCTGCCGTCATGTCCCTTTGCCCCACCAATTCGACGTCGATCCAGCACTCCTCCACGGAAAAGGAGAATTGTGGACCCCAAAGTTGATTAGCGCCGCTTGGGTAGAAATGCGAAACTCGATACGGGTTTTTGTATATTTGGCTAACAAAGGGAGCGTATTCCCTTTGGTATATGCTGGTTGGGTCCGATCCAAAACCAACTGATCTGGCAACAGAGGAAAACGACGAAAAGGACGAAACATTCGATTCGAACGGAATAATTGATTTTTCCGTCACCGCTCGCGTGATGCAAGATGACAAAAGAAGAGGCAGGATAAACAGTTTTAGCTTATTCTTCCTCATATCACTTTGCCTCGCAGCCACTTTCTTTAACTAAATAATAGTGTTCCATGGCCGCTTTGTTAAGGGCATTATAAACAGCGACCAATAGTTCCTATTCTTATCCTTATATTTATTTAAGACATTCTTCCATCTAATAAAAAAACGTCGGGTCATGATTGGCACCCAGTTTCCTAGACACTAGGAAGGTGTACCTTTCATCACTCTGACGTCTATCTGTTACTTAATTAAGGAATAGGGCCGCCGCGCCAAGGACGCCCGCATCATTGCCTAACGCGGTCACGAGGATCTTAACCTTTGGGGTTCTCTTAAACCCATAGGATACCTTCTCAAGTCTCTCCTCAATCGCGTTGGTGAGGTATTCCTTCTGAGCGGAAACGCCACCGCCGAGGAGAATCGCCTCAGGACGGAAGATATTGCAGAAATTCATGATGCCCAAGGCAAGATAGTCTTCGTATTCGTTAACGACGTCAATTGCCGCCTTATCGCCTAATTTCGCGCATTCGAAGGCGGTTCTGCCATCGGCCTTCTCGATATCGCCTTCGCAGAACTCCCACATCTTGGAATCCTTATGCTCCATCATGCTTTCTTTGCTTCTCTTAATAAGCGCGGTCGCGGAGGCATAGGCCTCTAAGCAGCCATGTAAGCCGCAGGTGCAAGGACGGCCGTCTTTCTCAATGACGACGTGTCCTAGTTCCCCGCCTTTGCCTTCGACGCCTTCATAGAGTTTGCCATCAAGGTAGATGCCACCGCCTACGCCGGTGCCAAGGGTGATGAGGACTAAATTAGAGTAATCCTTACCCGCGCCGAATTTAGCCTCGCCTAGCATCGCCGCATTCGCGTCGTTGCAGATCCTAGCAGGCAAACCGGTATCCGCGGAAAGAAGATAGCAGATCGGGAGCATATTCCAGCTTAGGTTACCGGAGAATTCGCAATAGCCGGTGACCGTATTGACCGCGCCTGGGCAGCCAATGCCGATACCTTTGATCTCGCTCTTATCGATGGATAAAGCGTCGATCTCCTCATTAATTTGCTTAGCCAAGGCGTGGATCATATCCTCCTGGCTTAAAGAGTGATCGATAGGAAGGCGGAATTTCTTGATGAATTCGCCATTTTCCTTAACAAGCGCGGATTTGATGGACATCCCGCCGATATCACAGCCGATTACGATCATAGAGTAAGCTCCTAGAAGTCCTTTATATGATAAAGGAAACGCCTTCATTTTGGGAGAGGCTTACACAAGATGACTTAGATTAGACGCAACTTATCTTTTTTCCGCCTCTAAAACAAAAGGTAGACCAAATCGACATGGCCATGTCGTTTTAGTCTACTTCGCGAAATAGTTACGATTACACCTTAAGAATTCCTTAGACCAAATTTCAAAAGAAGCGAAAAATAGGCTAGACTCAACAAAAACATCCGCCCAGAAAGACGGATGTTAATGGTATCTATTTATTCCTTCTTGCCGCCGTAAGAAACGGACATGATGAATTCTTCTTCATTCATCGGCTTGCCGAAATAATAGCCTTCTAGTGACTGCACGCCGAGAGACTGGGCGAAATGGACCTGGTCATCGGTTTCGATACCGGTCGCGGTGATATGGTAACCACTTCTGATGGCCTCACCGCAGAATCTCGCGAAGGCGGTCGAATCCCTCGGGTTAAGGAAGGCCTGCTGGACGACGCCTGGGGCCGTCTTGATGCGGCGGATGCCGAATTTCTCAAGAGTCTCAAGGGAGTCGTTCTCATAGTTAAAGTCAGAGCAGCTCCACTGGATATCAAGGCCATCCAGCTCACGGATGAGTCGCATGATCTCCTCCGCCTGGCTAAGGAGATATCTCATACGGACGTTGAAGATAACGTAGCCCTTCGGGAAGTGATAGGCCAAGAAGCTCTTCTTGACCGCGGCTGGGAAGTCTTTATCGAGAATTGACTCAAGGGAAAGGTAAATAGCGAGGCTATTGACCCCCGCGGTACGGAAGGTGGTGAAGCCGAATTCGGAGAAGAGTTCGCCTAAGTTATGGATAACCGCGACGTCAACCTTAGAGACAAGACCGACCTTTTCGGCCAAAGGAATGAATTCCGCCGGGGCGATAGAGCTCTTATCCGGGGCGTAGAGGGCGGTACGGATATCGCCCGTCTCGCATTTAAGGCTCTTCGCGTCAACGATCGGCTGGAGGAAGACGGACATCCTATCTTTCTCGATCGCCTCTCTAAGGATATCGGTGACGTAATCGCGGCGAAGCGCTTTGCGTGGGCGGGCGCCGCTTTGGTC
>ONCO01000030.1 GCA_900316365.1 uncultured Erysipelotrichaceae bacterium
CATCAGGA
The DNA here is from genome assembly GCA_900316365.1 of uncultured Erysipelotrichaceae bacterium. Taxonomy (GTDB): domain Bacteria; phylum Bacillota_I; class Bacilli_A; order RFN20; family CAG-826; genus Alloenteromonas. Next base: position 9 of record ONCO01000030.1, read on the forward strand.
AGACCATCCATCTCGACTTCATGAATTTGTATGCCAAGCCGTCCCTCTCGTTCCTCGACATCGCGGTCACCCTCAGCCTGTTCACCGCCTCGGTGAGCTGCTTCACGACGTGGAAGCGGTCGGCGACGACCTTGGCGTTGGGGAGCCATATCCTCGCCAGGTGCGCGTATTCGTCGTACATGTCGGTGACGAGGACCTTGACCCTCCCCCTCTCGCTTTCCCCGATGCTGCCGAAGTATTCGTCCAGGTAGGCCTTCTGCCTCGAGCGTATGACGTCGACGGATTCAGAGGCCTCGAAGTCGACGAGGTGGCAGCAGTCTTTGGAGTAGGGCGTGCTGACCTTGACCTCGTCGATGAGCAGGATCCTCGGCAGCGGCCTCCTCCTCACCTCCGGGTAGGCCTCGTCGAACACGTTGACGGCCTCGGTCTTGGACATCCCGTGGGCCCTGGCGGCCCTTTCGAAGGTGTCCCCTTGGTCCAGCTCCGCGAGGATGGCGGCCCTCTCCAGGTGCGTCAGCGACCTCCCGGCCATCGCGCCTTTCAGGGGGACGGTGAAGGTCTTGCCGCATCCCTTGCACACGTATTTGATCCTGTGGCAGATCAGGACCTCCTTCTTCAGCAGGTCCGACCTGAGCCTGATCTCGGCGACGTACCTGTCCTTGATGATGCAGGATCGCGACGCGCATCTGGGGCATCCCACGTCCTTCCTCGCCTCCCACCCTCGTATACGAAGCCCTCGTCCGACTGGATGGGGCCCTCCGTCCGCTCGAAATCCTCGGGTTTCATCCCAAAGGAAAGCAAGAATGCGTTAGAATCCATATGGTCTCCTTTCGTCGTTTTTTGTGACCAACGAAAAGATAGCAAAGGAGGCCTTTTCCTATAACCAAAACCAAGCAAAGCTGTAAAGAAAGATGGGGCTAGCCCGAAAAGCCAACCCCATCAGAATTTACAGAGCCCTTTTGTTTTGCCAAAGTGCTTTTTCGTATTTTTGCCCTTATAGTTTACGCTTTGGAAAAGAGCAGTGATGGTTTATCATAATGAAGTCAGGACAATACTATGAATAAAAAAGATAGATCGTTTTCACTTCCAACTATTTTGGTTGGCTTGTTTTTCTTGGCCGCCTATTTCGCGGCGATGTTTACCGTTTGCCATTTCGCCCATATCTATGAGCTAGAGGCCGCGGAGGCCTACGCCACAAGGGGTGGATCAGGGGAGCAGAACTTCCTCATCACCCAGGAGTGGAGGGGCAAAGTTGAGACCCTTGGGCTTTATTCCCATATCGTCTTTGGGGCGCTTCTAATTCTAGCCGTCATCGCTTTCTTCCTTTTAATCAAATTCGCTAAAGAGGATAGGAAGATGGTTGCTAGGGAGAGTTTCTCCTTCCTCAAGTTCTTCTTTGCGATGACCATTGCCGATATCGCCTTGATGTTTACCTTCGGCAACTATGTGAGCTTCACCCGTGATTCTTCTAGCATCCTGGAATACATGGTCTATACCTCTGAATGCTTAATCATCGTTGAATTGGTCTCCGTCTTCTTTGATAGGCTTTCCTATAAGAAAAGGGGCTTCAGCATCCTCTTCGACCATATTGGCAAGAAGGAGACCATCTATATGTGGGTTGCCTTCGTTTCGACTCTTATCCTCGGTGTGGTTTTCCTCTTAACGCTTTTGGGTGGGTCTGAGCCATTCATGTTTGCCTTCTTCGCCTTCGTCGCCCTCCCGTACATGATCGCCTTAGAAATTGCTTTCTTCACCATTAACGGGATTAATTACTTCTCTAAGCCAAAAGCGGAAGAAATCCCCGCAGAATCTAAAGAATAATCTTTGTAACCATCTAGATTTGCTCTATTATTAGCAAGGAATTTTAACCATGGACAATATCAAAACTATCGTTGACGAAAAACCGTTTAAGGAACGCCTTAAGAAAAACATCATTCTTTCCTGGGTGGTGATTATCTTCGTAACTCTTAGCGTGGTCCTCGTCGCCCTGGATCTATTCCTTTTCTATGATGGCGAACCTATTTCTTCTCTCGTTGCGGTGATCGGCTACGCTTTCCTAATCATCCTTTTCTTCGTCTTTTTATCTAAGAGCTCGAAGGCATGCATTAAAAGATATAAGGATGACCCGCTTAAAAGCGAGATCGCCTTTAACGAAGACCATCTCATCCTTTATTCCTATAGGGGCGATGATAAGATCGGCGAAGATAAGTTCTATTACCGTGAGTGCGCCTACTACGTTACGACTGAGAATTATGTCTTTTTATCCTTTAAAACCGGCACCTTTACGCCGATAAATAAGAGCGACGAGCTTGAATCGTTCCTGCTCTTAAAAGGGATTAGAAAGAGAGCGTAATCAAAACTATCAAACTGAGCCGCGATGCGGCTTTTTTGTTGCACTTAAATCGGTAATTAGGTAATTGTTAGCGGTTTCTAACTTCTTTTGTTGCATGCAACTAACAAGAGATGTTTAATATTCGCAGTTAGTGTTAACTAACCGAAAGGAGACCTTCATGCCATTGTACTTAGCACCTACCAACGTCCCGATGACAATCGTAAGAATCGTCACCGACGAGAAGACCAAAAAGCATCTCGAGAGCTTAGGCATTACTCTCAAATCCGTTATCACGGTCATTTCCTCCAATAATGGCGCCGTGATCGCCTTGGTCAAAGACGGTCGCTTGGCGTTGGACCGCAATATCTCTGGCAAGATCTTGGTCGCCTAGAAAGGTTGGAATCATGTTAAAGCGATTAGTTGATTTTAAAATCGGCGAATCAGGCCTTATCAAAAAGGTCGAAGGGGAGGGGCGTCTTAGAAGAAGGCTCTTAGACATGGGCGTTACCCCAAACGCGAATGTCTACCTCAGAAAGAAGGCTCCATTAGGCGATCCGCTTGAGATCACCATCAGGGGATACGAACTCACCTTGAGAAAGAGCGAGGCTGAGCTTGTCTACTTAGAAACGGAGGAGGTCAAATGAAAAGATTCGCGTTAATCGGTAACCCGAACTGCGGTAAGACCACCTTGTTCAACAACTTGACCGGCAGCACGGCGCACGTAGGTAACTGGCCTGGCGTCACGGTCGAGAAGAAGGACGGCGTTTACAAGAAACTCAAAGAGCACGTTGCCATCATTGACCTTCCGGGTATCTATAGCTTATCCCCATATACCAATGAGGAAGTCATCTCCAGGAACTATATCCTTGATGAGAAACCTGATTGCGTCATCAACATCATCGACGCGACCAACTTAGAGAGAAACCTCTATCTCACCACCCAGTTACTCGAAATCGATGTTCCGGTGGTAGTGGCCGTCAACATGATGGACGAACTCTCTAAAGAGGGCGATAAGATCGACCTTAAGGCCCTTAGCGATAAGCTTGGCGTTCCGGTCGTCGGCATCTCCGCTTTGCAATCCGACCACATCCACGAACTCATGAGAGTTGCTTACGAAGCCTCGAATGAGAAGAGGGAAGCCAAATCCGTCATC
>ONCO01000031.1 GCA_900316365.1 uncultured Erysipelotrichaceae bacterium
AAGGTGGCCTAAGGTGGCCGAATAGAATTTGACCCCTCAGAGCTGTAACCGTAAGGTGGCAAGCCAATCGGCCGTCCGAAAGGGCGGCCTTTTCTATTTCTTTTTGTTCCACCTCATGAGGAGGAACCTCTTCCTGAATCGTTCGAAGTTATGGTAGCCGTACGCGGCGTCGATCATGGTCTGGGCGACGTCGTTGCCGGCCTCCATCTTGGCGTTCGTGAAGGTCCAGCCGAACTCGTTCCTGGCGAGCCCCATGGCTATCGGGTACTCCCATTTCCTGTAGGTCGCGGCGACCTTGGAGAGGACGTCGCATCGGCAGTTCTCGAGCTTCCCGGCCACGAACCTTATGTTCTCGACGGCCTCGGCGAATGTCTGCGTCACCCTCATGTAGCGGTAGAGGTCCTGAAGGCAGTCGTAGGCGTTCCTGAGGTCGGCGTCGAGGGACAGGCAGCGTTTGATGAGCTCGTCGTAGTGCCACGACTCCCCGTCGGACTTTCTCGTATACCACCTGTCCGGGACGTCCCTGCGCCTCATGAGGAAGAGCCTCCATCTCGACTTCATGAAGTTGTATGCCAAGGCGTCCCTCTCGTTCCTCGACATCGCGGTAACCCTCAGCCTGTTGACGGCCTCGGTGAGCTGCTTCACGACGTGGAAGCGGTCGGCGACGACCTTGGCGTCGGGGAGCCACCTCCTCGCCAGGTGCGCGTATTCGTCGTACATGTCGGTGACGAGGACCTTGACCCTCCCCCTCTCGCTTTCCCCGATGCGGCCGAAGTATTCGTCCAGGTAGGCCTTCTGCCTGGAGCGTATGACGTCGACGGATTCCGAGGCCTCGAAGTCGACGAGGTGGCAGCAGTATTTGGAGTAGGGCGTGCTGAACTTGAACTCGTCGATGAGCAGGATCCTCGGCAGCGGCCCCCTCCTCACCTCCGGGTAGGCCTCGTCGAACACCCTCACCGCCTCCGTCTTAGAGACCCCGTGGGCCCTCGCGACCCTCTCGAAGGTGTCACCCTCGTTGAGCTCGGCGAGCATCGCGGCCCTTTCGAGGTGGGTGAGCGACCTCCCGGCCATCGCGCCTTTCAGGGGGACGGTGAAGGTCTTGCCGCATACAAGGCAGACGTACCTTATGCGGTGGCAGATCAGGACCTCGGCCTTCAGCAGGTCCGACCTGAGCCTGATTTCGCAGGAATAGCGGTTGTGCACCTTGTACCGTTCTGAGCCGCAGCCCTGGGCGGGGCAACGCAGCCCGTACTTCCTCGCCTCCCATCCCTCATATACGAAGCCCTCGTCCGACTGGATGGGGCCCTCCGTCCGTTCGAAATCCTCGGGTTTCATCCCAAAGGAAAGCAAAAATGCGTTAGAATCCATGTGGTCTCCTTTCGTTAGTTTCATTGACCAACAAAAGACTACCAAAGGAGACCTTTTCCTTTAACCGTAACCGACGGAAGCTGTAACAAAGAAGGTGGCTGCCCAAAAAGGCAGGCCACCTTAGAAGTTACAGAGCCTCTTTTAATAGCGAGGAGGTTTTTCAATTTTTCTTTCTCTCTTTAGTCAAGTGCATTTTTTTCGGAGCGTTCTCCTTTAATAATGTGCGATTGATGATAGACTTCTTACGTTATGAAGTTAGTCGAAAATCAGGTATTAGAAGGCGAAAGGGCCGCTTACGGAAGCAAGGAAACCTTATTCAGGAATTGCACCTTCCAAAACGGCGAATCGCCTTTAAAAGAAAGCGATGACATCGAAGTTAATGATTGTACTTTCGCTTATAAATACCCTCTTTGGTACGTCAATAACGCCAAAGTCAGGAACACCCATTGGGAAACGATGGGCCGTTCTGGGGTGTGGTATAGCAAGCACATGCTCATCGAGGACTGCGTAATCGACGCCCCGAAGAATTTTCGTCGCACCGAAGATATCACCTGGAATCGGGTTAAATATAGCGACGCTGACGAAGTCTTCTGGGGCGCGAAAGGAATCAAGATCACCGACTCTTACGCCAAAGGCGACTATTTCGCCATGAACGCCTCCGATGTCGAAATCGACAATTTCGTCTTAGATGGCAATTACCCATTCGACGGCTGTTCTAACATCATCATCAAAAACTCTAAACTCAACAGCAAAGATTCTTTCTGGAACTGCAATAACGTCATCGTGGAGAACACCGAAATCGAAGGCGAATATATCGGTTGGAATTCTAAGAATCTTACCTTCCGCAACTGCAAAATCAAATCCCATCAGGCTTTCTGTTATATCGATGGATTAACCTTAGAGAACTGCATTATCGAAGAAGGCGATTTGGTCTTCGAACTGTGCTCCAACGTAAATATTTCTTTGGCTAACGCGCCTATGTCCATAAAGAATCCGATTTCGGGTAGAATAAAATTGAAAGGGAGATGCGAAATCATCTTGGATGAAAAAATCATCGATCCAAGCCAAACCAGCATTATTTTTGAATGAAGTACGATTTTGACGAAGTAATCTCCAGACGTGGCACTTCTTCTTTGAAATGGGACGTAAAGGATAATGAGCTCCCGATGTGGGTTGCCGATATGGATTTCCCTGTCGCCAAGCCAATCCAGGAAGCTATCTTAAAACGCGCCTCCCATCCAATATTCGGCTATCAAAGCTATCCGCGGGAATGGAAGAAAGCCTACCATGATTTTTATTTCGACCTCTTTCATATCGACATCAAAGAAGACTGGCTTTCCTATGCGACTGGCATCGTCCCAATCGTTTCTTCCGCCGTCAGGGCTTTCTCTAAGCCAGGCGAAGGGGTCTTAGTCAACAATCCCGTCTATAACATCTTCCACCACTCCATCGAGAATAATGGCCGCAAAATCGTTTCCAGCGACCTGGTCTATGATGGCGATAAATACTGCATCGACTTCGTCGACTTAGAAGAAAAGATGTCTAGGGATGACGTCCATCTCTATATACTCTGTAACCCTCAAAACCCAACTGGGCAAATCCATTCCGAAGAAACTTTAAAACGAATCGCCGATTTAGCCGCGAAGCATGATGTCATCATCATTTCCGATGAGATCCATGGCCCATTGACCGATATCGATAAAACCTATGTCCCACTCCTAAAAGCGGCTTCGGAAAACCGTTCTTGGATCGTAGCCGCCAGCCCGACCAAGGCCTTCAATATCGCCGGCATCCAATGCGCGGCTTTCTA
>ONCO01000028.1 GCA_900316365.1 uncultured Erysipelotrichaceae bacterium
CGCGGGCATCGATCCGAATAAGGTTAATATCTTTGTCCAGTCCAGAATCCCGGAACTCTTTGAGTTCACCTGCTATTTCATGGACCTTGTCACCTATGCACGCTTAATCCGCAACCCGACCGTTAAGGCCGAGCTTGCGATGCGTGATTTCGGTGACTCCATCCCGACTGGCTTCCTTACCTATCCAATCTCTCAGGCCAGCGACATCTTGATGTTTGGCACTTCCATCGTTCCGGCTGGTGAAGACCAGGCCCCGATGGTGGAGCAGGCGCAGGAGATCGCCCACAAATTCAATAGCATCTACGGCGAAGTCTTTGTTGAGCCGAAGATCATGCTCCCGGAGAATGAGGCCTCTAGGCGCCTCCCTGGAACGGATGGCAAAGCCAAGATGTCCAAATCCCTTGGTAACTGCATCTACCTTTCCGATGACGAGAAGACCGTCAACGATAAGGTTAAGACCATGTTTACCGATCCGCTTCACCTTCAGGTCAATGATCCGGGCCATACCGAAGGCAATACCGTCTTCACCTATCTCGATGCTTTCTGCAAAGACGAGCATTTCGCCAAATACCTTCCGGAATATAAGAACCTCGAGGAACTCAAGGCCCATTACCGTAGAGGTGGTTTAGGCGACGTCACCGTTAAGAGATTCTTAGCCAAAGTCTTAAACGACACCCTCGAACCAATGAGGAAACGTCGTCATGAATACGAGAAGAACATCGCCGGCGTTTACGAAATCATCGCCGAAGGCACTCGTCGTGCCCAGGCGAAGGCCAATGAAATCGCCATTCGCGCCAGAAGGGCCATGGGCATCAATTACTTCGAGAATAAGAAACTCATCGAAAAGCAGCAGAAGGCCTATAACAAAGCTCACGCGCAGGCGGAGGCTCTCGCTGCCTATTTAGCCCAATCTAAGAAATAGATTATTAAAGACAGCCAATCATGATAAAACGGCCTTGCTAGGCCGTTTTCTTGTGCATATGGCTGCGCTTAATAGCTAAAAATATAGGCTCACGATGTTGCAAAGATGCACGTTTTTAGCCTGCGGAGCATTGCAAAAATGCATGTTTTCGTGTTTTAGAGCATTGCAAAAATGCACATTTTTATGGTTTGGAGCATTGCAAAAATGCACATCTCCACCTTGAAAAACGTTTCGAAAAGCCTTCTTCAAGGTCATCTAAAAGGACTGTCCTCTCAAAAAAACGATGTTTCGCATGACGAGATGCTGGAATTGAAGCCGATATACTTGTTACCTCAATTTTTGAAAGAATTGGATGAATAAGCCGCGTAATGCGCAAGGACCCATAATAGGTTTAATGCAGAGGTATAAACCTTTATTTTTCGGCAATTTATGCAATAATTATTCAACGTGATTGGAGGATTAACCATATGGATTATTCCAAGTACATCGGTGTTACCGAAGGCTTTCCTCGTGAAGGCATCTCCTTCAAGGATATCTCCCCGTTATTAAGAGATCCTGAAGCGTTTAAATCTATCGTCGACCAAATGGCCAAAGACATTAAGCGTCTTGGCGCGAACGTCGTCATTGGACCTGAGTCCCGCGGCTTCATCTGCGGCGGCCCTGCGGCTTATGCGGCCGGCGTTGGCTTCGTTATGGCGAGAAAGGCCGGTAAGCTCCCTGGCAAAGTCGTCAGCGAGACTTATACCCTCGAATATGCTGAGGCGACCATTGAGCTTCCGGAATTCGCCATCAAGAAAGGCGATAAGGTTGTCATCATCGATGACCTCATGGCGACCGGCGGAACCTTTAAGGCGGTCCAAAATATCGTTGAGAGAATGGGCGGTGAGGTCGTCGGCTTCATTAACCTCATCGAACTCACTGACCTTAAGGGCAGAGACGTTTTGGGTGACATCCCATATATTTCTTACATTAAGTACCCTCACTAGTTATAGTAATCGGAGAATATACGCCCCGCGTAAAAGCGGGGTTTTATATTGGTCTGAGTGAGCTATGTGATTAATCTCCCTTTCTAGTATTGATTGAGATCCAACTGCCATTTGTTTAATGCTAAAATTCCCTGATGGAAAAAACGTATCAAGGTTCTTTAATCTGTTGTTTAAATAAAGACGCGATAACGTTTGTTACCATTTCCGTCGACGAGAATGTCGGTATCTATACGACAGATATGTGCCTCCGCCTTACCGTTTTCAGAAGCTTTAAGGCGTAGGTGAGCATAAAACGAGGACGCAAAGAGGGGCGGCGGTAACTTTCGTCGCGATCACGCTGACGGTACCTCTAGACCTATTTATCGAGGAAGGCAAGATGTCAAAAGAATATTTGGAGAGGCGTTATGAGGAGAAGGAAATCATTGAGAGGTTTTCAGACTGGAATTTTTCTTTTCAGGATGATGTAGCAACGATTTCCTCGAGCAGGGGATGCATATCGTCTCATTTCGAAGAAGAATCACTCGTCAAAGTGGAAGCCGATTTAGTCTGCCTCTCCTCGCCTGTACATGTAAACTATCGTTTCGGTAAAAATGAATCTTTGGATTATTATTCAAACGGTTGGCTGACGCTTGAGCAAAAAATAACCAATGACGATACGTTGTTCATCGTAAATGGCGAGACGGCGTTTACTATGCTCAGTAGAGGGGAAAAGTTTTCCTATGTCTTTCTTGATGGGGAGACCGATACCGAGGAAAAGTTCGGAAACGGTGAATTCAAGATTCTCAGGGGCGAGAAGGTCGCATTCTCTGGCATTGACGGGAAAGACGGGATGCTGAAATGTGATTCCGCTTATGGCCTGGAAGAAGAATGGACCTATGATAAAAAGGGCTTTATGGCAAGCTATCGCGCCTCGGACGGAACCAAATATACGAAAACCTGTGGTCGGGGACGACCCCGGGGGATTGAGGTCGAGGCTCTCGGACAAAGCACTTCTTGCTGCGGGCCGAGATCCGACGAACGTAATAGCCGTGTTTACTATTCAAAAGGAAAAGCGTCCGTGGAGAGTTTTTACAACGCTGATTCGTCAATCAGGCACACTATCATTAGCAGCGACTGCTTTAGTTTTGATATGACCACCTCCAGGAGGAAGGACGTTCCGTCAGAGCAAATAGGGTCTGTCATTAGTCAGCGTGGCGTCTATGAGGCTTTTTTTGACAGAGCTAGCCGTGTTAAATCCATGACTTTCAACGGCGGGTTGGCGATAGCATATGAATATGATGCCCTTGGGAGACTCATCTCCTCTCGCGGCGACAAAGGACATGAGTCCCACTACGAGTATGACGATGCCAATAACATGATCAAAGCCATAACGTGCCATCGCGATGTTACATACGAATATCTCTACACTTACATGAATGACCGCCTTGAAAGCTTTAATGGTGAAGCTGTGACCTATGATAAAAACGGGAACATCGCGACATATGGGGAAAACATTTTTAGTTGGGAAATGGGGTCGCTTATGACCAAGGCCATCCGCGGGGAATCTGAGTATTGTTTAAGGTACGACGCTATGAGGATTCCCATCATCAAGGAGACGGGTTCAAGGACCGTGAGCCGCATGATATGGAAAGGTATGATATTGTCTGCCGTTGCGTGTGACGAAGGCCTTTTGGTCTTCCTTTATGATTTCTTCAACAACCCTATCGGTTTTTGTTCCAAGGACCATCTATATGCGTATTGCAAAAACACGTTCCAGGACGTCGTCGCAATCGTTCGCGATGACGGCAAACTCGTTGCTGAATATTCCTACGGGGACTTCGGGGAGCCGGAGAAAATCTCCGACTGCGACGGCTCTGGAATGGCGTTCGCCAACCCTTTAAGGTATAGGTCGTACATATACGACCAGGATTTGGGACTATATTACGTCGGGAGCCGCTGGTATTCGCCGGAACTAAGACGCTTTCTTAACCCCGAATCACCTAGACGAATGATGCTGAGAGATTATCAGTCTGAACTAATCCTCAATCGATATTCCTATTGCGGCAATGACCCAATCTCCCATATAGATCGCGGATTTAAAACGACGATAGGGCTGCCATCAGATAATTTTGGAACTATTTCACATCCTGCGCCCGCTATCAGCGTCGCCACCTTGATTCCGCTGGCACCTCTTGAGAAATGTAAGGTGTTTTTTAAAGCTGTCGAGTTGGCTAATGAAGGGGCTAATAATCAAAAGTCCGGCGGCACTCCGCCCTGTGAAAAAGATTAATGATCCTCTTGGGGGGAAAACATTAAACGGCTTGGGTGTCGGTAACACTCATAGCATCGAAGTTGATGATGCATTGTTCGTTGATTTTTATGCGGAGATAACTGACTTCCTCGGGATTGACGCTACCGAATAATTTATCATCGAGTTTGATTGTGCTTCGCATCCAGTTTGTCCCACTCAATTTCTCAAACGTTCCAAGCGATGCGGCATGATTTGTGTTGAAGCATAGATAGTGATTCGGCTCTTGGCCAAGTTTCGTATAGGAAGAATCGAAATAATTGAAGGTGACGTGAAGATAACCACTTGCGACGGCGCTCGCATCTACCATCTGGGTGTAGAAAGTCAAAGTCTTTCCGGTTATCCCGCCTAGGTCTTTCGCCATCAGTTTCATGCACATTGAGTCTTTCGTGCCAGTGATTTTTTGCGACCATGCCCCGTTGTAGGTGGCATCGTCGTTTTGGGTTATAGTGACGTTTGACACCTTTAGGAGATTATTAGAGAGGTCGCCTGATTCAGCCGTTTCGTCGATGACCTTATGAATAACAGAGGCGGATGATTCAAAGAAATAGCCCTTTCCATCGGTGTGAGCGACAACTTTGATTACTCGCGCACCAACCTTTTCGTCGGTATCGGTGTATGTCAATTCGTCAACTGTGTTGAATGTCGCCTGCTCAACGTCATCTTTATAGACCGTGTAGCCACTGGCATTTTTGACGTTACCCCAGGTTATGGTGCTTCCGCTCATTGTGATTACAGGTGCGGCGAGAGATGCTTTGTTCGGTCTTGTTAAGGTTATTTGAGAAATGTAGGTAACGGCGGCTTGGTTAACATCGTCGTTGGAGAAAACTAGCTGTGCCGCAAAAGCGGAAAGCATTTGATTAGTCTGTAGGCCGGCGAAGGCGAGAGAACAATTGACGGTGTATTTATACCAATCGCCCTCCAGTGGCTCGGCTAAAACTCCAGCGCTGGGCGAGTCGGCTTTGCAAGTTGCATCGCCGACATCTGGCAGCTTGGTGTAAGTAGAGTCGGTCAATCTCAAGAATAAAGAAGAGGATTTGACGTTGTCTGTTTTGAGAGCAAAGGAAATCTTCGCTCCAGAAAAATTTCCTTTAAGCGTCGGAAGAGGAAGGTTCATGTGCGAATAAACGGCTTTTCCTGTGAGTGACTTTGTTACGACTTTATACGTTTTGCTGTTACCATATTGCTCATTTGTTTCGATGCTTAATGTGGAATTATGGTAGGCAAGCAAATTGTCGGTGACGTCCTCTTCAATCATTTCCCAAGTCTGGGAGATGGACTGAGTTTCGGATACATATTGCTCTGAATTGCGCTCATAGACCAAAACGCCCTGGTATTTCTTATCGGCGTAATCGGCGGTGCCGCGATCTTTGATAATGAGGCGGATGACTCTTCCTAAGGAAAGGTCATAATCGATCTTTTCGCCAAGGGCTTTGACGGTCGCGTTATCGACGGCGTCATACTCATAAGGAACATAGCCATAGTAAACGGAGACTTCATTGTTGCCTGTGGCAATGAGTTCGGTCGCTAAAGCTTCGGAAACAGCAAAGGAGAGGATCAGGTTATCGCCTTCTTCGGTAGTGGAGACGGCAACATCATCGGATGCTGCAGTATTAACGGCGTTATGGCGGTCAGCTTTAAGCATGACTGGGCTATCACCATATTTATCGTTGGTGTTTTCGTTCCTGATAACGACATCGTCGGCTTTCATTCCACCGGTGTTCTTAGTCGCAGAACAAGAAGGGGCGAGCAATAACGCCGGGATCAAAGCGAGCAATAAGGTCTTCTTTTTCATGATTAGGCACCCCACAATTCGCCGCCGTCGCTATTGGTTTCCTGATCGTTTTCGCCGCTAGTGACGATAACGTCTTCGG
>ONCO01000027.1 GCA_900316365.1 uncultured Erysipelotrichaceae bacterium
CTATAAACAACGTATTTAATGCCATTCTGCTTCATTAAGGAGACGGCCTGCTCAATATGCTTAGGGGTGAAGGTAATGTTCTCTACGTGGCTAGAAATGACTTCTAGGCCATGTTTACGGATCAGAGCGACTGTCTCGCTAAAAACCTCAACGCGGAAAACGCCAGAAAGGATAGGAAGGCTAAAGACGATCTTCCTAACCCATTTAGGCAGAATCAAACGATGCCCGAAGTTACACATTGTCTCAACATGGCTAATGCCTGCTTCTTTAAGCTTATCTAGAGTCCCTCCGAAATCTTTCTTTAATTCCGGGCCAAGACCAAAAGAATTGGTTCCGATATAGAGCATTCCTAAATCCTCTCCTTGCTTAGGTCATTATCAAGCCTATATAGCCCCCTGTCTAGGAGGTTCTCCATCCTTATTATATATAAATATATAAAAGAGCCCGGAACACGCCGGGCTCTAGGATAGCAAGAGCTTATTGCTGAGAGAGAATAACGCGGAGATATGGCGTCTTCGGATCAGAGCTATAACCGCTGACGGACCTGCCATAGAGAACGGCCGTGACGGTATAGCCATCCGCGAAGTTCTTGGTGAAGGAATGGCCAGTATAGCTATAGGTGCTGTAATAACCACTGGATAAGGTGACGGTCGCAGTAGATTCGGCCCACTTCTTAGATGGAGCGAAGGCTTTCCTAGCGGCCGCGAGAATCTTAGCGTTGTAGGTGTCCCAGCCGCCGACCTTACCCTGGATATCAAGCTCGGTGGTGCTGATACTGACGGTCTCCTCGGCAAGAGTACCAAGATAGGTATATGGGAGCATATGCGGGGCGGCCACGCCGATAGAGGCAAGGGCCTGCACGGTAGCGCTTCTCCAAGCACCGCTAGCAGGAACGGCGAATGGTTCGTTGTAATAGACGTCGATCTGTGGGGTGGTAGAGCCGTCATTCTGGTCATATTCGCCATAGAAGTCGACCTTCATGCCAAGCTTTGTTTCTTCAGCGTGCATCTGCAGGGTCTCTCTATTGAAATCAACGGTCCAACCGGCTTTCTGATAGGTGAGTTTGGCTTGACCCGCAAGAGCCGCGTCAAAGGCGCCGGTGCTAAGGATGCTGAGGTGGGCGACCGTGGAGCTAGAGTAGCCGGAAGAAGCCTCGATCCAAGTAGCAAGAACTCGTCCTGGAAGATCGATAAATGGGATGGCGTGACCACCTAAATGTGGTTCCATAACATCTAAAACATCCTGGCTCCAACCGATGGTGTAATCGATCGGTGGTTGCTCGGAAGAAGAGATTTTTCCACCGCTGGAACCGCTTTCATTCGGATTACTGTTGGAATTATTTGGATCAACAGAAAGTCCAGAATCAAGCGATCCAAGACCGCTCGAAGGGTTCAAAGAGCTCTTAGAAGTATCGTCGCCACAGGCGCTTAATACAAGCGTAAGAGAGGATAAAAGTAGCATGTATCCTAGCTTTTTCATAATGTGACCTCCCTGTAATTAATGACCATAAAATTAATGTGTACACGTAACACGCGTGTTGGCCATTCGTCTCATACTACAGCACGTCCAAAAAAGTAAAAGGTTTTTTTATTTATACGCTTCGACCCAAATAATTGAAATCCATACGAGAGTGAAAAAAAGGTCTTGAAAATATACAACCCACTTTTACAATACCGCTAATTTCGAAAGGGGATTTATATGAAAAAACGCAAATCAGCTCTTCTGCTAATCAGCGTCTTCGCCGCCATGACCCTTGCAGCTTGCGGCGATGATCCTGCATCACCTTCATCCAAGCCCGCACCGTCTAGCGCGGCTGCATCATCCCTCGCCTCTGACTCCTTAGGCAGCAGCGACGCGGGATCCCTCCCAGGCTCCTCCGCTGACGCACCTCTTAGCTCTCAGCCAGGACAGTCATCCTCCCTCCCGCCAGCATCGTCTTCAGCGCCTCACGTTGAGACCGACTGGGTTGGCAAGCCATTCGTTGGCCAATATCAGGGCGGCTTCACCACTCTCATGGTCAATGAGGATATGACCACCAGCTGGGATACAGATAGTACACATCACCCAGCCAAATACGAAATCATGCCAAACGGCGTCTACCATATTTATTCTGATGATAGCGTCGCGAGCGATGATAAAGTCGACGTCTACACCGACGGCACCATGGCCTATGTCACCCATGACGCGGCCGAGAAGGATGCCTTCATCGTCGATAAGATGGCCGAATACCAGGCCGCCAACGCCATGGCTAAGAAAGCTGATGGTTCCTTAATCATCGGTTCCGTCGCCGTCGGAAGCAAAGTTAAGTTCTTCCGCGTGATGAATAATGTTTACGAATTCAACATCAAGGTCGAGGTCGGCTATGGCGACTCCATTGAAGCCGCGGGCGCGATCTTCGACGTTGTCGTTGGAAGCAACTCTTCCACCTATCGCGTCGTCACCGCTGGCAGCTCCGCCTCCGGTGCTATCGCAATCATTGAAGACTACACCGTTATCCGCAGCGTCTACCATGGTGCTGCCGGTGACTTAGTCATCGCCAGAAACGGCGAAGAAATCGTCTACGTTACCCTCGATGGGCAAGACATCGACCTCAATAACGTTAACGTCGACGAAAACGGCGCTCTCATCATCAAAGATGGCGAACGCAGATTAGACAATAGCGATCCATCCCATATGATTTGGGTCTATGGCGCGACCAAATACACCCTTGACGAAGCTAACCACGCTTATGCGGCTGAAGATGCCACCTCCAACGAGGATGTATTCCAGGCCCTTGATTTAAGCGCTACTCGGATGAGCGCCGTGCTCGGCAGCGATGGTAACCTCTGGGCTACCTTCACTCCAGCCGTCGGCGGCTTCCTCAGCATCAACATCATCGTCGGCGTCGACTATGACGCCTATGGTGATTACTACGATGACCACATCACCATCTTCCGTGCTGATGCGGCCTCTTACACCAGCACCTCTGATGCGTTGATCTCCAAATACGGCAGCAGCTATCTCGGCTCTCCGTCGCTCACCAACTTCGAGGTCCAGGCTGGTGTCTCCTATGTCATCAAGGTCGGTGCCTGGGACGATAGGTCCAAAGCTCTTGGCGATACCGGTTCCTCCTTTGCTGGCGAAACCTTAACCATCGGTTATAGCTATGCCGCCTTCGATGTCGATACCTATAACGGTTCTGAAGGCGCGCTCGTCATCGAATCCTATAACGGAGCCTTCCGTTCCGTGGTCCTCAATGGTCAGGCCTTAGAAAACGTCACCAAGAGCGGCAATACCATTACCGCGGTCGGCACTGTCTTTGACTGGACCACTGACCCAACCAACCCGGCCAAGGTCACCACTACCATCACCATCGTTCTCGATCCGGATAACCATACCTATACCTATCAATCCGATTCTCAGAGCGAGAGCGTCTTCCATGTCTTGACCGAAGCTGATTCCGGCACCACCATCAGCGGCACCGTCGGCGCGGATGGCAACCTCTGGGCTGCCTTTACCCCGGCTGCTTCCGGCTACATCACCGTTGAAGAAACCACCTCCACCTCCACTGACGGCTATATCGCGATCTACGAATCCAACGCCACGGCCTTCAAGAACACTTACGCCGCTGCTAAAGCCGATAGCGGCGCGACCCTCTCCGGCGCTGGCAAGATCAGCAACTTCATGGTTTACGCTGGCAGAACCTACATCATCAAAGCTGGCAGCTACTACGATAGAGATAAAGAACTCGGCGATACCGGTTCCTCTCATGATGGCGCACAGGAAGCCTTCAGCTTCGTCTTCTCGTCCATCTTGACCCAGACCTTCAATGATGAAAACGGCGCCAACCCACTCGTCGTCTACACCGAAAATGGTGAATTCCGCGGCGCTACCTTGAATGGTGAGGACGTCCCGAACGCCACTCTCGTCGAAAACCAGGATGGTAGCTTAACACTCACCTCCATCGGCGATGGCTCGATCGATAACACCAATCCGCTCGATCCAATCCGCAGCTCCACCGACACCGTCTATGAAATCGACGTCAATGCCGGCACCTACACCTTCAGCAGTGCCAGTAACACCCGTCACGTCATCCAGGAAGTCACCACCACCCCGGCGGTCGTCTCTGGTAACGTCGATGCGGACGGCAACCTCTGGGCCAAGTTCACCCCAGACGCTGACGGTTATCTCAGCGTCGCTGAGCTCGTCTCCTGCGCCCCAGATGGCTACCTCTCCGTCTATCCATCCACTGCGGCGGCCTTCACTGACAACTACAGCCACCTATATGCCATTGGCTATGCGGATAACTACTCCAGCAACAACGTTGGCTTAGAGGCCATCAATAACCTCAAGGTTACCGCCAACACCACCTACATCATCAAGGCTGGCGCCTATGGTGATAGAGGTAGATCCATTGGCGAAACCGGTTCTTCTTATACCGGTGCCTTCGAGAGCATCCAGATCAACTTCGCTGCCTTCTCCACCGCGACCTACACCGGTGATAATGGTGACTTAGTCATCAAGACCTCCGGCGAAAGCATCGTCAGCGTCACCTTAGCGGGTGCTGCCTTAAACGGCTACTCCTTCGACGAGAACGGCAACTTGGTCATCGCTGGATCCCCAACCCTTGATAACACCGATAGACTCAACCCAATCTCCAACTCGACCGATACCGTCTACACCCTTGATAAGGATAACGGTACCTACACCGTCAGCATCGAAGACCACAGCAAGAGCCTCTTCCATGCGGTTGATAGCTCCTGCGTCGTCAGCGACTACGTCGGCAATGACGGCAACCTCTGGATCAAGTTCGAATGCCAGATTGATGGTCTCATCACGGTTGAGGAATTAGCCTCCACCACCACTGACGGCTACATCGCCATCTATGATTCCACCGCGGCTACCTTCGCTAGCGCCAACGCGTTAGAGAAAGCCGATAGCGGCGCGGCCCTCTCCGGTTGCGGCAAGATCGCTGACTTCGCTGTCCAATCCGGCCATACCTACATCATCAAAGCTGGCGCTTGGGCCGATAGAGATAAGGCTGTCACCGCTACCTCCACCAACGCTGGTAAGCTTGAGACCGTCAAGTTTGACTACATGCCATACGCCACCACGGTTTACACCAACGCGGACGGCGCTGACCTCACCATCACCAAGAAGGGCGATGAGCTCATGAGCGCTAAGCTCGGTGATGAAGTTCTTGAGAACATCAGCCTCGATGATAACGGCAACCTCGTCGTTGACCTTGGCATCAGCCAGGGCGAAGGCGGAACCGCTGTCTCTGCGAAATACGTCTACACCTTAAACGACGACAACACCTATTCCGTCGAGAAGGTTGCGACCCCACTCGTCGATAGCGACAACTTCACGCTTGCCCAGGGGGCGCGATCACCTTCCATTACGATGTTGAGAGCGAAGGTGGTTCCTACAGCATCTGGGACTACTTAGCCATCACCATTAACGGCAAACCGGTCACTGGTCTCGCCGAAAAACTCGGTGGTCCTGACGGCGGTATGACTGGCGATGTTGTCATCGCGGTCAATGCTGGTGATGTCATCAAGTTTGAGTACAAGAAAGACAGCTCCACCAACGCCGGACGTGATAGCGCGATCATCTCCAACCTCCACTTCCTCGTTGCTGCTGTTGCTTAATTGCCACTCCACAACTAACACCAAAGGCCTGTCTCCTGAAAAGGGAGGCAGGCCTTTCTTTTGCCTTAAGGCGTCTTAGGGCCCTTTATCAAATAATTGCCTTCCAAGATCGAGCAAATAGAAATGGAAAGACCATTCCTATATTTTGAGAAATTATCGTCACATACGTTTTGCCAACATTATGCCTTCCCATATTAGAAACCGCGGGACGGCTTTGCGTTATTTAAAAAGCACGAATGAAAAGTGAAAACTTGCGATAGGATGTGCAACAAGAGCCAAGCCGCATGCTATTTTGCTGAAAAGGAAGGTCATACCCTATGGCGAAGCTTTCACATATCATTACGTCTTCATTGCCTCTATTGGCCATTTGCTTATCCGGTTGCGCGAAAGAAAACGCGACACCTCCCCACTTAGAGCACGAATGGGGCATGTGGCATAGGGAGAAAGAACGCCACTACCGTTATTGCCGCATCTGCAAAGAAATAGAAGAAGGTAGACACGACGACATGGTCTGCGAAACATGTAAGGAATTCAAAGCCTTGGGGCTTGGTTTTATCGAAGGCGGCGATGAAGCCCATAGCGACTTCGCCAAAGAAGCCAATCAATGGTTCCTAGAAACGGGCAAAGAACATGGATTCCTTTATGACTTCTCCACCGATTTCATGATGCTAAACGAAACGACCTTAAAGGATTATGACCTCGTCATGTTCCTTAATAACCTCCCATATGACGCGGGGCAAAGAAAAGCCTTTGAGCGATATATGGAGAATGGAGGCGCTTGGATCGGCTTCCATGTCTCGGCCTTCACCACCGAGGCCGATAGTTGGGCGTGGTATCACCAACATTTCTTAGGCTCAGGGAATTTCCGCACCAACACCTGGAACCCCACCGCGGAAAGAATCAAGGTCGAGACCCATGATCATCCTGCCACCAAATTCCTCCCCGATACCTTTATGTCCACGCCTAATGAATGGTATGGCTGGGAGAATGACCTTAGGGAGAATGAGGACATAGATATCCTTTTATCCCTCGACGATTCCATCGAGGATTCCACTTTCCCGATCGGCGATAAGCCAGGCGAAATGTGGGATAGCGGCTATTGGCCCGTTGCTTGGAGCAACCATAACTACAACATGCTCTACCTCAACATGGGTCATAACCTCATGTATTACAACACCTATGAGAAGACTTCCAAGACATTTGAAAGCGAAGAAGAGAACGACTTCGTCATTGAAGGGATGTTCTCTCTAATTAATGGCAAATAGCCGCATAAATAAAAGAAAAGGGGATAACCATGAAGAAAAGCAAAGCATCATTCTTATTAATATTGCCTCTAACTCTACTCGGAGCCTGCTCCCAAGGGGCAATCGCCTCTAGCGAGAATAGCAAACCATCTTCCTCACCTTCCAACTTACCAGAGAGCCATCCTACCTCCTCTTCTAAGGGAAGCAGCTCTATCCTGAGCTGGCCCTCATCATCTATGCCTGCCCCTTCTTCTAGCGAAGAAGAAAAGGAGACGCACACCCAATCCCCATTCGAATATCCAGAGAGGCCGATTCAAAACGTTAATCCAAACGCGGATTATTCTTTTGAGCCAACCATCCCCACCGAATTAGCGACCATCAATATCGTATCCGATACGGGGAATAATGATTTCGTCACCACGCCTAACCGCCTTAATAAGCCTGATTACACCTCTTGCCGCATATCCGTTTCTTCTAGCGAAGCGGAATATAGCCTTAACGAAGTAAGCGGAGGGGTTAAGGTAAGGGGCAATTACACCGCCAATTACGACAAGAAGCCGTTACGCATCAAATTCGATAAGAAGCAAAATCTCCTTGGCCTAAATAACGGGCTTAAGGCTAAATCCTGGGTCTTATTGGCGGACGTCAAAGACTCCTCATTACTTCGTAACGCCTCGGCTTTCTACCTTGGCCATAAGATTCTTGGCAGCGATGGCTATTACACCACCGACTTCATGCCGGTTAAAGTCAATATCAATGGCTCTTTTTGGGGCACCTATCTATTAGTGGAGCAACAGCAAGTCGGAAATGGCCGCATCGACATAAGCGAAGCGGAAGAGAGTTGGACCACCAACGATTTTGGCTATTTCGTCGAATATGATGGCTACTACACCGAAGAAGGGGCGAATGGCGATCCGACTTTCACCTTAAATTACGCGAATAATTCGCCTTTAAATGGGCCAAATGGGAATAACGTCTACGCCGGGAATAATGGCTATACCCTCAAAAGCGATATCTACCTCGATTCCCAAAGGGTGTTCGCCAGCACTTATCTAGAGAACCTTTATCGCCTCTCCTATTACGCGACAAAAGGAACTTATTATGATTTATCCCAAGATGGCTTAAGCCTAGTTAGGACCTCCGCCTCCACCATCCAAAAACACATAAACCGTTACATCGATTTGCAGTCATTGGTCGATACCTACATCCTCAACGAAATCGCCTGCGATCCGGATATCGGATGGAGCTCTTTCTATCTCGATTTCGATATGGGCGAAGGCAAAGACCATCGCCTCCGTTTCGAAGCCCCTTGGGATTGGGATTCCGCTTTCGGGAACAGATCGGGGTTCTGTGATAACGCAAGAGGCTATTACGCCTATGGTTCTGGAAATCCATGGCTGAACCTCTTAACGGGGCAAAGCTTCTTCCAAGATATGATCAGAGCCAAATGGGCTCAGTTAATCGAGAATAATGTCTTCCAGTCCTTATTCGATACGATGCACCTTTATTCTTCTCTATATCAGGATGACTATGAGGCAAATTTCGCTAGATGGAACCATTTAGGCGGTAATTATGACCTCACCAGCGGAGAACTACGAGATGAGGCTAAATCCGTTTATTCGGAAGATGATGCTAGACGTTATCTTGAGGATTGGCTCGGCGACCGTTTGACTTATCTATCTTCTGTTTATGGCGATGGAAGCGACCTCCACTGCAACAAGGCTAAAAACGAATCCGCGCCTATTGGAAGTAGCAAGCACCGCCTTGAAGCGGAAAATGGAACAATCTTTGGTAACGCCGCCATCAAAAACGATAGCGCAGCTTCCGGAGGACGCTATATCGGCAATCTCGACATGACGAGAGATTCTGGGACTAGGTGGACCTATAACTCCTCTAATTCTTCCAAAGCCTACCTTTCCTATGGCTTAGCCAAGCAAATCAACTCCCGCGATCCAAGCGAGATGTTCGAACTTAAGGTCAATGGCGAGACCATTATTTTCCCAGAAAGGCGAAATAATGCGTCCAACACCGACAACCGTTACCACGATTGGGGCGAAGTCTATATGGGCGAGATAGACCTCGATGAAGGCCAAAACACAATTGAGATAAAAAGCCGTGGGTCATCAACCAACTTTGATTACCTTGATCTATATACCTTATAAAACGCTTTATTCATATCTAATTCTCCCATTCAATCATCTAGATATTGTCGAGAAAAATATCCCAGGCAATATCTTTATTTGATTTGCCGTTTTGGAAATACTTCAAATATCCTCTTGGAGAGGCAAGGGCATAACTAACCACATCAAGGCCGTCCATCCAAGCCGGGCCTCCAGGTTTCTCCGCGACCAGGGCGATGACGTCGACCCAATTATCGGGATAGACGAATGGGTGCCTTTCGTTTAAATACGCGTTGTAATGCTCGCAAAGGAGACAAACGCATTTTTCGTATTTCGCCGAATAATAAATCAGCACCTCATCAGGCGTAATCCTTTCGATGTTGTCTTCTTCTCCTTTTTCGACGCCGCAAAAAGACAATAGAAGCTGCCAAACATTTTCCTTCCACCGTCTCTCGCATGTTTCCAAAAGGTTAAAAAACAATTCCCACTCGAAGGTAGTTTTCATTGCTGTTTGGCAATCGCCAAAATAATCTAGGTCTTTCTGGATGAAGGCGTCCCTGCCTTCAGCGGTATTCTTCTCCCGAAGCAAGGGGTAAGGATCGACTATCCACTTATTACGCGCGGAAATCACCTCGAGCAATTTCAGGAAACGACGACGCCCAAAACGCCCAAAAGGAAAACCTGCCCTACACTGAACTTTAAACATATCTTTTCCTCCTCGTTTGCCACAAGGAAGTAAAAGCCCCATCGCGATGATGGGGCGAATAACAGATAGTACCTTTCCCATCATGCAAGCTTTGGCACCTTGCCCTATAGCAGGTAGGTTGTCGGTGGGTCAACGGGCTTGTCCCTCGCCACACTCCTTATGGTTGATTCTATTTTTATATGCTCAGCAACGAATGTCCACAAAGATATTCTTTTGCGCTTTTATGTTACTTGGCTTCTTCGCTTTTTAAAGCTTTAACTAAAACCAATGGTTGCCCAACGGCCAGGAGAATCATTAACAATTTTGGATGGTCACTTTCTCAATGAGGCTTGGATGAGAAGCGAAGAGTCGCTTTATATCGCGTTCATACGGAACGGCAAACGTCACAAGGTTATTCATTCCTCTAGAACGGCACATCGATTTGTAAATCCGATTCGCAGGAGGCGTATCACCAAGCCTTCCATCAATATTAAGGGTGATCACGTAATAGCCTTGGTAACGTCCAACAGGATGAGCTATAAAGACCTCTTTGATGTCATCCTTTCGGATTACCTTTGTCTTAATCGCAGGAAAAAACTTAAAGCGGATCGTTTCGTCATCATATTCGACAACCATAATCGAATAGAACAAGAAGCCTATCAGCAATAATGATCCAGCAAAGATGAGCCCATAAAGAGCGGTTACATCAACAAAGATGGCAATAAGCGTTAACGCAATAACGAGAAAGTCACTGCACAAGAAGCATGTAAATGTAACCATAATTCCAGAATGAATTTTTTTCATGCCTGTAATTGTACGTTTAGAGAAGCTGATTGTCTTGCTTATCCGTCGTATTGACGAATTTCTCGTGTGACATCCGCTTAAAGAGAGACATACGGCCAAAACCACAAAAAAAGAAATAGACACGGGAACGAGGCTTAGAATTCCACGTCGTCAGTTACTTCTATAGGTTCTTCGCGCAGAACGCAAAATAAAATTTTGGCAAGCCGCATATCTTTCTCTTTCGCCGCGTCGATCATGCCTCTAGCGAATTCTTCTGGATACCCAGGCCTTTCGCAACGACCTTCGAAACAAGTGTACATGGAAATAGCCATTCTAGAAGGGCCCGCCTTATCCGTAAACGGAATTTCTAGAACCGTCTCCATAATGGATCGGCCTTTTTCGTACATGGCAGTTTTATCGTCCATAGTTAATTCCTCTTTATGGGGAACACACCAGTCAAGGGGCTTCGCTCCATTGATAATACTATCCGGAGAATGTACAGGAAAACCAATACTAATGTTCTGATAACGCATCACCCCTTTTCACTAAAGAGCGTAGCCAAATCTAATGCCTTTGGTTTCGAGAACCATCCTATTCGGATATGGTTCGACATGGGATAAATTGAGTTACATTCTGACTTTTTCTGGAACGGGAGGATGTAAAGGCGTAAAATAGTTGCCAGAAATAGCAACTTTTTGCAAACAAAGGCAATGGCTTATGTTAAGCGAATTTGGGATGATGTCTGACGAAGAGATTATCGAGGCTTTTGGCAAGAGGCTTAAAAGCGCTCGTTTAAAGGCGGGAATGACCCAAGAAGAATTGGGCGCTTCGCTGGGAATCGATAAATCTCGAATATCCGATTATGAAAACGGGAATAGGAGATGTGGTATCGCTACAGCATATCGTTTGGCCAAAGCAATCGGCGCCTCATTCGATTACTTGTTTGATGGAAAAGAGAACGAGGATATGAAAAGTTATCCCAATAGTTCTAACAGAGAAAAGTTAATTAACGTATTAACCTCGATTGGGTTCGCGGTCGTTGACTGGGGTTTCACCGGTTACAACGACGATAATTTCGCTGATTATTCGACTATGTACGCATTAGGTTTAACGGAAGAGGCGTTGGGAAATGCGCTTCACCGTTTTGAAAACATCAAACAGGCAGCAGGAGAAAACGGTTCGAAAGGATATGAAAAGCTGATCGTTTTTGCGGCGGAAGAATGCGCCGATGCATTGCTGAAGAGCGAGACCTATAAAGGCCATATCGACGACAAGTAACGATTAGTGGGGTGAATTTATGAGCAGTAAAGTGACAAATCCTCCAAGTGCGTTCTATCTGATGGATTCGATGCGCAACATCGGCTATTCATTCAATTCCGCTTTAGCGGATATTGTTGACAATTCGATTTCTGCAGGCGCAAAGAACATCGATATCATCGTTCCAGCCGACCCATCAAATGTGTATTTAGGTTTCCTGGATGACGGGAAGGGAATGAG
>ONCO01000026.1 GCA_900316365.1 uncultured Erysipelotrichaceae bacterium
AAGCTCACCGCCGCATCATCCCTATATTCCCAGCTCTATTCGCTCTCCAGAAGGAGGGCGGCGATCGTCGACAGGCTCGTCGCGTCGAAGAACCAATACCGGAAAAGCCTCGATGCCGTCTGGCCCTTGCTCGATGAGACCTGCGATCCCTTCAGCGGGTACGCGATGTGGGCCGTGGGCAGATACAGGCATCCGGAAGCGCTCGCGAAGGCGAAGGAGGGATCGATCGTAACCGGGCTCGAGAGGGCCAGGGTCAGGACCGGCGCGATATCTAAAGCGGCGATAGCGTCGAAGCTGTCTGCCTACGCGAAGGACGCCATAAGCGGCTGCCCGGCCGATGGCGGCGAGGTCGATTCGCTGATCTCCGCCCTCGATGACGTGATCAGGGACACGAGGGCCTTGGACGAAATAACCGACCGATTGCTCAGCCTTGCCAAAGAGCTGCCCCATTTCGCCCTCATCGCCTCGATCGACGGGATAGGCGACGCGCTGGCGGCGCTGCTATGCGCCGAGATAGGCGAGCCGTCAAGGTTCGCTTGCCGCAATGGGATCGTCGCATATGCGGGGCTCGATCCGACCATATTGCAGTCGGGCAAAAACGACGGGCTGCATTACTCTATAACGAGGAAGGGCAATTCGTTCCTCAGGAAATACCTCTACCTCGCCGTCGGGAACATGGTCATGTCCAAGGCGGACAACGCGATCACGAGGTTCTACTCCAAAAAGAAAAGCAGCGGCCTCTGCCACAAGGCGGCTGCGACAGCGGCCTGCAGGAAGCTCCTAGTCACGATCTGGGGAATGCTTCGCAGCGGGTCCTTCTTCGAGAGATAGTCTAGCAAACCACAGGGATTTTAAAAGGGATTTTATGCCCCGTTTTCGGCGTGTCCTCAAAAGAGAAAGCCCAAAAAGAGAAAAAACTGCTTGACTAGACTTATCCTATTTTCATGCATGCTAAGCGAATTTGCCCGAGATGCGGATCGGGCAGCGTCAAGGCCAACGGATCGGGCCGCTTCCTCTGCCGGGGATGCGGGAGGACGTTCTCCTCGTCGACTTCGACGGTCATGTCGTCGATGAAACTGGCGAGGGAACGGTTCAGGCGGATGGCGAACCTCATGCTCAACGACGTGAAGCTCAGGGCCATCATGGATTCCGTCGGAATATCGTCGAGGACGGCGTACGTATGGAGGATGAAGGTGTACACGGCGGCGTTCGAAATGCAGAAAGGCGCGATGCTGTCTGGCAAATGCTGGATAGACGAAGCCCTTGTCCCGGTCAACGATGGCATATGCTTCAGGTTCGAGGGCGGCAAGAAGCCGAGGGGCTGCTCCAGGAACCAGGCCGTCATCGCCTGCGCGGTCGATTCTAACGGGAACAGAATCGCCCTGGAGGCCGGGCGGGGCCACATAGCCGCGGCGGCGTGCGTCAGAACCTATGGCTCCCACATAGCGAAGGGCACCATCGTCGTCCACGACGGGATATTCAGCCACGGAAGACTGATCGGCTTCCTGGGGTCGGAGGACGAGGTCTACAAGTCGGTTACGAGGGCGTCGCATCCGAAGCTCCAGCCCGTGATTTCCTTCATTTCCGAGCTCAAGCACTTCCTCCGTTGCCACGGAGGCGTCCGTACCGAATACCTCGGGATCTACGCGGCCTGGGTGGCGTTCAAATCCTCCGTAAGGGAGGGCGAGATCGACGAAAGGATCGGCCTTCTGGAATCGTTTTGCTTCCAGACAAAGGCCAGTTTCAAAGTAAAAGACCGATACCGCGTGGGTTATTGAGCAACGTTTTTGTAAATAGTCCTAATTAGTTTTAATTATGGTATGGTCACGAGACGACCACGGTCTTCGTGTCGCTTATGTCGCCTGCGGCTATTCTTAATTCAAACTCTCCTGCCGTGTCGAATTTACAGGTAATGACAAACAGCGGATTTAAAACTGTTTGCCTTGGCGACAAAAGATAGGTGAACTCAGCGGAATCTGCGCTTACCTCAAAAGATTTTGCCGAAAGTGGGTTCGTTTTCCCGATGCAGTTAATCCAAATCGGGATGGAGCATTCCTCGCCGACAGGAAAGATGGCTTTATTGGAAGCGAAATCAAAATTCTTTTCTTCTGGCATCAATGAGATCGTTTTTATCTTAAAGTCAAGATCAAACCATTCAAAATCCGCTTTGTCTCCAACCAAAAAGCGACCAGACTTCAAAGATTCGGCGAAGCCCTCGCCGTTTTTATAGCCCCCTCCCATCTCTTCGATGATAAGGTTGCCATTTTCGTCAAGATCAAGAACGTATGAACTCTCGACCCCCGAGTCGAAAACAATTTCCCCTTTTAAAAAGTCATAGATAAAGACCCTCATCTCGTAACGATTGGCCAGTTCGGGGCGCGCACGCTTTGTGTAGCCCAAATCCATGTGCCCATCTCCATTAACGTCCCCATAATAAATAGACTCCAAATGACTCAAGCCATCCAAACCCTTCACGCTGACATATTTTTTAATTTCGTTCGACCGTTCAAAGACCAACCCAGGGAAAGAGTCCAAAACAAAAGAAGAATCCTTGCAGCCATCATAATCGTATAAGGAATCGTAAGCGCGAAATCCTTTAACATATTTTGTGGTTTCAACATAGGATGATGCCGAAGTGGCTTCGCTACTGCTATTAGATGAGAGCCCATAAGGCTTGCATCCGACCAAAAGAAATGCCCCAGCGAATAATGCCAAAAAGGCAACGATGTTATTGTGCTTCATCCTTAGACCCCCGACCCTCTAGGCTACACCATTAAGAACGCAGCTTTTAGGTGTATTCACATTACTTGTTTTCAATCGCCATTATTTCGTCGACGCGACGCGCGTGCCTACCGCCTTCAAACGGGGTTGAGAGGAATATATCTACGCGCTTGAGCACATCTTCGGTTTTCATGAACCCGCCGGCAAACGCGACCATGTTCGCGTTGTTGTGCTGACGCATTTTTTCGGTGACCTCGTCGTTATAGCCAAGGCCGCAACGGATGCCTTTGACCTTATTCGCGCTGATCATGATGCCTTCGGCAGAAGTGCAGCAGACGATGCCGAAATCAGCCTCGCCTTCCGCGACTAATCTCGCCGCTTTCTCGCCGTAGATCGGATAGTCGACCGATTCGTGGCCATTCGTGCCACAATCTATGACGTCATATCCTTTGCTCTTTAAATACTCGGCGATCGCGTCCTTAAGATCGACGCCTCCGTGGTCACTGCCTAAAGAAATCTTCATTTCGCATTCTCCCAAGTAGCCTTGATGTCTTCAAAAGGAATAGGACCTTCTCTAACCAAGGTGATGTTTTCTTCTGAGGAAATATTAACAATAGTTGAGGCCTTTTCGGAAACACATTTTCCTTTAACGACTCCGGCAATTTCGCCTTTGAAAGTAGCATAAGTCACATCAAAGGACGTAGAAGTCGGTTCGCCCGAATGGTTAGCGGACGTTACTAGCAACGGCGCGCCGACCTTATCGATAAGCGACAAAACGAATTTTGAGTCTGGGATGCGGATGCCGATAAGCGGAGTACCTAAGGTGATCCAGTGCGGTAACCCCTCTTTCGCCTTAACGAGAACGGTAATCTCGCCAGGCATGTATTTCTCCATGACGGCACGGCCTTTTGGACCGATTTTCGCATACATATCGACGCCTTTTAGCGATGAAAGCATCATCGAGAACGGTTTGCTCGGCGGTCTTCTTTTGCTTGCGACCAAGGCATTGAAAGCCTCTTCTTTGGTCGCGATGACGCCGACGCCATAAACGGTCTCGGTTGGGAAAGCCACCACTTCGCCTTTTAGAAGAAGCGAAGCGCAGCTATCAATGTCGTTTTCCTGAAGAATCTTTGTTTCCATTTTAATTTAGATAGACGAAGAGGAATCTGGTCCTATCATCTAAGTCCTTTATAAATTCAAACTCATAGTCTTCGAGGTACTTCTTCATAAGCTCGGTGAGGTATTCCTCAAGGTCATAGCCAATCTCGAAGCACATGAGGAGCGAGCCTTTTTTGACCTTCTTATAGTCCCTGAAGATCTCTTCATAGACGGATTTGGCCTTGTCGAGATACAAGGCGCTTTCAGGCTCATAGTCCTTAACCGAGACCTGAACTTCATCCTTATTAAGGATGTATGGAGGGTTGCTGACGATGATATCGAGGTTCATGCGATTCTCTATGTATGGTTCCAAAGAACTACCTTCGAGGAAACGAACTCCACCGCCATAACGCTCAGAGTTGATTTTGGCTACTTCGAGGGCGTCTTTAGAAATATCGCTCGCGGTCAAAAGCCAGTTCTTAAACATCGTCTTCAAGGTGATGGCGATGCAACCAGAGCCAGTGCCGATATCCGCGACGACGAGATAGTTTCTAGGATCGAAATACTCAGAGACTTTCTCGCTGATTTTGGAGACGAGTTGCTCGGTCTCTAATCGCGGAATAAGGACGCGGCGATCGACATAAAATGGACGGCCTAAAAACTTAGCCTCATTGATGATGTATTCGACCGGCTCCTCTTTAAGAAGCCTCGCGAAATGTTCTTTAAACAAAGGAAGGTTTTTAAAGTCATCATCGCGATATAAAAGGGTGTCAATCGGTTCTGCGTAGCCTTGGATATGGCTAATCAAAATACGAATGTCGTTGGAAAGAACATTATGTCCTTTGCCCTCTTCGATCGCTTTGTTATAGACTTCCCAGACCTTAGGCATTGCTCTTGCCCTCCAGCATCTTCTGTTCCTGGTCGAAGTGGATCAAAGCGTCGATGATTTCGTCGAGGTCACCTTCCATGACTCGGTCGAGTTTCTGGGTGGTGAAGCCGATGCGGTGATCAGTGACGCGGTTCTGCGGATAGTTATAGGTTCTGATCTTCTCGGAACGCTCACCGGTACCGACCTTGAGTTTGATTTCATTCGCGCGTTTGGCATCTTCCTGTTCCTGGAAATAAGCGAAAACCTTCGCGCGGATCATCTGCATGGCGATTTCCTTATTCTGGAGCTGCGCCTTCTCGGTCTGGCAGGCAACGACTAAGCCAGTCGGGATATGGGTAATACGGACGGCGGATTCGGTCTTGTTGACGTTCTGTCCGCCGGCGCCCTGAGAATGATAGGTGTCGATTTTAAGATCGTTCGGGTTGATTTTGACGTCGACTTCCTGGGCCTCTGGCATGACCAAAACGGTCGCGATGGAGGTGTGGATACGTCCCGCGGCCTCGGTCTTCGGAACACGCTGAACGCGGTGTCCGCCGGATTCAAACTTAAGTTTGGAATAGACGTTTTCGCCCTTAACCATAAAGGAAACGTAGGAATATCCGCCCGAAGCGCCAAGCGCGGCGTCTAAGAGCTGAATCTTCCATCCCTGGGTTTCGGCGTATTTGACATACATCCTCATGAGGTCGCCCGCGAAGATGTTGGCTTCGTCGCCGCCAACCGCGCCGCGAATCTCGACGATGATGTTCTTGTCGTCGTTTGGATCTTTCGGAAGGAGGAGGATCTTAAATTCATCCTCCAAACGTTCCATGTTGTTGAGAGCGTCTTTACGCTCCTCCTTGGCTAACTCAACCATATCGGCTTCGTTAACGGTTTCTAAAAGTTCGAGCGCATCTTTGCTGGTCTGCTCGTACTTTAAGTATTCTTTGTATTTGTTATAGGCCTCTTCTAGACCTGCCCTCTCCTTGCTGAGCGAAGTGAGCTTCGCGACATCTTCAGCAATTTCCGGAGAAGAAAGCTCACGGTCAATTTCTTCAAACCGTTCTAATGTGGCATCGAGCCTTTTACGCATGCTTTCTTCCATAGTTTTCTCCTTAGCGACGGGATTATATCATTCTTCTCCACGAAAAAAAGTTCCTAATCATAGATTAGACCTAGTTAGCGAAGCGCGCGATAGGTATAATAAACGCAATCTATGGCCTACAAAGCTCTTTATAACAAATATCGCCCGCAAACCTTCGACGAGGTCGTCGGGCAACGTGGTATCGTCAGAACCCTTAAGAACGCCATCGCGACCGGCAAAATCGCCCATGCTTATCTTTTCTCTGGCCCTCGCGGTACTGGAAAAACGACCATGGCCCGACTTTTCGCCAAGGCCCTCAACTGCGAAGAAGGCTTAGGTGCCCAGTGCAACCAATGCTCCAACTGCGTGGCCGTCACCGAAGGCAGTCACCCTGACGTCATCGAAATCGACGCCGCCTCCAATAACGGCGTGGATCAGGTCCGCGAACTTATCGACAAAGTCAGATACGCTCCTATCAAGGGACGTTACAAGATTTACATCATCGACGAAGTCCATATGATGTCCCAAGGCGCGTTTAACGCCTTGCTCAAGACTCTTGAGGAACCGCCGGAAGAAGTCATCTTCATCCTCGCGACCACCGAGCCGTACAAAGTCCTTCCGACCATCCTTTCCCGCTGCCAGAGATTCGACTTCGGCAAGATCGAAGAAATGGACATCGAGAAGAACATCGTCAATGTTCTCAACCAAGAAGGCGTTACCTATGAAGATAAAGCCGTGGCCGAGATCGCCGCTTTAGCGGATGGCGGTATGCGCGACGCCTTATCCATCTTGGAGCAGGTCCTTGCCTACTGCGGCAACGAATTAAAGGAAAGCGATGTCTTGACCTTATTCGGCCTTACCTCCAATTCTCAGAAGATCGAACTCCTTAAACTCATTGAGGCCAAAGATGTTTCCGGTGTCTTAGCCAAATTAGATGCCTTCCTCACCGGAGGCGTTGACATCAAGCGACTCAACGGCAACCTCTTGGACATTCTCAAAGACCTCCTCATCTTCCAGAAGACCGGAGATGCGAATCTTATGAGTTCCCTCACCGTCAGCGAGGCCCAAGACCTCTCCGATGATATCTCCGCGAGAGACGCCAACAAGATGATCGCCGTCTTGCTTAAGGCCCAGAACGACTTCAGGAACGTTTCCAATGTCCGTTCCTTATTCGAACTCACCTTGTTGCAACTTTGTTCCATCGAGGAAGAGGAAATAAGTACCCCGGTAGTTAAAAATAAGAGGCCCGTGGAAACGAAAACGGTTGTTCCAGAGCCTGTTGCCCCAACTCCCGCCCCAGCGCCTAAAGCCGCGCCTACTGCCGCTGATGTGCCTGACTTCGTACTGCAGAAGCCAGTCGTTGAAGAGAAACCTATCACCCCAGAGCCTCCAGTCGAGGAAACCATCGACTTAACCGATATCAAGAACACCGAAGTCGAAAAAGATGGCGACCGTTTCGAGTTGGCGGACGAACAGGTCACCAACATCATGGTCCTTGGCAAAGATAACCGCGAAGAACGTCGCGAACTCACCAAAAATTGGAAGCAAATCGAAGCCTTAAAAGGACACCCAACCATCGGTAACCTCGCCACATTGTTGGCCGAAGGCCATCCGTTCTGCTTATGCAAAGAAGCCCTCTTATTGACCTTCAACTTCACAAGGCTTAAG
>ONCO01000029.1 GCA_900316365.1 uncultured Erysipelotrichaceae bacterium
TCTTTAGAGATTAAGATCAAGGCTGATTGGGCAGTGGTCACTGCCCATGATCTCATTGTGGATCTCCGCGGCCTTGATCTTTTCTTTTAGCCTATCTGAGACAAGGAAATAATCGATTCTCCAACCGACGTTCTTTTCTCTGGCGAAGAAACGATAGCTCCACCAGGAATACTTGATTTCTTCTGGATGGAGATAACGGAAAGTATCGATGAATCCGTTACTTAATAAGCGGCCCATTTTCTCTCTTTCCTGATCGGTGAAGCCTGGATTCATATGATTGGTATCCGGGTTTTTAAGGTCGATTTCCTGAAAGGCGACGTTAAGATCGCCGGTATAGATGACAGGCTTAATCGCGTCTAATTTCTTTAAGTATTGGAGCATGTCATCCTCGAATCCCATGCGGAAATCGAGTCTCTTAAGCCCATCGCCAGAATTTGGCACATAAGCCCCGACGAGATAGAAAGAAGGATATTCCAAGGTGATGATTCTTCCTTCTTCGTCGTATTTCTCATCTTCGAGGCCGTAATGGACGCTTAAAGGTTCTTCCTTCGCATAGATTACGACGCCGGAATAGCCTTTACGGACCTTCGAGACGGTCCAATAGGTGTGATAGCCTTCTGGCATAAAAGGGAAATCCAAATGGAGGTCTTCGGAATATTTAGATTCCTCCAAGACCACGAAATCAGCATTTAAAGCGGCGAAGCTTTTCTCAAAATCCTTCTTGAGTATGGCACGGATGCCATTGACATTGAATGATGCGAAACGCATATGGTTCCCTCCTTTTAATAACGGTGTATAATCAACCCCATGAAACGTAAATTTGCCCTTCTGGCCTTACTCGCTCTTACTCTCCTCTCCTCTTGCGGAGGGAAGAAAACTAGCGGTAACAACAACTGCGACGGAAACGTCTGCCGCATTGGCACGGTCGTGTTGATTCAAAGATAAAAGCGCCGATTACGGCGCCTTTTTTATCGTCTGAAGGACGAGATGATCGCGTAGGCCGCTTCCTTGCCGTCATGGATGCAATGGGCAACGGTCTTCGGACCTAAATAGGCATCTCCGCAGCGGAGCATCTTGGCTTCGCTGACGGAACGGCCTTCGGTTGGTTTTAAGCCCGGCTTAAGTTCGGTAAGGTCGACCTTTTCGCCGATGGCTGGAACGAATAAATCGCAATCTAAGTTGAAGTCGGTGGCTTCGAGTTCGTGGACGGAAGCGCGGCCAGATTCATCAAGTTCGCCTAAGCCCATCTTGACGCAGCGGATGCCATTGACGACATCGTTCTCATTGGTCTCGAGGAATTTGACGTTGGTGAGGTAAGCAAGCTTGACGCCTTC
The DNA here is from genome assembly GCA_900316365.1 of uncultured Erysipelotrichaceae bacterium. Taxonomy (GTDB): domain Bacteria; phylum Bacillota_I; class Bacilli_A; order RFN20; family CAG-826; genus Alloenteromonas. The sequence goes on from ONCO01000029.1 coordinate 1,335, forward strand.
TTTTTCGGCCGCGTCGACTTCATCGGCGGAGGCTGGCATCTCATGACGGGAACGTCTATAGACGATTGTGACGTCATCGATGATGCGGATTAAGCTTCTGGCACAGTCCATCGCGACGTTACCGCCACCCCAAACGACCGCGTGATGATATTTCTGGGCATATTCTTCTTTCTTACCCTCGATGTTGAGGTCATAAAGAAGGGTTAAGCCGCCAACGAAGCCGCCTTTCGCGTCGAAACCGCCTTTATTCTCGGCTTCCGCGCCGACAGCGAGTAAAACGCGATCGAAACGGAAGAGGATGTTATCGATGGTGACGTCTCTGCCGATGGTGACGCCGAAATGGATGATAACGCCTAAGTCCAATAACTCTTGCTGGACGTCGGCGAGCACGCTCTTATCGAAACGATAATCAGGAATGCCAGTATAGATAGCGCCGCCGACCTGATGTTCCTTCTCGAAAATCTCAACGTGATAGCCTTCCATGGCGAGGGTTTTCGCAGCAGTGCAGCCAGAAATGCCGCCTCCGATGATCGCGATTCGGCGACCATTAGGATCTTTGACGACGTTATTTCTCTTTACGTTATCGGAGATATAACGCTCGATGAGGTAGCAAGGAATGCCTTCGCCTTTGATGCTTTTAACGCAGTGCCCCATGCAGTTACGGGAGAAATCGCAGAGCCTGCAGGTGAGTTCTGGGTATGGGTTTTGAGAATATAAAGTATCGGCGGCTTCTTCTAATTTGCCGTTTTTGATGGCCTTGATAAAGTCGCGGATGTGGTTGCCGACTGGGCAGCCTGATTCGCAACGTGGTTTAGGACAGGATAAGCAATCGGAAGCGATTTTTTCGATGTCGATGTTCTCTTTCATTTCGTTTATTCCTCCTTAGGCGATATGGAATCTTTCCAATAGATACAAGATGATCAATTGGATCGAGAATGGGAAATGGTAATGCTCGGTGTCTTTAAGCATCTCTTTCACCTTCTTTAATGGAACGAGATTCGAGGAGATATCCTCGAAATCTTCGAGATGTTTGTCTTTATGGCCGACGATTCTAGCGATGACGACGGAATTAATCTCATCGCTTAAGCCAGAGCTAGTGGTGCTAGGAGAGACCAATAATTCAAGGTCATCGATTAAGCAACCGGCCTCTTCCTGGGCTTCGCGTCTAGCGGTTTCGAAGACGTCTTTATCTTCTGGATCCATAAGTCCGGCTGGCATGGAGGTGAGATAAGCCCCGATGGCAGGACGGAATTGGGTGGTAAGGACAATAAAGACTTCGCTAGTCTTTGGGTCCTGATAGTAAAGGGGGATTAAAACCCCGTCAGGTCTAGAGAGGTTCTTAGTCTTTGGGATTAAGTGCTCAACGTCGTGGCGAGACGCCATGAAGTATTGGTATTCATGAGAGCCATCCTCTTTCTTCACTTCGTAAGTCAAAGTGTAAAAATTGAGGAAAGGGTGATTGGTTTCTTGTTTGATATCAATTAATTTCCATTCCATCGTTTATTCCTCGCTGCTAGAAAGAAGAGAATCATTCTTCTTGGAAGATGATCTTGGCGGGATAGAGCCATCCGCGGTTTTTCCATAGAAGAGATTACGGAGTAATTCCGACTTCTTCATGAATTCGTGGGAGATATAGGAGATACCGTCTTCGCCATATTCTTCCGCTAAGGTCTGCTTGCCAGAGAAGAGGTTGGTGCCGATGCCTAAACGTCCGATTTCACCGATGGTACCATCGCTTTTACGTTGCTTAACGCCCATAGAGGCTAAGGCGGTTGGGAAGGTATCCATCGCGGTGAAGGTTCTCTCTTCGCTTGGATCGAAGATGATGGTCTTATCGCTTTGGTCTTCGCTGCCGGTTTCGGTTAAGGAGACGGAAGAGGAGCTATTGCTCTTCTCGATGCGTTCGTGCCAACGGAGAATGCCTTCACGTGGACTCATGTCTCTAGCGACAGCGGAATTTAAATAAGAGCAATAAGTGCGTCTTCTATATTGAGGATCGAGGTCAACGCAGAAATGACTGTCCATGGTTTCATGGTCGCCTACGAGGATGAATGAGGTGTTATTAGTAACGTCCTCGGCGATATCTCCGCTATTGAAGAACCAATTAACGAAGGAATAGACCTGTTTGTCGTTGGCTCTATAGACGTTAGCATATTGGCTCTCATAGATGTCTTCATAGACGCCTTCGTTGATTTCATCCTTATAACCATTAGCGAAATGGGTATCGACGGTGAGCATCATGAAGTTGAAAGGAATGCCGGTGGAGGCGGTCTTAGTTAAATAGGATTTAGCGAAGTTAAAGAGCTTAAAGTCCTCGAAACCCCACCATTTGTTGACGTTATCGAAATAGCCTTCTGGAACGATAGGATCGCCATTATCGTCTTCGTAGTAGTGGTTGCCTTCATAGAATTTGTAGTCGAGAAGGTCATTTTCGTTTAAGCCATGGTTAAGGAAGTAGGTC
>ONCO01000024.1 GCA_900316365.1 uncultured Erysipelotrichaceae bacterium
GGTCTCGCGTGGTTTACCGTTTCTAACTCGACTTACGTCCAGAATCTGACGGTCTCCTATGGGGGTGAAGCTTTCCGCATCAGCAGGATCAACGGTCCTGCCGGAGCGAACTTCGAACCGAGCGAGGATCAGAAGGAAAACATCGAGATTCCTGGCACCCTTATAAGCGGCGCCGTGTCATCGATGTTTACTTACGATTGGTATAACGAAAACGACAGGAATGTGATGGATGACCTCCAGTCCGAATACGATAAGCTCCAGAAATATCAGCCCAATAGCTTTTATCCAAAGCTTAGGACGACTTATGGCCATAACATCGCCGAAACCACCAGAACCAGCGTGGCTAAGCCCAATGTCGACTACATCTCATTCACCTTTGACTTCACCAATAACCAGGATACGTTCGTTTATCTCGCCGATAGCACTCATGTCATCGCCGATGAGGAAACTAACGAAGCCATCGTCGAGGACTATGGCAATGATGGCGGCGCGATGAATCCTGCCTTAAGCGTGGAGAACCTCAACAAGGCCGTTAAGGCGGTTCGCATCTCCTTCCTCTCCAATATGGGCTATAAGATCTTTGAGCCTAATCCAGACGTCGAAGGGGAGAGTACCAACACCAGATTCGCCGGTCGATTAGACGTCAATCCATGGGATGGCTATTACGATACGAATTCTGCAAATACAGAAATTCTCTATGGTCAGTACGATGAGAGGGCCTATTCGATCCTCGAAAATCGTTACACGATTGTAAATGAGCATAATCAACCGAACAAAAGCGCAAATTCCTTCCTTGCGGAACACCGCTATGGGTGTCATGCTTTGTCAGATGGGGATATTGCGTCTTTAGACGCCGCGGGCCTGATCGCGCACGAGCGGACGTATACGCTCGACCGACTAGGCGTCAATTACGAAGGCACTAAGAGCCCATTGCTCCGTATACGCTCGACCGACTAGGCGTCAATTACGAAGGCACTAAGAGCCCATTGCTCTTCATCAAGGCCAATACGGTCGAAAGGGTAGTCATCTCAATCTACTGCGAAGGTTGGGACCTCGATTGCACCAACGCCGCCTACTTGGCCGCCATGAAAGTCCACCTTGGCTTCTCAGCTAGATATGCGCCATATGGACATGATGGCAAACCTATATTCACTCACCCAGCGCCGGAAGGAGATTAATTACAACCATGAACAAGTACTTCGATTATCTAAAACAAATGATTCTCGCTTTCTTCCGGAATGTTGGAGATTGGTTCTACAACCGTTTTGCCTATCCGATCATCCAGACCAATAAGTATTGGACCGAATATGGCGATATTTTTGACGCGTACGCGGGCGACTTCGGTTTCTGGGGTTGGTTCTTCTTTGTCGTATTTGCCATCTTACTCGTCGCCTTTGTCGGCGCTCTTGTTTGGTTATTGGTTTTCCTCCTTGGCAAATACATCAAGTTCTACAAGAAGGAAGTCGACAAAGACAAACTCATCGAAGAAATCGAAACCTTGCAGGCTGAACTCTATAACGCCGAAATCACCAACAGAAAGATTTTGGGCTTACAGGTCGCCTCTATCGGCGGTGGTGCCGCTCCAGCGCTTCCAAATGCTGGTGGTGCTGCTACTGAAGCCGCTGAAGAAGGCGAAGAAGGGGAGGAGAAGCCAATCGATTCCCGCTTCCCAAGATGCGCCCAGGTCGATAAGAAATACGAGACTCCTGAATCCCGCCGCGTCGTCATGGACGAGGATGCCAAGAACATCACCCTCGACGAACTCTGCCATAGATTCCGTTTATTCGCCGCTAGCCAGATGCGCCTTTATTACACCGAGGAAACGGTCCGCGCTTTATTCGCCTCTATGGGTACTTCCAAGATCATCATCCTCGAAGGTATCTCCGGTACCGGTAAAACTTCCATGCCTTACTGCTTAGGCCGCTTCTTCAAGAACCCTGCGACCATCTGCTCCGTCCAGCCTTCTTGGCACGATAGAAGCGAGCTCTTAGGCTTCTATAACGACTTCACCAAGCGCTTCACCGAAACGGACTTCCTCCGCGCTGTATATGAAGCGGGCTATCGTCAGGATCCATGCTTAATCGTCCTCGACGAAATGAACTTGGCGCGTATCGAATACTACTTCGCCGAATTCTTATCCGTCATGGAAATGCCTAACGCCCTTGAATGGAATATCGACCTTATTCCAGCCAAAGCGGCGAATGACCCAGCCCATATCGTCGATGGTAAGCTCCACATCGAGCAGAACATCTGGTTCATCGGCACCGCGAATAACGATGACTCCACCTTCACCATCACCGATAAGGTCTATGACCGTGCTATGTCGCTCTTCTTCGACAACAAAGGTATCGCCTTTGAAGCGGAGCACACCCAGGCTATGCCTATCACCTATGAAAAGCTCCATGAGCTCTATGAGCAGGCGAAGAACGACTATCCACTCTCCCAGAAGACTTTGGATAAATTCGCCGAGCTCGATGATTTCGTCATCCGCAACTTCAAGTTGGCCTTCGGTAACCGTATCTTGAAGCAGATGTCGAACTTCGTTCCTTGCTATGTCGCCTGCGGTGGCACAGAACTTCAGGCCGTCGACTATATCTTCGAATCCAAGATCCTTAAGAAATTCGAAGTCCTTAACGTCGCCTTCTTACGCGATGAATTACTCGCCCTCGATAAGGAACTTACCAACTTATTCGGCCGTACCGAATTCAAGAAATCCAGGAAGAAGATCCAAGACTTGCTCAAGATGAATGGATGATTAAACGATGGACGAGAAGAAGGTTTCACTAACTAGCCTCCAAGAGTCGTACCTTAAGAAGATTGATTCCCTCAAAGAAGGATGCTCCTCTTATAACGACCTTCTTTCCTATGTCCTCGAACACGGCGATAACTACATCGCCCACCGCGCCAGAAACGAAGCCAGGGCCTTCGATGAATCCTGGATCGCCGCGATTAGTGAAGGCTTAGAAGGCATCGACCACATCATCGCTGCCCCAAGAACCTTCATTAAGGAGCAAAGAGAGGTTGTTTTAGCCGCTTTGGCGAAGCGTGTCTCCGCGGCCTCCGTTACTCACCTTGCCAGCCATTCCCAGTTTATCCATGGCTTTGACGAAGACGGTAACGTCGTACCTGAGAAGATCTTAGGCATCGATAGCGATGAAGATTACCAGACATACGAAAACAGATTCGTCATGTCCCTTATCCTTAAGCTCTCCATCTTCGTTGAGAATAGAGCCAGATACATCAAGGAGCACGGCGATACCCGTAACTCCAACGTTTTGGTCATGCACTCCAAGGTCACCATCGATGGCAAGACCTATGAGATCGATAACCGCATCAGGTTAAGCGAGCCAAGCGATGACGAAGGCATGAAGGAAACTAACGATGAGATGCTCGCCAAGGTTGAGACGATGTCCAACCGCGTCATCTATTATCTTTCCTGCCCATTCATGAAGAAGATGAAGGGCGCGAAGATCGTCCATAACCCGATCAACATGACCAACCTCCTTGAGAAGAACCCAGACTACAAGAAGTGCGTCAAGCTATGGAGATTCATCGACTCCTATAACAAACTCGGTATCGAATATAACATCGTCGAGAGAAACGAAGAATTCTCCAAGGAATACATGGATGAAGTCGCCTCGATGATGGTTAATAACATCCTCACCTTAACCGCCCATCAGGTTGATGCGATCAATATCCCGCAGGGCAAGGGAGACGTTACCAAGCGTATTGTCCCTAAGACCCTCCTTAACCTTGATGACATCGCCTTCATGGATGGCAAATTCCAATACACCCAATTCCCGGAGATCAAGGAGAAGTGGGAGCAGGAGAAAGAAGAGGCCCAGGCCAAGTTTAAGAAAGACCATCCTCTCCAGGCCCCATCGATTGAAGAAGTCAGGGCCCTTAAGGCGATTGAGAAAGCCGAAAGACAGGAAGAGATCATTTACGCGCGTGATATTCACATACGTCAAGAAGGTCTCCGTGATAGATGGAGCCGCGCGGAAGATAGGAGCCAGATCGATAGATATCGTCGCTTCAACTCCTTCCTTGAGGCCGAAGCGAAAAGACTTGATGAAATCGAGGCTAAAGACGCCTCCATTAGAGAAGAGGAGAAGAGATCCTTCGTCGAGAAGCTCAACAAAGAGAGCGAGATGTACGAAGACTCCCTCATGTCCGAGATGCGCAAAATCATCGAGGACGAAGCGGATAGAGACCGCGGCATCGAAGATGCGGCCTCCTCTTATCAAAGCGCCCCTCTCCCGAAAGAATACCAGAATGGCTATGGCGGCTTCCCAGGAAGCGACGCCCCCTTTTACGGCGGCTATGGCTATGGAAGTAACGCGATTCCAGGCGGTGGCTACCCAGGCAGCGAAGGTGGCTATGGCCCAGGTTATGGCCCAGGCAACGGATATGGCGGAACCGGAAGTGGTTTCGGGACCGGCTATCCAGGTAGCGGCAATGACTACGGCTCCTACCCAGGGAGTGGCTATGGTGGAGCACAGCCGCAATATGCATCTGAGACCACGCCACTAGAAGAAGAAGCGGTCTATGAGGCCTTAAGCGAAGCCACGCCTAACGACGCGGTCGAGGGCGAAGCCACCGAAGAACTCACCAGACTCGTCCGTTGGGCCCAGAAGATGGCCAAAATGGCCGTGGAGAAAGTCAGAAGCGGCGAATATAAGAAGGAAGAGAATGTCGTCTCCCATAACCCAGACGGCTCCACGACCTACCGCATCCAGATGGAGAACATCAAACGATGAGCGAGAAGAAAAGCGAAAAAAAGAAATCCCCTTGGGGCAAGATCGTCGACGCGATCCTTGTGCTTTTCATACTTCTTTTAATCGGCCTTGAGGTCGATATCATGATTACCACCAAGAGGGATAAGATCCCTTCCTTATTCGGCACCTCTTTCATGAGGGTTTTAACCGATTCCATGGATGGTGGCTCCTCCACTAGCTTGCATTGCACCAAGAATACATCTACCACCCGTGTTACTGGCGTCTATCACACCGAAGAAGAGGCCAAAGAGAAACTTAAAGACGGCGAAGAATATTACGTCATCAAGAAGAATGGCCCAGCGGAGCTTCATGTTGGCACCGGCATCACCATCAACAAGATCAGCTTCGATTCCGTTAGTGTCGGCGACGTCATTACCTTCTGGGGCCAGATTGAAGGCTTAGAAGGCAAGCAGCCTATCTCTCACCGCGTCATCGAGAAGATTGAATCCACCAGAACCCTTTATTGCTTCGGCGATAACAATGAGCCGACCTATAACGAAGTTAAGTATCATTATTCCTATGATTCTTCCGCGTGGAATGAGGTCAAGGAGAATGACATCATCGGTAAGGTCAATAGCGCATCCGATTTCTTTGGCGGGCTTTTAGGGGTGGTGCAGTCCACTTGGTTTGTCCCTATTGCCGTTTTAGTACCTCTCTCCATCATCGCGACTATCTCTGCTTTAGATATCGCCAAAGAATACAAGGCCGAGAAGAAGAAAGAAGAAGCCTATATCGAAGAGGCCGTTAAGGCGTCTGGCGTTGATCTTAATGACGAAAGGGCCGTGACCATCGTTAGGGAAAAAGCCCGTTATCGTTATGAGCTCCAGGAAGAGCTTGAGAAAGAAAAAGAGAAACAGAAAGAGATTTACCGCGTGGCTTTCGAAGAGGAGAAGAAGAAACTCGAGAAAGACGCGGATAAACAAAGAGAATTCGAAGAGCTTAAGGCGAAAGAGAAAGCCAAACTCTTAGAAACGATGAAGAAGGCGGAAGGTAAAGATGAGTAACCGTAATGACATCAAACTCGTATTCTACCGCAAGCTTCGTCGCGGTAGGCTTGCGCAGCTGCTTGTTTCTGTTGCTGCGCTTACTTTCATCGTTGTCTTTGGCCTCATCCATTTGATTATGGGCATCAGCCCAGAGGTTTGGGAGTGGTGGATGCTCGGTACATCCGAGGTCTTATTCCTCGCTGGGGTACTCGGTTTCGTCTACACCAACAACAAGATGATCCAGATCTCCACCCAGATGAAGGCGGTCAACGACTTCTTCTCTGAGCCGGTCTATCTCTATCCGGAGAACATGTTCGTCAAGGCGGTCCATAAGTTCTCCCGCGTTAAGAGGGGCTATCACACCGGCACCCTTATCGCCATCAACGTCAAGGACCTCCATAGCGACATCCTTAACTTCTATGGCTCCGATGAAGTCAAAGCCATCAACTACATCGTCTTCACGGCGTTGATCAACCATTTCCACGACTTAAAGAAATATCGTTATGGTTTCTCCTATCTTGATTCCTTCTTGTTATACAAGAAAACCAATGACCCAGAGAGCTTCTACGCCGAACTCGATCCTTTCGTCGAGGAGGTCAATAGACGTATCTCCGAAAGGGCTAAGATCCCTTCCATCACCCTTCTCTTTGGTTCCTACACCTTAGGAAAGAAGGATGATATCCGTGAGGCGGTTGAAAAGGCCGTCTTGGCTTCCAGATATAACGACAATACCCGTTTCTCCAATACGGTCGTTCCTTTCTCTCAGGACCAAGTCGACGTCGACACCAACGAGAAGAGCTTGCCATTCGAGATTATGAAGGGCATGAAGGAAGACCAATTCCAGATCTACTACCAGCCGAAGTTTAATCTGCACACCAATAGATTCTATGGCGCGGAAGCGCTGGTGCGTTGGTCCCATCCAACCAGAGGTTTATTGCCGCCATCCTTCTTCGTTCCGTTCTCCGAAAGAAGCGGTCTTATCGTTGGTCTCGACCATTACATCTATGAGCATGTTCTTTTGGACATGAAGAAGTGGGCCAAGGAAAAGAAACGTCTTGTTAAGGTCTCCATCAACATCTCCCGTAAGACCGTCTATGACGATGGCCTCATCGATTTCCTTAGCGACAAACTCAAGGAGAACGGCATCGATCCTAAACTCTTAGACATGGAGCTTACCGAATCCCTCGCGGCTAGAGATACCGCCTTCTTATTGCAGTTAGTCAATAAGATTAAGGCTTTAAGGATGAACACCTCCATCGACGACTTCGGCGTTGGCTATTCCTCCTTCAACTCCCTTAAGAAACTCCCGTTCGACACCCTTAAGATCGATAAATCCTTCATCGATGACATCGAGGTCGACCAGAAGTCCCGCGACATCGTTAAGGCTATTATTAACTTAAGCCACGCGCTTGGCATCTGGACCATCGCCGAAGGCGTTGAGACCAGAGAGCAGGTCGAGATCCTTAAGTATTTAGGCCTCGACTCCATCCAGGGCTATTACTATTCCCGTCCATTAAACAACTACGAATTCCAGAAATTCTTAGCCGACAACCCATTCGAACGTAAGGAGGAGGAGCAATGATTGCAATCTTAGGCGCGACCGAAGATGACATCCTCTATTTCCGCGCGAAAATCAAAATCGAGCGTGAGGAGATGATTTTAGGCTGCAAGAAAGTCTATATCGGCCGTATCTTCCGCGAAGAGGCCGTCATCGCCGCCGCGGGAAGCGGCAACTACCTTTCCGCGATGGTCTCCGCGATCATCTTGGAGAAATATGACCCTTACCTCGTCTTCTCCATCGGCTCTTGCTATTCGATTAAGAGAGAACTCCGTCAGGGCGATATCTTCATCGCTGACCGTACTTATTTAGAGCACGTCGATTTCTCTAGCGTTTTCCCGGCAAACTATGGCCAAATCCCAGGTTTCCCAGGCTTCTACTTAAGCGACCCAGAACTTAGCGATAAGGCTGAAAGAGAAGCATATCTAGTTACTCAACGTTACATCCAGCGTGGGTATCTGCTTTCCGGCGATAGCTTCTATAGCGAGCAGGCTCCATTACTTAAGTTACTCAATGACCATTACATGTTGGAAGATGGCATTAGGGCCTATGATAACTCCAACGCGGGCATTGCCATTGCCTGCCATATCAGACAGGTGCCGCTTGTGGCTATCCGCGCGGTGGCCTATGAAATCGGTAACCCTGAGCAGAAGCTTAACTGGATCCGTAAGGGATTAGAATGCTCCCCAACCATCGGTAAAATCATCACCCGCGTCTTAATCGACAGCATCTAAGGAAAGGAGATTTATGGCGAAAGAATCACACAAGAAGATCAAGCGTGACTATGACCGTCTCGCTTTGCGCGCCTTTGCCGGCAAGCATGCCGTCATTTTCCTTATCATCTTCGGCGTCGCTTTCATTTCCGATATCGGCTTGTTGCTTTTAGCCTTCCATCTCCAAAACACCGTCTTTATCTATGTGATGATTGGCTTATTGCTTTTAGGGACCGCTTCTTCGATCGTCATGCTCTTGATTCTCTTCCGCCATAACACCGGCTTAGACGAGAAGGCTTTATCCAATATGAATAATGAGATCGATAACGTCGCGAGCGGCAAGACGACCCTCATGAACTTAACCCTCCCTTCTAACGGCTTAGCCAATCTCCAGAACCGCATCAATGCCTTATTGGAGAAATATGAGCACCTTCATGTCATCTATACCGGCCGTCCGCAGGATAAGAACACCTACGAAAGAATCCAGAAGGGCGAAGTCTTCTCGATGGAGGAATTCAGGCTTAGATATGTCTATGAAGTCAGCAATTCCTCTTCCTATAGGAGCGCCATCCTTTTGGTCCAATTGGTTTCCAAAGACAATAACGCCCATTCAATGGAGGGCCTCCGCCAAGCCATTAAGAAGATGTTCCCGACCGCGATGATCGGCAAATATGACGATTCTACCTTCGTGGTCTATGTCTTCACCGTCGATTCGATTCTCTCTTTCCGTAACCGTTGCGAGAAACTGGTCGCTTCCTTCTACCGCCCGAATAGCAAAGGCATCGATGGCAGCAGGTTCATCGATTATTGCAAATTAGGCGGCTCCGTTTATCCATATGTCTCCATCAACGAGCTTATCGGCGATGCGGCGGTGGCCTTAAAGGAAAGCAATGGCGTCTGCCTCCATAGCGAGGTCTCTGGCATCTATTACCCACGAATGGTCCTAACCGAAGATATCAGAAGGGTTGTTTATAATGGCTTCTTGGAGAATTTCGAAAGACGTTATTTCACCTCCCTTGATAGGTCTTCCAGGTTAGAGGTTCTCAAAGACCTTATCAAATGGGCCGTCTCGACCTTTGACCTCCATGACGGCGGCATCCTCGAATATGATTTGATGTCCGATTCTTATCACGTCGTCATCGATACTGGCAAAAACGAGGATGATATTTCTTTCGCTAGACTTGGCGAATATATCCCCGCCTCGCAGCTCGACCCTTTCTTCGAGGCGGTTAGGAACGACATCCATTTCGCCGTCAACGACACTTATTTCCTCCCTGATGATATGGCCGCGATGTGCCAGAATATCGGTGTCAGATCGTTATTTATGAAAGGCATCATGACCAACGGAATTAAAAGAGGCATGCTCTTCCTTTCCGGCGACCATGCGATGGATTTTGACCAGACCTTGACCCATGAAGTCTTAAATACCTTCGCCCATTTGGCTACTCTTTTCGTCCGTTCTTTGCAGGAAGAGGAGCAGGTCGTCGGCATCTCCCGAGTTCTAGATAGCTTAGCCTCGAGGTCCAGGCGCTTTATCTATTGCATCGACCGCGATAACCATAAGATCGCCTTTATCTCCAAGAACTTACAGAAAATCTTCCCGGAGGCCCATCAAGGCGCCATCTGCTATAAGACCTTAAGGACCAACCACGACGCGCCTTGCTCCCATTGTCCTTTAATCCATGGCACCGAAAAACGCGTCATCTCGAAGATCTCCGCGACCCCATGCGAAATCTCCGTCCTTGAATACCGCGGGGCCAAACCCGAATTATCGACTTTAGTCATTGAGACCCAGAGCAGCGAGAACACCTCCGCGGCGAGCCGCCTCATGGACGAAGCCCTTATGATCCATAACAACAGGGCCCTCTCCATGACCGTCAATAGAGACTGCAAGAATGATGTTTCTGGCTTTATCCTCTCTTGTCGCATCACCAATCTTCAGGCTTTGGTGCGCGCTCTCCCTGGCGCCGACACGAACTCGGTCTTATCTTCTTTGGTCAAGGCTACCCAGGACGCTGGCTATGACGATATCATCTACCGTTATCAGGAAGACGTTATCTCCTTCTATCTAAGCGGCTATACCAGAAGCCGTGCCTATGGCTTTGCCGAAGAAGTGGCGGAGATCTTCCAACTCCCTGTCGACTTCGGTTCTTCCTCAATCCTCCCAGAAGTGGCTTATTCGCTTGTTGGATTCCC
>ONCO01000035.1 GCA_900316365.1 uncultured Erysipelotrichaceae bacterium
ATTGATTAACTACTATTTTACTCAATCGAAAAAGAGTCGTCAAAAAATTGACCACCATTTTTATAAGTCAGAAACCCTCCCTGCGATGATGGGAGGGTTCCTGACTTATAAGAAGGCGTATTACTTTCCGCGGATGGCGTCGACTGGTTTTTGATGCGCGATGCGGATGACTGGAAGAAGTGCGCTGATGAAGCTGGCCAGAAGGGCGGCGGCCAAGACCAAGCCAAGTTCGATGAAGCCAGGCTTAAGAAGGGTGATTGGGAAACCTAATTCCGAGGCGAAGTAGTTATTTAGGATAAGCGAAACGATGACCGTGGCGGCTCCCGCTAAGACGAAGTTGATGATCGCGATGATGAAAGATTCGCTATAGAAGATCTTGAAGACGTCGCTTCCTCTCGCGCCGACGGCTCTTAGGATGCCGATTTCGCGCCTCTTGTTGCTGATGGAGGCGGAGATAAAGGTATAGAAGAGCAACATCGAGAACGCTAAGAAGAATAAGCCGATGTAGAAGAAAACCTTCATCATGATCTCGATGACACTCATGATCGAGGCGATGGCTGAGTAGTTTGGCTCCTCGATGCTCCAATATTTGCCGTCATAGTCGTTTTTGTAGTATTCCTTCATGCTTTTGTCGCACGCCTCGACAACGCTTCTGATGATGCGGGCATTCGGGGTCTCGACCAATAATCCACTATAAGGGCCGACGTCTAGGCTTTCGCTGGGTACGTACTTTCCTATGGTATCCATTGAGGCGTAGAAAGTGCGGTTATAACGGGTGTAGGAGCTTAGGGAATGGACTATGCCGACGATTTTAAGCTGCCCTTTTTCGTTGTCTTGGTCGGTAGACAGTTTACGGATGTCTAAGGTGACTGGCGCGGCGCCTTCGATGTATTTGGCGATCTTGGCCATTTTTGCGTTAAGGGCCTCGAGATAGGCTTGATAATAGGCTTCCTCGACGGCCAATGGCGAATAGTTGCTTGCGCCGGTGACCATGTTACGTTTTTCGACGCAGGAGTTGAGGAACGATTCGAAAGCGTTGGTATATTCCCAATCGCCCATCCTGTTTTCACTGAAGTCCGGATTGTTGCTGATCAACATCACCAAATATTGGGACGCGAAAGATCCGGCGGTGTTTTTGGTGGCGTTCCACCAGGCCTTCGCCCTTGTGGCGGTGCAATATTCCTGGCGCGTTTTCGACTCGAGGTTGCTGCGCGCCCGATCGTACATGCTAAGGCCATAGCCTTGAAGACTATAGACCTCGAAAGCGTAGTCATAGGCGTTTTGGTAATATGTTTGGTAGAGAGAGGAATATGGCAGTTTGGCAAATTCCTCGTCATTCATATTGAGCCTTTCGCCGGTGGAGAAATTGAAGCCGCTTCTATCGACGTTTTGGGCTAAGAAGAGGTAGAGGTAATTGAAGATCTGGCCTTCGGTCATGATATCAAGTGGTTTGAATTCGATATCGTATTCGCCGCTTACCTGATTGTAGGTATAGAACTTTTGATCGCTTTCGTTCCAATAGAGGTCGAAGTTATCTTGGTCACGAGCCGCCTCTTTGAAGTTTTCCGGGCAGTCGTAAGGGAAAGTGCGGTATTTATCCCCGGCGAGTTTTCTCATCGCTATATCGCCTACGGTGTCCTCGAAACCATACATGGCTTGGAATTCGCCGATGACGACGCGTCCTTCCTCGGTGTGGGGGATGTTATCTAAGTCGATCGGGTTATTGAAGATGCGCGGAAGAGAGGCGATATCTATGATATTGGAGATGATATTTTCCGGGATGAGGATCTCATCCTCCGCAAGAGCGGTTTGGTTCTTGTCGAAATAAAAGGCCTTATCCACTTTTTGATAATCCGCGAAGACGCAATTTTCGCGGTATTCGTGATAGGAAAAAGTGTAGTCGCTAGTGTAATTGGAGTCGCCGTTATTGGCGATGTATTCCTTCATGCCTTCCTCGGACATAAAGGCGAAACCCGCTTTCGCTTGCGCGGTAATATTCTGCAGCTGCCCGTAGAAGTTATAATCATCGAAGTAATATTTGCCTTTGAATGAAGAATAATCCGCCAGTTTGTTTTCTATGCCCGTCTCGAAGACGCCGGTGATTTTGTAGTTGCCGACGTTCATGCCGATAAGATCGGAGGCGGTAAAGGTATTCGGCTCGACGAATTCGTTTTGGTTTTTGTAGTAGCCGAAATCCTTGAAGGCCAAAGCGTACCAGTCGGTTACCGCGATCTCGTCTTTCTCGACCGGCTCCTCGCCGATGAGGTGATAGCCGAGGGTGGATTTAAGACTATCGTCGAGGACGACGGCTTGGTTTATGTCGCTCAAGTAATAAGGGTTGTTTATATGGCTGACCCTATCTTTGCCGTAGGAATAATTCTCAGTGTTGTTGAAATCGACGTATGGATGGACGGTGGTGCCGAATACTTTCTCGGCTTCTTTGATCGTAGCGTCGCTAAAGCCTCTTCCGCGGCTATATCTTTTGACGTTGAGCAGCTTAGTGCCGGCGTCATGAAGGGTATTGGCCTCGACGTTGACGGCATTGACCCCGGCCATCGTGGCGGTTAAGCCGAAGAGGGCGAAGGCGGTGAAGGAGAGGAGGATGGTGAAGGTAAGGCGGACAGGCTTAACGCTGAGGGATTTGCTGCCCATGCGGAAAGCGTCTTTCATCGGGAATCGGGATTTGATGGCCTTGAATTTGCCAGAGCCCGCCTTTACGTCTTCTTTTTTGGTGTCGAAGAACTCCTGACGGGAGCCGTCGGTGGAGATTCTGGCGGATTCGCAGATGGTCTCGTTGACATGCTTATCAACGGAAAGGAAGGCCTGGCCTTCGCCTTTCTTTAAAGTGGCGTTGATGATTGGAAGGTCGGCC
>ONCO01000006.1 GCA_900316365.1 uncultured Erysipelotrichaceae bacterium
GTGGGCGAGATAGGCAACGAGCCAAGCGATGAAAGAAATCGCGAGGCAAGGAATCATTATCAAGGATAAAGAGAACTTACTCGGGTCGTCTTCGTGAAAAAAGAAGTGCAAGAGGAACCCTCCTGCAACGCTGATTGCGATCATCGGCAAGAGGATGCCTAGGATAAACGCCGGTACGCTTAAATACGGCATGTGGTTCAAAGCGCGGAAAACCAAGCCATGGAGAATAAAAGCCACGGCGGCGCATCCGATATAGGCAAAAGGCGGGAAGATGGCGATCCCCATGCCTAGGGTGAATCCAATGCCAGCGATAAAGGCGATGCATAAAAGTGAAAATAAGAAATGACCGATTACGGCGAAAGCGGTGGTTTTGTGATGCATATACAACTCCTTTTAGGAATGTTAGCATCTAAGCGCGTATAAGCAAACATGATTTCCGCTTAACGGCCTTAATGACCGGCGGTCTCAATGTCCGTGTCGACTATACTCGACAAGAATATGTAGTTTTTGTCGACTATACTCGACAAATCAAGACGAAAGCATGGGTTTATAGAAGCGTTTTTCGTCTATCGGAGACACGAAAAAAGCCCAGAACCATTCGATTCCAGGCTTTGTTTTTCAACTGGCGGAGGAATAGGGATTCGAACCCTAGCGCACCTTTCGACACCTACGAGCTTTCCAAGCCCGCCCCTTCGACCACTTGGGTATTCCTCCAATTGAGCCATTTAGGCAAGGGAGATTATATGTGAATACATTTACGACTTCAAGGGAAAATCGCATTAGCAATAAAGATAGCAATCCTATCCTACTATCTAGGATAGGTGTGGTAGAATTTCGTTATGATTGAAGTTAAGGTTTCCAGCGCTAACGCAGGGCAGAAAATGGAGAAATTCGTTAAGAAATATCTCTCCGAAGCCCCGCTTGGCTTTATCTATAAGGCCTTTAGGAAAAAGGACATCAAAGCCAATGGCCATTGGGTCCCTAAAGACTATGTTTTGAAAGAGGGCGATGTGGTGAGGATCTATGTCACCGACGCCCAACTTGAGGATTTCAAGAAACCACGCGAAGCCGAGAAGAAGCCGTTCCCCTATAAAATCGCCTATGAGGACGAGCAGATCCTTATCGTCGATAAGCCAAAAGGCCTTCTCGTTTATGGCGATGATAAAGGCTCGAGAGAGACTTTGGGCAATGCCGTCTTGGATTATCTCTATCTCAAAGAGGAATATAACCCAAAGGATAATTCCTTTACCCCAAGCCCAGCCCATAGGTTGGACCGCAATACGTCGGGGCTTGTCTGCTATGGCAAAACCGATGCGGCCTTAAAGGAATTAACCGATCTCTTCAAGGAACGCACCGAGATCGAGAAGCGTTACCTTACTCTGGTTGTAGGGGACGTCGATAGAGATGGTGAGGTTAATATCCCTTTGAAGAAAGACGCCGAAAAGGGCAAGGTCTTCCTCTCCAGATTAGAAGATGGCGGCAAGACCGCGATCACCAAGTATTACGTCAAGAAGAGATACGGCGCCTATACCTTATTAGAGATTGAGCTCGTCACTGGTCGCACCCATCAGATCAGGGCCCATATGGCTGCTATACATCATCCAGTCGTCGGGGATAATAAATACGGCGATTTCGAGGATGACCGTAAGTGGAAGAAGCTTACGGGATTAGATTCCCAGTTCTTACATGCCGCCGATTTATATTTCGGTGAGCTAAAAGGCGTGCTCAAACCATTATCAGGAAAGCACATTCATAGCGATTTGCCTGAACTATATGAAAAGGCTCTCGCTATAATGACTAGATAGACATCCATTAAGGGAGGAAAACACATGGACATCATTGAGACGAATTATCAGAGATGGCTTAACAGCCCGAACGTCGACGAAGAGACCAAGAAAGAACTCCTCGCGATGAGCGAAGAGGAAAAAGGCGACGCCTTCTTCAAAGACATTGAATTCGGCACCGGCGGCATGCGTGGCTTATTAGGCCCAGGCACCAACAGGATGAACGAATACACCGTCAAGCGCGTGGCCATCGCCTTTGGTACCTATTTACTCCGTAAATACCCAGATGCAGGAGAACGTGGCGTTGCTCTTTCCCATGACAACCGTCATCAATCCCGCGAATTCACCCTTCTTAGCGCCCACATCCTCAATGACATGGGCATCAAGTGCTATATCTTCGATAGCTTAAGACCTACCCCAGAGCTTAGCTATGCGGTCAGATATTCCCATTGCGTCGGCGGCGTCATGGTCACCGCCTCCCATAACCCGAAGGAATATAACGGCTACAAAGTCTACGATGACACTGGCTGCCAACTGACTCCAGACGTCATCCAGCCGATGCTTGATATCCTCGCCTCCCTCCCAAGCGAAACCGATGCGGATGTCCCATTCGCCGAGAAAGAGGCCGAGACCGTCGTTTATGACAAAAAGATCGATGACGAATATATCGCCCTCGTCAAAACCTGCCAGGAGAATCCTGACTTAGACAAGAAGGGCTTCAAGATCGTCTATACCCCGCAGCATGGCGCGTCTTACGAGAATGCGGTCCGCGTCTTCAATGAATGCGGCTATGAATTCTATCCAGTCGAATCCCAGTGCACCCATGACCCTGACTTCGCCGGAACCTTAAGCCCGAACCCAGAGAACAAGGAAGCCTATAGCGAGGCCATCAAGCTCGCGAATAAAGTAGGGGCCAACCTTATTCTCACCACCGACCCAGACGGCGATAGATGCGGTTTAGGCTATAAAGGCAAGGATGGCGAATTCCATCTCCTTACCGGTAACCAGTCCGCGGCCCTTCTTATCGACTACTTACTCGGTGAAAGAAAGAGAAAAGGCACCCTTAGCAAAGAAGGCGTCATCTATGACACCATCGTCACCTCGACCTTAGGTAGCGATATCGCCGCCTATTATGGCGTTAAGACCGAAAGCTTCCTCACCGGCTTCAAATATATCGGTGAACGTATCGGCTATTATGAGAAACTCGGCAAAGGCCCGCATTTCGAATTCGGCTATGAAGAGTCCTATGGCTGCTTAATCAAACCGTTCGTCCGCGATAAAGACGCCATCCAGGCCATCTTGCTCTACGCCGAAATGGCTTTGTTCCATTATCTCCATGGCGATGACCTCGGCACCGCCTATACCAAGCTCCAGGAGAAATATGGCTTCCATGATGCCAGAAGCGTTTCCTTCAGCTTCCCAGGCGTCGCTGGTGCGGCCAAGATGAAAGAACTCACCAAGAACCTCCGCGAGAATCCATTCAAGGATGTTCTCGGCGTTAAGGTCCTTGAGGTTCAGGATTATCAATCCGGCAATGTCTATGCGGATGGTAAGGTCATCAGAAAGACCGGCCTCCCAGAAGCTGATGTCATCAAGTTCCTCTTAGAGGATAAATCGACCATCGAAGTCCGTCCTTCCGGCACCGAACCAAAGATCAAGTTCTATGTCGAAGCGGTCTCTAAGGATGAAGCCGGCTTAAAAGGCAAATACGAAAAGATGCTTGGTTATCTCGAAGAGAACCTCGGCATCAAATAATTAGAGATTAAATTCTTTGATCAAAGTTAAGGCGACGCCTTCCTCGGCGTTGCCTTTTTCTGTAACAGGGAAGGATTCCTTTAAAGACTTGCTGGTCGCGTTCTTCATGACGAATGGATGGCCAGAGAAAGAAAGCATCTCACGGTCATTCTCGGAATCTCCAAAAGCATAGATATCCTTTGGATCAATGCCATATTGGGCGGCGATGTATTTAAGGGCGTGGCCTTTATCCGCGCCTTTATAGAAGAGCTCGGCCACAGGGACGTCTCTCCAGGAGCGGAAGAGCATATTCTGATACTTTTCGGCCTCTTTCGCGGCGAAAGGCATCTCGGATGGGTCAAGGCTCATAAGGAAAGTGAAGACATCGCCATCGATGGTTTCGTCTAATGGACCGATGATTTGCTCCATTCCTCTACGTGGGAAGAAGGTATCGAGATAATCATCAGGCTCGGTGACGAAGAGCTTCTCATCGCTCTCCGCGGCGGCGCCTTTGATGTGCGATTTGATGGTTTTGTAGTATTCCCTGACTTCCTCGCCATTAAACGGGTAGGAGTGTTCTGGAAAATCAGGATCGTTATTGGAGACGATCTTCATGCCGTTATAGACGATCATCGGGCCTTGGCAGCCGATGAGGTTATAGAAAGGGACCATAGAACGATATGGCCTGCCAGAAGCGATGACGACTAAAACCCGCTTACTAATGAGCTTCTTAAGGGTGGATATAGTTAATTCGCCGATGGAGGTATTGCCTGGAAGGAGCAATGTTCCGTCCATATCGACGACGACTAGTTTTTGGTAAAGGGCGCTTTGCATGACTAAGCAATTATAATGAAGAGATTATAAAAAGTATTCAATTCATAAGTTTTAAGAAAGCGTTTTTGTGTTATATTGAGAGTACCTAGGGGGGACGTCATCAATGATCAGGATCTATACCTCGCCAAGTTGCTCCTCGTGCCGCAAGGTCAAGAAGTGGTTCGAAGATAACAAGATTCCGTATGAGGCAAAGAACATTTTCGCCGCGAATTTAACCGCGGAGGAACTTAAAGATGTCATTTCCAAGACCGAAAATGGAACCGACGACATCATCTCTTTGCGTTCCAAAGTGGTCCAAGAGAACAACATCGACTTCGATGAGATGACGATTTCTCAGCTCGTCGAATTCATCCGTGCGAACCCATCCGTCTTAAAGAGACCGATCATCGTGGATGACCATCGCATCCAGGTCGGCTATAACGAAGAGGAAATCAGAACCTTCATCCCAAGGGCGAGAAGGTTAGCCGAATCTCTCTGCGGACCTAATTGCGAGCAGTGGGGTTATTGCAATATGTCTCTATTAGAGGGCGCTGGTTGCCCAACCGGGGACGAAGAAAAGAAATAAGAAAATAGCTCTTCCAAATCGGAAGAGCTTTTCGTTTATTCCTCAAGGGCCTTTAAGGCACGCCTGACTTTCGGGGTTTTGTTGATGTGGAATGGGATATCGTGTTCCCTAAGCAAATCGGCCAGGATTCTTTCGGCCGCGTCCATGGAGTTATATTCAAACTCGATTTCGTAGTCGGTTTTTCCAGAATAGAAGTTCCTATCGATCGAGAGGAGGCCGTCTTTGTAATTGACGTCGACACGGTCGGTGGTAAGGGAAGTAAGGATCTTCAGGCTCGAGACATCGATATCTAGCATCGTGAGGAATCTGACCTCATCGACGTTTGGAAATTCGCCTTTCTCCAAGAAGGCTTTGAAGGCTTCTTCGTCGATGCTTTCGTTTTTCTCTAATAAACCTTGGGATAATGGGGTCTTGAGGGTAAGGACGTATTTGCCGTTCTTCTCTCTGATGCGGAGGGCAATGCCTTCTTTGGCAAGGATCCTCTCATCGTTATCAATGTAATAGTTGGTTTGGCTGTAGCGGCGGCATTCCGGGAAGACCTTGACGATCTTGCGGTATTCATCCTGGGTGATTAATGCCTTGGCTTCGATTTCAATGGCGTTGCTCATACTTATTCCTCGTTTTAAAACGCAGTGGTATTATAAGCGAGTTATGGGAAGTTTTGCTGGAAATAAAAACATTTTATGGCTGATTGTCGCCGTCGCGGTTGTGGTGGTCTTAATCGCCTCTTGCACGATGGTCTTAATCAAGCTGAAGAAGGGCAAGAAAAAGAAGAAAGAACCTTTGGTTCTTGCCGATCGAAGCGTCTACATTGAGGCCTTAGGCGGAGAGAATAACATCTTGGAGAGCAAGGTCGTTGGTTCCCGCATCGTCATTAGCTTAATGGACGATTCAATCATCGCCCCGGAGAAACTATTGCAAGACGCCGGAGTTGCTAGTTACATCAAGATGAATAAAAAACTCACCCTTGTGGTTAAGGATAACGCCCAAGAAGTGTATGAAAGAATCTTCCCTAACCAATAGGGCAGTGCTTCTTGATATCTTCGACTGGGAAACCCATGACGTTGTCATAGCTCCCTTCGATATGATGGATCAAACCGAATTCGTCCTGTATGCCATAAGCCCCCGCTTTGTCGAATGGCTTTTTCTTTTCGATATATTCCTCAATCAGCTCCGGGCTAAGCTTGTTGAAATAGACGACCGACTTGACGGTGCGGGTGATTTCGACTCCTTTGCCGATATAGGTATAACCAGATAAGACATATTGCTTCTTGCCGGATTCGTTCTCTAGCATCTTCCTCGCGTTTTCGGCGTTGCCGGGTTTGCCTAAAACCTCGCCGCTTTCTAAAACGACGATCGTGTCGCAGGAGATGATTTCATCATTCGGGTATTTGGCCTTGATCGCGTAGGCTTTCTCTTTGCTCTCCTCCGCGGCTAAGTCTTTAGCGGGCACGAAGGAAAGCGCGCCTTCATCGATATCGGGCGAGATGACTACGAAGTCAGTGGTGATTTTCTTTAATAGCTCTTTCCTTCTCGGGGAGCTAGAGGCAAGGATAAGCATCTTTATTCGGCATTCATGATGACCGGGATGATCATTGGGGAACGCTGGGTCTTGCGGTAGATGTATTTGGAGACCGCCGTTTTGACGGTGGACTTGATCTCGGAGAAGGTGACCTTCCTGACCATCAATTCAGCGAGGGCGCTTTCGGCCTGCATCTGGGCGTGACGGACGACGTGCAAGGTCTCATTGGCCGCGAAGCCTCTGGTGTAGACAAGAGGTGGGACCAAGAGCTTGTTTTTCTTGGAGTCGATGGTCAAAAGGACCGCGACCATGCCGTCGTTCTTCAAGATGTCACGGTCATTGATGACCGCGGAGGAAACGCCGTCTAAGTCGTTGCCGTCGATATAGACGTCATCAGCCTGGATATGTCCGCCTCTGGTGATCTTGTGGTTATAGAGCTGGATGGCATCGCCGTTATCGCAGATGAAGATGTGGTCGGCAGGCATACCTAAAGTCTGCGCGAGTTCGGCGTGGAGCTTAAGCATGCGGTATTCGCCATGGGCCGGCATGAAGTATTTCGGCCTCATGAGGGAAAGCATCAAGCGGAGTTCCTGACGGCATGGGTGGCCGGAGGAGTGGAGGGAGAAGGCGAGGGAGTTCTGTTTGACGTCCGCGCCTAATTTAACGAGTTTGTTGACGAGCTTATCGACAAGGGCTCCATTACCCGGGATTGGGTTAGAAGAGAAGATGACCGTGTCGCCTGGGAGAATGGAGATGTTGCGGTGATCGCCGTTGACGATACGGGAAAGAGCCGCCATGGATTCACCCTGGGAACCAGTGCAGAGAATGCAGATTTCGCTGGCCTTATAGCTTCTGACCATGGAGTCTTCGATGATGGAGTCGTTTGGAATCTTGATATAGCCATATTCCCTGGCGATGCCGACGACGTTGATCATGGAACGGCCGAGGATGCAGATCTTGCGTTTATGCTTAACGGCGACTTCGACGACCTGCTGGATACGGTTGATGTTGCTGGAGAAGGTCGAGACGATGATACGGCCGGGGGCTTTATCGAAGATGTCCTCAACGCCGCCTCTGACGGCGGTTTCGCTTGGGGTATAGCCTTCAAGCTCCGCGTTGGTGGAGTCGGCTAAAAGGAGGTCGACGCCTTCTGTGCCGATGCGCGCGACTTTGTCGAGTTCGAACTTCGGTCCGACTGGGGTTAAGTCGATCTTGAAGTCACCGGTATCGACGATGCGGCCCTGCTTGGTATCGACGCAGATGCCAAAGGCATCAGGGATAGAGTGGGTGACGCGGAAGAAGGAGACGGTGAATTCATCGGCGACGCGGACGATGGAAGTTTCGTCGTATTCGACGATCTTGATGTTGTCTTTGATGCGGGCGTCTTCGAGCTTATGACGGATTAAAGCCGCGGCAAGACGCGGGGCATAGATGACAGGAACATAGACGCTGCGGATAAGGAATGGGATACCGCCGATATGGTCTTCGTGACCATGGGTGATGAAAAGCGCCTTGATCTTGGAACGGTTGTTCTTGAGATAGGTGTAATCTGGGATGACGTAGTCAACGCCTGGAAGGGTGGCTTCCGGGAATCTGACGCCGGCATCGAGCAAAATAATGGAACGGTCGCTTTCGACGACGTAGGTGTTCTTACCTACTTCGCCAAGACCTCCAAGGGCGTATACGTTAATTGGGGAATCATTGAGCATGGCTGTTACCTCACACTGAAAAATACGGATAAAGAAGCATAAGCCGCCCCAAAACGAGCTTGGGCTATGTAAAAACGGCTAACTTCTATGGTTACTATACCACGAAATTAGCCGTTGTCTTTATAAAGACACTTTTAAGCGGTTACACGCGAACCGCGCCTTCGATAATTTTAAATGGATCGTTCTTGTCGATGCGGTCGTAGAAGAGGATTCCGTCAAGATGATCGATTTCGTGTTGGAGGACGATCGCGTCGTATCCGCGGGCGGTGATGTGCTCTTCTTTGCCGGTTAAGTCGTTATAGGCTTTGACGACGATCTTGAAGTCGCGATAGACGTAGCCGCGATGTTCTTCATCGACGGAGAGGCAGCCTTCGCCACCTTCGAGGTAGGTCTTCTTGATGGAGTTGACGACGATCTTCGGGTTAACCAAAGCGTATTCGGTGACGCGTTCTGGTTCTTCCTCGGTTGGGTTGAAATAAGAGATGACGAGCATCCTTAAGTTCTTGCCGGCCTGAGGCGCGGCTAAACCAACGCCTTCCCTGACGGATGGATGCTTCTCGCGGTATTCCGGATCCTGGGAAAGGTGGAGGTAGTCCATCATCTCAACTAAGAATTGATGGTTTTCTTCAGATAATGGGAGTGGGACTTCTTTGCATTTCTCCCTGAGTTTTGGGTTTGTGTCTTTAGTGATTTTCAGCATACGCCGCAATTATACACCAGTGTCGTTTTCTTTCTTTAGGAAAGCGCCTCTTTTTGTTGCATAATAAAGCGCATGGAAGTCGAATTAGCAGAAAAACTAAGCGAATATCGTTCCATTTTGGAAAATGATCCGCGTATCAAAAAGCTTGAGGAAATTGAGTCTTCTTTATCTAAAGACGAAGAGGTCAAAGCCTTATCCTTTGCTTTAAAGCAAAAGGAAGAGGAATTCGAAGAGGCGAGAAGCCATTATGGCGAGAAGTCTCCATTAAGCAAAGCGGCCCAGAAGAAACTCTATGAGGCGAAGCTAGCTTTAGACCAACATCCTTTAGTCGCTTCCTATAACAAAGCCTACATCGCCGTGAAGGATCTCTACCTTTATATCGACGACATCCTTTTCTCTGATTTCAGGGCAAAGAAAGATTGCGCTTCGGAGGCTAAAGATGCTTAGGATCAGCGGCGGGAAATACCGTTCGAGGATCATCGAGACGCCTATTGAAGGAACCGTCCCGACCAAGAACCGCGTGCGAGAGGCCATGATGAATGCCCTCCAGAACGACCTTCCTAATGGCGAGGTCTTAGACCTTTTCGCCGGAAGCGGGGCGTTAGGTATCGAAGGCTTATCTCGTGGAGCCAAATGCGCGGTCTTCGTTGACCAGGCGCCTTTGGCCCAAAGGATCATCGCGAATAACCTAACGACTCTTAAGGCTGAGAATGCTACCTTGCTTAGATGTGACGCCTTATCCGCTTTGAAGAAATTGGCGGAAGAAAAGAGACGATTCGACGTCATCTTCCTCGATCCGCCTTATGCGATGCTCAATCTCTATCTCGATAGCGTCCGTTTAATCAGCGAGCTCGGCCTATTAAAAGAAGACGGCGCTTTAGTGGTGGAATATGAGGGGGACGCCCCTAGCGACTTCGCCGAATATAGCCGTCAAAGAATGTATAATTATGGCAGGACCCATGTCTTGCTATTGAGGAAATAAGTATGAAGATTGCCGTTTATCCAGGATCATTCGACCCAATCACCAATGGTCACCTCGACATCTTGAAGCGCAGCCTCAAGATTTTCGATAAAGTCATCCTTCTCCTCGCGGTCAATCCGAAGAAGAAGAGCCGTTTCAGCGTTGAAGAACGCCTCGAGATGATGAGAGGCGCGGTCAAAGATTATCCAAACGTCGAAGTCGATTTCTTCGATGGCTTAACCGTCAAATATGCGGAGGAGCATGGCGCGAAGGCCCTTATCAGGGGTCTACGTGCGGTCACCGATTTCGAATACGAATTCCAGCTTTCCGCCGGAAACGCATACGTTGATCCATCGATTGAGATGGTCTTCTTCATGGCGGGCAAGGAAATGTCCTTCATCTCCTCCAGCATGGTCAACGAACTCGAAGAATCCGGAGTCGATGTCTCGGATCTCGTTCCGCCTTCGGTCATCGAAGCCTATAAGAAAAGCAAGTAAGCTGAGGCGTCATCCTTGATGACGTCTTTTTTCTTATTCATATCGTTTGGCTTTTTTCCTTTTGCCGTTAAACTTAGGCCATGAGCAATTTAGATGTGTCTGTAGTTAAATCGTTACTTACCGCCTCCAAAGGAGATGTAAGGGCCAACGTGCTTAATGCCTTCTCCTATATTAGGGAGAGTTTAGGAGTACATTCCTGGGTAGGTTTATACCGTAAAGAGGATGACGGCCTCCATCTGTCTTATTTCTCTGGTTCGGTGGCTTGTTTGTTTATCGCCTTCGGTAAAGGCGTGGTAGGGGAGTCATACGAAAAAGGTGAGGAGATCTACGTCCCAGATGTCTCGACCTTAAAGAATTACATCGCCTGCGATGCTAGAAGCAAAAGCGAGTATGTTGTGCCTGTGGTTAAGAATGGCGAAATCAAAGCCATCTTCGACATCGACAGCAATCTCCTTGACGGCTTAAAAGACGATGTCCCGGCCTTAAGGGAAATCTCTCTTTTGTTAGGCGAACTGTTGAGTGACTTCTAACCTATTATATTTATATATAAAGAAAGCCCGAGCGTGATGCCCGGGCATTTTTCTTATTTAGCAATTAGGCCTTGCGGTAGTTGCTGGAGAATGGGTTGTCGGAGCTGCCGTTCTGGTGGTTCCACATATCCATGAGGACACTGGCCTTTTCGAAACGGGAAGAGCCATCGACGCCGAAGAGGACTTCGGAGATACCCTGACGGCCTTTGATGTTGGAGCCGTAACGGGTAAGCTGCATGGCTTCGTCGGTGTAGTCGACGAGCATGATGGTTGGAACGGCGAAGTTGGTCTTATCGGCCTTGGTGAAGTACTCGTAGTTGGTCTTGGAGACGTTCTTGTTGGCCTTGTAAGGGGTGAGTTCGGTGAGACGGGAACCAGCTTCTTCGAAGAAGTCGAGGTGGTTGTCGAGGTAACGCTTGAAGGCGTTGGTCTCATCGGCGTAGTTGTCGTCAGTGGAGGATTCTTCATCGGTGAAGATGGTGTGAATCCTGAATGGGAGATCCTGTTTGACGCCGTTGACGGTGGTTTCGGCAGGAACGAAGGAGTTGAGGGAGGTGTTCTTGCCCCAGTTATCGTGTAAGGTCTTGAAGGCTTCCTGGATCTCAGTGCAGACGGAGCAGTCTTCTTTAACGAAGACGAGGAAGTATTTCATGCCGTATTCGCCGACATCTTCGGTGTAATCAGCATAGCTGAAGTCTTCTTTATCTTCGAAGTTGGAGTTCTTAGCGATGGATTCGGTGATCTTGTCGGCATGGGAAGCGGTGAGCGCTTTTTCCTTGTCGATGTCATACATGAGCTCGCCTTCGAGGGAGAGTTTGTAAGCGGCGTAGTAGTTCTCCTGGCCAACGCCGAGGGAACCAAGCCATTTGCTGAAGCTCGGAATCGCGAAGATAATCGCGAAGATTGCACCGACGATTAAGAGCGGCTGGACCCACGCGGTTTCCTTGATCCAGCGCCAAATTCTGGCGAAGAAAGCGCCAATTGCTTTTAAAATTTTCATCTAAAGCCTCCGGAAAAGACACCTGTTTATTTATAAACAGCGCGGTTATTGTATCATCGACCCCCCAAAGGGGCAATAAAGAAGTCAGGATAGTTGCAACTTTTTCTGACTTGAAGTCTGATTAGCAAAATCGCCCAACTATAATAGCGTTCTTATTAATGAATGTCTCCTGTTATTTGCATACGCGAAAGCGCACACAACGCGCGTGCCCACCTTGAACCACGAAACTAGATTGCTATAATCATTCTCGCTTATGGAAAACGGCAGGAAAACTTTCGTAGAAAAATACCGCAGCTGGGCCTACCAGCACTTGGTCCTAAAAAGAGTCCTAGAGTATGGCTGGCTCTTCCTCGTCTCCACGGTTGGCGCTTTTATCTTCGCCTTCTCTTTCCGTGTTTTCCTTCAGCCTGACGTCAAAGCGATCGGCGATGCCGTTACCGCGAATGAAGTAGGGGTGCCAGTCCAGATCATCATCTCTGGTGGCGTCTCTGGTATTTCCCAGAACCTCGCCCTTCTTTTGCTCCTGGTTTGCCGTAATCTCGGCGATGCGGGCATGGCTTTCTATAACGGGGCCGAAACCAACGTCTTCCCAATTCTTTATTTCGTCCTCAACATCCCTCTCTTTGTCATCGCTTGGAAGGGAATCGGCAAACGTTTCGCGGTCTTCACCTTAATCAATGTCATTGAGGTTTCTGTATTGACCCGTTTATTCGTCGAATGGGATTTTACCTTCAGGCTCTACCAATTTATCTTTGAGCATGGCGGCGGATTCTTCGGCCGCGCCTTCTTCGCCGGCGTTTTAACCGGTCTAGCCAGCGCGAGTGCCTTTAAGTTTGATTTCTCTAATGGTGGCATGGATATCGTCGCCTATTACTTCGCCCTTCGTAAGAACACTTCCGTCGGCAAATACACGACCGGCATCAACATCGTTACCATTCTCTTCTATACCGTTCTCTCCGGCTTCATCAATTACTGGCACGGAGATGGCATGATCGCGATTATCGGCGGCGTTATGTTCTCCGTCGTTTATCTCTTCGTCGCGGCCTTCGTCATTGACTTCATTAATGTCCGTAACAAGAAGGTTGAGCTTAAGATCGTCACCTCGATGCCTGAGCTTAGCAAGATCCTCTTATTGAACGTTCCTCATGGGCAGACGCTTGTAGATGCGGTGGGTGGCTTCACCGGAGCTAAACGCACCATCATCACCATGGTTATTTCTTCCTTTGAGGTCAATTCCGTCGTTAAAGAAGTGCAGCTTGAAGATCCGAACGCCTTCATCCAGGTCGTTCCTCTCTCCCAGGTTTACGGTCACTTCTTCATGAAGCCGATCCGTTAAGGAAAACGAAAAAATAGCCCTGCTTAGCCAGGGCTTTTTATATACAAAGTGGCCTATTTTCTCAATCGATCAAGCTCGATGAAGAAGCCGCTTGGGTCATTGTCGAGCATGATGGAAAGAAGGGAGAAGTTCCCATCTTCATCTAGGTAATTATCAGAAAGAATATCGATGGTTTTGACTGGGTCATCGACTTGGAGTTTATCGACGGTTATGGAACGTTTTTCGGGGACGTCATAGGTCGAAATGGTGACTTTTCTATATTTGCCATCCTTGCCTTGGAGGAACAATTCCTCGTAGCCGGAATAGAGTTCTAAGAAGGTGGTTAAATCCTCTTTCGAGACGGCGATAGCCTCATTCTTAAATCTCTTGGTTTTGCCAGTGGCTTCGTTGGAAAGATTTAAGGATGCCTTAGGGGTTTTCTTCCTTTTCGTCGGAACGAAGAAATTATCAACGCAGTGGGTGCCGTTAACGATTTTTAGGTCATATGTTTCCGAGGCGTTAATCTTTTTGGCCTTTTCCTCGAAGAGTTTTTCTGACCCCTTTAATGGGTATTCGAAATAGGACACGGGTTTATTGTCTACCATCCCATTGATGCGGAGGCCTTTAAGGAAATAGACGTCTCCTCCTTGGTGGGTTCTAACAACTTTTGCATATGGTTTTTCGAGATGAATGACCTTTGATCGGTTGTTCTTTAAGGCCTTGCTTAGCCTTATGGTCAAAATGGTGCGGATTATCGGAGGAATAGCAAAAGCGATAGGGAGAGCGATTTTAAACCAAAGCTTGCCTGGAGCGAGGGAAAGAAAGAGGGAAGAAAGAGTGACGACGATGCAAATAAGAGTGGTGACATCGTAAGTGAAATAGGCGGATACGATCGAAGCGATTTGCTTCGCATCTCGACCCTCGACGTAGGCTTTTTGCTGCTTCATAAGGAGATTATAGTCGACTGAAGTGGGCATTACCTTATCTTCATAAAGAAAACGCCCCTGAAGATATATCAAGGGCGTATTTATCAAATGGCGGAGAAATAGGGATTCGAACCCTAGCAGGAGCGTGGCCCCTCTATCAGTTTTCGAAACTGACCCCTTCAACCACTTGGGTATTTCTCCGGGCGAAGAGGATTTTATCACCCCGCCGAGATTAGGACAACGAGAAGAATAGCATCGCCGTCAAAGAGGCGAAAAAGCGAACATATTTCTCGGTTTACCACAAATGTGGTAGACTCTTGCTATGCCTTGGGAGAATTTTAGTTTCGAAAATGATTGGCCATGGATTGCCCTGGTCCTCTTTTTGATTGCTTCCCTTGTTGTCGCGATTGTCTCCTTCAGCAATGGTAAGCATAGCGACCTTTCCTATAAGAGCGCGCTTAAAGAGAAGAGCAACTCTGTTCGTGTTTTCGTTATCGACTATCCGAAGCAGCTTGTCACTTTCTTTAATGTCACGAGCCTTAGAGAGATCCGCTCCATGACGCTTACTGAGTTCTATGCCCAATTCGCCAATGAGGAGCAGGTCAAAGTCATCGAATGGGTTTCTTCCCTCCTTGACCCTGAAGCCGACGCCCCATCCTATTTAGAGACCGGCGTCAATATCTCCAGGCTGAAGAAACAATATTTCTCCATGCTCGAAGTCACCTCGGTCAATAAAGAAAAAGGCATCATCCATCTCGAATCCTATCTCTTTAAATACATCACCCCTGAAAAGCAGAAGGGCAACTTAAGACTCAGCACCAACAGCGAATTCCGCGCCGCAGTGAAGAATAACACCCGCGGCAAAGGCGTTACCTTCTGCTGCTCCTTCAGGTATAAACGAACTGCCGACCGTGAGAAGCCAATCGAGCCAAGAGTCTTCGATCAGCTTAAGGACATCGTCTTCCAGAACTGCGACGCCCCGAAGCGTTTATTGCTACAAATCTCCGCGAATGAGTTGGTCTTAAGCGATTTCCGTATCTCGGGACAGCCTAAAGCCCTCTTCTTGGTCGACTCGCTCCTAAAAGCGGTCCAAAGGCATTTGGCCATCAACTCCCTCACTTCCATCATAGACGCGCGCGTAGGCATCGTTGAGCATATCTATTTCCCTAATGACCCCGAAACCATCTTGGTTGAGGCAAAGAAAGCGGCCGACTTAGCCTATGAAATCAATTCCACCTATTCCTGGTATCAGGGCGATAGGCATCAGCCTTCCTATGCCAAGCGAGTGGATGAGAGCAGCTACCGCAGCGAAGTCGAAAGAATCATCAACGACAAACGCCTTTCCTTCTTCTTCCGTCCGATGTTCTGCGTCGACAAGATGAAGGTCGTCGGTTATCTAAGCGACACCCGTCCAATCGATGCTTATTTCCCTTCCATCGAGGAACTTAAGAACTACGCGGCCAGGGCGAATGATGGTAAGAACTTATTCGCCACGATCGCCAAGAGCGTCATCCCAACCTATATGTCTCAGAGGCTAGACGAAGAAGACATCCTCTATTACCCGATCCGCGTCGAGGAGATGCAATACGTCTTAGAGACCTTCGCGACCTTGGTTAAGGTCAAGCCGGGAAGAATCTCCTTCATGATCGAAGAGGCCGACATCAGATCCCATATGGCCCTATTGACCACCGAAGGCTTCTGCCGCGCGGTAAGCGAAATCAGGAGCAAAGGCTATCAGGTATCCTTGTTAGTCAACGGCTCTGAGCTTACCTTGACCGATACGATCTACCCGTTATTCGATAGCTATATCGTCAGCTTCCTCTTCGCAGGCGCGCAGACTGGCATCGATACGAAAATCCGCGCGGAACTCCATGCCTTGGTCGAAAAACTCATCAAATATAAGCGACCTATCATGGCAAGTGACGTAGATGGTTGGAATGCCATTGAACTCTTAGTCCGTTCAGGACTAAACTACATATCCGCGGAGGCGCTCGCGCCATATGACGCGATGATCACCCCGCTCAACCCTAAGAACATCAAACGAATCGGAGATATGAGAGGTTAATTATGAATCCGAACCAAACCAAGAACGACGCCATCACCAGACAAGAAGACGACTTTGCCCAGTGGTATACCGACGTCTGCAAAAAAGCCGAATTAATGGACTATAGCTCTGTTAAGGGCTTCATCGTCTATCTCCCTTATGGCTACGCCATCTGGGAAGAAATCCAGAATTACTGCAATAAGAAATTCAAAGAGAAAGGCGCCCAGAACGTCTATCTCCCTCTCGTTATCCCTCAGTCGCTTTTCGCCACCGAGAAAGAGCATGTCGAAGGCTTTGCCCCAGAATGCTTGGTCGCGACCATCGGCGGTGGTCAGCAGTTAGCTGATCCGCTTATCATCCGTCCTACCTCTGAGATCCTTTTCTCTGAGTTATACCGCAAACGCGTCAATTCCTACCGTGACCTTCCGATGAAGTACAACCAGTGGTGCTCCGTCGTCCGTTGGGAAAAGACCACCCGTCCATTCCTCCGTGGCTCTGAATTCCTCTGGCAGGAAGGACACTGCTTATTCGAAACCGAAGAACAGGCTAGAGACGATGCCATGACCATGCTTGAGGTCTATGACTCCATTGGCTATGACCTCCTTGCCGTCCCATTCGTCAAAGGTCAGAAGACCGAACATGAGAAGTTCGCCGGCGCGGTTGCCACCTATTCCATCGAGGCCCTTATGCCAGATGGAAAAGCGCTCCAGTCCGGCACCACCCATTATTTGGGCACTGGCTTTGCCAAAGCGGCGGATATCCAATTCCTTGGCAGATCCCAGAAGAGAGAAACCCCACATCAGACTTCTTGGGGCGTTTCCACCCGTTTATTAGGCGCGGTCATCATGGTCCATGGCGATGACAACGGTCTCGTCCTCCCTCCGCGCGTCGCTCCAATCCAGACCGTCATTATCCCAATCCGCGGCGATAAGGTCCCAGCGGTCATGGAAGAATGCGAAAGAATCCAGAAGGAACTCACCGCTTTAGGCGTCCGCGCCAAGATCGATGACTCCGACCATACCCCAGGCTGGAAGTTCGCCGAATGGGAAATGAAGGGTGTCCCACTCCGTATCGAAGTCGGTCCAAGAGACTTAGAGAATGGACTTATCTCCCTCTCCAAGCGTTATAACGGCGAGAAGCTTACCGTTGGCCTTTCCGCGGTCCACGAGATTCCGGAAGTCCTCGAGAAGATCCAGGCCGAGATGCTTGAGAAAGCGAAAAACTACCTCAAAGCCCATATCCGCGAAGCCCATAGCTGGGAAGAGCTTAAGGCCATCCTCGATGAAGGCGGCTATGCGAAGATGATGTGGCATGAAGACGAAGAGCTCGAGATGAAGGTGAAGGAATACACCAACGGCGGCACCGCGAGATGCCTCCCGTTCAACGAAGAGCCATTCGGCGATACCTGCCCGCTCGATGGCAAACCTGCCGATCGCGTTGTCTATTTCGCGAAAGCTTATTAATCAAAGATTAAAGAGGTGCTTCGGTGCCTCTTTTTTGATGCAAAGAAAAAGCCAGCGAATGACTCGCTGGCTCTATCTGACTTAGTCGTCTAAGGAGCTGACCTTGATGCTGTCTAAGCACTTGATTGTGCCTTCGGTGAAGCCCTCGCCGTCAGGGTTTCTAAAAGGAGCTTTGGTTGAGCAATAAGTTTTAAATTGCGAGGCGGTTCTGCTTGGATAGGTCAAGACAAAGTCTGACTTGATGCCATAGAAAGCGGCTTGGCCAAGATTAAACGCCACGTGCTTAAGCGTGATGGCCTCCAAAGCGGAGCAGCCATAGAAGCACTTTTCGCCAATCATCAAGGTGTTGTTATTGATATTTGGACCTAAGGTGCCTCCGTCGAAGGAAACGCTTGTTAAAGCGGTGCAGCCTTCGACCGCGGATTTGCCGATGCTATTGAGGCTCTTCGGGAATGAGAGCGAAGTGATGAGGGTATTGCTCTTGAAGGCGTAGTCGCCGATATCCTCGAGTTTGGTGTTGCTGAAATCGAAATGGTCGAGTTTCTCAGTGGCTTCGAAAGCCGATTTATTGATGCGTTTCAAAGTCGAAGGGAAATTGACTTCCGTAACCGATATGGCGGAGTAGAAGGCTTTCTCGCCGATGGTGGTAACGCCCTCTGGGATTGTGATGCTTTTGAATTTGAAAGCGCGGCTAAAGCAGTTTTTGCCGATTTCGGTGATTTTATAGCCGTCGACCATATCCGGGGCGGTTATGTTATCGGTGTTTACGCCGAGGACAGTGTAGTAAGTTAGGGTGTTGCCGGAATGCGAAGCGCTGCCGGTGCCCCAAACCGCCTTGAGCGTTATGTCGCAGGTGACCGTGTCTTTGAGTGGGTTCCAACGATCGCCGTTGAGTTCCCAGTATTTCAAATAGCATTCGGATTTTTTCGCCTGGATGCCATCGATCCTCGAGCCTTTTTCGACGGTGATAGGTTCGATTGGCTCGCCGCCGTCGGTGTCGAAGGAAACGGTGTAGGTTTCTTTTTCGTTATGGATGTTTCCTTTCTTGGTCCATTCGCCAGAGTTTTTGGTGTAATAGTCCCAAGTGGATAAATCGATATAGGAATCGCCATCGATGCCAAGATCGGAGGATGGAGCGCCATTGCCGGTTCTCATAGAGGTGCCATCCTGTCCGTTAATGCCGTCTTTGCCGTCTTTTCCAGCGGCGCCAGTGTCGCCTTTCTCGCCCTTAGCGCCAGTGGCACCGGTTTCGCCCTTCTCGCCCTGGTCGCCTTTGTCGCCTTTGTCGCCTTTGGCGCCGGTCTCACCTTTTTCACCAGTGTCGCCTTTCGCGCCATCTTTTCCTTCTGCTTTGATGCCGGTGTCTTTATCGCCGATCCACCAATTGCCGTTTTCGCCGATGAATGGGGTTAAGCCGTCTTTGCCGTCTTTTCCAGCAGCACCGGTTTCACCCTTCTCGCCCTGGTCTCCTTTGTCGCCTTTGTCACCTTTGTCACCTTTGTCACCTTTCTCGCCCTGGTCGCCTTTTTCGCCGTCTTGTCCAGCAGCCTTCACGCCGGTATCGGTCTCGCCGATCCACCAGTTGCCGTTGGCACCGATGAATGGGGTCAAGCCGTCTTTACCGTCTTGTCCAGCAGCGCCGGTCTCACCTTTCTCGCCTTGGTCGCCTTTGTCGCCTTTGGCGCCGGTGTCGCCCTTTTCACCCTTCTCGCCAGTATTGCCTTTCTCGCCGTCTTGTCCGGCGGCTTTGACGTTGGTGTCGGTAGCACCGATCCACCAGTTGCCATTTTCGCCGATATAAGGGGTGAGTCCGTCCTTGCCGTCCTGACCACCCTGGCCTGCGGCGCCGGTATCTCCTTTATCACCCTTTTCGCCCTTCTCGCCGGTCGCACCGGTTTCGCCTTTATCGCCTTTCGCGCCAGTAGCGCCGGTCTCGCCTTTCTCGCCTTGGTCACCTTTGTCACCCTTGGCTCCGGTCTCGCCCTTCTCGCCATTCTGACCGTCTTGGCCAGCGGCTTTCACGCCGGTGTCGGTCTCGCCGATCCACCAATTTCCGTTGGTGCCGATATAAGGGGTAAGGCCATCCTTGCCGTCTTTGCCAGCTTCGCCTGTATCTCCTTTATCACCCTTTTCGCCTTGGTCACCCTTAGCGCCGGTAGCACCGGTCTCTCCTTTATCGCCCTTCTCGCCAGTATCGCCTTTCTGGCCGTCCTGGCCTGCGGCCTTCACACCGGTATCAGTCTCGCCGATCCACCAGTTGCCGTTG
The DNA here is from genome assembly GCA_900316365.1 of uncultured Erysipelotrichaceae bacterium. Classification (GTDB taxonomy): domain Bacteria; phylum Bacillota_I; class Bacilli_A; order RFN20; family CAG-826; genus Alloenteromonas. Next base: position 19,851 of record ONCO01000006.1, read on the forward strand.
GTTCCAATATATGGAGTAAGGCCGTCTTGACCGTCCTGGCCTGCGGCTCCAGTCTCGCCGGTGTCTCCTTTGTCGCCTTTGGCGCCGGTCTCACCCTTTTCTCCGGTTTCCCCTTTAGCGCCTTGTGCGGCAACTCCAGTGTCGGCTTCGCCAATCCACCAGTTGCCATTTTCGCCAATATAAGGGGTTAAACCGTCCTTGCCAGCTTCGCCTGCGTCTCCTTTCTCGCCTTTTTCGCCAGTAGCACCGGTTTCGCCTTTATCGCCTTTCGCGCCAGTAGCGCCGGTTTCACCTTTCTCGCCTTGGTCACCCTTGTCGCCCTTTTCGCCAGAAGGACCGGTCTCGCCTTTCTCGCCCTGGGCGGAAATGCCGGTGTCGGTATCTCCAATCCACCAGTGGCCGTTTTCTCCAATATATGGGGTTTGACCGTCGGCGCCTTTTTCACCGGTCTCACCTTTGTCACCTTTTGGACCAGTGTCGCCTTTCGCGCCGTCTTTTCCTTCTACTTTGATGCCGGTGTCTTTATCGCCGACCCACCAATTGCCGTTTTCGCCGATGGATGGGGTTAAGCCATTTTTGCCGTCTTCACCTTTCTCACCGGTCTCGCCTTTGACGCCTTCCGCTTTAACATTGGTGTCTCTCTCACCAATCCACCAATTGCCATTCTCGCCGATATACGGAGTCAAACCGTCCTCGCCGTCTTTGCCGTCTTGGCCGTTTTGACCGTCCTTGCCAGCTTCGCCGGTTTCACCTTTCTCTCCGGTGGCCCCAGTCTCGCCTTTCTCGCCTTTCGCGCCGGTGAGCGCGGTTTGTTCCCTGGTGATGTTGTTCACCATGTTGGTCACGGTGGCGCTTAAAGAGCCTACCGCCAGGATAGCCGCGGCAAAAGCAACGACTAAAGATGTGGAATTGTGCTTATTGTCTTTCATATGTTTCCCTAACTCCTCGGCACTAAGCCGAAAACCAGTGAATTGTAATTCAAAAAATCTATCATTGTGATGGAAAACGTAAAAAGACGTAAAAATGTCGTAATTGGATGGAATGATTGTCAATAAAAAAGGGGAAGCAACCCCCAAGTTTATTTGAATCGGTTCAATTACCGCTTGCTCGATCGACTGATTCCTCAATCTGAGCCAAGCGTTCTTTCATGAATTTTTCGCTTAACCAAATCGTTACGGCGTATAAAGGAAGGGCGACGAGGACGAATCCCAGCATGATCCAATAAGTGATTGGCTCGGCATTGAAATTCTTGAAGACGGAGCTATTCCACGGCTGGAAGAATTCAGACTGGATTGTGCCATCGGCGAAATCCTTGACGGAGAGGAACTGACCACCGACGTAAGGACGCGGAAGAGCGAAGGCTAAGATAAGGGTCGCGAAGACGACGAAGAGGAAGACGACCAAACGGTACTTGGTGAATGGCAAGGAATTCCTTAGCATTACGGTCATGCCGGCGATGGTGGTGAGGATAGAGATCATAGAGGTGACGTTTGCGCTGACCTTGATGACTCCAAAGAGGTTTAATAAGCAAGGGAGTAAGGCTGCCAAGAAGACAAGAAGGCCGCTGGCGAGGGCTTTGGTATAGACATTCTTCGCGAAGGTGCCGGTAATCGGGGTCTTTGAGCCTTCAAGGGAAAGCAAGAAGCCGCCGACGGCGATAACGGAAGTCTGGACGAGGTAGATGTTTTCGATGGTGAAGAACATCTGGCCTTTCTTAAATGGGATCAAGGCGAAGGCTAATAAAGTGATGGCGACGGTCTTCATCAAGAAGAGGATGGAGGAACGCTGCATGTTGTTGACGACGCGCCTGCCTTCGCCGACGACGGACTGAAGGTGGGAGAAGTCATTATCGAGCAAGATAACGTCAGAGCAGGCCTTCGCGGCATCGGTCGCCTTCTGGAAGGTGATGGAGCTATTGGCCTTACGTAAGGCGAGGATATCGTTGACGCCGTCACCAGTCATGGCGACGTTATGGCCAGATTCCTGCAAGGCAGTGACAAGCGCTTCTTTCTGTTCTGGTGAAACGCGCGCGAAGACGGTGTATTCGTTAGCGATCTTCTTAACCTCTTCGACGTCCATCCCCTCTAAGGAGATGGCCTTGTCGGCGTCGATGACGCCGCAGATGGAAGCAATCTTAGAAACGGTCTTGGCCGCGTCGCCGGAGATGATCTTCACAGCCACGCCATTCTCATTGAAATACTTAATGGTTCCTTCCGCGGATTTACGGATGCCATCCTTTAAAACGACGAGGGCTAAGCATTCTTCGTTTCTTGTGAAACAGACTACACGCATGCCTTCTTTTTGCTTTTCTTGGGCTTCTTCGTTGACGATGCCATCTTTCAAAAGCATCTCAGGAGCGCCTAAACGGAGAACGGTGCCATCCTTCAAGGTTACCTGGCTATATTTACGGGCGCTGGAGAAAGGAACGACCGACTTTGTCTTTAAGTCTTTATTTGGGATGAAACGCTCCTTTAAGGCGAGGGAGGTTTGGTTATCATCCTTCATCGCACCTAAAAGACCGGAGATGAGATTATTGGTCTCTTCGTGGTTGCTGCTCTCATAGAGGACTTCGACCAAATGCATCGATCCATCGGTTAGTGTGCCTGTTTTATCAAGGCAGATGGTATCAACGCGGGAAAGATTCTCCAAGGAATAAAGCTCTTGGATAAGGGTCTTCTGAGTAGCGAGGGCGACAACGGAAACGGCAAGGGAAAGGGTGGTGGCTAAGGCTAAACCAGTTGGGATAACACCGATCGCGAAAGCGGAGGTGGTGATGAGTAACTGGGCCCAACCAGCCGGGCTATCAAGGGAGATTGGCGGATCAAAGACGGTTGGATCATCGCCATAGATGGCAATCTTCCAAAGCATGGTGGCGATAACGACGGCAACGATGATGACGAGGACGATCGCCATGGTGTTGAGGATGCCGTAGATATTGCGCATCAACTCGGATTTCTTCTTGCTGATGTTTTTGACTTTCCTGGATAACTCATTCGCGTAAGTGTCATCGCCGACGCGACGGACTCTGGCGATAAGGGTGCCGCTCATGATGGCGGAGCCGGAGAAGAGCTTATTTCTTCCTTCGGCGGAGGTCTTCTTAACGGTATTGGATTCACCAGTCAAAAGGCTTTCGTCGACCTCGGCTTCACCGTCGATTACCCAGCAGTCGGTCATGACTTGTTCGCCTGGTTTGAAGTAGATGATGTCATCGAGGACGATTTCGGAGGCTGGGATACTCTTAAGCTCACCATCGCGCATGACGGAGGCTTTGGCTTCGGTGACGATTCTTAATTTGCTGATGACGTTCTTGGAACGGACTTCCTGGACCACGCCGATGATGATGTTGAATAAAACGGGGCCCAAAAAACCATACTTCGAGAAGCCAAAGTAGCGGTGGACCAAATCTTGCTTGCCGGTGGAACCTAAATAGATAGAGAAACCGACGAAAAGAAGGGCGATGGAAAAGAGGACGATGTTGAAGAGGGTCAAGGCGTTGTCCTTAAGGATTTTGCCAAAGGATTTTTCAACGTGAATCTTGGATTTATTTACCGCGCCGTTAGCGACGCGAACATCAACCTCGGCTTGGGTTAAACCGATACTCTTATCGGCATTCACCCGGTCAAAATGATGGAGATTATCTTTTTCGTCAGCCATAGATATAAGTCTAAACGAGTGCGTGCGCTCGCGCTAGGTGGAAGAGAGCATTTTGTATAAATCTTTCAATTTTTTATCTATGAAAGCAGTATCTCATTAAAAATGAGAATGTTGTCTAGATTTAACTTTTTTTGTCGTTAAAATAACGCATGTGATTGTTTCGGACGAAGTCAGCAAAATGAAGAAATTAACCCTTGGTATCGACGTCGGTTCCACGACCGTCAAAATGGTGGTCCTCGACGAGGATGGCAAGACCCTTTTCTCCGACTATGTCCGCCACGCTTCAAAGGTCAAAGAAACCGCCCTTTTGGAGCTTAATGAAATCTATGAGCGCTTAGGCGATATCTCCGTCACCGTGAGTATCACCGGCAGTGCAGGTTTAGGCCTATCCGAAAGAGCCAAGATTCCTTTCGTCCAGGAAGTCGAAAGCGCCTTTAGGGCCATTAAAGAACTCTACCCACAAGTTGATGCCTCCATCGAGCTTGGTGGCGAAGATGCGAAGATCATCTTTATCACCGGTGGCGTTGAGGAACGCATGAATGGTAGCTGCGCCGGCGGAACCGGGGCCTTCATCGATCAGATGGCCACCCTTTTAAACGTCAATCTCCAGCAGATGGACGAATTGGCCCTTAAAGCCGAGAAAGCCTATCCAATCGCCTCGCGTTGCGGTGTTTTTGCCAAAAGCGATATCCAAGCCATCCTTAACCAAGGCGCACGTAAGGAAGATGTTGCTCTATCTATCTTCTATGCCGTCGCCGATCAGACTATCGCTGGCTTAGCCCAGGGCAGAGAAATCAAAGGCAATGTCCTTTTCTTAGGCGGCCCTCTCCATTTCCTTAAGGCTCTTAGACTTGCCTTTGAGAAACGCCTTAAGTTAGACGATGAGCACGCCTTATTCCCTGACGATTCCGATACCTTCATGGCAAAAGGGGCCGCTTTGTATGCGAAAAAGACCCAAAGCGAAACCAAGACCATCACGCAAATCATCTCCCAGATTGAGTCCGTTAAGTCAGTAGGGGAACTCATCACCGGCAAACCATTATTCAAAGACGAAGCCGAATATGAGGAGTTCTTAGCGCGTCATAAGGACTTCGATGTTAAGCATGCCGATTTAGCCACCTACGAAGGCAAGGCTTATTTAGGTATTGATGAAGGCTCGACGACCACGAAGATCGTTTTGCTTTCGGAGAACAATGAGATTCTCTATTCCCATTACGAGCCGAATAATGGCCTCCCAATCGATAAGATCACCAATCAGCTTAAGACCATCTATAGCATCGCCGGCCCGGGTCTTCAGATTGTCAGCAGTGCCGTCACTGGTTATGGCGAAGAACTTATCAAAGCGTCGCTTCATGTCGACTATGGACTTGTCGAAACCGTCGCCCATTTCAAGGCCGCTAAATATTTCGCCCCGAACGTCGACTTCATCCTCGATATCGGCGGTCAGGATATCAAATGCTTCCGTATTAAAGGCGGCGCCATCGATTCCATCATGCTTAATGAGGCCTGCTCCTCTGGTTGCGGCTCCTTCCTTAGTTCTTTCGCTTTGGCGTTAGGATATGACGTTGAATCCTTCTCTCGCATCGGCTATTTCGCCTCTAATCCGGTCGAACTCGGCTCTAGATGCACCGTTTTCATGAATTCTTCGGTCAAGCAGTCCCAAAGGGATGGCGCCTCAATCGAGGACATCTCCGCTGGCTTAAGCCGTTCGGTCGTAAAGAATGCCTTATATAAAGTCATCCGCGTACATAGTGCGAAGGAACTTGGTGAGACTATCGTCTGCCAAGGCGGAACGTTCTTAAACAATGCCGTTCTTAGATCCTTTGAGCAGGAGATCGGCCATGAGGTCATCCGCCCATCTATCGCGGGCCTTATGGGCGCTTTCGGCGCGGCCCTATATGCGAAAGAAAGAGGGGGCGTGGGTGCGTTAATTAGCAAAGAAGAGCTAGACGGGTTCTCTTATTCGACCCGTCATGCCGTCTGCCAAGGTTGCACCGCCCATTGCAATCTCACCATCCTTAACTTCGGTAAGCAGGGGATGTTTATCTCCGGCAATAAATGCGAGAAAGGCGAAGGCAAGAAAGCTAAGCCTGACACTTTGGATATCTATGCCTACAAGAGAAAGAGGCTCCTTGAATTGGGAGAACAGCCAACTTCTCCAAAGGGCAAGGTCGGTTTGCCTTTGGCCTTAGGAATGTATGAGCAACTTCCTTTATGGGACACCTTCTTCAAGACTTTAGGCTTTGAGACAATCGTCTCCCCATTCTCTAACCGCGACTTATACCGTCATGGTCAGAAATCTATCCCAAGCGATACGGCCTGCTATCCGGCCAAACTGATGCATGGCCATGCAACTTATCTTATAGATAAAGGTGTTGACTTCATCTTCTATCCTTCTGAGTCCTATAACGTCAACGAGAAGCGTGGGGCGAATCATTTCAACTGCCCAGTCGTTGCCTATTATGGTGAGTTACTCAAGAAGAACGACTCTAAGCTTGGCCCAGATAATTTCCTCGATCCTTTCGTTGACTTAAATGCTCCAAAACCCGCCATTAAGGTCTTAAGCGAGGCTTTAGCTAAATATGGGGTTACCTCCAAAGAAGTGGAGTTTGCCTTCAAAGAGGGCTTAAAGGCTTATAAGAAATATAGGTCTGATGTTTTGTCTAAAGGCAAAGAGATCATCGAAGCGGCGAGAAAAGAAAATAAGGAAATCGTTGTTCTCGCTGGCCGTCCATATCATATCGACCCAGAGGTTAACCACGGCATAGACAAGCTTTTGGATGCCCTTGACGTCGCGGTGGTAAGCGAAGACGCCCTCGATTATTCGCATGCTCCATTAACCAAAACCCAGATTCTCAATCAATGGACTTACCATGCTAGATTATTCGATGCAGCCAGATATGTATCTGAAAATAGCGACATGGAGCTTATCCAACTCATCTCCTTCGGTTGCGGCGTCGATGCCGTCACCAGCGATGAAGTCCGTCGCATCTTAGAAGAGAAAGACCGTCTTTATACCGGACTTAAGATTGATGAGATTTCCAATTTAGGCGCGGTTAGGATTCGTATCCGTTCCTTACTGGCCGCCGTCGAAGAGAAAAGGAGGATGGGCAAATGAGCGAACGTTCCAAGTTCTTTAAAAAGCTCCGCGATGAGCATTACACCATCCTTTGCCCGGATATGCTCCCAATCCATTTCGAGCTAATTTCTGCTTATCTAAGAACCCGTGGCTATAACATCAAGGTCCTTGAGGTTAAGGGTAGAGCCGCCAAGGACGAAGGCTTAAAAGCGATACATAATGACGCCTGTTATCCAGCGATCATCGTCGCAGGCCAATTTATCAATGAGCTTAAGACCGGTAAGTATGACCTGAATAGGACCGCCGTAATCATGTCCCAGACCGGCGGTGGTTGCCGCGCGAGCAACTATATTTCCTTATTCCGCAAAGCCTTCGCGGATGTTTTCCCAACCGTTCCTGTCCTCTCGATCAATTTCTCTGGCTTAGAGGCTGCGAGATCTATCCCTTTGGATCTCCCGTTTATCGTCAATGCGGTCGCGGCTATCCAATACGCTGACTTGATCATGGCTTTGGAGAATCAGACTTTGCCTTACGAGAAAGAGATCGGAACCATCAAGGCCATCAGGAAGAAGGTAATGGATAAGATTTCCGCCCAAGCGGGACATGCGAGCTTCCATCATCTTAAGAAGAACCTAAGGATGATCCTTGAGGAATATCGTCCATATATTCCGAAGGGCGAAAGAAAGCCTCGCGTTGGCATCGTCGGCGAGATCTACGTCAAATATAGCCCTTATGCGAATAACTACTTAGCGGACTTCTTGGTCAGAGAGGGGTGCGAAGTAGTGCTGCCTTCCTTCTCGGAATTCGTCCTTTATTGCATCTATAACATCCTTGAGGACCATAAGCGTTATGGCATCGGAAGCCCAATCTATGCTTTCCTCGCCAAGAAGCTTTATAGGTATTACCTCGGCAAGACCCGCGAACTCAACAAACTCATCGCTGAGATCGGTGCGACTCCATACGAGGATTTCGAGGAGATCATCGAGCAGGGCAAGCGCGTCATCGACTTAGGCGTGAAGATGGGCGAAGGCTGGGTCATCCCGGCTGAGATGCTGACCTATTATCAGCATGGGGTCAGCAATATCGTCTGCGCCCAACCATTTGGCTGCCTCCCGAATCACATTGTCGGCAAAGGCATGGTGAGGCCATTAAAGGAAATTGCCCCTGACATCAATATCGTGCCTTTGGATTTCGACGCTTCCAGCAGCGAAGTCAACCAAGAGAACCGCCTAAAGCTCATGTTGGCGAATTTGAAATAAACTTCTTCTCGCAGTAATCGTTGCTTTGTTGTATATTATTCGGGCACGGAGGCATACCCAAGAGGCCGAAGGGGACGGTTTGCTAAACCGTTAGATCGGGAATACCTGGTGCGAGAGTTCGAATCTCTCTGCCTCCGCCATATCGATGAATACGCTCCTAGGTTCGCGCCTAGGAGTTTTTATTAGCCTTTTAGCATATTGATCAAACGTAGCCTCATCGAGTTTTCTATCATCTTCGTATTCAACATTCCCCCTTTGTTTCTTTTAAACAAAAATAGGTATTTCCTTTTAGAAGATTACATAGAACGTTTAAATAATGCGCTAGATGGGGGCGGCCTATTAGATAAAGGCTCCGGCAGATACGAACGTCTTCTTTAATCTCGCGTCTATCGATTGTCATTAAGTACTAATAACCGTTTTAAGATCGTTTTTCGATTGCTCCCCTCCGCTTTGACCAACTTTTACGTCAATTCCAACTAATCTTTTTCCTTTTTTCTTGTTCGTGCGCGTGCGCGTTAACCTAATAAATGTCTATGCGATTTCAAAAATTAATCCTAGGACGCAGGAATGGCGACCATATAATAAAGTCACCAACATAAGGGGAAAAAGTAAATGAAAAAGAACTTCTTTGTCGTTCTTTCACTTGCTGCCGTTTTAGGAATTACTGCCTGTAATCCTTCTAATGGCGGCGAGTCGAAATCAACTCCAGATGCCAGCACGTCGGGTGGGGCATCTTCCAAGACTTCCTCGACGACTCCAACCGGCTCCCAGGACGCCACCGGCTTCGCTTTCAATGAGATTGCCAGCACCGTCATGGTCGAAGACAAGGTCAAGGAATACGTCGACGCCATGAAAGAGCAGGAAAAGACCTTGCAGTACGAATATCGTATTTCCACTCTCTATGGCCCAGAGGACTTTGGCTATCAGGGCGCCGATAAGGATGATAACTACAACAGTTATGCTCCTGAGGAAACCGGCGGCGTTGACGTCCAGGATTACCTCAACCGCAACCTCTACGGTGGCGATTGCCCATGCAAACCGATCGTCATCTCTTGGACCAAGGGCAACTTGAAGTACACCAACGCGACCCTCGAATTCTGGCCGAAGGGCAAAGAAAGCGAGAAACGTTCCGTCAAGACCAAGAACACCTCAGTCAGTCTTGAGAACCTCTATCGCAACACCGAATACGAATATGTCCTAAAGACCGATTACGATGAGAACTGGGTCTCTGCTAAGCAGACCTTCAAGACTGCCGACTACACCCGTATGATCAACATGGGTGGCATCCATAACGTCCGTGACCTCGGCGGCTATATGACGAGCTACGGCAAGAGGACCAAACAGGGTCTCATCTACCGCGGCTACGAAATCATGAAGACCACCGTCGGCCAGCATAGCGCCAACTATGATTCCTCCGTCCAGAAGGTTCAGGACGAAGTCATGCACATCGGCCACGAAATCGACTTAAAGGCCGCTTCCGACACCGAGGGCGAAACCGTCTCCAACCTCACCCCGGCGAAATACTCGAACCTCCAGGCCGTCGCTTATGAGAACTTCATCACCGACACCACCAAATACGACAACATGAAGAGAACCTTTGAGATTCTCTCCAATGCTGACCAGGAACACGTCTACTTCCATTGCTGGGGCGGCGCTGACCGTACTGGCATGATTGCCTTCTTCTTAAACGGCATCCTCGGCGTTTCCTACACCGACCTTGTTATGGACTTTGAGTACACCACCCTCACCAATAACAAGAGAAGCCACATGCATAACTCCAGCAACGCCCACTTCCCAAAATTCTTAAATGCCTTCACCACTTGGTCTGGCTATGAAGCCGATAAGACCGTCAACTACAACTGCGCCAAATTCTTGAAGTCCGCCGGCGTCACCGATGCGACCATCGAGAAGATCCGCAGCATCATGATCGAGGATTATGCTTCAACCTTAACCGAAAATGAAAACCTCGAGACCTATGACACCTCCAAATGGGAGACGGATGACGCTGGCCACTGGCACAAATCCACCAAGGCCGGCTCCTTGAAGAAAGGCGATTATCGCAAGCATCAGTGGGTCGTTGACCAAGACGCTTCTATCCCGGCCGATTGCCAGCACGAAGGCAAGGAAGTCAAGGTCTGCTCCGAATGCGGCAAGAGGATCGAAACCATCATTCCTAAGACCGATCACATCTTCGTCGCTAACGGCGAAGCCGACGGTCTTGTCCACCCAGAAATCGACAACGGCTGCAATACCCACGCTTATCGCTTAGACGTCTCTGAAGCTACCGGTTGGAACAAAGCGACCACCAAATGGAACGCCAAGACCACCTCTAGCAGCAATAATGCTGTCGAAGCTTCTTGGGATATCAGTGGCGGTAAGATCCCAGCTGGTAAATACAGCGTCTACATCGACGTCTCTATGTCCAACGCCAGCCACTCCAACCGTTACTTCTTCAACCAGAACAAGACCGTCAACCCAAAGAATCCGGCCACTGGCGAAGATTACCCAGATGATCCAGCCACCAACGGCAACGAGGATAAGGAAACTGAATCCAAGTGGCGTTACTACGTCAGCCTCAATGGCGGTGCCATCATCGAACCAGACCAGGGCAAATCCTGGGGTGACCTTGGCCTCAATGGCGGTTCCAACGCTGCTACCAAGTATGTCTGCCTCAACACCGAAATCACCATCGGCGCTGATGCGACCAAGTTCTCCGCTTGGCACGGCGACATCGGCTACTCCTTAGTCGTCGCCCACGTTCGTCTTGTTGAAATCAAAGCCGCTGCTTAATCGCGCTTATATCAACAACATGCCCATCGCGAAAGCGGTGGGCTTTTTCTTACCTTTTTAGATTATCAGTAATTTGGAAGCGTTTTCACATTTTCAGTCATTTTCATGAAAGCGCTATCGGCATATCGGTAAAATGATACTTATTTATTGACAAGTGTTTATCGAGTGTTTTTAATATGCGTGGTATCGGGAAAATGATACCGATAAATCAGTAATACCACCAACAAGAAAACAGTGGTGGCACCTCATTTACATGGAATAAAAATGAGGATTTGGAGGAAAAGAAAATGGCAGAAGCAAAGAAGAAAGAGCTCACCGAAGAAGAAAAGCTCGCGGCCAAAGCGGCTGCGGAAGCCGAAGTTGACGCGCTCGTCAAGAAAGGTCTCAAGGCCTTAGACGAATTCGCCTCCTTCGATCAGGACAAGATTGACAACATCGTCGCTAAGATGTCCGTCGCCGGCCTTGATGCCCACGGCGACCTCGCCCGTATGGCTATCGAAGAAACCAAGCGTGGTGTCTTCGAAGACAAAGCGACCAAGAACTTATTCGCCTGCGAATACGTCGTCAACAATATGCGCCACACCAAGACCGTTGGCATCATCAAGGAAGACCCAGTCACCGGCATCACCGAGATTGCCGAACCAGTCGGCGTCATCTGCGGCGTTACCCCAGTCACCAACCCAACCTCGACCGTCATCTTCAAGTCGCTCATCGCGATGAAGACCCGTAACCCAATCATCTTTGGTTTCCACCCAGGCGCACAGAAGTGCTCTTCCGAAGCCGCCCGCATTATGCGTGATGCCGCGATCGCCGCTGGCGCTCCAGAGAACTGCATCCAGTGGATCGAACACCCATCCATCGACGCGACCGGCGCTTTAATGAAGCACCCAGGCGTTGCTACCATCCTTGCCACTGGTGGCCCAGGCATGGTCAAAGCCGCTTATACCTCCGGCAAACCAGCCCTCGGTGTCGGCGCGGGTAACGTCCCATGCTACATCAACGAATCCGCTGACCTCGAACAGAGCGTCAATGACGTCGTCCTCTCCAAATCTTTCGATAACGGCATGATCTGCGCTTCCGAATCCGCGATCTTCGTCGATGCCTCCGTTTATAAGGCCGTCATCGACCTCCTTAAGAAATACCGCGTCTACTTCGCTACCGAAGAAGAAAAGCGCATGCTTGAGAAATATATGTTCGGCGTTACCAAGGGCAGTGGCGAAGAAGCCGATGCTAAGCTCAACGCCGCCGTCGCTGGTATGTCCGCTATCAACATTGCCAAGAATGCTGGCTTCTCCGTCCCGGAGGGCACCCAGATCATCGCTGCCTATTGCGATGAGGTCGGTGCTGCTGAGCCTCTCTCCCGCGAGAAACTCTCTCCAGTCCTTGCCGTCTATAAAGTCAAAGACGCGACTGAAGGTTTCGCCGCTTGCGAAAAGATGCTCGAATTCGGTGGTCTCGGCCATTCTGCCGCCATCCATTGCCACGACCAGAAGATGAGCGATGAATTCGGACATCAGGTCAAAGCCATCCGCGTCATCTGGAACTCCCCATCCACCTTTGGTGGCATCGGTAACGTCTATAACTCCTTCCTCCCATCCTTGACCTTAGGCTGCGGCTCCTACGGCGGCAACTCCGTCGCTGGCAACGTCAGCGCCATCAACCTTCTTAACATCAAGCGCGTCGGCAAAAGGAGAAATACCATGCAGTGGTTCAAAGTTCCGCAGAAAATCTATTTCGAACGTAATTCCATCCAATATCTCATGTCCGCCAAGGACGTGAACAAAGTCTTCATCGTCACTGACCACTCCATGGTCCAGCTCGGTTTCTTAAAGAAGATCACCGATGAGCTCGCCTTAAGAAGGAACCCGGTCACCTATCAGTTATTCGCCGAAGTCGAACCAGATCCAGATATCAGCACCGTCCGTCGCGGCGTTGAACTCATGAGAGAGTTCGAACCAGACACCATCATTGCTTTAGGCGGTGGCTCCTGCATGGACGCCGCGAAAGGCATGTGGATCTTCTACGAGCATCCAGAAGTCAACTTCGATGACATCAAACAGAAGTTCATGGATATCAGAAAGCGCGCCTTCAAGTTCCCGGAACTCGGCCGCAAGTCCAAGCTCATCTGCATCCCAACCACCTCTGGTACCGGCAGCGAAGTCACTCCATTCGCCGTTATCTCCGATAAGGCCAACAACAAGAAGTACCCATTAACCGACTACTCCTTGACCCCATCTATCGCGATCGTTGACCCAGAATTCACCACCAACATCCCAGCCAAGTCTACCGCCTACACCGGCATGGACGTCCTCACCCATGCTATCGAGGCCTATACCTCTGTCATGGCCAGCGACTACACCGATGGCTTAGCCCTCCAGGCGATCGAACTCGTCTTCAAATATCTCCCACGCGCCGTCAAAGATGGCAAACATGACCTCAAGGCCCGTGAGAAGATGCACAATGCCGCGACCATCGCCGGCATGGCCTTCGCCAACGCCTTCCTTGGCTTAGCCCACTCCTTGGCCCACAAAGTCGGCGCGGAATTCCACACCATCCACGGTCAGACCTGCGCTATCGTCCTTCCACACGTCATCCGCTACAACGGCACTCAGCCGACCAAACTCTCCGTCTGGCCGAAGTATGAGCACTATTGCTGCGATGAGAAGTACTTCAAGATCTGCCGCGTCCTCAACCTCAACTGCAAGAATGCCGCTGAAGCCAAAGACGTCCTTGCCAATGCGGTCTTAGACCTCGGCAAAGAAATCGGCATCGACATGAACTTCGCTTCCCTCGTCCCAGATGAAGAACTCTGGAACTCCAAACTCGAGAAGCTTGCCTATCTCGCCTACGAAGATCAGTGCACTCCAGCCAACCCGCGCGAACCGCTCGTTGCTGATATGATCCAAATCCTCAAAGACGCCTACAAAGGCAACTAATTGAGCCAAACTAAAAAGAAAGGAGGCCCTTCAATCGGTCTCCTTTTTCCTTATTCAGCAGTTTCTTCTTCCTTAGGGAGGAATCTCTCTTTATTTATCTCGGAAAGATAAAGGATTAGATATGTGATTGCTGTAGCGATGAATAAGCCCATCGCGACGTCGCTTAAGTAGTGGGCCCCGACGCGGATTCGATAGAACATCATCGTTACGGTATAGAAGAGGCCGACGCCCAAAAAGACATATACGTCCCCTTTGAATCTCTTCTTAAGAACGCTAGGAAGGGCGATAAGAAGGAGGGTAAGTCCGCTATTCATGGTATGACCAGATGGCCAGGAACGGAAGTAGTCGATATGAGGATTCTTCCAGAAGGCGAATTCCCACCAGTTAAGGTAGTTGTAGAAGAGGCCGTCATATTGCGCTCCGGATGCGCCATAGAGGAAACGATAACGTGGTCTACCACCTAAGTCTTTTAAGATATAGCCAATACCGAAACGGAGGCCCATCGCCGTGGCGAGCATGACGCCGATAAACAATACATAGTTGGCCATCTTCGCATCTTTGTTTAGAACGAAGAAGGTCAAAACGCCTACGGCAATGAGGGATAAGGCAGAGAGGATTATGACCAAGATCCTATTGCTATAACGGAAGCCGAATAGGATTTCTTTGCTGTTCGGATTAAGCCAGAAGAATTTATGGAATATGTAAATCAGGACGGCGTTGGCCGCGATGAGGATGAAATAGCCCATGAAACGATAGGCCAATTTCTCTCTTTTATATAGGCCGACGAAGATCATGACAATGATGACTTCGATTTCGGCATGCGCGAACCATAGGCCGTAGGTCTCATAGAAATTGGCGATCGGGTCATTCATGTCGACGATGGCTTTGGAAAGCTGTAAGTCAAAGATTGATCCAAAGATCAAGGCGAGTATGGAAACGCCTAAAAGTATGTAAAATACAAAAGTTGGAATTCCAAATAATTTCTTCTTCATATTTAGGGATTATAGAGGTTATTCCCATTTGAGGGCAATGTTGTAAAATACGTCCATGGAAAAGGCCAGCCAAGCAAAACGAATCTATTTCTGGGTTCATCACGCTATATATTTAGTCGCGATTTTGGTTATGGCCATCCTCGTATTGGCTTTCGGCAAAACGCCTTATGTCTTCTCTTTGGGCGGATCGCTCTTTTTGATTTTTGTTTCCGAGGCTTTACGCATCGTCTCGGTTTGGCTATATCGCCTTAGCTCCCAGGATGAGAAATACAAGAAATCCGCCGCGATAACCAGGATCGTGGCTTTCGATGTCAGCATCGTTTTCGTCATCGCCATCCTTTATGTCGATCGTTATTTCCTTCTCGAAGGCAATTCCTTCTTCTACATGGCCGCGATGTTCTTGGGCTTAATGCTTTTTGTCTTAAGCTTCTTCCGCGGCAACGGCTGGACCAAATACAACGAATTCTCCCTTTTAGGCAAATTCCGCATCATCGGCTTTGTCTTGATGTTTGTCTTAGCGGCATTTGGTTTTCTTGTCACCACGGTCGTTAATAATGATTTCTCCTCGGGTTATCGCGCCTTCATGTTTATCCCATTCGCCGTGATTGCCGTTTCGGTTTTCGCGATCCGTTTTTACCAAATCAGATTCCCGAAAATCCGCAATCTCTGGCTGCTGATTGAGGCCTCCGTCATTGTTTTGGCGAGTATGTGCATATGCTTTGCCTTCTAAGCGTGCTAGAATAGCCGGCATGCATAAGGTTACTGAAAGTAAAGAAAAAGAAGAAAGCTCCTTAAAGGGCTCGAATAACGTCGAAGAAAGGAAGTCCGCGAAGGACCGCCTCGCTCTTTTGCTTCGCTACAAAAAGCACGCGGAAGACAACGAAATCGAAATCGTCCAGTCCAAGAAATGCGGCTGCTATTTCTGCCGTCAGGTATATGACGCCAGGAACGTCCAGGAATGGATTGACGATGAGCGTGGCGTGACCGCCCTTTGCCCAGAATGCGGCATGGACGCTGTTATCGGCGATGCTTCTGGCATTGAAATCAGCAAACCTTTGATGAAAGAGATGAATCTTGCTTTCTATGGCGAGGAATTCATGGATGAGAATCCTGAGGCCGCGAGAACCTACTGCGGTCGTTATCAGGATGGCAAAATCGCCCATAAAGAAAAAAGCGAAGCCCTCTATATCCATTACCTGACCACCCTTGAGGATCAAGGCGATCCAATCGCCAGCCTCTCTCTTGGCGATTTCTATTTCTATGGCTCCGAATTCACCGAGAAGGATTATTCCAAGGCCCTTATCCATTACAGTCATCGTTCGCTTTTCGCCAATCCGAAAGCCTTATGCGGCTTAGGCCTTTGCTATTTAGACCGCATGGAGGATGAGAGAGATTCCGCGAGAGCCTACATCGCTTTCTCCAAAGCCGCGGCCCTTGGTTCGATGGAAGCCGTCTATCATTTGGCCGATTGCTATGAGCATGGCTATTTCGTCGCGCCTGATTATTCCTTTGCCTATCAGCTTATCGAAACCGCCTATAACGAAGCCCTTAACCTTTTCGCCGTCGAGAGGATGAATTGGTTTGATTATCCAGAGCTTGCCTATCGCATGGCCCATTTCTATGAAAAAGGCATTGGAGTGGAGAGAAACGAAGAAGCCGCGCTTAAGTATTACTTACTCACCGAGCTTTCCTCTTCTTTAAGAACCACCTTCATGGGCTTTGATAAGGACCCGAAGATGCTTTCTAACGCCCAGGCCGCGATCGAAGAGCTTGGTAAGAAACATAAACTCATCAAGAACCCGATGGTCTATGACGTCGATACCTTTGAGGATTCCTTGGTGGCCCAAGGCATCACCCAGGAAGAAAGAACTTTGGCTAACGTCACTTGGAACGAAGAAACCAACGAACTCGAATTCGATATCGTCTATCCTCTTCCGACCTTGATCGTCGATATCGGTAACCTTACCGCCGGATTCGTCACCGGAACCGTCCATTGGTCTTTGAAAGACGTCGCCAATTACAAATTGAGCGGCGAATCCCATTTCACCCGCATCAGCGGCAACTACGACGATGGCTTTGCCTTCTCCTATCAGAATGAAGAAGGGGAGCTCATCAGCATTTTCGAAATCTACTTCCGTCCTGACCGCAAGGAGGAGAACAGATAAATGTCCGGAGGAGCTTTAGAGCCTCTCTCCAAATATAAGGCCAAGGTTATCCTTGCCCCGATTTTCAAGCTTTTCGAGTGCGTCTGCGAACTCTTTGTTCCGCTTCTGGTCAAAAGGATCATCGATTACCTAGAAGCCACCCCAAGGGCTGAGTATGAATGGACGACCGTTCTTTGGCCGTCTCTTTTGATGCTTCTTCTTGCCATCGCGGGCTTTGGCTTAACCATGGTGACCCAATATTTCGCGGCGAAAGTAGCGACTGCTTATTCCTATGACTTAAAGAAAAACGTCTATCACCAGATGTATTCCTTAAGCGATGAGCAGATCGACAAGTTCGGCAAGAACAAGGTCTTAACAATCGTCAATAATGATACATTCTCCCTCCAAACCGGCGTGAATATGTTTATGCGCCTTTTGGTCCGTTCCCCATTTTTGCTTATTGGTTCGGTCGTTACTTCCTTCCTTCTCTCGCCTTTAGCGGGCGTGATTGTCCTTTCGGTTTTATTGCTTTCCGCCTTAGTGGTCTTCATGGTCATCATGCTGACCCCGAAACGTTATCAGGCCCTGCAAAAGGAACTCGATCATATTTCCTCCTTAGGCGATGACGCCTTATCGGGTGCGCGCCCGATTCGCGCCTTCAACCGCGAGGAATATGAGATTGAGAAATTCAAAGGTGTCTCAACCTCTTACCGCAAGAAGGCTTTCTCTTTGGCGAGCATAAACGCTTGGCTAAATCCTTTGACATATGTTTTCGTCAATCTCGGCGTCATCCTTGTCCTCTTCCTCTCTGGGTATCACTTCGATATCTCTGGTATCGGGGCTGGTACCGCAGTAGCCATCCTTAATTACCTTGCCCAGGCTTTGACCGCTTTGGTGATGTTCTCCCGCTTGGTTGTATCCCTTTCTAAGGCTGCAGCCAGCAAGAAGCGCGTCGATGAATTCTTAGGCGTTACACCATCCATTTCTTCTGGAAAAGAAGCGGGACGGGTGTTTGAAAAAGGTGAGACGATCTTCGAATTAAAGGGGGCGTCCCTCTCTTATGGCGGCGAAGAGGCCGCTTTAAGCAAGATTGATTTCATCCTCCGTGAAGGCGAGTCCGTCGGCATCATCGGCGGCACCGGCAGTGGCAAGAGCTCCCTTATCTCTTTGTTAGAACGTTTCTTCGACGCGAGCGAAGGCGAAGTCTTATATCTTGGCAAGAACATCAAGGATTATCGCCTCGATGCATATCGCTCCAAGATTGCTTTGGTATCCCAGAAACCTCAGTTATTCAAAGGCACAGTCCGTTCTAACTTGCTCGTCGCTAATCCAAATGCCAGCGAAGAAGATATCGAAAAGGCCTTGAAGGATTCTTTGGCGGCTGAATTCGTCAACCGTTATAAAGACGGCTTAGACCACGAAGTGGAAGAAGGCGGCAGCAACCTTTCCGGCGGTCAGAAGCAGAGATTATTAATCGCTAGAGCCCTTCTAGCCGGGAGGGAAATCCTAATTCTCGATGATTCCACGAGCGCGCTCGACTATAAGAGCGACTCTTTGCTGCGTAAGAACGTCAAAAAGAGGAAACTCACTTTGATCCTGGTTTCCCAGCGCGCCACCTCCGTTAAGGATATGGACCGCATCTACGTCTTGGATCAAGGAAAGGTAGTGGCGGTAGGTAAGCACGAAGAACTCCTTTCGTCTTGCTCAATCTACCAGGAAATCTATCAAACGCAGGTGGCCGTGAAATGAAGAGCTTAAAGAGATTCATAGCCTACCTCAAAGGTAACGGCGTATATGTCGTCTTCCTCGCCTTGTTCGCGCTTCTTTCCGTCGTCTCCAAAATGGCGATTCCTTTCGTTTCTGGTTTGGCGATTCAAGAGATTATCGATGCCGTCCAAGAAGCTAGGGCAGTGGACATCAGCCTCCATCTAATCCTCATTGGTTCCTTCATCGTTTCTGGCGCCTTATTCCGTTATCTCTTCGATGTCATGACCAACCGTTTAGGCCAGAAAGTAGTCAAAAATATGCGTGATCAAGCTTTTGAGGCCATCAATCACGCGTCGGTCTCATTCATCGATACCCATTATCATGGCGACCTACTTTTATGCCTCGTCAATGACATTGAGAACGTCCAGACCGGCTTGATTGTAGGCGCAGGGGCGCTTTATGAAGGCATCGTCCAGATCCTTGTGACCTTGGTCTTCATGTTTATGCTCAACTGGGTCATGGCCATTGCGATTATTGTTCTTACTCCAATCTCCATCTTTGTCTCTCGTTTTATCTCGAGCCATAACTCCCGTTACTACAAAGAGCAGAACGCGAAGACTGGTAAACTCACCGCCTATAGCCTTGAATCCCTCAATAACCTTGAGGCGGTCAGAGCCTATGGCTTAGAGGAAAGCAAAGAGGCGGAATTCGATGAGATTAACGCTCAACTTAAGGATTCTTCCTTCCGTGCGACCTTCGCGGTCAGCTGGATTAACCCAATGACCCGTTTGGTCAACAACACGATTTATGCCATCCTCGCCTTAATCGGCGGCGTCTTGATCATCACCAAACCTGGTTTAGGCTTAGAATCCTTTGGCCCAGGCGCCTTAAGCGCGATGCTAAGCTATGCTTACCAATACATGGCTCCGTTCAACGAAGTCAGCAATGTCGCAAGCGAAGTGAACTACGCCCTCGCGTCCTTTAAGCGTATCGATGACCTTATCACCAGCCCGAAGGATATCGATGAAGGCAAAGAGGAACTCTCCTCCAGCGTTGATTCCCTTGAGGCAAAACACATCAACTTCTCCTATGATGGCAAACGCCAGATCATCAAAGACTTCAATATCGACATCTATAAGGGCCACAAGATTGCCTTCGTCGGTCCGACTGGATGCGGCAAAACTACCATTATCAATCTCTTGCTTCGTTTCTATGATCCGCAGTCTGGCGCTTTTGCGATTAACGGCAAAGAGGCGACAATGTATCCGAAAAAGGAACTCAGGAAGCATATCGGCATGGTCCTTCAGGATAGCTGGCTATTCCATGGAACCATCCGTGAGAACATCGGCTATGGCCGATTAGATGCGACCTTTGATGACATTAAAGCGGCCGCCAAGAAAGCCCACGCCGATCCCTTCATTCGCCAGCTTCCTAATGGCTATGACACCCTTATTAGCAATCAGTCTGGTTTATCTACTGGTCAGAAGCAGTTGCTTTGCTTAGCCCGCGTTATGTTGATGGAGCCGGAAGTGGTCGTCTTAGACGAAGCCACCTCCAATATCGACCTTCGCACCGAATTCGCCTTATCCGAAAGCTTCGATGAGCTTATGAAGGGTAAGACGTCCTTAGTTGTCGCCCACCGTTTAAGCACCATCCAGAACGCTGATTTGATACTCGTCCTTAAGGATGGCGAGATCATTGAGATGGGCAATTTCAATGAGCTGATGGAGAAGAAAGGCTTCTTCAAAGAGCTTTACGATTCCCAGCTTGCCTAAGGCTTAGGTAAGCTTTCAATTTTTCTTTCTGGCTTATCTCGAAAAAGAGAGCGAAAGGGTTTACTATATTTTCTTAGAAAATAGGAGGAGTAAAAAATGGCGAAACGTCCAGGTGTTTATCTTTTTGAAGCAGGATCCCACGAGGACATCCTCGCCAACGATGGAAAACTCGCGGTTGATGACTTCCTTACCGCCCGTCGCGTCCTTAATTCCTTCTCCTCTTTGTCCTTTGCCTCTGATTGCTCTTTCTTCCCAGTCCATTACGAAGAAGACTTGGTCCAAGAAGAGAGAAGAAAGAACTTTGTATTAAAAGATTGGGCTGTTGCCGCGCTTGTGAGCGATGATAGCGGCAAACTCCTTAAAGCCCTTTTGGTCAACCTTTCCCATCATGATGAAGGCTTCCTTGTCGATCTCCGTTATGGCGTGATCCTCGTCGCTTTTTATCGTGGTTTCGATATCCGCGAATTCCCGGATGTTCCGGTGCAATTTGGCACCGACTTCCTTTCCTCTATCGGCATCGCCGAAGAAGAATATGCCGTCTCTAGTGAATATTCCTTAGACGAAGACGATGAAGAGGCTCCAATCATTGAGGTGGAGAAACCTCGCTTCGTGGCCAATAGCAAAAAGAAGATCGTCAATTTCGGCGGTGGAGAGATCCTTACCGAAGAAGCCTCCGATGATGAAGACGAAGGTATCCAGATTGATGTCGATCGCCCTTCCTTCCAGGCTGGAAAGAAGAATAAGATCCGTAATCTTGGTAGTTCCTATTCCGTGATGGATGAAGAGGACGATGAAGAAGTAAATATCGATGTCGCTAGACCATCCTTCCAAGCCTCCAGCAACAAGAAGCCCCGCAATCTCAACGCGAAGCCGGATTGGAAGAAGAAAGAGAAGGTCATAGAAGCAAAAGAACATATCGAGGTTGAAAGACCTGCTTTCGAAGCCGGCAAGAAGAGGAAGATCGGCGCGATTATTGATACAAAACCCGTTAAAGTTGCTCCAAAGGCTAAGTCAATCGAGAAAGAAGAGGAGAAGCCGGTCAAGATCTCTCCAGTCGAAAGAGTGGCCTTTACCCCGGCTAAACAAGGCGTTCCTAATAAGGTCATCACCGAAGAAACCCCAATAAGGCCAATCCGTCACGAAGAGCCGATTCAGCCTGTCGTTGAAGAAAAGAATTGGGTCTTCACCGATATCTTCAAACTCAAGCCACGCGTCTTCCAAGGTGAAAGGGCCATCCTCCATGACCCGAAGGCCAAAGGCGATGAGAAGTTCTTCGTCGACGCGACCAATCAGCTTTCCACCGTCAAAGCCATCCGCATCTCCAAGAACTGCGTCTTCGCTCCAGCGGTCTTGGAAGAGAACGATAAGCATTTCGACTTGCTTAAGTATTTCGATATCAATGAGTGGGACGCTTTAGCACTCACCATCAACAAAGACGAACAGGTCTTATATGTCTTCTTAGCCAACAAGAAGGAGATCGATTTCTGCATTCTTGTCTCCTTCAAGCATAAAGGCGCGCATGTTGTCGTCATCTCCAGCAAGGGTGGTGCGATCGATGATAGGGCCTTACCTTATTATTCCTACAAAGATTTGAGGGCGATTGTCTTCAATCAGCATAGCTGAGTTTGCGCTTGATAGGCTCGATGTATAGAATCTAGAACATGGACGAAGAGAAGAAGGGAAAACCTAAGAAAAGACGCTACTACGCCGTTGCGGCTAGGGGCATCGTCTACCGTTATGAGATGGTCGACGATATTTTCTTTTGGTCTACCTTAAGCGCCGTCCTGCTCTTTGGTATCGCCATCATCATCTATATGAATGTACCAATTGAGGCCTTCCATTGGATCTGCGGGATTCTCGCTGGTATCCAGGTTTCGATCTTTGCCGCTTTAGTCATTCATCACCATAGATGGAACAAACGTATTCAAAAAGGCGATCGCTTCACTGTCCTCTTTGACGTTGATTCCAAGGATTATGTCCTCTACATGAGGGAAGGCGATATCGTTAGCATCCCAGGCGCAAAGGTGGTGGACGTGAGAGCGTCTTTTAATGCTTTTTTCAACCCCGTCCTCGCTATTTTTAATCTAAAAGAGAGACACATCGGCTATTTAACCTTCGTCACCAAAAACTCCGAAGGCGAAGAAAATGAGGTCGTGGTCCGCGATGTCGATATGCCTGAGATCGCCCTTCTTAGGGTCAAGATCGCCAAAGAGAAATATCTCCTTGAAGACGTTCCTGATGATGAAGATATCGTAGAGACCAGCGAAGAGGGCGAAATCGAAGAAGAAACTCCGGAGGAAGAAGTGGCTGAAGAAGTTAACGAAGAAACTTCCGAAGAGGATGATGTTGAAAACGTCGCCGAAGCGGATGAAATCAAAGTCGAGGAATAACCTCTAGATGGCTAAGGAGAAGAAAGAACATATCTACACTCCGCGCGACCCAAGCGTGGTTTCTTTTACCATGTCCCATATCCGCGGTTCCGACACGGGAATCGAGATGAAGATTAGGAAGGCTCTCTATGAGAAGGGCTATAGATATCGCTGCAATTCCGGCAAGGTCTTTGGTCATCCTGATATCGTCTTCCCACGCCTTAAGTTAGCCGTCTTTGCCGACTCCGAATTCTGGCATGGCTATAACTTCGAAGAAGCATCGAAATCGATACATTCTCACTTGGATTACTGGATTCCGAAGATTAAAAGGAACATCGAAAGAGATGCGGAAGTTAATGCCGAATTAAAAAGAGAAGGCTATACAGTCCTCCGTTATTGGGGCTTTGAAATCGAGAAGGATTTCCCTCGTGTCATCAAAGAGATCACCGATACGATCGATGAATTAGAAAACATCGAGAAGATGAGGGAAGGAAAGCTAGTCCCAACCACCCTTTGCTATTTGGAGAAGGAAGGCAAATACCTGATGCTCCATCGCGTCAAAGAGAAGGAAGACATGAATCAGGGCAAGTGGCTTGGTGTCGGAGGCCATGTCGAAAAAGGCGAATCTGTCGCCACTTGCTTAAAAAGAGAAGTCAAAGAAGAGACCGGACTAACCTTAAAGAAATACGTATATCGCGGATATATCGATTTCCTTAATGACCTTTATCCTGCCGAAAGAATGTATCTATATGTCGGTAAGGAATTCGAAGGCGAGATGATTGATTGCTCCGAAGGCACCCTTGCTTGGATCGATAAGAAAGACGTCATGGACCTTGAGCTTTGGGAAGGTGACCGCGCTTTCTTGCCGTTATTAGATAAAAACGAAGAGCCATTCCATATGAGCCTCGTTTACCACGACAACAAGCTGGTAAGGGTTTTAGGACCTGCTTATCCAGCTAAAAAGAAGAAAAACAAAAAGAAAGGAAAGGCGCGTCGGAATAAACGAAAGTAAGGACTTCCTTTCTTTCGCCCCCGCGTGATAATTGACCCTATGGAAAACATCAAAAAACACTTAATGCAACTCCCTCTCGGCATCTGCGCGGGTGCCTCAATCGGTTTGGGCGGATTCCTCTTCACCGTGATTAGCTTCGCCCTTCCGAATATCTATGGCAAAGTCCTTGGTTCCATCGCTTTTGCGATTGGCCTTTTCTTGGTCTGCACTTTCTATTTCTCCCTCTATACCGGCAAGGTCGGCATCGCGATTGAGAACAAGGGTCCAAAGGATGCGATCATCGATTTGCCTATCATGCTTCTAGGTAACCTTGGCGGCGCGGTTGGCTTTGGCTATTTGATGCACCTTTTCTTCCAAAACACGGATATGATGGCGACCTTCACCAAGATTGCCTTAAGCAGGGCCAAAGACTTCACCGGGAACGCCACTTTCGAGATGTATTTGACTACATTCCTGGCCGCTTTCCTCTGTGGCCTCTGCGTTTACCTTGCCGTTAAATGCTTCGGCAAGCGTAGATTAGAGCCGCTTGGAATCATCGAACTCGTCTTCTTTGTCTTCACCTTCGTTTATTGCGGCTTCGAGCACTGCATCGCGAATATGTTCTATTTCTCCCAGGCTAATGCCTGGAGCTGGAACGCCGTCGTTAATGTCATCATCGTCGTCATCGGCAATAGCGTGGGCACTCTTCCAGGCATCGCTTTATGGAAGATCGCCGGTGACAAATAAAAGACAAACATCTCTAAAACCTTTAGACTATTCGTTATGACGAATGATGTTGTCGTTTTCCCAAATCACGCGGAGAATATCCGCTTCTCCTGGCGTACCAGATATTTCTTTTTGACGCATAAAATCGCCATCGAGACGGGATCGACTTTCCCTTTGGATTTCCTCCGTGGAGTCATGAAGGAAGATGAAATCAGGGGCAACCTCATTTACACCGAACTTTATCTATTCGGCTTTAACTTCCATCTTGAGACTCCGCTTCCTCTTTATCCAAGCGACGTCCTTAACCGCGATAGAGTCCTTATCTCTTTAGACCAAGGTCCTTTCATGATGGGCAAGGTCAAGAATAAGAAACTTAGGAAACTCTTCCATGATCTTGAGGTCATGGTCACTTCCGACTTAAACGGCATGTCTTATGAAAGGCTTTTAGCCTTCTCTGGCATGAGAAAGCTTATGTTCCAGCTTGAGGATATGGGCTATGTCGTTGAGCCTTGGGATAACCTCCAGATGGAGAGATTAGGCACTTCTCTCCTTTATTGGCCGGAAGGAAGAGAGGGTTTAGCCTTGCCTCGCTTCTTTTTGCCTTTCCTTTCCACCCTTCTTTCAAGCGACTACAAACTCATCGCCTGCTATAGGAGAGTCGGCCTACGTAGATATGGCGATTTCTTCCATCTCAACTTCGGCAAAGTAGAATATCTCGCTAGATTGATCGGCCGTCAGGGCTTAGATCCATATGAGACCGGCTTACATCAATTAGCCTTATGGACTTTCGCTTATCGTCTAGAAGAGGCAAAAAGAGAACTCAATAACGTCGGCTTAGACGAAAGGTTCCTTTTCTACCCAGTCCCAAAAGGCTTACTTAGCGACGCTAGGGAAGTGATGAATAAATATCTCGCTATCTCTATCCCGTTCGCAAGAAACCTTACATTGGCCAATTCCTTTAACTTCAAGGACTTACCAAGCAATCTAAAAGGTGAAGAAGCCTTGTTGGACTGCTTAGGCATCCATGATTTATCTATCTTCTCTAGCCAGATTCTTAATCAATCAATCGAGACTTATCGCGTCAGCGGTACCCCATACCGAGAAGCGGTTAACCCCGAATTCATCCTTAGAGGTCTTCTTGATAGCCTAGAGAAGCTTGAGGAGCCGCATTTGGTCACCTATGAGCCAAGCGTGCTTAACGCGAAGATCGAGAAAAGGCTTAAGGAGAATGATCCTGATGGAGTCTTAGACGCCTTATTGGACTCGAGGTCATTCCTTTCTGGGGCGGCCTTAAAAGAGATTCCTGGCTTAACGGCCTATGTGAGACTCCAATCCAGGAAATACGCCTATAGCAACGACCTTAAGGTTGTGGGCTTAAGGGAATCCATCGCCAATTTGGAGATGATGAAAGATGGCATCATGGTCGTCAGGGGCATGATCCCATTCGAGGAATTGATGCGCTTCTATGAAGCCACAGGCGTATCCCCATTATGTTTCCTGAAGGAAAACAAGATGCAGGGCGTTGATTACAACCCATACCCAGACATCCTCTTGGAGAAAAGAAAAAAGGAGAAGGAACGTTAAGCCTTCTCCTTTTAATTTGTGGCCCTAAGAAGCTTTTTGCCGTGCTTCTTTTGGTTATACATATTGGAATCCGCTTCACGGAAGATGTCCGCGTATTCCCTCGAGTCGCCTTTATGGCAGATGGCATAGCCATAGGAAACGGAAACGGTGGTAGGGGTGTTGGCCTTCGGGTCTCTACGTTTGGCGATGGCTTTCATGGATTGTAGCCTATCCTCTAAGCTGGAGAGGTCGTCGCCTTGGGCGATGATGACGAATTCGTCACCGCCGACACGGTAGATTTTGGAATGGACGAAGATCCTGCCGATGGCTCTGGCGGTAAGGGAGATGTTCTCATCGCCGGCTTCGTGGCCGAAGTGGTCGTTGGTGTACTTGAGTTCGTTGATATCGACCATGACGAGGGCGAATTCCGCATCGCCGTGAGCAATCTCTTCTTTTAGGGTCTCAACTTCTTTGAAATAGGCGGTTTTGTTCTTAACGTTGGTGAGGGAATCATGATAGGCAATCTCCTCGATCTTGCGCATATTGCGGTCAAGCTTCTCCGACATGTAGTTGAAGGAGGAGGCGAGCTCGCCGATTTCATCGCAGGACTTATAGTCAATCGCGACTTCGAGGTTACCGCTGGCAATCTCCTTGGCGGCCTTATTGATTTCGCCGATCGGCTTCATGATCTTCTCGACGATGAGGAAGCAGATGAAGGAGAAGATGACGGCGATAGCGATAGTGCTGAAGGTAGTGATGATTACGCTGGTGCGGAGTGTAGAGTAGATGTCGACCCTATCGGCGGTGAGGTATAACTTCAAGCCATTCCTTAGAGTGGTGAAGGCCGCGCGCTTATCCACGCCATTATATTTATAGGAAATAAGCTTTCCATTCGTGCTTCTGAAGTTAATGAAACGGCCATTTTCGGTATAGGTAATCTCGACGTCCTCAGGAACCTTGGCTAATAAACTTGGGCGGAGAGTCTTGTGGTAAGCGATGTTGTTATCCGCGTCTTCGAGGTAGGCATAGCCGGTTTTGTATATAGAAATGCCATCGACAACGTTACGGATATAGGACCAGTTGACGTCCATGCCGACAACGCCGATAAGGTTATTAGTCTTCTCGTTTTCGTCATAGAACCAGATCGGCGCGACGAAGGAGATAATCTCACGATTAAAGTCGAGGTTATTGTATGGCTTAACCCAAACGGCTTCATGATGCGGGTTGAGGGTTGCATCGGTCGCATAAGTCCACCAAGCCATATGACCATCATCAGCAGGGTCATATTGGAGAATATTGCTCACTGGCATGCTCACGTATGCCGGATTTTCGATACCACGGACAAAGAAAAACCCATCCCCGTGGTCATCATTTTGGGTTAAACCAGAGATTTCTGGGTTTAAAACCAAGTAATAGGCAGCCGCGCCTGGAGTACGTCCTCCCGCGTTTCTTCCGCGGGCAGTTACGGAGTCAAAACTATTCTGGATGCTGGTGATATAAGATGTCCTGAAGGAAACATCGTTCTTAAGTTGGTCTAAAGAGGTGATGCCATTCGTGGCCATGTATTGGATAGCGATGGTGGCATCCTCAATCTGGAGGAAGGATTGGTTAAGTTCTTCGCCGCGAGCTCTGACTTCCAAATTCATGGTGGTTTCGGCTTTAGCGGTCGTTTCGTTGCGCAAGAAAATTATGCCGACAGAAGCGGCGATTAAGGCCATACCAACTATGAATGAGATAGTGGTGGAGAGAATTTTGAATCGCACGGATTTGACTTTCATAAGAGTCTTGGCAAAAAAGGCGCAAAATAAAATCCTTTAAAAAGGATTAGTGTATTCTATGCAAAGCTTGAAAATCTTTCAAGTTCATTTACATTTTTGAGGCACAAATTGCCCTAAAAATGCGCAAAAATAGACCTTTTTGCACGTTATTCATTAAAAAAGAGCGCTTTTGAGAGATTTGATTTATTTAGACTTTGATTGAAAAGCGTATCCTCAACGGCTTTTTTGTTTGTCCTAAGGACAAGATACTCTATAATCATTCAGAGGTAAAAATATGGCAAATTATATTCTCAGCTGCACATCTACTGCAGATTTATCCAAAGAAAAGTTCGAGAAACGTGATATTCGCTATATCCGTTTTCATTTCAATCTCAATGGCGTGGATCACGAAGACGATTTAGGCGAAACCATGCCGTTTCATGAATTCTACAATCGCATGGCCAATGGCGAGATGACCAAAACCTCCCAGCCAGCCATCGGTGACTATGAAGCCTACTTCCGTGAGCTCTTGAAGGAGAACAAGAACATCCTTCACGTTTGCTTATCCTCCGGTTTATCCGGTGACTTGAATGCCGCGACCTTAGCCGCGAGCCACTTAATGGACGAAGACAAGGATGTCCGCATCATCGTCCTCGACTCCCTCGCCGCTTCCTCTGGTTACGGCCTCTTGATGGATGCCGCGGCCGATCAGCGTGACGCCGGCTTATCCATGGACGAATTAGCCATGTGGATTAACGATAACAAGCTCCGCGTCCATCACTGGTTCTTCTCCACTGACCTTAAGTACTACGTTCGTGGCGGACGTGTCTCCGCAGCCTCTGGCTTTGTCGGAAACTTACTACATATCTGCCCGCTTTTGAATGTCAGCAACGAAGGTAGACTCGTTCCGCGCGCCAAAGTCCATGGCGTTAAGAAGGTCGAGAAAGAGATTGTCGAAAGAATGAAGCAGTGGGCCGACAACGGTCTTAACTATGCCGATAAGTGCTTCATCTCCCATTCCGATTGCATGGGCTTCGTCCAGCCAATCGTCGACATGATCGAAGAGGCTTTCCCGAACCTCAAAGGCAAGATTGAAATCTACTCCATCGGCACCACCATCGGTTCTCATACCGGCCCTGGTACCGTCGCTCTCTTCTTCTTCGGCAAGAAGCGCGTTGATTAATCTTAACCATATCTATATAAGCGGCAGTTAATCCTGTCGCTTTTTTCTTCTCTCCCCCTAGTAAGCGGGAGAGGGCGAGACTAAAATTTAAGCAATAAGTGGAGGCTACACCATGAATGAAATCAAGTGCCCACATTGCGGGCAGGTCTTTAAAGTAAGCGAATCCGAATATAACGAAATCGTTAATCAGGTCCGTGACGAAGTCATGGAGAAGGATTTAAAAAGACGTGAAGAATCTCTCCGTAACGAATTAGAAGCCAAATACCAGAAGGATTTGATTCTTAACAATACCCAGAGCCAGAACAAGACCAATGCTCTTGAAGCGGAGATTAAGGAGCTTAAGGCTAAGCTTGAAAACGCGGCATCCAAAGCCGAGAACGACAAGAAGGTCGCTATCATGGAGGCCAAAGAGAGCCTTAACGAAGAGATCAATAAGCTTAGACAAGAGAACGTCAAACTTAGTGGCGACGTGAAAAACGCCCAACTTGTAGCTAAAAATGACGCCCAAAAGCTTATCAATGATAAGGAGAATGAGATCCGCGATCTCAAGAACCAACTCGAGAATAAGGATGAGAAGAATCTCCTCGCCATCAAGAACCTTAAGGAAAAGCATGACGATGAACTTAAGGCTAAGGATGAGCAGATCGCCTATTTCAAGGATCTAAAGTCCAAGATGAGCACCAAACTCGTTGGCGAGACCCTTGAGCAGCATTGCCTTATCCAGTTCAACGGCATGAGAGCCTATAGCTTCCCGAATGCCTATTTCGAGAAAGATAACGACGCTACTTCCGGTTCTAAAGGCGACTTTATCTACCGTGAAAATGCGGAAGATGGGACCGAACTCCTCTCGATTATGTTCGAGATGAAGAACGAGAACGACACCACCGCGAGCAAACATAAGAACGAGGACTTCTTCAAAGAACTCGATAAAGATAGGAAGGAGAAGAACTGCGAATACGCCGTACTTGTCTCCTTACTCGAAGCCGATAGCGAGCTCTATAACGCCGGCATCGTCGATGTCTCTTATAGATATCCGAAGATGTTTGTCGTCCGTCCGCAGTGCTTCTTATCCATCATCGGCTTACTTCGTAACGCCGCGCTATCGTCCCTTGAGAGCAAGAAAGAAGTGGCGAGACTAAGGCAAGAGAACCTCGACGTCACCGAATTCGAATGCAAACTCCAGGACTTCCAGCAGAAGTTCTCCCAAAACTACGACCTTGCGTCCAGGAAGTTTAATTCAGCCATCGAAGAGATCGATAAGACCATCGACCATTTGCAGAAGGTGAAAGAGAACCTTATCAGCTCTGAAAGGAATCTCCGCCTGGCTAACGATAAGGCCAGCGATCTCTCGGTCAAGAAACTCACTAGAGGCAACAAGACTATGACCGAGGCATTCAACGCTTTGAAGAAAGACGAATAAAGGACCCGTATATCAAAATAGCGACCCCCGTGGTCGCTATTTTTGTACTTTGGTTAGGTAGATGCATTTGTCTTTATCAGACAATAAGCAATAGGATTCGTGGTAAATCTTTAGGTAAGCCTTAATGTCCGCAAGGTAACGATAATATGTTTGGACCGAAATCTGATGCTCATGGATAAAAGCTTCGCGGTTCAGATGTTCACCAGCT
Organism: uncultured Erysipelotrichaceae bacterium; assembly: GCA_900316365.1. GTDB lineage: Bacteria > Bacillota_I > Bacilli_A > RFN20 > CAG-826 > Alloenteromonas. Next base: position 50,404 of record ONCO01000006.1, read on the forward strand.
CTAAGCAAGTTGTAAATATCGAGCAGAATAATGCTTTTCTTCTCATCGGACATAACGAGAAACCCTACATTTTTCCCGCTGGATATTCTATGTCTTAAGCACTATAAAATAAAGAGTTTCTTACCTTTTATTATGAATGGGTTCAAATAAGGCTCAACTTAGTAGATAATTCGGCGTGATGCGGCGCGTCCGCGGCGCTCGATGATGAGGCTCCAGATGCCCTGGATCGTATACCAAGCCCCGAAGATTAAGGCGACGGTGCAAAGCAAGACTTGGGTAGCCGGATGCTGATGGGTGGTGTCCATGAGCAAGAAACCGCCAGCCGCGAGCAAGTAAGCGGCGAACAAACTCTTGAGGATAATGAAGAACAAGCGAGGTTTGTACCTGAAAATCTCACCGATTTCTTTAAAGCCCAACATACAAAGCATCGTTCCGAAGATGAAGCTTCTATAGACTTCAAGGATCGATCTATTTACCGCCATCGCGACAAGGATAAGCACAAGCAAAATCGCGACATATAGTCGGAAGAGCTGAGGCTCGATATCGCCTTTACGCTTTATCGTTAGATAAATAGTGATGAAGATTTCGAATGCAGCGGCTATGCCAACGGCGGCAAAAGTCAAAATGTTAAGGGAAATCTGCGGGAAGAATAAGACGACCATGCCAAAGACAAGTAAGACTAAACCGATTGGCAAAGTATTCCTGGCAATGAAATCGAAGAATTTCTTCATGGTAGGTCTAGTCTTCTCAGTCCCTAAAGCGGCGACTGGGAGCAAGGCCAAAGAATTGATGTCGCTATTCTTGCGGACGAAGGCATAGATGGCTTTGAGAATTTCCCTTAAGCCTCTTTCTCTGAATGCTGATATCGATGGGTAGTTGTGAATGGTCGAGAAGATATCGTCGATCGTCTTGGCTTTCTCATCGTCTTCGAGGGATTCAAGCCAGAAGGAAACCGCCTGGGCAAGGCTCTTCGCATTAGGCTCGAAGTCGGAAACTTCCACAAAGTGGGTTCCATCGACTTCCCAAGAGAATGGGTCGTGCTCCAAGATGTCCTTCGCGTAAGAAGAAACGATAAGCACCTTTTCCGCGGCTGGCTCCAAAAGCTCACCGACGACGGAGAAGTGCGGCTGGATGCGCAGGATCTTATTCTCGATATTGGTGTTCGTGGCTTTCTCTTTGACTTTGCGGCATAAGCCCGGGGAGTCATTTAAGAAAACCTTGGATACTTTTTTATTCTCTTCCTTGTTTAGGAAGGAGACGGCATAGAGGGCTAAGTTACCGCCTTTAGAATGCCCGCCGACCATGACGGACTTAAACCTCTTGATGGAGGATTTTAGATACATTAAGGCCTTCTTTTGGCCCGCGACCTCAAGGAAGGTCAAAGTGAAGTCTTCTTTCCAACCCGCAGGAGAATCGTCTGTGCCACGGAAACCGATATAGGCGGTGCCGTCCCCGAGATGGATTTCCATCGCGGAGAATTGGATGGCCTCATCGAAGTTAACGTCATCGACGAAACGGGAGACGATAAGCTTGCCGAAACGCTTGGTGCTGCCAAGGAGATAAACGAAAGGCAGCTTAGCGAGAATGTCCTCGTTTTTCGTATACCTTCCGCGCTTGTTTAGCCTTCTGGCGAATTCGGCGATGGTCAAACCGTTCTCGAATTCATCGATATTGGCAAGGCCGGTTAAGTCGGTGTAGCAGAAGGCCGAAAGGATAAGATTGTCTACCTCGTTAAAAGGGGATTCCGAGAAAGGAATATCCCCACGAAAACGAAGATAATTTTCGATGTTGTTATAAACAACTCCTGGCATATTTTAATTATAGACCGCTTTGCTTAATTTTTGGGGACAAAAAAGCCATCTCAGAGCAATTCCGAGATGGCGTTTTTCTTGTTGGTGATTAGGCTAAGATGAGCTTGTAGAAATTGGCTTTGCCTTTGCCGTTGAAGGTGAAGGTGAGTTCCTTGATTTCTTTGCTTGGCTTCATCGCGATCTTGACGATCTGCTTTTCGCCTTTTTTGAGGGCGACCTCGGCTTTGCCGAGTTCTTCCTCGCCGAGCTTCATGACGATTTCGCCTTTGAAGTTGCCGTCGAGTTCGAGGCCGGCTTCCTTGGTCTTCTTTAAGTCGAAGTACTTGTAGCCGACGATGCCGCCGTCATTGATGTTTTTGATGTACTGGGTTTCGACGGTGTCCTCATCCTTGCCGGACTGGGTGATCATCATGTTGCCCTTCTGCCAAGGCATAGCGAAGAACGGATAGAAGATGTTGCCTTTCTTCGGGAGCATCTTGGAGCAGATGGAGGCTGGGTATTCGCCGACGCCCTTAAGTGGGCCGCCATTGAGGCCGCAGCAGGTGCATTCGGCCTGCTTGAAGTCGCCATTTTCGTCGAGCTCGAGCTTTTCAGCGCAGCCCTGACGGTCGGTGTTGGTGAAGTTGGTGTGGCGATGGTAGAAGACATAGTAGTCATCACCGACCTTGACGATGCCGCCGTGGGTATTGCCAAGTGGGTTGACCGCGTCTTTCTTCGCACGGCCGTTGAGGAAGACGTCACCATTGGAGACGAGGGTTCCTTTGTATTCGAATGGGCCATATGGGGTGTCACCGACGGAGTAGCAGAGCTCGTGTCCGTTGATGGAGGAATAGCCGAGATAGTATTTGCCGTTGAATTTGCGGATGGTGGAGGCTTCGAAGAATTCGTGGCCTTCGAATGGGGTGCCATTCATCTGGGTCTTCTTGCCGAGGACCTTTCTTGGGCCATCGACGATGGTGAGCATGTCATCACCGAGTTCCATGGCGTAGCAGCCATCGACTTTGCCGCCGGTCGGGAGGATCTGCGGGAAGGTGTTGACGCAGCCAAAGCCGGTGTAGAGATAGGCGCGGCCGTCATCATCGACTAAGACGCCCGGGTCGAACTGGAAGCATCTCTTGCTCTTGTCTTTCTCTCTGCCGAGGAGTTCGCCATTTGGATAGTGGACTAAGCCATGGTATTCGAATGGGCCGGCAGGGGAGTCAGAGACCGCGACGCCGATAAGGCCAAGCCAGTCAAACGCGTAGAAGAGGTAATACTTACCGTCTTTCGCGCGGCAGACGTCTGGGGCAAAGAGGCATCTCTTGCCTTTTGGGTTCATCGGGTCCTGGTTCTTTCTGAAGATGACGCCTTCGTAACGCCAATCGGAAAGATCGTCTAATGGGGCGCTCCAGGTGACATAGTCATTGAAGCAGAAGTCAAACGCGCCGAAATGGTCGTGGGAACCATAAACGTAGACGCGGCCATCAAAGACGTGCGGTTCGCCGTCTGGGATGTATTCGTAAAGCGGAAGGTATGGATTGAAAACCTGTTTTTTGTTCATAAATGTCCTCCGTTTTTTAAACTATCTTTTCTTTTGACCTATTTCAATGGAAATATTCGATGCCATCGAGCCTTTTGCGCACGCTTATACACGCAATGAGGAACTGAAAGTTCCCTAACAAAATACGCGCAGCTACGCGCCTAAAGAAGAAAAAACGCAAGGAAGTATTGTGCCTAGCGCAAGATTGTCGGGCAAAATGAATGCAGTACAAATAATTGAAATATTAAAAAGTTAAGATAAATCGTGAAAAAAATGCCAGAAATATGCACTAAATGCCCCTTTTTTAATGAATAAGGGTATTAGTGAGCAACAATACCCCACGCAAGATTGTCATTCTCGAAAACGGCCTTTGTCATAGAAGCCGTATATAGGTCAGTTATCATTCCCTTGTCTAGTGTGAAAACGAAAGGCAAAAATTCAGGAGGAATCTCAAATGGAATACTTTGATTTCGTGAAAGCCGTCAAATATGAAGGACCGGCTTCCAAAAACCCATATGCTTTCAAGTTCTACAACGCTGATGAAGTGATCCTCGGCAAAAAGATGTCCGAGCATCTCCCATTCGCGATGGCTTGGTGGCATAACCTCGGCGCCAACGGTGTCGATATGTTCGGCCGTGGCACCATCGATAAGAGCTTCGGTGCGACCCCAAACACCCTTGAGCACGCCAAAGCCAAAGTTGATGCTGGCTTCGAATTCATGAAGAAGATGGGCATCAAATACTTCTGCTGGCACGATGTTGACCTCGTCCCAGAGCAGGATGACATCAATGAAACCAACAAACTTCTCGATGAAGTCTCCGACTACATCCTTGAGAAGATGAAAGGCACCGATATTAAGTGCTTATGGGGCACCGCCAACATGTTTAGCAACCCACGCTTCATGAATGGTGCCGGCTCCACCAACAGCCCAGAGGTCTTCGCCTTTGCCGCTGCTCAGGTCAAGAAGGCCCTCGACATCACCGTTAAGCTCGGTGGCCGTGGCTATGTCTTCTGGGGTGGCCGTGAAGGTTATGAATATCTTCTCAACACCGATATGGCCCTTGAACAGGAAAACATCGCCCGCTTAATGAGAATGGCCGTCGACTATGGTCGTTCCATCGGCTTCAAAGGCGACTTCTACATCGAGCCAAAACCAAAAGAACCAATGAAGCATCAGTATGACTTCGACGCCGCGACCGCGATCGGCTTCTTAAGAGCCCACGGCCTCGACAAAGACTTCAAGATGAACATCGAAGCCAACCATGCTACCCTCGCCCAGCACACCTTTGATCACGAACTCTGCGTTTCCCGCATCAATGGCATGCTCGGCTCCATCGACGCCAACGAAGGCGACCCACTCCTCGGCTGGGACACCGACCAGTTCCCTGCCAACGTCTATGACGCCACCTTCGCCATGCTCCAGGTCTTAAAAGCTGGCGGCCTCACCGGTGGCTTCAACTTCGACGCCAAGAACCGTCGCCCATCCAACACCCGTGAAGATATGGTCAAGGCCTTCATCCTTGGCATGGATACCTTCGCCCTCGGTCTCCGCAAAGCGGCTGCCATCATCGAAGATGGCCGCGTTGATGAATTCGTCAACGAGAAGTACGCTGGCTGGAAGAAAGGCCTCGGCAAAGACATCATCGATGGCAAATACGACCTCAAGTCCCTTTCCGAATATGCCTGCAAGCTCAAGAACACCAAAGAGCCATGCTCCGGCAACCAGGAAGGCATCCAGGAAGTCGTTAACGAAATTCTCTTCGGAGGTAAATAAACATGAAGAACGTCATTGGCATTGATTTAGGTACCAGTGGCGTCAAGCTGTTACTCGTGTCGGAGAAGGGGGAAATCCTCTCCTCCGATACGGAAACCTACCCGGTCTCTTACCCACATGATGGTTGGAGCGAGCAGGACCCGCTTTTATGGCGCAGAGCTATTTCTTGCGGCATAAAGAAAATTTTGGAAGGCGAGGACAAGGAAGATGTCGTCGCCATTTCTTTTGGCGGGCAGATGCACGGCTTGGTCGCCTTGGACAAAGAGGGAGACGTCATCCGTCCATGCATCCTTTGGAACGATGGCAGAACCCAGAAAGAAACCGATTATCTCAACAATGAGATCGGCAAAAAGAACTTATTAGAGTGGACCGGCAACATCGCTTTCGCCGGCTTCACCGCCCCGAAAATCCTTTGGATGAAGAACAACGAGCCAGAGAACTTCGCTCGCATCAACAAGATCCTTCTTCCTAAGGACTACATCGCCTATTGGCTCTCCGGTGAATTCGGATCCGATTATAGCGATGCCTCCGGTATGCTCCTCCTCGACGTCGAGCATAAGTGCTGGAGCAAAGAGATGCTCGAGGTCTGCGGACTTAAGGAAGAACAGCTTCCAAAGCTCCACGAATCCTATGAGTCGATTGGCTTCATCCGCAAGGAACTCGCCGCCGAATTCGGCTTACCGACCTCTTGCCGCATCGTCATGGGCGCCGGCGATAACGCCGCCGCGGCCATCGGCACCGGCACCATCGGTGATGGCAGATGCAACGTTTCCCTTGGAACTTCCGGCACTGTCTTCATTTCCAGCAAAAAGTATCTCTACGATAAGGAAAAGGCGATTCATAGCTTCGCCCACGCGGATGGCAATTACCATTTGATGGGCTGCATCTTGAGCGCCGCCTCCTGCAACGCCTGGTGGGTCAACGACGTCCTTAAGTCCGACCACGCCGTCGAGCAGATGGACCTCAAGAAGTACCTTGGCAAGAACAACGTCTACTTCCTTCCTTATCTTATGGGCGAGCGTTGCCCGCATAACGACGTGAGCGCGCGTGGTGCCTTCATCGGCATGCGTCCTGATACCAGCAGAGGTCAATTGACCCTCTCCGTCCTCGAAGGCGTTTCCTTTGCCTTAAGGGATTGCTTAGATATCGCCAGAGACAAAGGCCTCACCATCAGCGGTTCCACCGTCTGCGGTGGTGGTACCAAGAGCAAACTCTGGTGCAAGATCCTCGCCAACGTCTTAGGCGTTCCGCTCACTCTTCCAAAGACTGAACAGGGCCCATCCTATGGCGCGGCCATCCTTGCCCTTGTCGGCGCTTCCGTCTATCCAAGCGTCGAAGCGGCTTGCAATGCCCTCGTCGCCGAGAAGGAAACCATCTATCCAGATCCAGAGCTCACCAAGCTCTATCAGGAGAAATACGAATTCTACGATTCTCTCTATGTGGCCCTTAAGGACCGCTTCGCCAATTGGCGCTAAGGAGGAAAAAGAATGAAGCTATTCATCGATACCGCGAATGTCGAAGAAATCCGCGAAGCCGCTAGCTACGGCATCCTTGCCGGCGTTACCACGAACCCATCCCTCATCGCTAAAGAGGGCAGGAAACTCGAGGACGTCATCCAGGAGATCGCCTCGCTCGTCAATGGCCCTATCTCGGCCGAAGTCAGCGAAGGCGACGCCGAATCGATGATCGCCCAGGGCCGCGAGCTCGCCAAAATCCATCCTAACATCGTCATCAAATTACCGATGACCTGGGCTGGTATCAAGGCTTGCAAAACCCTCGTCTCCGAAGGCATTAAAACCAATGTCACCCTCTGCTTCTCCGTCGACCAGGCTTTGCTTGCGATGGAAGCCGGCGCGACTTATGTCTCCCCATTCATGGGCCGACTCGACGATGCCGATATGGAAGCTGAGGCATTAATCCGCAAAATCGCTGACGTCAAGGCGCTTTATGGTTATGAGACGGAGATTATCTCCGCCTCCATCCGCAACCTCAAGCATGTTGAGATGGCTGCTCTTGCCGGAAGCGATATCGCGACTATCCCATACAAGGTCCTCATGAAGATGATTGAGCACCCGCTTACCACGGCTGGTCTTAAGATCTTCGCTGACGCCGCAAAATAACTTAACTCTAGTGAAGCGTTCCTTCGGGGACGCTTTTCTTTATCCATAGAATCGGTAAATAGTCGAGAGTCTCTACATATCCCTCTATCCTCTGATAGTTAAGCTGGTGTAAAATAACTCTATGACAAACAAATATGATTATCTCATCGTAGGGGCGGGTTTATCCGGTTCCTCTATGGCCAGGCTTTTAACTGAGGCTGGCAAAAAAGTTCTCGTTGTTGAAAAGAGAAACGAAATCGGTGGCAACTGCGCCACCAAAGATATGAATGGCATCACCGTCCACGTTTATGGTCCGCATATTTTCCATACCTCGGACGTTGCCGCTTGGGAATTCATCAACAAGTACAGCGAAACCTATCCATTCATCAATTCGCCGCTTGCGAATTTCCATGGCAAGCTCTACCACATGCCATTCAACATGAATACCTTCCATGAGCTTTGGGGTGTCGAAACTCCGCAGCAGGCGAAGGACAAGATCTGGGAAGAAACCGAGAAAGAGAATATCGGTGAGCCAAAGAACCTCGAGGAGCAGGCCATCTCCATGGTCGGCCGCACCATCTACGAGACCCTTATCAAAGGCTATACCGAGAAGCAGTGGGGAAAGGACTGCAAAGACCTTCCGGCTTCCATCATCAAGAGACTTCCTCTCCGTTTCGAATACAACAATAACTACTTCAACGACACCTATCAGTGCGAAGTCAAAGGCGGCTTCTCCAAATTCATCGAGAACCTCTTAGAAGGCATCGAAGTCCGTCTCGGCGTCGATTATCTCGCCAACAAGAAGGAACTCGATTCCCTTGCTGACCAGGTCATCTACACCGGCCGTCTCGACGAATACTTCGACTTCTCCCTCGGCCGTCTTGAATGGAGATCCCTCCGTTTCGACACCGAGGTCAAGAAGATGGACGATTTCCAGGGCAACGCGGTCGTCAACTATACCTCCCGCGAGCCAGCCTATACCCGTATCACCGAGCATAAGCACTTCGACCCATATTGCCAGAATCACGAAGAGACCGTGGTCACTTATGAATACCCGGACAAATTCGAAGAAGGCAAGATCCCTTATTACACCTTAAACGACGAGAGGAACACCGCTCTTGCGGACAGCTATCGCGAAAAAGCCAAAGCTGAGCCGAAAGTCCATTTCCTCGGACGTCTTGCCAACTACAAATACTTCGACATGGATGACACCATCCTCGAAGCTATGAAGCTTGCCAAAGAGCTCTTGGCTTAATCAATTAATAGCAAAACACCCGATTCTATCGGGTGTTTTTCATAGGATGGTTTTTAGAAAAAGAGCGAAATAAGTTCCGAAGATGAGAAACGAATACGATTTTTGTAAAGGGAAGAAGAACCCTTACGCAAAACGATTTAATAACAAAGTAACAATTGAGTTGCCTCGGGATGTTTTAGCTTATTTCCAAGAACAGGGGAAGGAAGCTGGGATACCTTATCAAACCCTTATTAATCTTTATTTGATGGATTGCGCTAAAAAAGGAAAGAAACTCACGATTCCTTTGGATTGATTGAAAGTATCCTTTTCTTGCTTTTGTTGGCGATATAGGCACGCCTTTGTGCGATAATTAGCAACATGAAAAAACAATTCTATCCTTTGGCTGTCTTAGCCATATTGATCGTTTCTGCCTGTTCCGATGAACCAGGAGCCTCGAAGCTCGATTCTTACTCGTCCGATTCGGTGGGCTCTTCCCTACAATCTTCCTCTGAAAAGGCGATCCCGACGATGGGTATCCCTTCTTTTTCGTCGTCTTCGCTCTCCTCTGATTCTTCTTTGAGTTCTAGCAACGCGATTCCATCCTCGAATCCGCCTGTGATTTCCTCTTCTTCCCCCTCGTCATCCTCTTCGTCTTCCTCTTCTAGCCAAGCCACCCTCAATTACTCCACGATAGAGCAAGTCAAAACCGCGTGCTCCAATATCGCCGATCCACTTAATCCGGCGGGTTATGTGGTCAGTGGCACCTCGATGAAAGTTAAGGCTAAAGTCTTAGCGATCATCGACTCGATCGCCACCAAAGCCAATTACAACGTCTCGAATCAATACAAGGCTTATATCCAGGATGCGAGCGGCTGCATGTACGCCGCCTTCGATAGCGCCCTTTACGCGAAGGTCAAAAACTATGTCGGCCAAGATAATACGGTCTATACCTTAACTGGCAGAATCGGCAGATATTACGATCAGCCAGAGTTAATTGTCGATAGCTATACCTTTGAGGATGAGACCCTTACTGGCTTAGCCTCTTTCTCTAGTTTCGAAGAAAAGAGCCTTTCCGAGATTAAAAGCGAGATCGCCTCTCTCCCCATCAGCGAGAAGGGTGTCTCTTATGGTAGACCAGTCGTTTTTAGTGCCAAATACGTCGATGAATTGGTGCAGGAGAACCTCCTCTTCAGCGATAACGAATTAACCATCCAACTCCATGGCTCGAGCAAAATCTCCAATAGCTTC
>ONCO01000002.1 GCA_900316365.1 uncultured Erysipelotrichaceae bacterium
AGTGGGACGGAGAAGAGGTGGGTGACTTTGCCTTTCTTGACCGCGTAAAGGAGGTCTTTGGTGGCTAAAGAGCTTGGGAAGACCAAAGTCTTGCCATAGAAGGTGAACCAGAGGAAGACGGCAACGAAACCGAAGATATGGTGGAACGGGATCATGCAGAAGATGTTGATCTTGCCCGGATACATAAGGTCGGGGGTGATGTTGCCCATGCCGGTGGAGGCTATGACCTGAGCGCAGAGGTTTTTGCCGGAGTAGACGGCCATCTTGGCAGCGCCGGTGGTGCCGGAGGAGCAGAAGATGACGTGGTCGGCCCAATCTGGGACGAAGGAATAGTCAGCGGCAAGATTCATGATGTCGTTGACGCGGAAGTTCGGGACGCAGAAGACGGCTTCATCGTTGGTGATGATGGCCTGGGCTTTAGCTTGGGATAAGAGGTTGTTGCTATTATCGGTTGGGAGCATCGCGTTGATGAGGAGCGGGGTGTGGCCGCACATCAAGATGGCCCAGAAGAAAATAGGCCAGAAGCGGGTGTTCTTAAGCTTTAAGCCAATGACGGTTCCGCCTGGGACGCCAGAGAGGGCGCCGGAGAGTTTAGAGGCGGTGGTGAAGACCATGTTTTTGAAGGCAGCATAGCTGATCTTCTTCTTTTTGCCTTCATCGTCAAAATACACCATGGCGGTTTTGCCAGGGTTGCGATTCATCGAGATTTCGTAGATATCGCGCATCGATCTGGAAGTCGAGAGAAGAGCTTTGTTACTCTCGATGAATTCCTCGATCTTTTTGAGTTCTTTTTCGCGGGACATTATTGATTATTTCCTTTCGTTATGTCCGAGGTTAGCTAGCAGGGCTTTTGGCCCACATGAGTTGTAATTTACCCCAAAGTGAAGCAGTAAGCAACCTAGTACGAATTACTACCCTAGGTATCCCTGAATACTACCATCTTAAAAAAGGTCCTGTCCAACTTCTTTCTCTAAGAGAAACTCGCTATAATCACGAATAGAAAAGAGGGCCGAAGATGAATTTTGAGAACAAAAGCGAACCGCGCATCGTTTATATGGGCACTCCCGAACTCAGCGCGAAAGTATTGGAAGCGATGATCGAAGACGGTTGGAACATCGTCGCTTTAGTCACGAATGAAGACAAGGAAGTCGGACGTAAAAGAGTCCTTACTCCAACCCCAACCAAACAAGTCGCCCTCGCGCACAATATCCCAGTCTATCAACCGCATAGGATCCGCTTGGACCACGCATTCTTAGACGAGATTAAACCAGACGTCATTGTCACCTTTGCCTATGGTCAGATCGTCCCTGATGAGGTGCTAAATTGCCCGAAATACGGCTGCATCAACCTCCATGGTTCTTTGCTTCCTAAGTTAAGAGGCGCCGCGCCGATTCAGCGTTCCATCATGGAAGGCCATAAGAAGACCGGCGTCACCCTTATGCAGATGGTCGCCGCGATGGATGCCGGATTAATGTATGACAAAGAAGAAGTGGAGATTGCTCCAGATGAAACCTACACCAGCCTCCAGAACAAGATCTCCGATGCCGGCAAAAGGCTCATACTCCGCGATTTGCTCCCATATTTAAATGGCGCGCTTCCAGGAGTTCCCCAGAACGAAGACGAAGTTACCTTCGCCGCGAAGATCAAGCCAGAGGATGAGCATATTCCTCTCTCTTTAAGCGCGGACGAGTTCGTTCGCTATGCGCATGGCTTAAGCGAAGAGCCAGGCGGCTATCTCCTGCTTAAAGGCGAGAAGCTAAAGATTTACCTTTGCAAGAAGATTAGCGACGAAGAGAAAGCGCCAATCGGCACGATTATCGAAGCGAATAAACACTTTGTGTTCCAGGCTAAAGGCGGCGCGATTGAGATTCTTTCCCTCCAGCTTCAGGGCAAAAAGAAGATGGATGGCAGAAGTTTCCTTAACGGCGCGCATGGCCTAGAAGGAGAAGTCCTCATTTGAGCGAGTCCAAGCGAAAAGTCTACTTATCATTAAGCGTTCACCAGCTGGTGGACTTTTTGCTGCGTGCGGGCGATATCGATGACCGCATCTACAACCAAGAGACGATGAAGCTCGGCACTTTGATGCATGGGGCGTATCAAAAGAAGCAGGGCAAGGAATATCTATCCGAGTATTACCTTTGCGAATCATTCGAAAGAGAAAGGGGAACCATCCGTCTTGATGGCCGTGCGGACGGCATCATCATCGGAGGCGATTACCCAATCATCGACGAAATCAAATCGACCGTTCAGCCTCTATTAGATTTCTATGAAGAGCAAGGCAAATGGCATTTGGGTCAGGCTGAATGCTATGCGTTGATGTACGCCCACGAGAAGGGATTAAACAAAATCGGCATTAGGCTTACCTACCTCTCGCAGGTAAAAGATGAGAAACTGCCGATGGATTTCGTATATTCCATCAAGGATTTGGAAGATAAGGTCAACGGCTATATCGATGATTATCTTTTCTTCCAGCAGATCCGTTTTGAGGCAGTCGACAAACGTAACGAAAGTTGCCGCAGATTGACCTTCCCGTTTAAGAAGTTCCGCAGGGGCCAAAGGGAATTAGCCAAATATGTTTATGGCATCGCTTCGAAGGGCGGATTATTGTTTGCCGAAGCGCCGACTGGCATCGGAAAGACGATGTCTACTCTTTTCCCGAGCGTGAAATCCTTCGCGACTACGGAGAATGAGAAGATCTTTTATCTAACCGCGAAGACGACCGGAAGATTCTCCGCCTATGAAGCGATGGGCGAGCTATATAAGAACGGCTTCGTCGGCCGTGATTCTTTGCTCGTGGCCAAAGATAAGATTTGCTTATCGCCGGGCAAAGGCTGCAACCCAGACGAATGCCCATACGCCAAAGGCTATTATTCCAAGCTCAAAGGCGTCATCAGGAAAGCTTTGGACGAATGGAATAGATTCGATGCCGATTATGTGGTGGAGCTCGCTAAAAAAGAGCTGATGTGCCCATTTGAATTACAGTTGGACCTCTCCCTTTATAGCGACGTCATCATCTGCGATTACAACTATTTCTACGATCCTCTCGTCTTCTTGGAACGTTATTTCGACCCGCTTAACGAGCAGAAGAAGTACATCATCCTCACCGATGAGGCCCATAACCTCATTGAGCGTGGGCGAGACATGTATAGCGCGGAAATAACGACCGCATCCTTAAAAGCGGCCAAAAATGGCCTTCGTCATATCAAGGCTGATTCTATTAAGAGGGCCTTAACCAAGATCGAGAAGCGCCTCAAGGATTTAAGCGGAGGGGAAGATGGAGTCATCGACTTTGTCGAGAAACCGCAGGAAGTCCTTAAAGCGATGGCGAGCCTTAAGAGTGCGAACCAGAAAGCCCAGAAGAGTGAGCACCCTCCCTTCGGCGATGCCTATAAAGACTTCTTCCTCGAGGTGAATAAGTTCCTCCGTCTGCTTGACGATTTCTATGGCCCGGGCATGAAGATCTACCTCGAAAGATATGGCAAGAACATCGAGCTCAAACTCGCTTGCTTAGACGCAGCATCTTACCTCAAAGATAACCTCGATAGGGTTAAAGGGGCGGTGGTCTTCTCGGCCACTTTATCGCCGATTGATTATTACCAAGACGCAATCATAGGAAGCCACGACGAACCATTCCTTTTGCTTAGTTCCCCATTCGATAAAAACAACTTCCACCTTATGCTCGCGCCGAAGGTATCGGTGAGATACAAAGACCGCGCGTCGACATATCAGGAAGTATACGAGTATCTAAAGAATTTCGTCGATGCCAAGCAAGGAAATTACTTCCTTTACTTCCCGAGCTATGAATACCTTGATAACATTCGTCCATACCTTGATTTCGGGGATGCAGAGGTATTAATCCAAGAAAGAGAAATGAGCGAGTTCGACCGCGAGGAATTCCTCTCTCATTTCGTCCCTAACCCCTGCAAAACGACCGTCGGTTTATTGATTCTCGGCGGGGCCTTCAGCGAAGGTATCGACCTGGTCTCTGACCGCCTTATCGGCGTTGCCCTTGTCGGCATTGGCCTCCCGCAGATCGGGCACGACAACAACCTCATCCGCGACTATTACGACAAGAAGGAAGATAAAGGCTTCGATTATGCCTACCGCGACCCAGGCATGAATAAAGTCATGCAGGCGGTCGGCCGCTTAATCAGAAGCGAATCCGATAGGGGAGCGGCTCTTCTTATCGACGACCGTTACATGACCGAGGAATATCGTTCCTTATTCAGGCGAATCTGGGACGAATATGAAGTCGTCACCTCGCCTAGCGACGTTACCGACTCCTTAAGGGAGTTTTACCAAGGCGAAAAGGCGAAAGATTAATCTTATTGTTCCAATAAGGGCGCCTTATCCTCTATAATCCATTCGATTTATAACTATGCCATTTGATCAGAAACACATACGTAACTTCTCCATCATCGCCCACATCGACCACGGCAAAAGCACCTTGGCCGACCGTATTTTGGAATTGACCGGCACGGTCAGCAAAAGAGAGATGAAGGAGCAGATCCTCGACTCGATGGACCTCGAAAGGGAGCGCGGCATCACGATTAAGCTCAATGCCGTCACCGTTTCCTATAAGGCCAAAGACGGCGAGGAATATATCTATAACCTCATCGACACCCCGGGGCATGTCGACTTTTCCTACGAAGTCAGCCGTTCCTTGGCTGCCTGCGAAGGCGCTCTCTTAGTAGTGGATGCCACCCAGGGCGTACAGGCTCAGACCCTTGCGAACGTTTATCTCGCCATCGATAACGACTTGATGATCCTTCCGGTCATTAACAAAGTCGATTTGCCAAGCGCCCGTCCAGCCTTCGTCAAAGACGAAATCGAGAAGCGCATCGGCCTTGATTGCTCCGATGCCTCCGAGGTCAGCGCGAAAACCGGCGTCGGCGTGCCTGACGTATTAGAGAGAATCGCCAAAGACATTCCGGCACCTGATGGAGACCCGAACGCTCCGCTTCAGGCCCTTATATTTGACAGCTATTACGATTCCTATCGCGGCGTCGTCGTTTTAATCCGCGTCAAGAATGGCTCGGTCAAGCCTGGCGATAAGATCCGCCTCATGCAGGCCAACAAGGTCTATGAAGTCACTGAAGTTGGCATCAGAACCCCGAAAGAAATCAAGACCCAGTCTTTAGACTGCGGTGAAGTTGGTTATTTAACCGCGACCATCAAAGACATCAAGGACGTCTTCCCTGGCGAAACCATCACCCTTGCGGATAATCCAGCCAAAGAGGCTCTCCCAGGCTACCGCCATATCAACCCGATGGTCTATTGCGGTCTATATCCATCCGACTCCAAGAAATACCAAGACCTCAAAGAGGCTTTAGAGAAATTAGCCCTTAATGACGCTTCCCTCGTCTATCAGCCAGAGACTTCCCAAGCTTTAGGCTTCGGCTTTAGATGCGGCTTCTTGGGCCTTCTCCATATGGATGTAGTGCAGGAGAGGCTTGAGAGGGAATATAACCTCGACCTTATCCTCACCGCCCCGAGCGTTATCTATCGCGTCGTCTTAACCGATGGCACCGTCCTTGAACTCGATAACCCAAGCGAACTCCCTGACCCAAGCAAAATCAGGGAAATCGATGAGCCATTCGTCTCCGCCTCCATCATGGCCCCATCCGAGTATGTGGGCGCAATCATGGAGCTTTGCCAGGAGAAGCGCGGCGTTTATACCGACCTCGTTTATTTCGATGACACCAGGCAGATCGTCAAATATGATTTGCCGCTTTCGGAAATCATCTATTCCTTCTTCGATCGCCTTAAGTCCTGCACCAAAGGCTATGCCTCTTTGGACTATGACTTTAAGGAATACCGCAAATCCGAACTCGCGAAGATGGATATTCTCCTTAATGGCGATCCAGTCGACGCTTTATCTTCCATCGTCTATCGCCCGCAGGCCTATAACCGCGGCACGGCGATCGTCAGCAAACTCAAAGAAATCATTCCGCGTCAGCAATTCGCGGTTCCAGTCCAGGCTGCCATCAATGGCAAAATCATCGCCCGCGCCGATATCAAAGCGGTCAGGAAAGACGTCTTAGCCAAGTGCTATGGCGGCGATATTTCCCGTAAGAAAAAGCTCCTCGAAGCCCAGAAACGCGGCAAGAAGAGAATGAAAGCGGTGGGCTCCGTCGAAGTGCCACAAGAAGCCTTCATGTCGGTCCTTTCCATCGGCGACGACATGAAATAAAGACCAAAAATTAGTAGTTTTTTGGTTGATTGAACTAAAGAGCTGGAATTATAATCAATTTCGGAGCTAAAACATGGCCAATAATGACTTCGCATACCGTTTTACCGACGAAAGATATGTGACCAAGACCGAGTTACCGAGACTTCTCGGCTCGTCTTTGATCGAACCTTTCTGGATTCAGATCGAGAACTACCGCAAGGCCAACGCTAAACGCTTGGCGTTACGTTCTCTCACCCAGATTCCTTTCTTCGTGACGATGACGCCGACGATTGCCCATAAGGTTTCGCAATTCCAGCAGAAGCTCGAGAACTTTAAGTCCTCCTATCTTAGCCTCTCTGAAGCGCCGCGCGTCCAAGAGAGAGTCGCTCAGTTTGCGAAATATGAAATCCTAAGCGCCATCAACTCTATCGAGAAGACTCAGGCAGGGGACCTCTCTATCAAGGCGATGCTTAACGGCACCTACCGTGAGAGCAACTTCCTCCATCAGCCGCTTCTCGGTTATCGCGATGCCCTCAAGAAGTTCGAGGATAGATACCTCGCGCCGATCACTGAGGACTTGCTCGCGGAGATTTATGCCGAAATCTTGGGACAGCAAGAGCTTGTCTCCTTCTATAGAAATAGCGATCCTCGCAACATCTATAGCGTTGCGACCGTCAACCGTGACTATGATTGGGCGCCTTATGGCGATATCCCAGGCCTTATGGAGAATCTCTTCTCCTTCATCGCCAACGATACCTGCGACTATTTGGTCAAGGCCATCATGGTCTTCTACTATATGGTCTACGTTAAGCCGTTCGATGCCCATAACGAAGCGGTGGCTTGCTTACTCGCCAAATACGTCCTCTCTCAGGGCGGCATGGAAGCGGCGGCGGCCCTCCTCCCGATCGAAGGAATCCTCCGTCCGGGCAACGAAAGGTATCGCACCCTTAAGGTTGAAGCCCAGAGGCAGAGCGATATCACCTATATCGTCCTCTTCGCGATCGACTATCTCTCTGGCCAGATTGACTTAATCAACGCCGAGATCAAGAAAGCGACCTCCGATATCTTCCAAGCCGAGAAGAACCGCGTGACGAAAAACGACCTTCCAAAAGAGCCGGAACGCCCTGTGGAAGTGACTCCTGAAGCCGAGAAGCCGGAGATGAAAGAGGTGGTAGTTGAGCCAAAGGCTCAGCCAGCCGCGCCAATTGAATCCCCAACTCCGAAAGTTGAGCGTATAATCACCGGTGAGTCCGCCATCAAGATCCCGGAGAACAAGATGAGCGACAAGGAGATCAGGGAATACGCCCGATACATCCTTGAAACCAATCCTAATATCCGCAAGCAGCAGGCCTTCTTCTATGCCTCTCACGCGACCTTAGGACGCTACTACACGATCCAGGATTACAAGAAAGCGACCAAATGCGCCTACGAGACGGCGAGAACCTCGATGGATAACCTCGCGGCGCAAGGCTTCTATAAGAAGCTCCAACTCAAAAACAAATTCGTCTACACCCCAATCAAACAAGGAGAATAACAACACTTATGTTCCCAATCTACGCCGATGTCTTTGCACAGCCATGGTTCATCATCTTGATGCTCCTCATTTTCTTCGGTCTCATCGTCTTTGCCGTCATCATGATTAAGAGACATAGCTCCCTCTTTAAATCCGAAGAGGCGCCAAAAAGCGAAGAAGAAGTTGTCAAAGAAGAGCTCGACCGCGTCTTAGAGGACGTCGAAGATAAGGCGGCCGCCGAACAGATGGCCAACTTCGACCAGGAAGAAGCCATCAAGGACGAAGCCCCAGAAGAAGGCGAAGAACTCGGCGAGGATAAGCCGATCGAAAACAACTAAGGATGTCCGCGAAGGCTCTTTACGTACATATTCCTTTCTGCCGTTCCATCTGCAGTTATTGCGACTTCTGCAAACTCCTCTATCGGGAGGAGTTTTCTTTTGCTTATCTAGCTGAGTTAAAGAAAGAGATTCTTTCTAAAAACCTCGGCAAAATGGAGACGATCTACGTTGGAGGTGGCACCCCAAGCGCCTTGTCTCCAAAAGAGCTAGAAGAGCTTCTTTCCCTATTATCCTTATATAAAAAAGAGGACAGCGAATTCACCGTTGAGGCCAACCCGGAATCATTCGATTTAGAGAAGGCCAAAATCATGGTCAAATATGGGGTTAACCGCCTTAGCTTTGGCTTAGAGTCCTCTCGCAGCGAGGCCCTTGAATTAATGGGTAGGGAACATTCCCTTCTAGATGTCGAAAAGGCTTTGGAAATCGCCCGTTCTGTGGGGATTACTAACCTTAATGTCGATTTGATTTACGCTCTTCCGGGCGAGAAGAAGGAAGACTTAGAGAAAGACATTAACGCCATGCTGTCTTTGAAAGTGCCACATTTATCGACCTATTCCTTAACGATCGGCGAAGATAGCATCTTCTCTAAGAAAGGCTATAAAGAGGCGGAACAAGACGAGCAGGCCGAACAATATGAGTTAATCCTCTCTTCCTTTAGGAAGGCTGGCTATGAACGTTATGAGGTCTCTAATTTTGCTATCCCTGGCTATGAGTCGAGACATAACTCCGCCTATTGGAAAGACGAAGAATATGTCGGAGTGGGGCTAGGCGCTTCGGGCTACGAAGATGGCGTCCATTACACGAACACCAGAAGCCTGAAGAAATACTTAGCAGGCGAATATAGAGAAAGCGAAGAGAAAGACGACGCGAAAGACGCGATCGAATATTTCTTCCTGACTAACCTTAGGTTAAAAGAAGGTTTCGCCTTGGATAACTTCAAAAAGCGTTTTGGATTCGACTTCATGGAACGTTATAAAGAAGCCTTCGAATCATTAAGAAACAGGGGCCTCATCGAAACAAAAGACGGTAGGGTATTTGCCTCTGATAAGGGTATATTGCTCCTTGACCAGATCCTTGTTGCCTTATTCTAAAATCACCTTTTTGCCCTTAATTTCCCTTAAGGGCTTTTTTATTTTAAAAAAGAGGAACATTTTTAGCACTAATCCCTTGACAGTGCTAACGGGCTTCCTATAATGTGACTAGCACTCGAAAAGTGAGACTGCTAAAAGGAGATTAAAGATGACGCGTGAAGAAACGATTCTAAAGCTCATCGTCGAACACTTCATCAAGACCGCCCAACCGGTCGGTAGCCAAACCCTGTTGGAGGAATACCATCTTCCATATTCGAGCGCGACCATCCGAGCCGAGATGAATGCTTTGGAGAAGCAGGGCTTCCTTGAGAAGACCCATACTTCCTCCGGCCGCGTCCCTTCCGGCGCAGGCTATACCTACTACGTCGAAAGGCTCCGTGAGGATTCGGTCGACGAAGAGGTCAAATACGCTTTGCAGAGCATCCTCGACGAGAAGAGCAAATCGGTTGAGGAAGTCATGAAGGAGAGCTGCGAAATTCTCTCCCACATGACCAACTTAGCCTCGGTCGTCCTTGGTCCTAAAGCCGAGGAAGAACACCTCCTCTCCGTCCAGGTCATCCCGCTTAACGAAAAGACCGCGACCGCCGTGTTCGTCACGGATAGGGGATATGTCGAGAATAAGACCTTCATCCTCGATGAGGGCTTATCCATCGAAGACGTCACCAAAACGGTCGTCCTCCTCAATGACCGCCTCAAGGGCACTTCGATCTCGGACCTCGTTCCGAAGATGGAGGCCATGAAGCCGGCCCTTAAGGATTACATCGTCGGACATGACATGGTTTACCAAGCCATCCTTCGTGCCTTCGTCCGCTTCGCTGGAGAACGCATCAAACTCTATGGCAAGAACAACCTCTTCGAAACCCCTGAATTCACCGAAGACGCGAAGAAACTCAAACGAGTCTTGGAGCTCGTCGATGACCCAGAGGCCATGAGAAGAGCCTTAGCCGCCAGCACGAAAACCGGCGATGAAGGCGTCAATGTCTCAATCGGCGATGCCGAAAGCGGTCTCGAAGATGTCGCCATTCTCTCCGCGGAAGTCAAGCTTCCAGGCGAGAAGAAGACGGCCATCTCCCTCCTTGGCCCGACCAGGATGGATTACGAAAGAGCCATGGGCCTTCTTGATTACGTCAGCAAGACCCTCGACCAATACTTCAACGAAAGCGAAAGGAAAGGAGATTCCGAATGCCAGAAAAAGAAACCGGAACAGAAGAAGCAAAGAAAGAGCAGCCCGAAAAAGAAATAAAGAAGGGCGAGAAAGCCAAGCTTGAAGAAGCCTTGGCCAAAGCTAATGCCGATCGCGACTATTGGAAAAACGAATATTACAAGGTCTTCGCGGATACCCAAAACCTCCGCAAGAGCCTTGAAGAAGATAGACGCAACGCCGTCAAATATCGCGCCGCGGGCTTCCTTGAGGAACTCCTCCCGGCCTTAGACGGTTACTACAGCGCCCTCAGCATTCCGCCGGCAAGCGATGAGGTTAAGAACTACCTCGTTGGCTTCCAATATATCTACAACCAGATCACCAATGTCCTCGCCAATGAAGGCGTGAGCGAATTCGAGCCGAAAATCGGCGATCGCTTCGATGCGACGAATATGCACGCCGTCGATGCGGTGGAGGATGATGGCGAGCCAAACCGCATCATGAAGGTTTACGCCAAAGGATACAAACTCCACGATCGTTTGATCCGCGCCGCGATGGTATCCGTCAGCAAAAAGAAAGAAGCGCCGAAAGCGGAAGAAGCCGCTGAAGCGTCCGAAAATAAAGGCAACAAAGCCTAAAAGGAGAAATTAGATTATGGCAAAAGAAGTTATCGTTGGTATCGACCTTGGTACCACCAATTCCGTCATCAGCTACATGCAGGCTGATGGCAAAGTCAAGGTCATCCCAAACCCAGAGGGCACTATGACCACCCCATCCGTCGTCGCTTTCAAAGGTAGCGGCGAGGTCATCGTCGGCAACGCCGCGAAGCGTCAGTCCGTCACCAACCCAGACACCGTTTCCTCCGCGAAACGTAAGATGGGTACCGCCCACAAGTTCCATATCGGCTGCACCAACAAGGATTACACCCCGCAGGAAATCTCCGCCCGTGTCCTTGGCTATATGAAAGACTACGCCGAAAAGAACCTCGGCCAGCCAGTCAAGAAGGCCGTTATCACCGTTCCAGCGTACTTCAATGACGCCGAACGTCAGGCCACCAAAGACGCCGGTACCGTTGCCGGCCTCGATGTCGTCCGTATCATCAACGAGCCGACCGCCGCTTGCTTAGCCTTCGGCCTTGAGAACAATAAATCCGAAAAGGTCCTCGTCTTCGACCTTGGCGGTGGTACCTTAGACGTTTCCATCCTCGATATCGGCGATGGCACCTTCCAGGTTCTTGCTACCTCTGGTGACACCAACCTCGGCGGTGATGACTGGGACCACGTCGTTGCTGATTGGATCCAGGCTCAGATCAAGATTGAGACCGGTGCCGACATCAGCGACAAGATGGCTCGTCAGCGTTTCGTCGACGCGGCTGAAAAAGCCAAGATCGAGCTCTCTTCCAGCTTAGAAACCACCATTTCCCTCCCATTCATCGGTATGGGCCCAACTGGTCCTATCTCCTATGAGGGCAAACTCACCCGCGCCAAATTCCAGGATTTGACCAAGCACTTACTCGAACGCTGCAAGGCCCCACTCGAAAAGGCCATGAAAGACAGCGGTCTCAGCTATAACGATATCGGCGACGTCCTTATGATCGGCGGCTCCATCCGTATGCCAGCGGTCCAGGAACTCGTTGCCAAGATCACCGGCAAGAAACTCAACCTCTCCGTCAACCCAGACGAAGCCGTCTCCATGGGCGCTGCCCTTCAGGGTGCGGTCATCGCCGGTGACGTCAAAGACGTCGTCCTTCTCGACGTTACCCCATTAACCCTTGGTATTGAAACCCTCGGTGGCGTCATGACTCCGCTCATCCCACGCAACACCACGATTCCAACCACCAAGAGCCAGATCTTCTCGACCGCTGAAGACAACCAGCCAGCCGTCGACATCATGGTCTACCAGGGCGAACGTCCAATGGCTCACGACAACAAATTGCTCGGCCACTTCCAGCTTTCCGGCATCAAACCGGCTCGCCGTGGTCAGCCACGTATCGAAGTTACCTTCTCCATCGACGTCAACGGCATCGTCAAAGTCGCCGCTAAAGACCTCGATACCCAGCAGTCTCAGGACATCACCATCTCCGGCTCCAACGGTCTTTCCAAGGAAGACATCGACCGCATGGTCCGCGAAGCTGAAGAGAACAAGGAAGCCGACCAGAAGCGCAAGGATGACATCGAAGTCAAGAACAAGGCTCAGTCCTATGTCGACCAGATCAACCAGACCTTGACCGAAAAAGGCGATCAGATGCCAGCCGACCAGAAGGAACAGCTCACCAAGCTCCGCGATGAAGCTCAGGGCGCTATTCAGGCCAACGACATCAACAAGCTCCGCGAAATCGTCGGTCACCTTGAAGATGCGGCCGCCGCTGCCTATCAACAGCAGCAGCAGCAAGCTGGCGCTCAGCCAAACGCTGATGCCGGCAAGAAGGAAGGCAACGAAACCGCCGATGACGTGGTCGATGCCGACTTCACTGACCGTAAGTAAACTAGCGAGATGCGGCGCCTCCCCAAGTAGGGTGGCGTCGCTCTCTTATTTAGAAAGGAGGGTGCTATGGCAGAAACAAAACGCGATTTCTACGAAGTTTTGGGCGTTTCTAAGAACGCAAGCAAAGACGAAATCAAATCGGCTTATCGTAAGCTCGCCAAGAAATATCACCCGGACATCAATAAGGATCCTGACGCCCCGAAGAAATTCGAGGAAGTCCAGGAAGCTTATGATGTTCTCTACGACGACAACAAAAGAAAACAATATGACCAATTCGGCATGGCGGCCTTCACGCAGGGAGCCTCGACCGGCGGTGGTGGAAACCCATTCGGCCAAGGATTCTCCAGCCAAGGCTTCGGCGATGTCGATTTAGGCGATATCTTCTCTTCCTTCTTTGGTGGAGGCGCCAGACGTTCCTCTGCTAGAGCTAGGGGCCCACAGAAGGGCGATGATGCCTTATACCGCGTCCGCATCAGCTTCATGGACGCCATCAACGGCAAAACCATCACGGTTCCAGTCGATTACGATGAGCCTTGCGCCCATTGCCATGGTACTGGCGCTGAGAGTTCTAGCGACGTTGAAACCTGCCCATATTGCGGTGGCATCGGCTATACGACCGTCCAGGAAAGAACGATCTTCGGTGTTATGAACAGCCAGCAGACCTGCTCGCATTGCGGTGGCTCTGGCAAGATTGTTAAAAACAAATGCCATCTTTGCGGTGGCAGTGGATATAAGCACATCAAGAAAGACCTTAGCGTCCGCATCCCAGCCGGCATCAACGCTGGTCAGCAGATTCGCGTCAAGGATAAAGGCGGCCGTGGTTATAACGGCGGTCCGAATGGTGACTTATTCGTCGAAGTATTCGTCTCCGACCATCCATATTTCACCCGTGACGGGAATGACGTCCACATGGATGTACCACTCAGTTTCGTCGATTGCGCCTTGGGTATTGAGATTGATATTCCGACCGTTTATGGCGAAGTCAGCGTCAAGGTCCCAGAAGGAACCCAGCCTGATCAGATCCTTAAACTAAAGGGTCGCGGCATCAAGGACTTACGCACCGAGAAGCCAGGCGATATGTATATCCATATCAAGGTTAAGACCCCATCCAAACTCAGCAGGTCCCAGAAAGATCTCCTCTCCGAGTTCCAAAAACAAAGCGGCAAGGAAGAATCCGTTTATAATAAATGGAGAAAGGACTTCCGCAAGTAAATGAACAAATTCATGCAAATGGCCATCGACGAAGCTAAAATCGGCGTCGATGCAGGAGATGGCGGACCATTCGGTGCCGTCATCGTCAAAGATGGTGTCGTTATCGGCAAAGGTCACAACAACGTAATCCGTTTGCAAGATCCTACCTGCCATGGTGAAATCATGGCCATCCATGAAGCCTGCGAAAAACTTGGGACCTTCGACTTATCCGGTTGCGAGATCTATACGACCGGCGAGCCGTGCCCGATGTGCCTAGGAGCAATCCTCTGGGCCAATATCGGCAAGATCTATTACGGATGCAATATCGACGATACCGAGAAGATCGGTTTCCGCGATAGTGACTTCTACCAGACCTATAGCGGCGACAAATCGGGCTTTATGCACGAAATGGACCGCGACGCTTGTCTTAAGCTCTACGACCATTACGCCGGGATCAAGGACAAGCAAAGCTATTAAAATCGCTTGAAGAAAGGGCCATAAGGTCCTTTTTTCTCGCCCTAAATGGGGAAAGATAGGTTATACTATCTTTTGTTTTGTTTTTGTTATGCCACGTTGTAAGTATTGCCACTCAGAAATCACGAAATTCGACACCGATATCTGCCCGAAATGCGGTGAAAGAAATCCAATCGACGATAACTATCGCACAATGGATATCACCCAGCACATCGATCCGCAGACCGGTGATTTCAAGCTATATAAAAGCAAAAGCAAGAAATTGACCCTCTTTTTGACCGCTTTGCTCGGTCCTTTGGGTATCGATGAGTTCTATCGTGGCTTCACTGGACGCGGCGTTTCCAATTTGCTTTTGACCATCGCTGTTGTTGGCGGATTGGGCACTTGCTTCATGTTGCTTGATATCACCCAGTATTGGATTTACTTCGCTTTGTATTCCTTTATCTGGCTTTTGCATATCGTGAGAGCCATCTTTATGTCCAAGAATGATTCGCTTAAAGATGCGAGAGGGGAGTTCCTTCGTTAATGCAGCGCATCTTTGCGGAAATCGCGAATAACCAAGTCCTTATCAACGACGAGGATTTGCACCATCTAAAAGACGTTTTACGTCTTGATGTCGGTGATTAGAAGTTGTCGCGCCGATCGCCGAGAAACGTGAATTAGACAATAAACTCGCGATCGCCTGGAGCCTTTTAAAGGGCGAAAACAACGATTGGATCGTCATGAAAGGCACGGAACTCGGTGTTACCGACTTCCTTCCGTTCTTAAGCAAAAGAAGCATCGTTAAGGCCGATATCGGCTCTGAAGATAACCGTTTATCCCGCATGAAGAAGATTGCGAGATCTAGCGCCCAGCAATGCCGTAGAGCCACGGTTCCTGAGGTTTATCCATATGCGAAATACCTCGATGTCCTCTCGGCTGACTATGATGTGAAGATTTTCGCCTGGGAAGGAATCAATGGCGGAAGCGAGACTTTATATAAAGCCGCCCTCAACTTAAAGAAGGGGCAGTCTGTATTGCTCCTTATCGGTCCAGAAGGCGGATTTACCGAGGATGAAGCCAAATTAGCGGTGGAGCATGGTTTTCAGGCCGTTTCCCTTGGCAGAAGAATCTTACGCGCGGAAACCGCGGCGATTTATGCCGCTTCCCTTATCGGAGCAAGGAGCGAAGAAGAATGAGCTTATTCGACCAACTTGCCAGAAAGCAGAGGAAGACCAGTTTCTATAGTTCTCCTCAGATGATGATGTTTAACGATAACCGCGTCCTTTTGGATCAGGTTCCGCTTTTCTCTCGTTTCATGAAGGCCACCGAGCCATTCGACATCATTAGAGCCAACATCATCATTCAATCGATTCTTAATAAGAAGGCCATCGAAGAGGCTTACTCTGAGCAGAAGAAAGAGAAGAAGAACTCCAAGAAAAAAGAGTCCGAGGAATATATGAACGGAGTCTTGGAAACCTTGAATTACATGCCTCTCGAGGATGAGAAAATCTTCATTCCAATCTTCCCAATTTCCCTAAATCGCATCTATTCAAAGGACTACGAGAAACTCTCTAAACCGCCTTATGAAGCCCTTCTTCATAACTATGAGGCTGTTGTAGTGGACCCCTTTGATACCTATGGTTCCGACATCTATAACACCTATTTCACGAAGCTCGTTCTCATTAAGAAAACCGATCTTGGTGCGGCGTATTACGATTACGATTCCGACGCAATCTACTTCGTGAACCATCAAGGTAGGTTGGATGGTAAACTCTGCTTATTCGACAAATATCTCTATCATCCAAACTACAATCACATCATTAAAAGAATCACGCCTGTCGTCGATGCTTACTATAGGGAAAGCAAAGAGGACGTCGAAAGATTATTAGTAGAAAATAAGTTGATTTCTAGTAAGTTGATTTTAAAGATTAAGTCCGATGAGGCCCACAAATATTCCCTTATTTATGGAGACAATCATTAATGCGTAAATATTACCTTTTTAGCCTTGGTTGCAAGGTTAATTCATACGAAAACAACGCCCTTGGCACCGCCTTTAAGGAAAAAGGCTTTGTTGAGGCTGAAAAACCGGAAGACGCCGACGTCATTGTTTTGAATACATGTTCGGTAACCGGAAAGGCTGACCAGAAATCACGTCAGCATATCAGCAAGCTTAAGCGCGCTAATCCTAACGCCTGCTTAGTCGTTATGGGTTGCTATTCTCAGCTCCATGCCGAGGTTGCCAAGAGCCTTGGCGCGAATATCGTCTTGGGCTCTTCGATGCGTGATGCCGTACCGTCTTTGGTCGATGCTTATTTCGCCGATCCAAGCCAAGAAGCAATCGTCCAGGTTAAGAAGAGTGTTCGTCACGAAGATTATGATGAACTTGGCGTCACTGCCTTCACCGATGCAGCCCGTGCCTACCTCAAGATTCAAGATGGCTGCGATAACTTCTGTTCCTATTGCCTTATCCCGACTCTTAGGGGTAATTCCCGTTCCAGAAAGCCAGGCGCAGTCCTTCGTGAAGCCCAGGCTCTCGTTAATGATGGCTATAAGGAAATCATCATTACTGGCATCCATATCGGTGGTTATGGCAAAGACTTAGGCGATGGTTCCTATCGTTTAGCTGATCTCCTTGAGGACATGCTTAAACAGAATCCAAATCTCTTCCGTTTGCGCATTTCTTCTATAGAAGAGAGCGAAATCGATGACCATTTCCTCGCCTTATTGGCCAAATACCCGAATATCGTCGATCATCTCCATATTCCATTGCAGTCTGGCTCTAGCACCGTCCTTCAGAGGATGCGCCGCAAATACGACACCGAGGCCTTTATTGAGAAAATAAGGAGAATCCGCGAGATTCGCCCTGATATCGCCATCACGACCGACGTTATCGCCGGCTTCCCGATGGAAAGCGATGAGGAGTGGAAGGAAACTGTTTCTTTCTGCGAACGAGTCAACTTCAGCGAGATCCATGTCTTCCCATTCTCCTCTAGGCCTGGTACCTTCGCCGCATCCTTAAAGGATTTAGATCCTTCCATTAAGAAGGCTAGGGTCCATGAGCTCTTGGAATTATCCAAAAAGATGCGCGAAGCCTATAAGGAAAGGTTCTATGGCAAAACCATGGAAATCCTTGTCGAGGATTATAACGAAGAGAAGAAGATGTCTACCGGCCATACTTCCAATTACTTATTAGTGCAGATTCCAAGCGAAAAACCCGCTCACGGAAGCGTAGAAAGTGTAATTTATAATCCTTCGATTGCTGCTGACTAATTTAAAAGAATTTTGACATTGTCTAAGCAAAATTATTGATTCCTGCGTCTACGCATGTACAATATCCCTCGCTTTGAAAGGAGAGAACGATCATGGCAGTCCCACAGAGAAGAACTAGCAAAACTCGTAAAAGACTTCGTCGCACTCATTTCAAACTCGAAGTGTCCGGCTTAGTGACCTGCCCACATTGTGGCGCCACCATCAGGGCTCATCGTGTTTGCCCAGAATGCGGATACTACAATGGCAAGCAAGTCATTGCTGTTAAGAAATCCAAATAAGTTTGCAAAGCAATAGGCGCGGGGAAATCCCGCGCCTTTCTTTATCTTTTCTATGAGAAAGGTTACAATTTTCTATTGGAGGCATAACATGCAGTACAACAAATTCATTGATCACACCTTACTTAAACCAGACGCCACGTTAGCCGGAATCAAGAAACTCTGCGCTGAAGCCAGAGAATACGATTTCATGTCCGTCTGCGTTAATCCTTTCTTCGTCCCAGTCGCTAAGAAGCTTTTGGCTGGCAGCGATGTCAAAGTCTGCACCGTCATCGGTTTCCCGTTGGGTGCGAATACTCCGTATATCAAGGCCGTTGAGGCTAAGAAAGCCATCGACGATGGCGCGGATGAAATCGACATGGTTATCAATGTTTCCATGGCCAAAGAGCACGATTACGAATATATCGAGAACGAGGTTCGCCTTGTTCGCGAGGCCTCTGAAGGCAAGACCCTTAAGGTCATCCTCGAAACCTGCCTTCTCACCGATGATGAAATCATCGCGACCAGCAAAGCCAGCAAAGCCGCTGGCGCGGACTTCGTGAAGACCTCGACCGGTTTCTCCAAAGGCGGCGCGACCGTTGAGGCCGTTAAGCTTATGCGCGAAGCCGTTGGACCTGATATGGGCGTCAAGGCCAGTGGTGGTATCCATACCCGCAAGGAAATGCTCGCCATGATCGAAGCCGGAGCCACCCGCATCGGTGCTTCTTGCGGTGTCGAACTCATGAAGGAATAACGAATTCCTCTCTCCCAAGCGAAAATGATTGCTTTTAGCCTTCCAAACCATTAGGATTAACCAGGTTCAGGAAGGAAGTGAAATCTGATGGCAATCAAAACTGTCGTTCGTGAAGGCGAAACCCTCGACGATGCGATGCGCCGCTTCAAGAGAAGCGTCAACAAGTCTGGCGTCTTACTCGAGACCAGAAAGCACGAAGCCTACCTCAAGAAGGGCTTAAAGCGTAAGCAGAAGTCCGAACTCGCCCGCCGCAAAAAGTGGTAAGCGAA
Organism: uncultured Erysipelotrichaceae bacterium; assembly: GCA_900316365.1. Taxonomy (GTDB): domain Bacteria; phylum Bacillota_I; class Bacilli_A; order RFN20; family CAG-826; genus Alloenteromonas. The sequence continues at coordinate 18,934 of ONCO01000002.1, forward strand.
TAATTCAGATTCCAAATACCTCCGATTATGTCGGAGGTTTTTTGTTACTTTTAAAAATTTTTGATGCAAAGACGATTTTGCTTACTACTTACTAAGTGTGAGCACACTTATTTATCAAAGCCAAAGGCGGGGCTGCGGTTACGCCTCGGTGAAAATGATGCTGTGGCATTATTCCAAAAGGAAAAAGTACCGTTACCTCGATGAGCCTAATTGCTTCGACAAGGCGCCATCTCTTTCCGAGTTGATCCGTTACGCTAGCCAACATGGCCTTAAGCTTCGCGCGTATCAATATAAGAATTGCTGCGATATTAAGAATAATAAGGTTTATCCGATCTTGGTCCTCCTTAAAGAGGATGGCTTAAGCCACCTTGCCTATTTAGAAAGGCGGGTAGGGCATCGTTTCATCTTGCTTGATCCAGCAAGAGGCAAAAGAAGTATCAGAGACCTCGAATTCTATAACATCTTCACCGGCGTATTCCTCCAGAAAGAGGAGTTTCATCTAAAAGATGAGGAGATAAAGATCCCTGCTTATCAAAGGAAAGGCGGCAGGGTATTCACCTGCTTATTGTCCGCCTGTTCTTTGGCGTGCCTATTCGCCTCCTTTTATTTCATCGACGAGACGAGTCAGTATTGGCTCCCGATAAGCTTATTCGCAGGCTTCTGCCTCTTCGTGGTCTTAGAACGTATCCATTTATCCAGGTCGATGAAAAGATTCGACCGCACCTATATTTCTAGCCTCTCAGTGATGCCTTATGCATCAAGGAGGGAGGCCTATTACCATTACGTTGCTTTTAAAGCCGGGATATTCTCCAGGGCGCCCTCCCTAGTTTCAGGCGCATTGGAGATCGCGGCTTTAGGGATCCTTTTCTGGTCGAATGAAGAGTGGATGGGGCGTGCCATCCTGTCCCTCTTCATTCTCTTGTTGTTATCCGAGGCCATTTTCGGCCCTTGGTTTCGTAAAAAGAGCAAGCAAGTCGAGGAGAGCGAGGACGCTTTTCTCGGCGGCTATACGTACGAAAAGGATGACCGCCGGCTGATGCGCGATTTACTCCGAGGCAGCTATCAGCTGGCGGACTTCCAAATCATGCGAGGCTATGCCTTCTTTGCAGTGGAGCTTCTGCTTGCTTTAGGCGTCACCTTCTTAAGTGGTGGAATAACACTTAATGCCTTCTTTTTGTGGTTTATGTCCTTATGGTTCTTGGGCGATGAATTCCAAAAATGCCTGAAGACCATCCTTGGAAAGGATGATTTTCTCAAAGAAGAAGCGTATTTCCTCTCTCATTTCTCGTGTAGTGCCTAAGTCCATGTGGTAGAGTATTCCATATATGGAATTAGAATTCGAAAACCAGTTAGAAGAAGATTTTTCTTCCCTAGAAGAAAGATATCGCCACATCATGGAGACCGCCTTCTCCATGTTGGACGTGAAGATTAATTACGAAGTGGACGTCTCCTTAGTGGATGATGAGACCATTCACCAGATAAATCGCGATTATCGCGGCGTCGATCGCATCACCGACGTCATCAGCTTTGCCTTTAATGACGACAAGAACCCAATGGACCAGATCAACGATCCTGAAGTCCCTCACATGCTGGGCGAGATTTTCATTTGCGTCGCCCAGGCGAAGCGCCAGGCAGCGGAAATCGGCAACACCGATTTAAGAGAGCTCCGTTTCTTATTCACTCACGGCCTCTTGCACCTACTTGGCTATGACCACATGAAGAAAGAAGACGAGGAAATTATGTTCCCGCTTCAGGAAAAAATACTTCTCGAGGAGGAAAAGACATGGACAAAGAACAATTAATGTCCCTTGCTATTGAGGCCAGAGACCTCTCCTATTCGCCGTATTCCCATTTTGCAGTAGGGGCGGCCCTTTTATGCACCGATGGCACGGTTTACGTTGGCGCGAATATCGAGAATAGCTCCTATCCTCTTTGCATGTGCGCCGAGAGAAACGCCATCTATAACGCGATGATGCATGGAAAAACCACCGATGATTTCGCCGCTTTAGCGGTCGTTGCCGATACTGATGGCCCATGCACCCCATGCGGAGCCTGCCGTCAGGTATTCGCCGAACTTTTCGCGGAAGATATGCCAATCTATATGGGCAACCTCGAAGGTGAAATCCAAGAGACCAACACCAAAGAGCTTGTGCCATTCGCCTTTACCGGAGATGCCTTATGAAAGTAGGTTTTGTCGCTATTTTAGGCCGTCCAAACGCCGGCAAGAGCACTTTGCTTAATGCTCTTCTTAGCAAGAAGGTCTCCATCGTCTCCCATCGCGCCCAGACTACCCGCGATGATATCTCTGGCATTCTCAACGAAAAGGATTTCCAGATTGTTTTCGTCGATACCCCGGGGATCTACATGGGCCCAGAAGCCCTCGATAAGCATATGAGAAACGCCGCCTTTGGCTCTTCTAGGGACGCCGAAGCGGTTGTTTACCTCATCGACTGCGGCGAGAAGGATATGGAACGTGATATCACCATCCTTAAGGCCTTAAATGTCACTTGCCCGGTCTTCTTAGTCCTTAACAAGATTGATACCGTCAAGCCAGAACAGGCGATGGCGGCTAAAGAATTACTCGGAAAAGAATTCCCGGATTACCAGATCATAGAAGCGTCTTTAATCCGTAATTTCGGCTTAAAGCAGATCAAGGAAGCGGTCATCCCAACCCTTAAGGAAGGCGAGCCTTTTTATCCAGACGACATGATCACCGACAAAGACCCGGCCTACCAGGCTAAGGAAGTCATCCGCCAGGAATTGCTCCATTTCTTAAAACAAGAAATCCCGCATCAATCCGCGGTTAAGATTGATTCTTTCGAAAAAATCGACGGCGGCTTCAAAATCGAGGCCACCATCGCCCTTGAGAAAGAGAACCATAAACCAATCGTCATCGGCAAAGGCGGACAGATGATTAAGAAGATCTCCATGTCGGCCCGTCATGAATTAGAGAGAATGTGGCATCAGCACATCACCAATCTCTCCATTAACGTCGAAGTCTTCCCGAATTGGCGTAACGATCCGAAGCTTTTAGCCGAATTCGGTTACGGCAATGAATAAGGCAAAAATAACTAAAACCGCAATTTCGATTAAGTTAGCGCCGACCAAAGAAAGCGACGCTATGGTCACCGCATTAGGCCCCGAGGGCATGTTTTCCTTCTTCGCTAGGGGAGTTGGCAAGCTTACGTCCAAAAACGCCGCAGCGGTGCAGCCTTTGACTTACGCCAAGTACACATTAACTGAGTCTAGCAATGGCTCTTTAACCCTCAATGAGTCTGAGCCGATTTTTAGTGGCATATCATCTAATCCAGATATTGCCAAAATGGCATCGCTATCTTTAATCCAAGAGACAACGGCTAAGTTGGTCACGGAAGACGAAAGCAAAGACGATTATCCTTGGCTTTTAGCCGCTTTAAAGGCGATAAAGGACGGCTTTGACCCTTTGACTGCATCTTTGATCTATTTCGCTCAGATTCTTAAGAATGGTGGCGTTGGTCTTAATGTCGATTCCTGCGTCGTCTGTGGCAAGAAAGAGAACATCGTAGCTATTTCCTATCAAGAGGGCGGATTCCTCTGCGGAGATGATTTCTTGCCGGGAATAGGGGAGGCCTGCGGAAAGAGAAAACTTCAGGTCCTGCGTTATATTTTCAGGCTCCCGATCGAGAGTTTTACTAAAGTAACATTCGAAAAAGACGAGACCATTCTGCTTTTAGAAGATCTCGCCCGTTACATTGATTCGTTTAATAACGTGAAGCTTAATTCCTTATCTTTGATAAGAGTTCTCTAATGTCTTCTTGCGAGAAGATTTACGTGTTGTCAAGAAAAGATACCCTTAAAGTGGGTTGACGCTATATTCCAGTATTCGTACAATACTCGTTGACATGCTTCCTAAAAGGAAGCCTTATTTTCATGTAAAGGAAGAATATGGCAAACAAAGCTAGCTTTGAAAAGATCACTACCCATCTTCAGCAAACCGGGTATGTATATCAGGGTTCCGAAATCTATAACGGTCTCTCCAACACTTGGGACTACGGTCCTTTAGGCGCGGAAATCAAACGCAACGTCCGCGATATGTGGTGGAAGCGTTTCGTCCAGGAATCACCAACCAATGTCGGTATTGATGCGGCTATTCTCATGAACCCACGCGTTTGGGAAGCCACCGGTCACGTCACCACCTTCAACGATCCAATGATCGACTGCAAGGCCTGCAAAGCCAGACATAGAGCCGACAATCTCATCAAGGGACAGTATCCAGACGTCGATGTCGATGCGATGAGCTTCGAGGACATGGACCAATTCATCAAGACCCACGACCTCAAGTGCCCAGTCTGCGGCAAGTCCGAATTTACCCCAATCCGTAAATTCAACATGATGTTTAAGACCCACATCGGTGTAACCGATGACTCTTCTTCCGTCGTCTATCTCCGTCCAGAGACCGCTCAGGGCGTCTTCGTTAACTTCAAGAACGTCCAGAGAACCATGCGCCGCAAGGTTCCATTCGGTATCTGCAACGCCGGTAAGAGCTTCCGTAACGAAATCACCCCGGGCAACTTCACCTTCCGTACCCGTGAATTCGAACAGCTCGAAATGGAATTCTTCTGCAAGCCGGGAAGCGACCTTGAATGGTTCTCCTATTGGAAAAATTACTGCTTAAAGTTCGTCGAATCCCTCGGTATCAAGGAAGAAAACCTCCGTTATCGCGATCACGAGCCAGCTGAGCTCGCCTTCTATTCCAAGGCTACCACCGACGTCGAATATGACTTCCCAACCTTAGGCTGGGGCGAAATCCTCGGCGTCGCCGATAGAACTGACTATGACCTCAAGCGTCATATGGAATTCTCCAAGCAGGATCTTACCTATTTGGATCCAGAGACCAATGAGCGTTACATCCCATACGTCATCGAGCCATCCATGGGTCTCGACCGTCTTATCCTTATGACTCTTGTCGACTCCTATGACGAAGAAACCTTAGAAGGAGGGGACACCCGTGTCGTCATGCACCTTTTACCGGCTCTTGCCCCATATAAGGTCGCTGTCCTTCCGCTTTCTAAGAAACTCGCCGACAAGGCTGGCGAAGTCCTTGCCAAGCTCGACAAACATTTCAGCTGCGTCTATGACGAGACCGGCTCCATCGGTAAGCGTTATCGCCGTCAGGATGAGATCGGCACCCCATACTGCGTCACCGTCGACTTCGACACCGAGAACGATGCTTCCGTCACCATCCGTGAGCGTGACAGCATGCAGCAAATTCGTATGCCAATTGACGATCTCGTCAAATACTTCGAAGAGAAGTGCTTCTATTAATTTGGTAAATCCATAGTAGAAAATTAGTAGTTATATATACTTTGTATATAAAAGGAGGTAAGCGTGTATAGCCCTGACTTAATTGATGCTGTCTTAAAACATGCTGACATAGTGCAGGTTATTTCCGCATACATCCCCGTCATTAAAAAAGGCAGAAGCTATGTTGCCGTATGCCCATTCCACGATGACACCAACCCGTCCATGAACATCTCGCAGGAGAAGCAAATCTTCAAATGCTTCGTCTGCGGGACTGGCGGCAACGCCATATCCTTCGTCGAGAAGTATGAGAAGATCAGATTCGACGAAGCCGTCAGGAAAGTCGCCGAAATCACGGGTTTCCATGACGAAAGACTCGAGAAAGAGGCCTATAAGGAGAAGAAGGACCCGACCTTAGCCCCATTAACGGCCTGCATCGACGATCTCCAGAAGTATTACGCGTATAGCTTGCAGGTACCTGAGAGCGAAAAAGCGCGCGAATACCTTAAAAAGAGGAACATTCCCGAAGACCAAATCATCAAACATGGCGTCGGTTATGCTCCGCTTGATGGCAAAAACACCATCAACTTCCTTCAGGCCAAGGGACATTCCCTAAAGAGCATCGAAGGAATCGGCATCGCCTTGGCCCGTTCCGACGGTTCCACAAGCGACCATAATGCCGGACGCGTCGTCTTCCCTCTCCATGACCCAAACGGTCAGGTTGTCGGCTTCTCCGCTCGACAGTTAGAGAAGGATGGCACCAGCAAATACATCAACTCTCCGGATGGCCCTTTGTTTCACAAAGGAAAAATCCTCTATAACTACCATAACGTTAAGATTTCTGCTCGAAAGGATGGCTATTGCTACTTAGTAGAGGGTTTCATGGACGTCATGGCGTTAGAGAAGGCTGGCCTACCTAATGCGGTGGCCATCATGGGAACGAGTCTCACGAATGACCAACTCTCCTTGTTAAGGAGACTCAATTGCGAGATTCGCTTCTGCCTTGACGGTGACGCCCCGGGACAAAGCGCGATGATGAAAAACCTCGCCCAGTTCCAGAAAGCGGCCATTCCGTTCCGAATAGTCTCCAACCCAGGGGATTTAAGGGACCCGGACGAAATCCTGCAGCAAGACGGCCCAGAACGCTTAAAAGCGATGATGGAGCATCTCGTCGACGCTTACGATTTCCAGATCAATTACTACACCAACACCAAAAAGCTCGAAACGGCTGAGGATAAACGCAAAGTAATGCTTTACTTCCTCCCGTTCCTCAGGAGCGTTCCTGCTGGATTAGAGAGGGACAACTATGTTGTCAAACTCTCCAAGGCCACAGGCTATGAAGTCGAAGCCATCTACCGTGGCATGGGCAAGGTAGAACCTGGCGAATTGACTCAGGAAGAGACGATCCTTCAGGAAAGAAAAATCAGCGAGCTGCTCGAGCCAAACCTCCAAAAAAGGGAATTGGTCAGGCTCCGATGGGCCGAAAGAGAAGTTCTCCATCACATGCTTACTAACATTGGGGCGGTGGAGTTCTACGAAAAGGAAATCGAGCATTTCTACAATCCGACTTACGAAGAGATAGCCAACTACGTAATCGAATATGCGAAGGACCATGACAATCAGATCGATGTAAGCACATTGGTTGGACATGTAGCCGCACAAGGGCCCGATGACGCCGAAGATTTGCAAAGCACAATCATCGCCATCGCCCTCGACAACTGGTGGCCGCCATATGACGACCATGAAATGGAAAGCTGCTTAGCGGCAATCCAAGAACAAAAGAGCGCAATCTACGACAAAGCCACGATCGAAAGGTCGATGAATGGCAAAAGCGGTGGGGAGAAAGCCCGACTCATCGCAGATTACGCCAAAAGACGTAAACAAGCCCTAGAAGACAAAAAGAAGAGAAAAACAGGAGGAGACAACAATGCCTAAAGAAAAGAAAGCCGCCAAAGAAGAACTCGACGAATCCGTCGAAGAAGTCAACGACGTTGTCATCGATGATGATGACGGCGCGGAAAACTTCGAATCCGTCAAAGCCAAACTCTTAAAGAACGCGAAAGCCAAAGGCTCCGTTGACATGGAAGATGTCATGGAAGAGCTCGAAAAGTTCGATTACACCGACGATGATTTAACTTCCTTAATCGAAAGTTTCCAGAAAGCCGGTGTCGAAGTCATCAACGCCGAAGCTGACGATGCTGACTTAGAAGAAGGGGATGGCCCAAACGAAGCCGACCTCGAAAACGCCGAGAAAGAAGACGAATTAGACGATGATGACGATGAAGCCTTCTCCGCCGAGAAGGAAGAAGTCGCCTCCATCGAAGATATCTCCAAGATCCCGACCGGCGAAGTCAAAGTCAACGACTCCGTTAAGATGTATCTTAAGGAGATTGGCAAAGTTAACCTCCTTAACGCCCAGCAGGAAACCGAATTGGCCAAGAGAATCGCCGAAGGCGACAAAGCTCGTGAGACCATCAAGGCCAAATATGCCGAATATCAGGAGAATGGCGGAACCGATTCCTACGATGATTGGTATCGCTTAATCCTCCCAGTCCGCAAAGACGGCGATCCAGCTAAGAGAGAGCTTTGGGTTCTTAAGAACGCCGCCGAAGACGGCCATGAAGCCAAAGATCAGCTCATCAACGCCAACCTCCGTCTCGTTATTTCCATCGCGAAACACTATGTCGGTCGCGGCATGCACTTCCTCGATTTGATCCAGGAAGGCAACATGGGCCTTATCAAAGCGGTCGAAAAGTTCGACTACACCAAAGGTTTCAAATTCTCTACCTACGCCACTTGGTGGATCCGTCAGGCCATCACCCGCGCCATCGCTGACCAGGCCAGAACCATCCGTATCCCGGTCCACATGGTCGAAACTATCAACAAGATGACCCGCGTCCAGCGTCAGTTAATCCAGGAGCTTGGCCGCGATCCAACCGCCGAGGAAATCTCCGAGAAGATGGACGGCGCCTTATCCCCAGAAAGAATCCGCGAGATTCAGCGTATCGCCCTCGAACCAGTCTCCCTCGAAACCCCAATCGGTGAGGAAGACGATTCCCATCTTGGCGACTTTATCGAAGATAAAGAAATTCCATCCCCAGAGGAATACACCACCAAATCCCTCTTAAAGGATGAGCTTTACGAAATCATGAAGGACCTCACCGATCGTGAGGAGCGCGTCTTACGTCTCCGCTACGGCCTTGACGACAACCGCCCACGCACCCTCGAAGAGGTTGGCCGTGAATTCGGCGTCACTCGTGAGCGTATCCGTCAGATCGAAGCCAAGGCCATCCGTAAGCTTCGCCACCCGACCAGAGCCAAGAAGCTTGGTGACTACAAAGACAATATCTACACCAACTCTTACGACGGTCACGATCACAACTAATTAGTAAAAGTAGGGGCAGGGCCTGGTTTCGGGACTGCCCTTATTGTTTCTGGAAGAGAAGGTAAAACGCACAATGACCAAATTATCCGCTAGATTGGCCTCTGTGGCGCGAATGGTGCCGGGGGACGCATATCTTGCCGACGTAGGCAGCGATCACGCTTATTTGCCCATTTCTTTGATTGAGAAGGGCAAGATTTCTTATGCGCAGGCCATCGATAACAAGATGGCGCCTTTTCTTCGCATGAAAAGAAACGTCGAGGATAGTGGACTTTCCGCCCATATAGCCTGCTCTTTCAGCAGTGGTCTCGATGAACTTCAGCCGGACGTCGATACTTTGGCTATATGTGGCGTCGGTGGTCTCCTTACCTGCGAAATCCTTGAGAAACATCAGGAAAAGCTCGACCAAATCAAGACCATCATCCTGGACCCACATCGCGATTTGCAGGCCGTGCGTAAGCGCGTAGCTGCCTTGGGCTACCATTTGGTAGATGAGGAAATGCTCTATGAGGGCAAGATCTATTACACCATCATGAAGTGGGAGAAGGGCGCGCCAGAAAAGCCTTATACCCAGGATGAATTGCTCTTTGGACCGTTTGTTATCGCTAAATTAGGCGAGACTTTTCACGATTATCTCTTGCAGCAGCAGGAGAAGATCAATGGCATCCTTAATGACTCAGTTCCAGAAGGCAAAAAAGGCCCATATTTGGAGTTATTAACCCAAATTGAGACGCAACTCAAAAAGTACAATTAGTTTTGATTGCGTCTAATCTATTCCTATACTATAAAACTACTAATTAAATACTAGATACTTTTAAGGTAATCTAGGCACTCATCGAAGGTATTCTTAGAGGTGGACGCCCCGGAACAAAGGACGATCCGCCTTTCTTTTTCTAGTGGAATGGTCTTTAACTCGTCTAAGCCAAGGACAAGATAAGTTGTCCTGCCTTCCTCGACGCCGATCTCATAGAGTTTCCTGGTGTTGTTGCTGGTTTTAGAGCCTAAGACGATAACGGTTCCGCCTTCTCTAGCGGCATTTCTTAAAGCTTCCTGCCTGTCAGTGGTGCTGCGGCATCTAGATAATCCGGCTTCAGAGCCTGGATAGTTCATAGAGATAAAAGCGTAGGCGTCATCGAATTCTTTCTTAGAAAGAGTAGTCTGCCCAATGACTAAAGGGGCAATGATATTTTCCTTATACGCCTCGAAGCGGGCCTTGTCGGTATCGTAGAAGCCCGCGGTCTTGACGTTAGCTAAGAAACCTTCGGCCTCCAAATGGCCTTTCACCCCGACGTAGACGATGTCGCGCTGGTATTTAGAAGAAGCTAAACGCATATTCGCCGTAACAAATGGGCAGGTGGCATCATAAATGATGAGTTGCTTCTTTTTCGCGATGTCCTCTAAACTTTTCGCGTGTCCATGGGCGGAGAAAATGACAACTTCCCCGTCTGGAATACTTGAAATGAGTACATCTAAAGAGGCTTTCTTCTCGTTGAGGATAATAAAACCTCTCTCCTCAAAGAACCTGATCGTGTCCTCGTTATGGACGATTCCGCCTAAAAGAAAGCAAGTCCTATCGGGGTTTTCTTCCTTTGCTTTGAGCGCGAGCTTAATCGCGTCCATGACGCCTTGGCAATAGCCATGCGGTTTAACTTCAAACACTTCCATGATCATCATTTTGACGCGGACAGGATGAAAAGGAAAGGCAAAGCCTTTATAATGTCGGCATTATGGCAAACTTTTCAGCATTTAACTTATCTAAAACCATGATCGATTCCCTGAATAAGCAGGGCTATGTCGAGCCTTCTCCGATTCAGACCTCGATCATTCCGCGCGCTTTGCGTGGTCAGAGCTTAATCGCTCAAAGCCCGACTGGATCGGGCAAAACCCATTCTTATTTGATTCCGATCATCGATAAAGTCGACCAGAACTTACCGCGTCTTCAGGCCATTATCGTCTGCCCAAGCCGTGAGCTTGCTAGACAGGTCTATGAATTCGCCCGTCCGTTCCAGAAGCACTTCCAGAAGCTTAAGATTCGTCTTTTCACCTCCGAATCCGATAAGAGCGAGAACCAATCCGGCCTTTCCGAGGCTCCGCAGATTGTCATCGGTACCCCAGGACGTCTTAAAGACATCCTTATCGATGAATACGCCCTTAACCTCCATGGCGTTAAGACTTTAGTCTTAGACGAAGCCGATATGCTCATGGAACTCGGTTATTTCGATGACATCGACGCTATTTATCAGACCATCGGCTCCGAGCCGCAGGTCATGGTTTTCTCCGCGACCTTAAACGAAGGCCTTAAGGAGAAACTCCATCATTACATCAAGAGCAATTTCACCTTCGAGGGCGGCGATAACATGACCGCGACTGAGGTTAAGCACCATTTAGTCGACATTAAGCACGTTGGCCCATACGAAGCCTTGAAGAGATTCCTCAAAATCCGTAATCCATACCTTTGCATCGTCTTCTGCTCTAAGAAGGAAGATGTCCGTAAGACCTATGACGCGCTTAAGGACGAGAACTATCCAGTAACCATGTTCTCTGGCGACCTCTCTACGAGAGAAAGACGCGCGGCCATCAGGCTTATTAAGGAAAACCGTTATCAGATCATCGTCTCTAGCGACCTTCTTTCCCGCGGCATTGATATCCAAGACGTCACCGATGTCGTCTCGATGGACCTTCCAAGCGACCTTGAGTATTACCATCACCGCGCCGGACGTACCGGACGCTTCGGCAAGAGCGGCGATTCCTGGGTTTTCTATAACTCCGATTCCACCAAACGCCCGTTGCTCCTTATGAAGGATGGCGTCCCGTTTGATTTCATGACCCTCAGAAGCGAATCCATCACCGTCGACCCTGTCGGCTTAGCCCCGAAGAAGAAATTCTCCAAGAAGAAGGAATTCAGCGAGGAAGAGGCCAAAGAGGTCAAGATTGCTAAAGCAAACTCCAGAACCAAGACCGTTAAACCGGCTTATAAGAAGAAGATGCGCTGGGAGGTTGAGAAGGTTAAGAACCGTTATCGCCGCAAAGCCATCCAGAAGTCCATTAATCGCAGCAGGGCTAGGAAATTAGCCGAAAGCGCGAGAAAGAACGATGATTAAGGCGTTAGGCTCCCACGTCTCGTTGAAGGCGCCTGAGTTTTTCCTTGGCTCGGTCAAGGAAGCTCTTTCCTATGGCTCGACAGCCTTCATGTTCTATACGGGTGCGCCGCAGAATACGAGGCGCCTTCCTCTTGACCGCTTGATGATTGAGGGAGGTCTTTCCCTATGGAAAGAAAATGGCATGGATAACGCTAATCTAGTCGTCCACGCGCCATATATCATCAATCTCGCCTACCGCAAGGATCCTGAGAATTACGAATACGCGAAATCCTTCCTCTTAGAGGAAATAAGAAGAACTTCCGCCTTTAAGGCCAAGATTCTTGTTCTCCATCCTGGCTCCCACAAGGGAGAAGGCCCAGAAGAAGGTATAGCCTCCTTAGTTTCGGCCTTGGATGAGGTTTTGGAGAATGATGGGACTGATGTCCGTATCGCCATCGAGACCATGGCGGGCAAAGGAAACGAAATCGGCAGGAACCTCGAAGAGGTTGCCTCTATTTTAAATTTGGCCAAGCACAAGGAACGTTTAGGCGTTTGCCTTGATAGCTGCCATCTTAACGACGCTGGCTATGATTTAAGGGACAAAGAGGCCTTTATCGCTAAGATTGAGGAGACTATTGGCTTAGATAAGGTACTCGTAATCCACCTTAATGATTCCAAGAATCCTATCGCCTCGCACAAAGACCGTCATGAGAATATCGGCTACGGCTCTTTAGGCTATGACGTTTTGCTCTCCATCGCCCAAGATAGGCGCTTCGAAGGCATCCCAAAGATTCTAGAAACCCCTTGGGTAAACGAAAAACCGCCTTATGAGCAAGAGATTAAGATGCTCCAAAGCGGTTCTTATATCGATTCTTGGCGTGAATCCTTATAAACGGTTGATCTCTTCGACTAACGCCTCGTAAGCGTCCGCATCATCGACGGTTTTAAGGGTTTCGCCTTTCTTGAAGATGACCCATTTGCCCGCGCCTCCGGCAATGCCGAGGTCCGCATGGCGAGCTTCGCCTGGGCCATTAACGATGCAGCCCATGACCGCGATGGTCTTATGGATATTATGGTCCTCCAGATATGCGAGGACCTTTTTTGCTAGTGGCATCAGGTTAACCTGGGTTCTACCGCAGGTAGGGCAAGAGATTAAGGTTGGATAATCTTCATAAAGCCCTAGATCATGGAGCATTCTCTTAGCCGTTCTGATTTCTTCCTCCGGCTCATCACTTAAGGAGATGCGAATCGTATTGCCGATTCCCTCAAGAAGTAGCGGAGAAAGGCCAGCAACGGAGCGAATAATGCCGATTTCCTTTGGTCCAGCCTCGGTGATGCCTAAATGTAATGGATAAGGGAAGGTTTCCGCGGCGAGGCGGTAGGCTTCGATGGTTTCCTGGACGGAAGAACCCTTAAGGGAGATGACAATGTCCGTGAAACCAAGGTTTTCGAGGATCTCGACGTGCTTCTTGGCAGAGTCGACGAGATACTTCGCCTTAATGATCTCTTTACCTTTATATATAGTCGGGTCAATGGAGCCAGAATTAACCCCAACGCGAATCGGGGCGTGGTGGGCCTTAGCGGATTCAACGACCGCTTTGATTCCTTCGATGGAGCCGATATTTCCCGGATTGATGCGGATAGCGTCGACACCGGAATCCAAAGCCGCTAAAGCGAGGCGATAATCGAAATGAATATCAGCGACGAGCGGAATGGTGGTCCTCTTCTTGATTTCCTTAAACGCCAAGGCATCTTCCATATCAAGGCAAGAGAGGCGCATAACGTCCGCTCCTAAGGCTGCGCAACGGTTAATTTGCGCCGATACTTCCTCGATTTTGCTCGTTTTGATGGAACACATGGACTGGATAAGGATCCTGTTGTTTCCACCTAGGGTTAAATGGCCAATTCTGACCGCTTTGGTTTTCTCTCTATTTTGCATAGCAAGGTGATTCTAAACCATCGAGAACCAAACTTGTAGATTTTGCAATTTGACTATGCTAGACTACTCACCGCAAAAGAGAAGGAAGTGTAAGAAAATGGCCAGCAGCAAACGCGATCAAGTTATCTTAAAGTGCACTGAATGCAAGAACGAGAATTACATCACCACTCGTAATAAGAGAAACCATCCGGATAAGATGGAAATCCAGAAATTCTGCAAGCATTGCGGAAAGATGACTCTCCATAAAGAAAAGAAATAAAATTCGATTCTAAAATGCGAAATAAAGAGGCTTCAGGCCTCTTTTTTCGTATAATTGACCTATGGAAATCAGGACCTTCTCTTATTCGGATAGCTTCGCTAACTCATATCTATTAATAGATGGCGATGAAGGCGTTCTTTTCGATCCGGGCTATAACGAGAATCATGTCTTGGAGACCGCCGTTAAAGCAATTGGAATTAAGCTTCTTGGCATCTTCGTAACCCATGGCCATTTCGACCATTTCTTTGGTTTGAAGGAATGGGATAAAGAGACGATGCCACCTGTATTTTTCCCAAAAGATGATGTCGATGCCTTAGGCGATCCAAATAAGAATGTTTCTTATTTCTATTATTCCGATGTCGAGACCGTTGAACTAACGCCTTATCAAGTTGAAGATGGCGATGAAATCAAACTTGGAAGATTCTTAATCAAGGTCATCGCGACTCCATATCACACGATCGGTTCCGTTTGTTATCTCATCGAGGAGGCAAACGCCTTAATCAGCGGCGACTCATTATTCTGCGGAGGCTTAGGCAGAAGCGACCTCCCAAGCGGGGATGCGAGAATGATGGCCTCTAGCCTTGATAAGCTCTCAAAACTCCCTCCAAATACCGTTGTTTACCCCGGACATGGGCCAAAAACGACCATAAAAAACGAATTTTCGCGTCGATAATTGCGTATTTGCGAAAGTGTTTAATGAAATGGAGAAAAATGTTGGTATATAATACCAACGGCATTTTTATGCAAAAGGAGTTTTTTACTTATGATTAATGTCACTGAAGTACGTCCGGGCAATTACTTCGTCGATGAAGGTAATCTTTACCGCGTTATCGATATTTTGCTCAACAAAACCGCTATGAGAAAAATGGTCGCCAAGATCAAAGTCCAGAACTTAAGAACCGGTGCGATCACTGAAATCGCCAGAAACTCTGGTTACCAGGTCGAAGAAGCCAGAATCGACAAGTCCCAGATGCAGTATCTCTATGATGCTGGCGAAACCCTCTGCTTCATGAATCCAGAATCCTACGAGCAGATCGAGCTTCCAAAAGGCCGTCTTGAGAACGAAATCCCATATCTCACCGCCAACGGAATTGTCACCATCCTCTCCTACGAGGATGAAATCCTCGGTGTCCAGCTCCCAGCCAAGGTTGCCCTTGAAGTTGTCGAGTGCGAACCAGGCGTCCGTGGCGACACCATCTCCAACGGTGGTTCCAAGGAAGCCGTCCTCGAAACCGGTCTCCATATCCGCGTCCCTCTCTTCATCAACCAGGGCGACAAGATCTCTGTCGACACTGCGACTGGCAAATACGACGGCAGGGCCTAATCGATGCTTACCATCTACGATTTCGGGTGGAATGCTGGCTGGTTCGGCTTAGTCATCGGCGCCTTGATTCTTGGTCTCGTCGGCGGATTCTTCCTTGCTAGATATATCATCCAGAAGCAGATGGAGAAGAACCCTCCAATCAATGAGAAGATGATCCGTGCGATGTACATGCAGATGGGTCGCAAGCCATCTGAAGCTCAGATCAGAGCGGTCATGAATTCCGTCAAAAAGAACAATCAATAATCATTTAAGTAAAACGACCGAGTCCAAAAGGCTCGGTCTTTTATTTATGAACTTAAGCATCCAAAGAGTGTGGCTGGGAAGTTAACCGCGACATGCATCGGGCGATTGATGCGGTGGTGGTGGCGGCGCCTTCTAACGGCCGTCCTGAAACTTTAATGGGCCAGGGCCAAGTCATTATTCCAAGAGCCTTCCCGGCACGACCGGCAAGGCCTTTTTCTTTGTCTCAAGAAATGGCCCTCCCAGGCGCGTCAAATGGCGGGACGTCTAAATATTCGTCCCAAGCAGCAGTGGGGCTCTGCGGGCCATTTCTGACGTTTTGGAAATCCGCAATTTTCTTATTATTGAAATTTAGAAACGTATTGCGCATTTGATTGTGGAAAACAAAATATTGTCAATCAAAAACCAAGACACAATCGAAAGAAAAACGGGGTAGAAAATATCCACCCCGTCTTTTCCACTGAATCGTAAAACTACTAATTAACTACTAATTTATTACTTCATCCAAGTAATCTTGCTTTCTTTGCCTTCCTTCATTCTCTTGATGTTGGAGGAATGTCTCCAGATTAAGAGAGCGGAAATTAAGGTGATTACGATGGCGTACCAGAAGCCCCAGACGAGAGCCTGATCTCCAAGACCGAAAGTCCAAGAGAAGATGCTAAGTGGAACATCGGTAAATGCGGTAACGAAGAAGATGACCCAAGCAGCGGTAGACTGGACGACGCCAGAGATGATGGAACTAAGGGAGACCATCTTTTTGAACTTAAGGGTTGCGAAGTAAGCAAGACCGCATACTAAGCCGACCCAGGAGCTCATCGTGGCGATGCCCATGAGGGTCGCGGCAGCTTTGCCGCCTTTGAAGTGGAGATAGATTGGCCAGCAGTGACCGATCGCGGCGGCCAAACCGGCTAACCAGTAGTAGAGAGGTTTCAAATCCTGGAAGATTTTCGGGTTCGAAGCGAATTCGTAATAGCTGTGAAGCGGGGTGAAGGTCAAGATCGCCCAGACGATATAGACAACGCCGATCGACTTAAGCATGTCGAGGACGATGACGATGAAGCCAACCTTTTTGCCAAGGACTCGTCCAGCGTTGGTTCCGCCAGAGTTTCCGGAACCCTCTTTTCTAATGTCCTTATGGAAGAAAACCTTTCCAATCCATACTCCGTTGGAAATGCTTCCAACAAAATATCCAAGGATTATTGCCGCCAAGGCGGTGAGTATATTTACTAAGTAAATATTCATATTTTTACTCCTTATTTCGGGCTACATTATCCATTATTCGCGCGTGTTTTTCCATTCAATCTCGCGCTATAATTACGAACAACCTATAGGTTGTACACATTCCATGGTAGATTTTGACAAGGCAGAACAGCAGTACACTGCAGAAAATATTGAATTGCTCAGTGAGCTAGAGGGCGTTAGAAAACGTCCTGGTATGTATATCGGCAGCACCAACACGATGGGTCTTCACCATCTTGTTTGGGAAATCGTCGATAACGGCGTTGACGAAGCGGTCAACGGTTTTGGTAATAAAATCACGGTCATTATCCGTAAAGACGGATCCGTTTCCGTTGAGGACGAAGGTCGTGGTATTCCAGTCGACTGGCACGAAAAAGCTAAGATGCCAGCGGTACAATTGATTTTCTCCACCCTCCATTCCGGTGGTAAATTCAACAGCAAAGTCTACTCTACCTCCGCGGGTTTGCATGGTGTCGGCGCGACCGTTACCAATGCCTTATCCGAATGGATCGATATCACCATCTGCCGTCAGGGAAAGATCTACCATATCCGTTTCGAAAATGGTGGTAGGTTAGCGGTTCCTCTCGAAGTCATCGGAACCACCAATAAACACGGTACCACCGTACGTTTTAAGCCTGACGCAACTATCTTCTCCACCACAGAATTCAAGTGGGACACCATCTATAACCATCTCCGCGAGGAATCCTTCCTCCTCAATGGCGTGCACCTCATCCTCAAGGACGAGAGAAATGGTCTTTCCCATGAATTCTATTGCGAAAACGGCTTACGCGAATACGTCTCCGCGTTAACCGAAAACAAAGAAGCCATCGGCGAAATCATCTCCGCCCAAGGCGAATGGAAGCAGATTCAGATGGAGACGGCTTTCTGTTGGTGCTCCAAAGATTATAACGAGACCCTTTTAAGCTACGCCAACTCGGTTCGTACCCATGATGGTGGTACCCACGAGAGCGGTTTTAGGGCTGGTATTACCAAAGCAGTCAATGACTGGGCCATCCAAAACGGTGTTATCAAAGAGACCCAAAAGCTCGATGGCTCCGACATTCGTGAAGGTTTAACCGCCATCATTACCGTTAAGATTCCGGAAGCCGCTTTGGAGTATGAAGGCCAGACCAAAGGCAAACTTGGCAGCCCTGAAGCCTATAGCGCAGTCTCCAACTTTATCTACGATCAGCTCGTCCATTACCTCGCCGAGCATAAGCCTTTCGCCATGGATTTAATCCATAAGTGCACGGCGGCTCGTGAAGCGAGAGAGGCGGCCAGAAAAGCCAAAGAAGCGGCGCGCGGCGTTAAGAAAATCAACAAAGTCGACGCGGTTATCTCTGATAAACTCGCCTCGGCATCGAGCAAAGATTACAAGAACAACGAGCTCTTTATCGTTGAGGGCGATTCCGCGGGTGGCTCTGCTAAAACCGGTCGTGACCGTGCCCATCAGGCCATCTTACCTCTTAGAGGTAAACCACTTAACACCGATAGCGTTACCATGGAGAAGATGTTACAAAACGTCGAATTCTCCACGATTATTCAGACCATCGGCGCGGGCGTTGGCTCTAACTTCGATATCAACGATTCCAAGTACGGCAAGATCATCATCATGACCGATGCTGATACCGACGGTGCCCACATCCAGATCTTACTTTTGACGTTCTTCTATAACTACATGAAGCCATTGATCACCAACGGCATGGTCTATATCGCCTGCCCGCCTCTCTATGGCGTCTTTAAGAAGAACGATAAGAGCAAGATCGTCTATGCTTGGGACGACGCTAGCCTTGAAGAGGCTAAGAAGAAGGTCGGCGCTGGTTATTCCATCTCCCGTTACAAAGGTCTTGGTGAAATGAATGCCGACCAGCTCGCTAATACCACGATGAATAAGAAGACCAGGAAACTCCTCCAGGTCCATATCACCGATCCTTTGGTCGTTGAGAAGCGCATCTCCGTCCTCATGGGCAAAGATGCTTCGCAAAGACGCGATTGGATCGAAGAAAACCTCACATTCAACGAGGTCGATAATTTCATGAATGAGGTCGATAAATAATGGCAAAACGTAAGAAGGAAGAAGAAGTAATCATCCCTGAAACCATCGAGCCTGCCACCTTGGACGACTTAATGGGCGATCGTTTTGGCATTTATGCCAAGGACGTCATTCAGGATCGTGCCATCCCTGATGCCAGAGACGGCATGAAGCCGGTTCAACGCCGCATTATCTATGCGATGTATGACACTGGGAACACCATCGATAAACCAACCAAGAAATGCGCCCATATCGTCGGTGAAGTCATGGGTAATTACCACCCACATGGCGACACCTCCATCTATGACGCGTTGGTTCGTATGTCCCAACCATGGAACGTCCGTCTTCCATTAGTCGACTTCCAGGGTAACAACGGTTCCATCGACGGCGATGGTGCCGCGGCTTATCGTTACACCGAAGCCCGTTTGGCTGCCGTTAGCCAAGAACTCGTCAGAGACCTCGACAAGAATACTGTCGATATGGTCTTAACTTTCGACGACTCCAAGAAAGAACCAAGCGTCCTCCCTGGACGTTTCCCAAACCTCCTCGTCAATGGTGCGAAGGGTATCGCTGTCGGTATCGCGACCGAAATCCCAACCCATAACTTAAGCGAGGTCATCGACGCCGTTGTTTATCGCATCAACCATCCAAATTGCCCAATCGAAAAGCTCATGGAATTCGTTCCAGGCCCAGATTTCCCGACCGGCGGCATCATCTATAAGTCCAAAGGCATCGAGGATATCTATCGTACCGGCCGCGGCCGTATCGAAATCGCCTCCAAATGCGAAATCCAGACCAATGACGGCGTCAAACAGATCGTCATTACCGAGATTCCATACCAGGTTGTTAAGAGCAAATTGGTAGGGGAAATCGACCAACTTAGACATAACAAAACCATCGCTGGCATCGATGAAGTTCGTGACGAAACCGATAAGACCGGTATGCGCATCACCATCGACTTGAAGAAAGATGCGAAGGAAGAGGCGATCCTTGCCTACTTAATGGCCAAGACCGAACTCCGCACCAGCTATAGCGCCAATATGGTCGCTATCGTTGATGGACGTCCAAAGACCATCGATTTGCTTTCCTATTGCGATTGCTTCATCGCCCATCAGGTCAACGTCATCACCAGACGTTCCCGTTATGACTTGGATAAGGACAATGCCCGTTTATCCATCGTTAACGGCTTAATCAAAGCCGCCGATGTCATCGACGAAGTCATCCATATCATTCGTAGATCCAACGATAAGGCTGATTCCCAGAGAAACCTAGAAGCGGCCTTTGGTTTTACCGTCGATCAGAGCAAAGCCATCGTCGAGATGCCGCTTTATAAATTAAGCCATACCGACGTTAATACCCTCCTTAACGAGAAAGCCTCTTTAGAGGCTGATATCGCTGAGCTTAATGCCATCCTCGCCGACCCAGATAAGCTCAACGCCGTCATCGTCAAAGACTTAAAGCGCATCGCTAAGACTTATGGCGATGAAAGAAGAACCGCCATCCAGGAAGACGACGGCGCTAACCGCGACTTCAATAAGCGCGACCTCATCGCGAAAGAAGACGTTATGCTTGCCGCCACCAGAGACGGCTACCTCAAGCGTAGCTCCATGGCCTCTTGGAAAGGCTCTGGCGGACAAAATGGCGCATTCCCGGGCATGAAAGCCGGCGACACTTTGATCTACTGCGGTCAGGTTGAAAGCACCGACAATATGCTCTTCTTTACCTCCAAAGGCTCCTACATGTTCGTCCCAGTCCATCTCATCAAGACGAATAAGTGGCTGGAGGAAGGCGTCCACGTTAATACTGCGATTAACCTCGATGCCGACGAGAAAATCATCTATGGCGTTGCCGTTAAGAATTTCCGCGATGACCTCTATATCGCCCTCTTAACCAAGAATGGCGCGATTAAGCGTGTCAGACTTAGCGACTTCAAGGTTGTCCGCTTCAATAGGCCAATCCGCTGCATGAGAATCCTTGGCGGAGACGAGGTAGTGGATGTCGCACTTACCAGCGGTAATTCGAATCTTTTAATCCTTTCCTCCGATGGTAAGGCCGTTATGTATAACGAAAACGAGATCGCCTCTAGCGGAACCGGCGCCGGCGGTATCAAAGCCGCGAAGTTCCAGGGCTCCGAATGCGCGGCGTTACTCTCCTTCTTGCCTGATGAAAGCGCGAAGGTCTTGCTCCTAACCCAGTACTCGCATACGCGCGTCCTTGATATCAAGAATGTCCCAGTGACCAAGAGACTCAGCGCTCCAACGATTATCTTCCGTTCCTTCAAGTTCGAGCCAAACGAACTCGTTATGGCGGTTAAGGTCAATGGACGCGAAGCTCCAATCACCTATAAGTGCACTTTGCTTGAGGGCGATTACTTCGATGTCACCTGGCCAGATCTCTATCTCACCCCGATGGAGAAATACGCGAAGAAACCAGACGAATCTAAGCTTGTTAAGAAGAACTACATCGTCAATGTTAACCTCTGTGGCAATGACATTGTCGACGATAAAACCGTTGCCTTAGAGGCGCCTGTGGCGGAGGTTCCAGCCTCAGCTGAAGGCGAAGCCAATAAAGCCGATTCTAGTGAAGTCGAAGGGCCGATTACCTTCTCTGCTGAAAGACCAGTGGAGGATTCAGAGGCCATCGAAGAGAAAGAACCGACTGAACATTTCGAGCAAATCTCCATCTTCGACGATGATTTCTAAGCTAAAAGTCGCGTCAAAGTAGCTACTACATTAATAGTATTAAATTAGTAGTTTATTAGTAATTGAGAAGGCTAGATATACTCTAGCCTTTTTCTATTTTTAAGGCTTATTTTGCAAAATGTAAATGGTAGGGGAATTCTCGTTTATCTTTCAAAGAATTCTTAGGCATAGTGCTATCTTGAAACGATAGAATCGTTTATCATTAAAGCATGAGGAAAAAGTACATCCCATTTGCACATGCTAAAAGCATCTTCGACGTCAGCGAAGAGTTCTACAAAGCCAATGGAATCAAGGTCGTCCTCTGCGACTTAGACAACACTCTCGGATCCGTCAAAGAGAAGGATCCATCTCCTAGAGTGTTCGAACTTGTGAAAAACATGAATAAATGGGGAATCCGTTTTCTCATCTGCTCGAACAACACTGGCGGTCGCGTCAGCCGTTTTGCTTCAGAGCTCGGCATCCAAGTAGCATCAAGGATGCTCAAACCGTTAAGTTTCCGCGTTAAGGCGTTTTTAAAGAAAGAGGGCATTAACCCTGAGGAAGTCCTGCTTGTCGGTGACCAAATCATGACCGATGTCCTTTGCGGCAATGGAGCTCACCTTAAGGTGCTCCTCACGGAACCGATCTCACCGATCGATCCACCGTGGACTAAATTCAACCGCATCTTTGATAGGCCGAAACGTAAGAAACTGTTATCCAGGCATTTAGTGCCGGAATGGGAGGAACGCTTATGAGTCAATGGAAAGTGGTCAGACGCTGCTATAACTGCGGCGCAATCCTGCAATCTGAGGATCCAAATGCAGAGGGCTACGTCGATGAGGTGGTTTTAGAGAAAACCCCGGTCTCGATGCCAGTGTTCTGTTACAAATGCGGAACCGAGAGTCAATACAACTTCGGTCCGAAGCGTTTGTACGCCAGCGAAGATTACCTCAACATGATTAGGGACGCGAGAGCCAGCGATGCTCTTATCATCTACCTCGTCAACCTATTCAGCTTCGAATCTTCCTTCATTCCGGAGATTACCGAGCTTTTACGCGGCTTAAAGATCATGGTAGTGGCCAATAAGCGCGACTTGTTCCCAAAGAAGGCTGATGACCCACACCTCCAAGAATACGTCGCTCACCGTTTCCGTGTCGCCGGCATCCGCATGAAAGCGGAAGACGTCACCTTGGTCTCCTCCTTATCGACCACCGCGGATATCTCCTCGATCATCAATGCCTATTCCGAGAAACGCCAAGGCCATGATATTTATATCATCGGCGCGACCGGCGCAGGCAAAACCCATTTCATCACCGCCTGCTTAAGAGGTTATAAGAACAAATCCCGTTATGCGGTCCAGACGGCTCCATATCCAGGAACCAAGCTCCGCGTCATGCAGATTCCTCTCGATAATTCCTCGAAGATCTACGACACTCCGGGCACACCTATCGATAACTCCTTGCTCGCTATCCTCGACAACAAGAACACGGGCATCGCCATCCCGCAGGAATCCATCACCAAGAGATCCTTCTCCCTTGGCTTAGGCGATTCCCTCTTATTGGGTGGCGTCGCCATGATTCAGCTAGTCGATGGCAAGAGAAGCAGCATCGCCGCTTATTTCGCTAGACCAGTCACCTTAAAGCCGGTCATGAAGAACGCTGAGGCGGCCTTGCTTAAGGGCATCCAGAAAGAAACGCTTCGCCCAATCAGCGAGAAAGTCCAATCCATGGATGACTTCGATATCTTTGATATCGCCGTCGATGAAGAGGGCTCCCGCGACATCGGCATCGAAGGTTTTGGCTGGATCAATTTCACCGGCCAGAAGCAGACCTTCCGCGTTTACGCGCCTAAAGGCATTTCCATCTACACCACGAGGGCAAAATTACTATGACATTAACTCCAAAACAGAGAGCCGTCCTTAAAGGGATGGCCAATACAATCCATGATCGCTACCAATTTGGCAAAGGCGAAGTGGATGATGCGTTCGTCGAACTCATCGATAAGGCCTTGGAAGCCAAAGAGCTTATCAAGGTCGGCTTACTCCAGAACGCCGAACTCACCGCGGATGAAGTCGCGGCGGAGCTTGTTAAGCGTTTAGACTGCGGCCTAGTCCAGAAAATCGGCCGCGTCATCGTGCTTTATCGTCCATCCAAGAAGCACCCAACCATCAAGATCTGATTAATCCATGGAGAACCTGATTATTTACGGCGGGTCTTTTGACCCAATTCATAACGGGCATCTCCGCATCGCTCGGGCCGCGTCGCTCGCTTATAACGCCGACGTGCTTTTCGTTCCTGCCCAGACTCCTAGATGGAAAGAGCCGGAGGCCAGCGCGGAACAACGCGTTGAGATGCTCCGCCTTGCCTTAAAGGAGAATGGTGGACCAAGCTTCTCTATCGACCTAATCGAGATTAATGAGATTTCTGAGGTCAATTACACCGTAAACACCGTTAAGAGCCTTAAAAAGAAGTACAAAGACAGAGAAATGTATTTCCTAATCGGGGCCGATCAGGTGAACGCCTTCCCGAAATGGAAGGATCCAGAGATAATCGCTTCCTTGGTCAAGATTGTTTATTGCCCAAGGCCAGGAGTGGAGATCGATGACTCAATCGTCGAACGGTATTCGATGCTAAGGCTCCCATATGATGGCTCTGGACCGGTATCAAGTACGGCTGTAAGAAACTTACAGGACATTGATATTCCATTGACCGTCAGGGACTACATTGAGAAAAACGGCCTCTATTACATGAAAAAGGTCGCACCATATCTCACAGAGCACCGACTCAATCATTCGCTCTCAGTGGCGAATTTGGCCTATAGAATAGCCCTTAAGAATCAAGTCGAGGGCTATCACAAGGCTTATATCGCCGGTTTGCTCCATGATATTGGCAAAAACATGCCCATCTCAGAGCAGAGGAAGATAATCAGGGAGCATTTCCCAGAGCACATTGAAGATCCCGAATGGTCTTACCACCAATTCGTAGGTTCTTATATCGCCGAGCATGACTTCGGAATAAAAGATGAAGCAATTCTCGATGCAATCCGTTATCATGCAACAGGCAAAAGGCACATGTCGCCTTTAGGCAAGATAATCTATGCCTCCGACAAGATAGAGCCGACTAGGGGATATAATTCCCGCCCGCTCATCAATGCGTGCCTTAAAAACTATTACGTAGGATTTATCACGGTCCTCGAAGCAAATCGTGAATTCCTGGCTTCTAAGGGTTATAGAAACGGTGATTGCCGCCTATCCTTGGAATGCATGGACCTTTATCTAGGAGAAAATGAGAATGACTGAAAAAGAATTAGCCGAATTCGCGGCGAACCGCCTCGATGAGCACAAAGCTGAGAACATCATCACCATGGATGTCAGCAGAATCACCCCGTTCGCTAGCTATTATGTAATTGCCACCCTTCAGAACGAGCGTGCCCTTGGCGCGATCGCGGATGTAGTGGCGGAAGAAATCGAAAAAGCCGGCGGAACTATCCGCGCCATTGAAGGCAAACCAGAAACCGCTTGGGTCTTGGTTGATGCGGGTGGAGTTATCATCCATCTCTTCCTTGAATGGTCCAGAAAAGAGATCAAACTCGACGACTTAGTCGGTGAGAGAATCAATAAATTGGTCTCTAAAGAAGCCTAAAAAAGCCGATTTTAAAACGAGTAGGGGAGCGGAAACGCTCCCTTTTCTTTGTTATGAACTTCTAGACGTACAAATTAAATGTCATTCGTGGATGGGCGGATAAGGCTAAATATGGTTTTAAAAACGCTTCGAAAGCAGTGCCTCAAAAATCTTATGCAGCACTTACCCTCTTCTAACCCAATCCTGTGGAAAACGTATTTACTTCGGATAATGTCCATTATGTTACCTTAAATGTATAGAAAGCGTCTATTTATGGGCTTTTTGCGTTCTCCTATTTCTTTTATCTACTTTTATCTGTGAGTTTTTCACATCCAAAAATCCTTTGAATTCACACTACTAAAAAACTACTAATACCACTTTTAAGAAAAACGACGGAATTCTCATTTCCGCCGTTTAAATCGTTTTCCTGATTCTTATCCTTATTATTGAACCTTAGTTCTTTTCTTTAGGTTTTTTCCAGATTAAGATAGGTATGTCAATGATAATCATTAATAACAATGCCAAGATGGCATACGCAGGAATATTCGCAATGCCACCGTCTGGATCAACAACTCGGGCCGTCGCAATGAGCGTTCCGATTCCGCTCTTGGTCGCTGAGCTCGCCGTTAAGACTTCTGACATGATGCAAGTCTTAAGAGCTAAGCCTAACGTCTGAGCGATGCCGGATCTCACATACGGCCATGCCTCAGGGATTAAGACCTTGGTAATCGCATTCGTTTTTCTGACGCCGCCTTCAATGCGGAGCGAGTTAATGATTCCTGGATCGACATTCGTAACGCCGGCTCTGAATGATTCATAGAGCAATGGGAAGATTACGAAGATCACCAAGACGATTGGCGCCCAGTTAAGCCAGGCATGTTTTCCGCTCCCGAGGATAATGCTAAAGAGCAACAATACGACGGCGACCGTCGGAATCGTCCTCTGGAAAGCGACTAATGGCTTCATGAAGGCCTTAACGCTTTCGAATAAGCCCGCTAGAACGCCAAAGATGCCAGCGAGGACAAATGATATGGCCCAGCCGATGAATGTGCGTAATAACGTCCATCCGATTGCGCCCCAAGTGCCTTTGCCTGGCTTTCCGAATAAAAGGTAACATAATGTTGCAACCGTATCATGCGGATAAGGAAGGCCATAATTCCCTTGGGAAATTAAGATTCCCGAAATCAGATACCAAATTCCGATAAGGAAAACGAACCCTAGCAGGGTCATTACGACAACAATGTTTCGGGTTCGTTTCTTATCTTTCATTACTAATCCTTATTATAAGAATAAAGACGCGTCAAATTCAGCGGCGCCTAAGGCAGTCTGGAATTTGTTCGCATAGGCTCTCGCATCGGCGATATCGGCCTTTTTCTTGAAACCAAGCTTGTTGGTAGCCTGAAGGGTCGGTAAGGAATTGACGATGCCGGCGGCGATGCCAAAACGCTGCTCAACGTTGTTTTCGGCGTCCGCAGTCTCGTTTTCGTAGGCGGTTAAGGCCTCTTTCGCGACTTCTGGATGGTCGACAAGGTTGGCGATGCGGGCTTCGGTCGCATCTAAGAAGCCATTCATCGCAGTTGGATGAGCGCTCATGGTCGCAGAATTGACGAATAAGGCCGCAGATGGGATCTTCGCACCATCGTGCGCCTTCCCCCATTCCTCCTGCAAATCATAGATGAGATGGAGATTATCGCCCATTTTGCCCTTAAGGGTGGTATAGACAGGATCGGCGACGACATAGAAGTCGAAACCATTCGTGGAGATATTGGCGGCAACGTCGCTGACACCGGCTTCAAAGGTAACAGTCTTGCTACCGGTCTCGGCTTTGGTGCTGGAAAGACCTTTCCAATTCCAAACGTTCTCGGCTAAAGACATGAAGGCTTTGCTGGAGTTGCCGGTTTCGACGAAAGCGTCGATGGTCCAGGCATTATTCCAAGTCGCGGTTTCTTCTTTGGTGTGGGTTCTGGAAACGACATAGAAGCCAAGTTCGTTGATCCAACGGGAGAAACGCATCTTGGTCTTGTCAGCGTTCTTCTTAACTAAGTTAAGGCCGCTGACGCCGTCGAAGACGATGGCATCGTAGCTATTGGCCGCAAAGGCAGCTGGGATAACGGAAGCTGGGGTCGCGGTAGAGAGCCATTTCTCATTCTTGCCCTGGTCATAGAAGGCAAGGGTTGGGGCGCCGGTTGGGGTGACCCAGGTCACGGCGTAATCATCGACCGCGACGGATGAGGAGGTTTTGACTTCGCTGGTGCCGCAAGAAGCTGCGAG
Source organism: uncultured Erysipelotrichaceae bacterium (assembly GCA_900316365.1). Lineage (GTDB taxonomy): Bacteria > Bacillota_I > Bacilli_A > RFN20 > CAG-826 > Alloenteromonas. The sequence continues at coordinate 46,281 of ONCO01000002.1, forward strand.
CATAGCAAAAGCCAAAGGAAGTAATAACGACTTTTTCATTTTCTTATTCAAAGATCTCCTGAATGGATTCGCCAAGCATCTCTGGTTTTTTCTCTAAGCCAAAGTTGGCGAGGATGGTAGATCCGATATCCGCGAAAGAAGCGCGTTCATCGAGATTTCTGCCGTTTTCAAACGATGGGGAATAGATAAGGAGAGGGACTTTCTCTCTGGTGTGGTCCGTGCCATGGAAGGTCGGATCGTTGCCGTGGTCGGCGGTGATCATGAGGACGTCATCCTCTCTCATCGCTTTGATGAATTCGCCGACGCGCTTATCTAAGGCCTCTAAACAATGCGCATAGCCTGGGGCATTTCTCCTGTGTCCGAACTCGGAATCAAATTCGACGAGGTTAACGAAGCAGATGCCTTCCCAATCTTCTTCCTTGGCTTGGCGGATTGCCTCGTCCATGCCTTCTTCGTTGGTGGCGGTATGGATGGTCTTAGTGATGCCGACGCCGTTGAAGATGTCATAGATCTTGCCGACGGCGGAAACCATTAAGCCTTTCTCCTTTAAAATGTCGAGCGCGGTTACGCCGGTCGGAGAGACCGTGTAGTCGTGACGATGTGCGCCTACGCGTTTGAAATCGTTTTTGTTGGTTCCAACATAAGGTCTAGCGATGACACGACCAACGAGATATTCCGGTCGCATGCAGATTTCTCTGGCGATTTCGCAGCAACGATAGAGTTCATCGAGTCCGGTGACCTCTTCGTGGGCGGCGATCTGTAAGACAGAGTCGGCGGAAGTATAGACGATGAGGGAGTTTTCCTTCATCTGCTGCTCGCCAAGCTCCACAAGGATCGCGGTGCCGCTTGCGGAATAGTTTCCGATGATTTTGTGGCCGGTTCTCTCCTCTAATTCATCGATGAGCTCCTGTGGAAAGCCCGTATCGGTGAAAGTCTGGAATGGTTTCTGGGTGTTAACGCCCATCATCTCCCAGTGCCCGGTCATTGTGTCTTTGCCATTGCTCGTTTCCCTTAAGCGGAGGGAATAAGCATTCTTATGATCCTTGATGGCTTTAACGCCAAGAATGTCATCAAGTTCCCCGATGCCCATAGCCTCCATGAAAGGGACCTTCAAACCACCGACAGATTCGGCGGCATGAGCCCAAGTGTTGCTGCCAACGTCTCCGAATTTAGCCGCGTCTGGTTCTTCACCAACGCCAGCAGAATCGGCGACGATTACGAAGAAACGTTTGTAATGTTTTGCCATAAAAGTTTTGCTCCTACGGCCAAAGGCCGTCAAATATGATAGCCCCTAAATGCTCGCTAAAACAACAAAAGTCATTTATCGAGAGCTAAATTTGTCATAGGCGGAAATAATTCGCCTACTGGATACATGTGTGTATATCTGCGTCGTCGAAAGATGGGCGTGGCCCAACATTTCCTGCACCGCCCTAAGCTCCGCGCCATTTTCCAGTAAATGTGTAGCGAAACAGTGCCTTAGGGTATGCGGGCTGATATTTACGTCTAAGCCCACTTCTTCGGCGTATTTCTTCACCTGGCGGAAAAAGTAGATTCTGCTGATGGGTTTGCCATCGCGGTTAAGGAAGACATATGGCGAAGAGTGTCCTTTGTTCTTCCTTCTCGGCCCATCAAGATAGAGCTTGAGATATTCGAGGGCAAAATTACCAATCGGCACGGAACGCTGTTTGTTGCCTTTGCCGTTACGGATCGTGATCAATCCGTTTTTCGCATTAATGGAATCCATTCTTAAGGAACAGAGTTCCGAAACGCGTAAACCGGAGGCATACATTGTCTCAAGCATCGCGCGGTCTCTGATTCCTGAATCCTTATCCATGTTAGGCGCTTCTAACAATGATTCGATCTCTTCGCCGGTTAAAACGACAGGAAGCTTTTTAGGTAACTTTGGCCTATCGGTTTTATCTGGGAGATCTGGAATGATTCCTTCTTTGGCCAAGAAAGAATAAAAACCGATTAAGCAAGAAAGCCTTCTGGCAATCGTCGCCGCGGACATTCCTTCGCCAGACTCTAGCATCACGAAATCATTTGGATCGCATGGAAGATAATCATCTGTGCTTTTCTTGTTAGGAAAATGCTTAAAGAAGATATCGAGGTCCTCTTTGTAATTGGCGACGGTTACGCGGCTGACGCCTCGTTCGACGACCAAGTATTGGATATATCTATCAATCGCGTCGCTATTGTCCATTTTTCTTCTCCTTTTTGACGTCAGAGGCTCTTAGTAAAACCTCGCCATCGAGTTTGCGGTTTAATTCCGAGATAAGCAGCTTGGTCTTATCCATTTCTTCGTAATCCTCGTAATTCCATAAGGACATCTGGACGGTTTCTTTCTTCGGGTCTACAAGTTTGCTGAGACTAACACCTATTAATCTAATAGGAAGGCCGATGAAAGATTCCCTATATAAAGAGAGACATTTCTCATAGATTTCATTCGCGTCATTCGTCCCGTCTTTTATGGTTATCGATTTGCTATGCGTCTTAAAGCCGTTACGTTTCTCGTCGTACTCGGCCTCTTTTACCTGGAATGTTATGGTTTTGCCAACCAATCCTTGGGCTTTCGCGCGGGCCGATACTTCCTGGCAAAGGCCTAATAAATCCTGAGAAATCGAGGATTCGCTGTCGCAATCCTCCTGGAGGGTTGTTGAGTTACCAATCGACTGTGGATCGCTTTCTTCGACATGCACTACGTCGCTAGATGTGCCCTCAATCCAGTCTTTAAGGCCGTAATAGAAGGCGCCGAACATCTTCTTGGTCTCTTCTTCGTCTTGCTTTAATAACGCCGCCAGATCGCCAATTGTATTGATTCCTCTTTGCCTTAATCTTGGGGCGGTTTTCTTGCCAATTCCCCAGAAAGACTCGATAGGTAATGGGTAAAGAACATTCGGAATATCTCTTTTACGTAAGAAAACTAGGCCCATCGGCTTTTTGAGGTCGCTCGCCATCTTGGCAAGCCACTTTGTCGGGGCTACCCCTATTGAGCATTTGAGTTTTGTTTCCTCGAATAGCTTGTTCTGGAGATTACGGAAATAACCTTCTGGATCCGTTACGCCTTTTAAAGCCTTAGTCATATCGACGTAGCATTCGTCGACCGAGGCCATTTCGATAATGCGGCTATATTGGGTAAGGAAGGCGTAAAAAGATGTCGACATCAAATGATAGAAATGGAAATCCGGCGGGATGATGATCGCGTCCGGGCAGCACTTAGTGGCCTGGAACATCGGTTGTCCAGAGTGACAGCCCATTTTTCTCGCCGCATAAGAGGCGGTCGAAACAATGCCGGAACGGCCTTCGTGGCCAATTAAAACCGGCTTTCCCTCCAAGGAAGGATTCTTTATTTCCTCGCAACGCACGAAAAAAGCGTTGAGGTCAATGTGCATAATGATCCTTGCCATAGGCAAATGATATCACACGTAGAGATTATGTTAACTAAAATCAGTAGGTGGCTTTGATGAATTCGAGCATCTCTTCAGGGTTTAATCCATAAAGCGATTTCTGTTCCTTGATGCTCATATGGGAAACGAAGTCATTGCCGATGGCTTTGGCGATGAAGTTTCCTTTGTAACCGGCTTTCATAAGGACGGATCCAAGTTTGGACGCGAAGCCGTTTTCGACTCCGTAAGAGTCATAAACAAGGATGTTCTCGTAGCCTAAAAGCTTGGCGACATCGTCTTTATCGAAGGAATTAAGGTAAAGCGGATTAACGTAAGACGCTTCGATGCCATTGGCTTTGAGCAAGTCATTGAGCTCGCGGCCATCTGGGCCAACGCCGACGAGGATAAGCTTCTTGTTTTCTTTCTCTTCGACGAATCTCCAGCGTCCGAATGGGAGATTCTCCAAATTGGCGTCTTCCTTATCGAGGAATTCCCTTGGGGCGCGAATAAAGAACACGCCATGTTTGCCTAAGGATTCCTTAGCAAGGGTCAAAGCCTCATTTTTAGTCGATGGCATCGTGATTACGACGCCCGGGATGGTCATTAAGTAAGCGACATCGTAGATGCCGTTATGGGTGGCGCCAGTCATGCCGATTAAGCCCGCCCGATCAACGAAAACGGTAATGTTCGCATGTTGTCTCGCACAGTCATGGAGGATTTCGTCATAAGCCCTCTGCATGAAGGTCGAATAGATGGTGACGATTGGATGGGAACCCGCCAAAGCCATCGCGCTGGCTAAGGTTAAGGCGTGTTCTTCGGCAATGCCGACATCAAAGGTCCTGGTAGGGAACTTTGCAAAGCAAACATCGAGGTTAGAGCCTTTTAAAGTGGCCGGAACGATGAGGTTGGTATTCGGATATTTCTCGAGGATTTCCTCGGCCAGATCGGCGCAATAATGGCTCCAAGAGATCTTGTTTGGATGGAGATCTAATGGTTTGCCGGTCTCGATATCGAATGGGGAGGTCGCGTGCCAATAACCATAATCATCGACTTCGGATGGCGCATAGCCCTTGCCTTTCTTGGTCTTGCAGTGAATAAGGACGGTCCTATCGGACTTTTTCGCTTCGGACAAGGCTTCATCCAAGGCTTTTAAGTCGTGGCCATCGATTGGGCCAACGTATTTAAAGCCCATATCTTCGTAGAGCTTGGCGACGGAGTCGAATCCGCATTTCTGGAAACCGCCAATAGGCGAAGTGATGGACATTTCATTGTCATTAAGGACGATGATGACCTTGCTCTTGGTATAGGAAAGATGGTTAATGGCTTCTAAAGCCAAACCATTCATCACGGCCGCGTCGCCGATGAGGGCAACTACGTTGTAATCCTCTTTGTTCTGGTCGCGGACGATAGCAAAGCCTTCCGCGGCAGAGATGCTGGTGGAGCTATGGCCGGCAGAGAATGGATCAAATGGCGATTCGTTGAGTTTCTGGAATTCAGAAACGCCATCTTTTTGGCCAATTCCCTTTAAGGAACGACCGCTCAAAAGCTTATGAGTATAGCTCTGGTGACCAACGTCGAAGATGAGTTTGTCATTCGGTAAATCGAAGTTTCTATGGATTGCGACGGTAAGTTCGACGGCGCCGAGATTAGAGGAAAGATGGCCACCGTTCTTCGCGGTCGCCTCCACTATTTCCTTACGGATATCGGCGCAAAGCTCGTTTAAAACATCGTAATCAGCGGTTTTAATCTCTGATTCGATTGTTTTGGAATTTAGCGAGATTTTATCGTGTTTATTCGTCATATAGAAACTACCAATTTAATACTAATTAATTACTTCTCGATTTCTTGGTACTCACCAAGCTTTTTCTCGGCTTCCTTAAGTTCGGACTCCAGTTCGGTAATTAGTTTTTTGCCTTCTTCGAAGAGAGCGATGGAGCTTTCGAGAGGCAAAACCTCGTTCTCCATTTTGGCAACAATCTCATTGAGACGATTGAGCTTTGTTTCGAAATCAACCTTCTTAGCTGTCATGCTTGCCATTCTCCACTTTTTTAACCGTAGAAACTATTATACCATCTTTGAGTTCGGATACGATATTTGCACCGCATTTTACATCATTTATTGATGTAATAGTCTTCCCGTTCTCATCCTTAAGGATGGAATAACCACGATTGAGTACGCCATAAGGCGATAAAGCGCCTAGTCTTCCGCTAAAGGAAGAGATAGAAGACTTCTTCCTTTCGAGACTATTCGCGTAGGCGAGAGTCAATCTCTCCCCTGCCTGTTCTAAGGCTTTAAGCTGATCTTCATAGATCGACTTAGGATTTAAGAGACATGGCCTATTCTTCAAAGAAGAAAGCCTTTCATGATAGTTCTTAAGCTTGCTTCCGTAAACATTAACCAGTCTTTCGCCGGCATTATCGATTTGCTCGAAGATCACGTTCTTATCTGGAACGGCCGCAATCGCCGCACCTGTTGGGGTCGAAACGCGTTTATCAGCGACGTAATCGGTCAAAGTAACGTCGATTTCATGCCCTACCGCCGAGATGGTCGGGCATTTGCTGCTTGCTAAGGCACGGACAAGGCTTTCGTCATTAAAGGCCGATAAATCCTCGCTGGAACCACCGCCGCGTCCGATGATAAGAACATCTAAAGGATATTCCTGAGAAGCCTTAAAAGCCCTTAATAAGTCCTTTGGAGCCTCCGCGCCCTGGACAAGGGACGGGAAGACATAGATATCGACTAACGGCCATCTATTCTGGATATTCGTAATCATGTCCTTGATGGCTGCGCTGCCTTTCGCTGTAATCAAGCCAATGCTCTTTGGAAATAGCGGCAATCTTCTTTTGCGAGATTCATCGAAAAGTCCCTCGGCCTGGAGCTTTTTGGCGAGTTCCTTGAGCCTAAGGAGCTCTGCGCCCTGGCCAGAGAGCTGCATGAAGTTAACGTAGATCTGATATTTGCCAGAGGCTGGGTAAACGCTGCAGGAGCCATGGATCATGACTTCGTCTCCATCCTTTGGACGGAAACTTAAACGCTGGACATAAGTCGCCCACATGACCGCGGAAACGACGGATTTATCGTCTTTTAAGGAAAAATAAGCGTGTCCGCTTGGGTAAATACGAAAATTCGAAAGCTCGCCTCTAAGGTAAACGTTCTGAAGATCTGGATCTTCGTCAAATTTGGCCTTGAGGAGCTCATTGAACGTAGTTACGGTCAGGCAAAGTTCCTCGTTTTTATTCATTTCACCAATACTTTATCAAGGACGGCGTTAACAAAGCGATAGTCTTTCGCGTCGAGATAAACTTTTGCAAGGCGGACGGCGATGTCGATGACGACGCCTTTGTCCACTTCTTCAATATGGAAATAATGGATATAGCTGAGTAAGAGGATGGCCTGTTCGACGCGGTTAAGGCGATCGAAGGTCCATTTATTCATGTGGGCGTTGAAGACCGGGATGATATCGGAAAGGTACTTAACGGTATAGACCGCGGCGGCCTTAACGAAATAATCGGCGTTCTCATAGTCAACGTCGGTCAAACCGGAAACAATCGACTGGACGTCGACCGGTTCTTTCATATCAAGGTAAGTGAGGATGTCATAGATAGCAAAAAGAGCGATTCTCTGCATTTGGTTTCTCGAGCTATCATTCTCGGGAAGTTCGAATTCGTCTTTTTCAAAGATCTGTTCCATGACTCTCCTCCTAGGAGACGGCGTATATACTACCATAAACGAGCCAAGAAGGAAGAGAATAAGCAAAGAATTTTATTCTTTTTCTCATTTTTCTCCCCCTCTAGCCGTAAGAAAAGGCCGGCTTTTCAGCCGACCTTGACTACTTTGATGTTCACGCTGACAGGTACGGTCTCGCAGGTGATCTGAATCGCCTTAGCAACCTCTTCCTGAATCTTGGAGCAGATATCCATGACCTTGGCGTCGCTAGAAAGAGCGACTTCGAGGCGGATATCAGCGATTCCATTGCTCCTGAGGATGATTTTCACCGGGCTGGTCATGAAGAAGGCAGAGAATGCGTTTGTCTTCTTGCGCTGGGCGATGTCGGCCCCAGGGATTGCGGCAACCGCCCTCTCGGTTATGCTCTGGAGAGCGGCACGAGAGATGGCCATTTTGCCATTGTGGGAATAGTTTTTGATGAGTACGTAATCAGCCATGCATATAGTCTAGCACGATTTGCCGGCTACTAAAGTAAAGAAGCAATCTTTTTCGCGACTTCTTCCGCGGTGAAGCCAAGAGCTTTCATGACTTCGTTCGCTGGAGCGGACTTGCCATAACGGTCGAGACCGATGTTGTACTTGGCATATTTGCCCCAACCGAAGGTGGAAAGCATTTCGAGGGAGATTCTCTTCTCGTGCGGGAGATGGAGAACGCGGGCTTTGTAGGCTTCGTCCTGCTCTTCGAAGACCTCCATGGATGGCATGGAGACGACTTCGAGGTTGATGCCCTTAGCGGCGAGAATCTTCGCGGCTTCGATGGCGAGGGAGACTTCGCTGCCGGTGGCAATGATCTGGTAATCAGCCTTCTTTTCGCCTTCATAGACGATGTAGGCACCCTGGGAGACGCCTCTGACTGAGCTCTTCTCTAAGAGAGGGAGGTTCTGGCGGCTGAGGATAAGGCAGGTCGGGGTCTTTTCGGAGAGAAGGGCCATCTGCCAAGCGGCATAGGTTTCTCTTTCGTCAGCTGGACGATAGACATGGACGTTCGGGATGCTGCGGAGCATGCAGAGCTGTTCGATTGGCTCGTGGGTTGGACCATCTTCGCCAACGGCGATGGAGTCGTGGGAGAAGAGATAGATCGCTGGGAGTTTTTCCATAGCGGCCATACGGATGGCTGGCTTCATGTAATCAGCGAAGACTAAGAAGCAGCCGACATAGGTACGGAGACCACCGTGGAGGAGGATACCGTTCTGGGCGCAGCCCATACCGAATTCGCGGATACCCCAGTTGACGTTCTTGGCTTCTGGGTGCTCAGCGCTGAAGCCCGGGTCGCCAGGAACAGCGGTCTTGACGGAGCCGGCAACGTCGGCGGAACCGCCAAAGGCGAATGGGCACTTGGCCTGGAAGGCAGCGACGACTTTGCCGCTGGTGTTACGGCTGGCGTCTTTGGATCCAGCAGCGAATTCTGGGATTTCTGGCAAGAATTCCTTGAGGTCGCCCTTCATCGCTTTCTCGAAGCGGGCATAATCCTCAGGATGTTTGGCGGCATAAGCCTTCATAGCGGCCTCATGGGCGGCATGGGCTTTGGCACCGCGTTCCGCGAAGTTCTTGGCGAAGTTCGCATAGACTTCTTCAGGAACGGTGAAGGCTGGGTAGTCATAGGCATAGGTTTCCTTGGCTTTCGCGCCTTCTTCGGCGGTAAGTGGGTTACCATGGCACTTGCAGGAGCCTTCTTTTGGAGAACCGTAACCGATTCTGGTGTGGACGACGATCATGGTTGGCGCGGAGGCGCTCTTCTTGGCTTCGGCGATGGCCTTGTCGATCGCTTCGACGTCATTGCCGTCGGCGACTTCGAGGACGTTCCATTCGGAGGCCTTGAAGCGGAGTTTCTCGTCTTCGGTTAAGGAATTGGAGGTTGGACCGTCAAGGGTCGAGGTGTTCTCATCATAGATGAGGATGAGCTTGTTTAACTTGAGATGGCCAGCGAGGGAGATGGCTTCCTGGGAGATACCTTCTTCAAGGCAGCCGTCACCGCATAAGCAATAGGTGTAATGGCTCATGATTTCCGCGCCTTCTGGGTATTCGGCGGAAACGGCCTTCTCGGCGATGGCCATACCAACGGCCTGGGCAATGCCCTGACCTAATGGGCCAGCGGTCGCGTCAACGCCCGCGGTGTGACCGAATTCTGGATGGCCAGGGGTCAAGCTGTCGAGCTGACGGAAGTTCTTTAGGTCCTCGAGGGAAACGGCATAGCCGGCGAGGTGGAGCACCGCGTAGAGAAGCGCGGAGCAGTGACCGGAGGAGAGAACGAATCTGTCGCGGTTGATCCAGCTTGGGTCCTTAGGATCGGCGACGAGGTGGTTCTTCACCAACGTGTAGATGGCCGGGGCGATGTCGAGCGGCATGCCTGGGTGGCCGGAGTTGGCCTTCGAGATCTCGTCGATGACCAACGCGCGGATAGCTCCGATGGAGAGCTGATCCAATTTCTTTTCCATTTCTTCCATGTTTTTCACTCCTTTGACTGGTAGATTTTTGGTAGAAACTAAGTTAATTTAATATACTTTGTATATTATTCCTTCTTTAATTCAATGCCAACACAGTCCATGGCTTCCTGGGAGACCTCACCTGGGGCTTTGCTCATTGGGTCGACGGCCTGGAGGTTCTTCGGGAACGCTTCGACATCACGGATGTTGTCGGTTCCGGTGAGAATCATGCAAAGGCGATCGAGGCCAAAGGCAATGCCGCCGTGTGGCGGGCAGCCATACTTGAAGGCATCGATGAACCAGCCGAATTTGCGGGCAACGTCTTCGTCGCTAAGGCCAAGGATCTTGAAGATCTTCCACTGGATGTCATGGTCGTAAATTCGGAGGGTACCACCACCGGCTTCGTAGCCGTTGATGATGATGTCATATGCATAAGCGAGGACTTCTTCAGGCTTGGTGTCGAGAAGCTTTAAGTCCTCGTCGCGTGGACGGGTGAATGGATGATGCTCGGCGGTATAGCAGCCTGGCTGACCTTCGATTGGGTCGAACATTGGGAAGTCGACAACCCAGAGTAAATCGTAGGTGCCTTCCTTGATTAAGCCCATTTCCTTGGCGAATTTGGTGCGGAGAGCGCCGAGTCCGAAGTCGATGTCACGGCGATAAGCGCTAGAGGCAAAGAGGACGAGATCGTCTTCCTTGAGCTCTAAGGCGGCCATTAATTCCTTTTGGAGGCCTTCATCCATGAATTTGATGAAGCTGCCGGCGAGAAGACCGTTCTCGACTTTGAGATTCATGACGCCTTTAAGGCCGAACTTTCTCGCTTCGACGTTTAATTCGTCCATCTTCTTGCGGGAGGTTTCCTTGCCTTTGCCCGGGATAACGATGGCCTTGATGTATTCCTGGCCTTCGAATCCAGCAAAGCTGGACTTCGCCATGATGGCTTTGACGTCTTTAAGGGTTAAGCCGTAACGAGTATCTGGTTTATCGGAGCCATAAGTGTCCATGGCATCCCAATATTTCATGCGGCGTAATGGGAGAGGGACGTCATAATTGACGGTCTCTTTGAAGATCTTGGCTAAGAGGCGTTCCATGATGCCAAGGATCTGATCTTGGTCAAGGAAGCTCATCTCCATATCGACCTGGGTGAATTCCGGCTGACGGTCGGCGCGGAGGTCTTCGTCGCGGAAGCACTTGGCGATCTGGTAATAACGCTCCATGCCACCGATCATAAGGAGCTGCTTAAAGAGCTGCGGGCTCTGTGGGAGCGCGTAGAAACGGCCGTGATGGAGACGGGATGGGACGATATAGTCTCTCGCGCCTTCTGGGGTCGCAAGGTTAAGGATCGGGGTCTCGATTTCGGTGAAGTTCTCGTTATCGAGGAATTCATGGATGGTGCGAACGATCTTAGCGCGGGTTTTAAGCCTCTTCTGCATGATCGGGCGACGTAAATCGAGGTAACGGTACTGAAGACGGGTGTCTTCGAGAGCGTCAGTCTTATCGGCGATGATGAATGGGGTGGTCTCGGCCTTGTTGATGACAACAAGCTTGTCGAGGACGACTTCGACTTCACCGGTTGGGAGGTTAGGATTTGGGACATCCTTCTTCCTGACGGTGCCGAAAGCCTGGACGACGTATTCGTTACGGACATCCGGGATCTTGGAAGGATCTTCGGCGATAAGCTGGACGATGCCACTGCTATCCCTTAAATCGATGAAGAGAAGGGAGCCTAAGTTCCTTCTGGTGCTGACCCAGCCGAGCAAAGTAACTTTGCGGCCGACGTCTTTGAGGCGAAGTTCGCCGTTCCTGTCTGTACGTTCCATTTAATTTATTCCTCGTGATGATGATGTTCGTGCTCGTCTTCTCCGAAGAGGGAATCGAGTTCCTCTTCGAGATTCTCGAGGCTGATTTCTTTCTGTTCCTGCTTCTCAAGGTCCTTGAGTTGGGCGACGCCCCTCTGGAGTTCTTCTTCGCCGACGATCAAGGCGTAATGGGCCTTTTTCTTCGCGGCTTTCTTAAACTGGCTGCCGAGTTTGATGGCGGCAAGAGGCGAATCGCAGGTGTAACCCATGTTGCGGATGGCGCTGACGAGCTCAAAGGACTCATCAAGGACGCTTTCCCCTACTGGCATGACGTAGATGTCTAAGCCTTCTTCGAGGTCATCTAAGAGGCCATCGTCTTTCATGACGTTGTAGATTCTCTCTAAGCCAAACGCGAAGCCAACGCCGGCCATCTGAGGTCCGCCAAGGGCTTCGAGGAGGCCGTCATAATGTCCACCGCCAAGGAGCGCGCCATAATCGGCGCCGGTCTTGGAGATCGCGTGGACTTCGAAGACGACTTCGCCATAGTAATCAAGGCCACGGACAAGGGAATCGTCAATTTCGTATTCGATGTCCATGTCGTTGAGGATGGATAAGGTCTGGTAGAAACGCTTCTCGCTCTCTTCAGAGAGGTAATCCTTCATCTTTGGAGCGCCTTTGGCGATTTCCTGGTCGTGTTCGACTTTGCAGTCGAGGATACGCATTGGGTTGAGCTCAAGGCGTTCATGGCAATCGGCGCACATATCGTCGATATGCTCGGCGAAATAGGCCTTTAAAGCATCGCGATAGGCTTTTCTGGAAGCCTCGTCGCCAAGGCTATTGATCTTAAGATGCAAACCCTTGAAGCCAAGCATGCCTAAGACCTGCATGGCTAAGCAGATGCATTCCGCGTCGAAACGGGCGGAATTGACGCCGATGCACTCGACGCCGGCCTGGTGGAACTGGCGGTATCTGCCAAGCTGTGGTCTTTCATAGCGGAAGACTGGGCCGTAATAGAAGCATTTGATTGGGAGGTCTTCGGTGGCATAGAGCTTATGCTCAACGATGGCTCTCGCGACGCCCGCTGTGAATTCTGGGCGCATGGTGACGGAGCGGTTTCCTTTATCGAGGAAGGTATACATCTCCTTACGGACGACGTCGCTCCCTTCGCCGGTAGAACGGTTGAAGACATCGGTGTATTCCAAGGTTGGGATGCGGAATTCCTGGTAGCCATAAAGCTGGGCCACCGCTTCGAAAACGCGCTCGATATATCTATATCCGTCGGCTTCTTTGCCGAGGATATCGTGTGTTCCTTTAACTGCAATTGCTGGCATAGTTTTTCCTTTCTTTAGTGAATGACGCGGTTTACTGAGTAAACGCCTTTGACGCCCAAGAGGAGCATGAAGCAATCCTCAAGGACCTTCGCGTCAGGGACCGAGATGGTCAGATTAATCACGTCGTTCATCGTTTGGGTGATGAGATGGGCCTTTAAGTCGCTGACAGGGACGCCTTTGCTAGATAAGGCGCTAAGCAAGTCGGCGAGGAGGTTCGGCCTATCGTTGGAGTAGACTTCGATATCGACTGGGTAAGAGGAGATACCGAGATTCGCCTTCCAACGCACATCAATCAAGCGTTTATGCTCATTGACGACGTTAGGGCAATTTCTCCTATGGATCGTGATTCCTTTGCCTTTGGTGATATAGCCGACGATGTCGTCCCCTGGGATCGGGCAGCAGCATTGACCGAAGCCGATCGCGAGGTTGGTGACGCCACCAGCGACTTCCACCGGGTTCTTATCATTCGCCGCTTGCGAGGCCTTCGCCTTGGCAAATGCGGTAAAATCGATAGACTTTTTTCTTCTTTTTACGCCAAGGAAGTCGATGACGGCGCCCGGAGTTGGGTTCTTGGCATTCATCATAACGAAGAGATCATCGATGGAATCGCAATGATATTCGTTAAGGACTTTAGGCGTATTGAGGAGACGGTCCATTTCCTCTTCATCGACGCCCTGCATTCTGAAGGCATCAATGCAGCTAGTGCGGCCGTTACGCACGCGCTCTTCGCGCATGATGTCCGCGTCACGCTTCTGGAGGGCTTTTCTGATATGGGCCTTCGCGCTATTGGTTTTGGCGATTTCCAACCACCCTTCGTTTGGGCCGGTCGCGGTCTTGGAGGTTCTGATTTCGCAGATATCGCCGGTCTTAAGGACGGTGTTTAGAGGCACGCCGACGCCATTGACGACAGCACCAACGCAGGAATCCCCTACTTTCGTATGGATCTTATAGGCGAAGTCGAGAGGCGTAGACCCGGTCGGGAGGTCAATGACCTTGCCTAACGGGGTGAAGACATAGACATTCGCGCCGAAGACGTCGTTGGTCAAGGCTTCCATATATTCCTTGGCGGTGCCGTCTTGTTGGCCGGACATATTGACGAAGTCGCGGAACCAATGGAGCTGTTCCTCGATTTCCTTCTGCTCTTCCTTCGCGTTGTAATGCCCGCCTTCTTTGTATTTCCAGTGGGCCGCGACGCCGGTTTCGGCGATCTTGTCCATCTCTTCGGTACGGATCTGGATTTCGTAGGTCTGACCATCACCCGCCACAACGGAGGTATGGAGAGATTGATACATATTCGGCTTCGGCATGGCGATATAGTCTTTGAATCGCCCTGGGATTGGCTTATATGTCTGGTGGATGATACCGAGGATCTCGTAGCAGTTAAGCTCGGTCTCGGTGATGATACGAATGGCCAAGATATCAAAGATATCGTCGATGGAATGGCCTTTTAAGTACATCTTCCTATAGAGGGAATAGATGGATTTGACGCGGGATTCCATGCGGAATGGAATCTTGGAGTTAAGAAGGATATCGGCGATACGTTTCTTCACGCTTTCGAGGGATTCCTTACGGTGCTGGGTCCTCTCGTTGACGAGCTGAAGGATCTTTTGGTATTTCTCCGGCTCCAGGTACTTAAGGCATAAGTCCTCAAGTTCGCTCTGGATGGTATAAATACCAAGTCGATGGGCGATCGGGGTGAAAACCTCGAGGGTTTCCTTGGATAAGGCCTTCTGTCTTTCGGCGGAAAGGCTTTGGAGCGTGCGCATGTTATGGAGTCTATCGGCGAGCTTGACCAAGATGACGCGGACGTCATTGGCCATGCCGAGGAAGATCTTACGATGGTCTTCGGCTTCGAAGTCTTCATCGGTACGCTTGCTTAATTTCAAACGCTGAATCTTGGTTAAGGAATCAACGATCTTGGCGACGTCTTCGCCGAATCTATCTTTGATTTCCTCAATCGAGGTATCGGTATCTTCGACCACATCGTGGAGGAAGCCCGCGGCGATCGTGGCTGGGCCGCCCTGGAGTTGGGCGAGGATATAGGCAACCTCTAATGGGTGATGGATATAAGGCTCACCGCTTTTCCTCTTTTGGTCCTTATGCTTTTCTTTGGCGAAAAGATAGGCTTTCTCGATCATCTCGCGGTCATGCGGATTGGTGATGTAAGTGTAGAAAACAACCTTGAGGTCATCAAAGCTGTGCATTGGGTATCCGCCATTAGGCGGGAGAGAGTTTGTCGCGTCGTTTCTTTCCATAGACGCAAGCATTATATGCCGAGTTATGCTCTTCTAAAAGAAGAGAAGTTGAAAGCGTCAAATAATCTCTTCCGCAAGAAGCTCCACGCTGCTTCTGCCGCGATACTCATTGCGGCGGAAACTAACCTTCAAAGACACTTCTTTGAGCGAGCCGATCGCCTCTTCTCCGATCGCGAAGCTAAATAGTCTCGAACCATTAGAAAGCGAGGCGGATAAATAGAGCCCGCCCTTAAGGTAAGAAAAGGCATTTGTCTCAAGGTTTTCTAAAGCAAACTTCGGGGCTTTCCATTCCTGACCGAATGGGGAGAAAGATTCGATGATGCCGAGGTTTTCCATCGTGACTTCATCTTGTTCTAATGGAATTAAAGCTTCTTTCTGAGGGTTAAGCTGATACTTCAAGGCGAGGAACAAAAAGTCCTTTTTAAAGGCTTCGAAATCAGAGGCCTTAATGCTTAAGCCACCCGCTAAGGCGTGGCCTCCGCCGGTCAATAAATGACCTTTTAAAGACTCGAGAGCCTTAACGACGTTGAAGCCGTCCAAGCTTCTTAAGGAGCCAACCAAAATAGATGGATCTCCCGCTTTTGGAGAAAGGACCACCACTGGTTTCTTGTATTCGTTTAAAAGGCGATTGGCCACAAGTCCATTCACGCCTTCTTTGAGGTCGGTGACCACGCAGATACCCGCGTCTTCACTGTTTACACGCACGGTCTCGATGGCCTTTTTGCTTTCTTCTTTCCTTAAAGCGTTCACTTCCTTCATCCAACCCATGATGGCGAAAGAAGCATCAGAGAACGGCTTAGTGAAATAAGAGATCAAACGATTGATGGTATTATCCTCCACCATACGCCCGATCGCGTTGATGCACGGGATAAAGACCATCGATAAATCTTCGGCCGATAAAGCACTTTTGCCAAGGAATTCAACAAACTGCGGGAACTTCTTATCCGCAATCTCCTTTAAGGCCAAACGGACGATGTCCCTATTATAAGTTTGGAGAGGCATCATGTCGCTGATGGTCGAGGTGGCCGCTAGAGTTAAGAGATATGGGTCTACTTCGTTCAGAATGTAACGGGAGACTAAGAAAGATAAGTAGCCGGCAGAAACTGCCACTTCGCCATACTTTGAAGTGACCGGATGGATAATCGCGATTGAAGGCGCTGGACCTTCAAGAGGAATTTCATGATGGTCGATGATGATGACGTCGATCCCCTGCTCCTTTAGATAATCTAGAGCCTCTTTGGCGGCGACGCCATTATCGACGGTTAAAACCAGGCTAAAGCCTTTAGAGGCAATCTTCTCCGCGTTAGCCCTATTGATGCCATAGCCATCAAGATAACGGCTAGGAATATAAGTCGCGGCCTCTATCCCCATCGAAGCCAAGGTTAGCTTCATGATGGAGGTAGACATGATGCCATCTGTATCGTAGTCGCCGTAGATGATGACCTTTTCGTTGTTCTCCTTCGCTTTGAGGAGTCGCTCCTTAATGATCCTAAGGTTAGCTTCGTCATCTAGAGGAGGTATCGAAGAAAAAGAAGGCTCACGCGTCAAAACGCGGTAGCCTTCCTGGTTTAAACCATAGTAATCGAGGAGTTTCGAGAGAAAATCGCCCTTCATTAGTCGTTGATACCGATAAAGGTCGCTTCAGTTGGCTCGGCACTCTTGGAGCGCTTTTCGCTGAGCTGACCGACTTTCTTCTTGCGCTGCGGCATCTTGATATGGATCTTGGAGAGACCCTTCATCAAGAGGTTCGCGAAGAACGCATAGAGGGTCAAAGTCAAGACGACAGAGACGAGGATGCCGACGATTAAGGAGCAATAGATGGCATTGAAGGAGACCGGGCCGATAAGTAAGTAGGCTAAGGCGGCCCAAGCGATGATGAGCGCTAAGACTAAGAGTTCGTAAGCGTTCTGAGAGGTGGCCTTCATCAAGGAATCAGCCTTAATCTCAACGAGGGTGCGGGTCTTATCGTGACCGAGGTCTTTCTGCACTTCTTTCGCTTTCTGCATAACGATGAGGTTAATAAGGAGAGCGATGACCGCAGTGCCGACAGCGCCGAGAGCGACGACTGGGGTAACTGGGATGCGGGTGATGACGAAGAAGGCAACGGCAAGGAAGCTAGCGGCGAAAGAAGAGATGGCCGCAACAAATGCGCGGGAGATGCCATGACGGATCATGAGGTAAGCCATAGCAACCGCAAGGCCAACGCCGACGCTAAGGGCGATGCGGCCAAGGTTTGGCTCGCTCTCAGTTCCCTTGATGTTGTTGGCGGAGACCAAGATTGGGGTGACGGAAGAGCCGTCAGCAACGCTATTTGGATAATAGGAACGGACAAGGGCTTCGAGGGCATCGCCTAAATTGGAGAAGCCATCTTTTCCACCATCCTTAAGAGTGACCTGGAAGGCTTCATAGGTGTTGCCATCAACTTTATAAGTTGGGTAGTCCTTATCAGCATCGATGAAGGTCGGGAGTTTGATGGAATAGAAGTACCAGTCATAACGGACCTTATTCTCGGAATCGTAGGTGCTATAGCATTCATCGCTATAGGAGATGGATGGGACGATATCATCTTCGGAAGCATAGAGCTTATCGAAGGAAGTGCCATTGAAGGCGATGTTACGGAGCAAGGAGTTCTTGGCCTCGATGTTGCCAGGCTTGGTTTCATCGACGGTCTTGTCAGCTTCGTATTCGTAGGTCTTGTAGAAGACGGCGACGTTATTAAGAACGGTGTCGTTGTTCTTAGCGGCGTCAGCGGCGAGCTGAGCGGTTCTGGCTTCGAAGAGGAGCTCGGTTTCCTGAGCGCCTAAGGTTGGGTCATTGTAGACGGTGCCTTTGACGACGCCGAAGGAGATCATCATGGCGATGCCGGCAACGACGAGCGCACCGAGGATGCCACCGCTCCATTTCTTGCCTTTGGAGAAATCCTTCTCGGCGAAGGTTCCTTCATAGGTTGGCTTTTCCTCTTTCATGAGGTCTGGGATCTTATCTTCTTTGATACCGAGCATCTTCGGGAAGGAGCTCTGCATACCATTATCGTTATATAAGAGCCAAGAGGAGATACGGTAGACGATGAGGTTCATGAGGGCGCTGATGACACCACCAGTGGCGAGCATGATACCGAGTTTAGAAGCAAGGTCGCCGGCGAAGATATAGGTGAAGACGCCGATGACGATGGTGACGACGGAAGCGTCGATGGTCGGCCAGAAGGCTTTCTTAGCGCCTTCAGCGGCGGCTTTCTTCAAAGTACGGCCGCGATAGATCTCTTCTTTGACCTTCGCGTTGTAGTAGATCTCAGAGCCGATGCTTAAGGCGGCGACGATGAGAAGGCCGAACAAGGCGGCGATATTAAACTGGGAACCGAAGACGGTGAACATCAAGAAGGTCAAGAAGGTGGTCATGCCAGTGACACCAATCATCTGGATGGCGTTGATCTTCTCGAACATAACGAGGAGAGCGCAGAAGATGGCGACAGCCACAAGGGTGGCAACTAAGGTTCTGCCAAAGGCAGCTTCACGATGCTTGCCGGTTAAAGCGACGAGGTTTTCGACAGTCGCAGTAGATTTGGAGCTATAGAGGAAGTCGACGGTGTAGTCGAGTTCTTCAGCGTTGATCATATTTTTGAGGTAGCTGGCTTCACGATATGGTTCGCTCTTATCTTCAGAGGAGATCGTGGTTGGGACGAGCATGAGATATGGCTTTTCCTTATCGGTGTCAGTGCTCTCATACCAGACGGAACGGGTGGTAGAACCGGCTTCCTGGAAGATGATGCGGGATTTGACGTTGGCGTCGTTGACGTCGACCTGGCCTTCGGCTGGGACGTCGCCATCCTGCTTGTTGCCCCAAAGGATGATATCCATGGTCTTGGATTCATCGACGTCCTCGGTGGAGGAATCGTCTTCTTTGGTGTTGGCTTCGCAATACTTCATTAAATCGTTGAAGTGCTGGCGATAATCACCGGCTTCGCGGATTGGAAGGACGCAGACTGGATAAGATGGGCCGGACTGCGATTCGATGTATTCGATGTGGGCTTCCATGCCATCGAAAAGTTCGTCTAAGCCCTGGTCTGGGTAGGAGGTGCTATCGTCATCGCCGCTGTTGATGATGTTGGCGGCGCTGATGGAGAGATGTTTGCCGGAGAAGGAAAGGTAATTCTCAAGTCTCTCGTATTCGAGAGAGGTCTGATTGGCTGGCTTAACGGTGACGTTGACGGTGTTATAGCCAACGGTTCTGACGTCAAAGCCGGAAACGCCCCAGTTATTGAGGCGGGAACGCATCATATCAGCGGCTTTGTTGACGGTGTCGTAGGCATCCTGGCCATCAAGGTTAAGGTCGGCATTGTCGATCGGATCGTAGAATTCGCGCTGACCGCCTTTCTCCTTATCGGTGATACGGAAAGTCAAAGTCTGACCACCGCTATAGGAAATATCCGAGTTCATGTCAGTGATCGTCGGGGCGATGGAAACCGCAGTACCGATGAGCATGGCCGAACTTAGGAGTATGTAAGAGAGAAGACGACGCATAGGAAACCTCCGAGGAGCGACTGAATTATGTATAATTCACGCTTGCGTTTAATAGGATACTCTTTTAGACCCCTCCTATCAACCATAAATAAAGCGTAAAAACCGCACCCTTTCTAAAGAAACGGCGAAAGAAAAGCACTCGCTCGGGAGTGCTTATCAGAACAAGGAACCCTGATGGGCTTTTTTGAGGTGTTTATAAGCCTTTTCGGTGACTACTCTTCCGCGTGGTGTGCGGTTGATCATACCGATCATCAAGAGGTATGGTTCATAGACGTCTTCGAGGTTCTGGATTTCCTCGCCGATGGAGGAGGCGATGGTCTCCAAACCAACCGGTCCGCCATGGAAACGTTCGATGATGGCTGTTAAATATTTGATGTCGACATCGTCGAGACCGAGCTCGTCAATCTTAAGGGCATTAAGCGCTTCGTTGGTCGCCTCGACGGAGATTTCCTTATCTTCGTGATAGGTGGCGAAGTCTCTAACGCGGCGGTAGATCCTATTGGCGATACGCGGGGTGCCCCTGCTTCTTTCGGCGATTAACATCGCCGCTTCTTCGGAGATCGGCATCTCGAGGACTTTCGCAGTCCTCATGACGATTTCCTTTAAATCCTCGGCCGGATAGAAGTCGATTTTGGCGGAAATGCCAAATCTGGCGCGTAAAGGAGAAGACAAATCGCCCGCTCTGGTGGTCGCACCGACAAGGGTGAACGGAGGGAGAGGGAGAGTTAAGGCTTTAGAGGTTCCATCGCTATTGACGAGGAAGGAAAGCTGATAATCTTCCATCGCGCCATAAAGGACTTCTTCCACCACGCGCGGCAAACGATGAATCTCATCAATGAAGAGGACATCGCCTGGCTCAAGTTCGGTGAGAATCGCTGCAAGGTCGCCTGTTTTCTCAATCGCCGGGCCGTTGATGGTCTTGATTTTGGAACCAAGTTCGTTGGCGATGACGTAGGCCAAGGTGGTTTTACCTAAGCCTGGCGGGCCGTATAAAAGGACATGGTCGAGCGGTTCTTCTCTCTTCTTGGCGGCGCCGATAAAGACCTTAAGGTTCTTCTTCAGTTCCCTCTGGCCGATATATTCGGAAAGGCGCTGCGGGCGAAGCGAAAGTTCGCTGCCCTCGTCTTCCTTTTCTTTTTTCGCGTCTAAAAGTCTCGACATAATCAATCTTTCTTTTTGCTGAGAGCTCTAAGGGCTAAACGGAGAATCTCCTGGTTGCTCGCGCCTGGCTCGTTAATGGAGGAAAGGGCATCATCAACCTCTTTGACCTTGAAGCCCATCTGCTTAAGCGCTTGGCGGACCTCGTCGTATTGAGTTGGGTTACCTTTCGCATCGCTTTCGATGAGTTTGCCCTTAAGGTCAAGGATGATCTGGGCCGCGGCTTTAGGACCGATGCCCGGGAGTTTCTTGAGATATGCGGTATTGTTGGCCTGGATGGCTTTGAATAAGTCATCGGCGTTAGTCGCGCTTAAAGCATTGAGTGCAGTCTTAGGACCGATGCCTTTGACCTGAATCAAAGAATAGAAGGCCTCTTTCTCGAGTTCGGAGAGGAAGCCGACCAAATAATGGTCGTCCTCACTGATTACCTCGTGGGTAAAGACCTTGACTTCCTGCCCAAGGGAAAAGTCGTCTGGATGGGAGGACAAGACCTCATATCCGACGTTATTGACATTGATGATGATCGCGTCTTTTCTGACGGCTTCGACTTGGCCTTTGAGGAAGTAAATCATGAGTGGAATAAAGCTATGAATAAGAGAATCAGCACCAAAGGAAGAAATGTGGCGATAATCGCTACAAGGCTCTCTTTGCGGGACTCTTTTTTCTCCATGTTTGAATTATAAACCAATAAACGGTAAGCAAAACGCCTAATCGTTATATTCGAATTGGAAATCACCGATCATGACGTTATCGCCATTCTTCGCGCCGCGCTTCCTGAGTTCTTCGTCGACGCCGATACGGTTTAAGTAAGATATGAGCTTGGCCACGCCTTCATCGGTGGTCAGGTTGATCATGGCAAAGTGATTCATGACCTTCTCGCCAGAGATGATCCAGAGGAAATCCTTTGGATGGCTGAGGATGAATGGGGCTTTGGCCGCTTCGACATGAGCATCGTAGACCTTCATGCCTCCGGTCTCCTCTTCACCCTTCCAGAGCTTGAATTCTGGGGTCTTGGTGACGAGTTCGTAGGCCTTCTTCATGAGGATCTCAACACCATCATCGGTTAAGGCGGAAATGCCATAGGAGACGATGCCGGTCTTCTTATCGAATTCGGCTTTTCTCTCCTCTGCTCCTTCGCAGTCCATCTTTGAAGCCACCACAATCTGCGGGCGTTCCTCAAGACCGGCGCCATAATCCTTAAGCTCCTCATTGATGGTGAGGTAATCTGTGTATGGATCTCTTTCGCCGTCCATCGAGACAACATGAATTAAGACACGGCATCTTTCGATGTGGCGTAAGAATTGAATACCAAGTCCTTTGCCTTCATGGGCGCCTTTGATTAACCCAGGCATATCCGCGAGGATGAATTGGTTACGGTCTGGGAGGGTGACGACACCGAGGTTCGGGATAAGGGTCGTGAATGGATAATCGGCCGTTGGGACATTGGCCTTGGAAACGATGTTTAAGAGAGTGCTCTTACCAACGCTTGGGAAGCCGATAAGACCGGCATCAGCAAGCATCTTTAATTCGAGCACGACGCGCTTTTTCTCACCTGGGGCGCCGTTTTCAGCGATGCGAGGAATACGGTTTCTAGACGATTTGAAAGCCGCATTACCGCGTCCACCGCGTCCGCCTTTGGCGACTTCGAAACGGTCACCTTCATTCTTTAAGTCGGCAAGGAAAGTGCCGTCTTCTAAAGTGACGACGGTGCCGACAGGAACTTCGGCGATGCAGTCCGCGCCATTATGGCCATAACGGAGTTTCTTATCGCCCTTCTCGCCATCTTCGGCGATCAAGGCTTTGCTATGACGATAGCTCAAAAGGGTGTTGACGTTCTTTTTGGCAACGAGGAAAACGCTGCCGCCCTTACCGCCGTTTCCGCCGTCCGGGCCGCCTTTTGGCATATTCTTCTCTTGGAGGAAGGAAAGGGCGCCATTGCCACCGTTTCCGCTCCTGACTTCTATTACAACGCGATCAATCAGCATAATTTCTCCTTTTCTTCGGGAGTCAAAATGTAGTTCTTCTTGTTCTTCTTGATAAGGCGAAGGTCCTTCATGAATTTCATCGAGTTCTTGACGACTTTGACGCTGGAATCAGGGTCATTTCTCCAGATGCAAGGAATGTCCTTAATCTTGAAGCCGTTGAGCTGGAGGAAATAGCAATATTCGACATCGAAGGCAAAGCCAGAGATGATCTGACGTTTGACCATTTCCTTCGCGACGCTGGTCCTGAAGGCTTTGAATCCGCACTGGGTATCGCTCACGCCTTTGAAATGGAACTGCCATCTGATTTTGGTGCGGCTGAGGACATGGATAATGCGACGCATGAAGGTCTGCTTCGGGTTGACGACGCTCTCCTTCAAATCACGGGAAGCGAAGAAAGCATCGTAATTATTTAAATCCTTCTTGATGGCTTCGGTTGCACTTAAGTCAGTGGCTAAGTCGCAATCCATGAATAAAACGTAATCGCTATCCGCGGTTTCGATGCCCTTCTTAACCGCACCGCCCTTACCGGCCGCGCCGTCATTCTTAATCAAGTGCACGTGCGCAGGTAAATCAGCCATCGCATTCTCAAGCTTCAAAGACTCTTCTTCGGAGCTGTGGTCATTGACGATGATGATGTCATAAGTGAGTCCAGACTTATCGTAATAAGGCAGGACCTGCTCATGGAGGTTACGGATTAATTTGTCCGCCTGATTCTTGATTGGGAAGATAAGGGTGAGTTTCATAAGGTATTTCTCGTGCTGGAAAATATTTTACACTACTTAAAGCACGCACAAAGAGCAAAAAGAGAACAAAGTTCTCACTTTGGTAAAATTAAAGAAAAGCCCTCCGTCATTGGAGGGCTATTTTGTTCTAGCTAACGAAGAGCTTATTTGGCTTCTTCGGCGTAGACGGAGATCTGTTTGCCAGAACGTCCGACGCGCTCGAACTTGACGGTTCCGGAGATCGTCGCGAATAAGGTGTCATCGCCACCCATTTTCACGTTGTGACCCGCAAGAACTTTGCTGCCCCTCTGACGATAGAGGATGCTGCCAGCGGTGACAACCTGGCCATCGCCGACTTTCGCACCTAAGCGGCGGCCAGCGGAATCACGGCCGTTCTTAGTGGAACCAACGCCCTTCTTGGAAGCGAAGAGCTGGAGATTTAAAACGAATTTCATTTGCTTAGTCCTTCCTTTCTTTGATTTCGAGAGCACCATGATTGGATTCCTCGATGGTTTTGAGTTGAATGATGAACGTCTCAATGACGGTCATGTCATGCTCATCAATGTGTCCCTTTGCAACGACTTCGACGTCACCTTCTTCAATGGAGATGTCGTAGGAATCTTCTTGCTCGAGGGCATTGAGTGCACCGATCGTTACCGCGCTAACCGCGGCGCAGACGAGGTCGTGGCCATATTCGGCCGTATTGGCGTGGCCGCGAACACGAATGTGGTCTAGACCGTTGCCTTTGTACTGGATCTCGACTTTGATCATAAACTCAATTAAGCGTTGATAGCTTTGATGACGAGGCAAGTATATGGCTGTCTGTGGCCCTGCTTCTTACGCTCATTGGCCTTAGCCTTGTACTTGTAGATGGTGACCTTCTTGGAAAGGCCCTGTTTTTCGACTTTGGCTTCGACGGTCGCACCCTTAACGTATGGAGCACCGACTTTGGTGCTTTCTCCACCGATGAAGAGAACCTTATCGAGGGTAACTTCTTTGCCTTCTTCGGCATCGAGCTTCTCGACGTAGATTTTGTCGCCAACAGCGACTTTGACCTGTTTGCCGCCAGTCTCAACGATTGCGTACATGTTTGTTTCCTCCTTGCTTGCTTTTAATGATTACTCGCTATGAAGGCCCAGGATTTGACCTGATTAGCTGCCTTTTCTATGCGGTTGCACGCCCAAAGCAGGAGGCGACAACGCGTTAAGTATACGCACTTTTTCCCTTAAGGGAAGAAAAATGTTCTCTTTTTTGCTTATTTTCGTTCGGTCAGGGAATAGCTTTTTGCTATTAGGGAGAGGATTTCTTTGTCGTCTTGGGAGTCGTCAAGGATGATGGAGAGCCAGCTTTTCTTGTTCATGTGGTATGCCAACTCGTATCCGTCAAATTTGATTAGTTCGCATATCTCCTCGGGTTTTAGTTTGACATTAATGACATCGGTCAATGAATCATCATTCCTGCCGAACTTGCTATAAGGAACCTGCATGATGATGCCAAACCACTTCAAAGAGTCTTTATGACGGAAGACGCTAGGATCATCGAAAGATTGCCCCCAAAGCCATTCCGGGTCGACATGATAGTCTTTTTTGATGGCTTTAACGATTCGTTCCGCTTGCTCGGTTTTGTAACGCCTCGTACTTGTGCACGATGCACGAATGGAAAAGAGGAGTTCCTCGAAAGCATTCCTTACTTTGTTATGGAAATCACCTTGGACTCCATCGACGTTTAGGAGGAGGTACTCTTCCCCCACCGCATTATCGTTCAGACGGCCATAGAAGCCCTTATCGGTTGAATAGAAAACCTCAGCCTCAAAAGAGCCTTCCAAAATTGGGGCGTGATATTCGTAAACGCCACCTACCTCTCGGAAGCCGAAAGAAAGAAGTTTCTTTACGTCGACGATACTTCTTTGAAACGTTCTCGCGAATAGATCCACGCATATATTATGCGCCTAGGAAAGGGTCGTTGGCACGTCGACCATATGCGATTGCAGGTCCTGGAGATAATTGAGGTAACAATGCATCAAGAAGAGGAAATCCTCGAATTGGACCATGACGATCCCTTTACGGGACTCTTCTTCCTTATGTAGAAGCACTGGAGTGCCCTCTAGAACCGTTTTCTCAACGCCTTTGACGTTCTTATGGTAGGAGGTAAAAGAAACGCTCTTCATGTCCCCTACCGCTTTGATGATGTTTTGCTTCATATCAGTTTGCTCTCCCTGAATGAGTAATAGCCTTCGCGGCTCACGATGATGTGGTCGAGCATGGTGATGCCGAGCTCTTGCATATCCTTGGCAAGCCGAAAACTGCGGTCCACGTCTTCCGGAGAAGGAAGAGGGTTTCCGCTAGGATGGTTATGGACGAGGACGAAGCGGTCCGCGTAATTGGTTAAGAGTTCTGAGACGATCTCTTTGTTGCTAAAGGGCATCTCTTTCTCCGTGCCGCGATAGATGAGTTTCTCTTTCTTGAGTTTCTTCTTGCGGCTAGACATCAAAAGGAAGAGCTCCTCTTGGTTTTCCTCGAGTAACTTTGGCTTATATTTCTCATAGAGGTAATCAGGCGTATATTCCTCGTTTTCCTCCAGATACTGGACCAAGGCGATTCTTTTGGCGAGTTCAAAAGTGGCTAATAGCCTCAAGATTTTGGCTTTGGAGACGCCACTATATTCGAGCAATGACGGGAATGGCGCTCTAGTTAAGCCGAGCAAACCCCCATAACCCTCCATCAAGGTCATGGATAACTCGACCGCGTTCATCCCCGGTTTCCCTGAGCCGAGGATCAACGCGATGAGTTCGCTTTCGCTTAAGGCGCCGATTCCTTTCTCCATGGCTTTCTCGCGTGGCCGATCGGAGAGAGGAAGATCTTTAATCTTCATAACTCATTTCCATTCGAAGCCATAACCGCCTGGGAGTTTGATGTTGCCCTGACGCGATCTGAAGACGCGATAGGCCACGACCGCTAAGACGGCGATGACCATGACGGCCATGACGGTAGCTAAGGTCAAAGCCTCGCCCGGACGGATTTCGTCCAACTGCATTTCGTTAAGTTCTTCTATTTCCATAAAAGTGCCTCCTTTATAGAAGTAGTAAGCAAAAATGCAGTTTGGTCGTAAATATTTTAAAAATGTTGAAAAGTGTCGATTCGGCCGAAAGAAAAAGAGCGAAGATTTTTTTCTTCGCCCTTCTTTTTAGTTAAGTTCCGCTAAGCTCTTCTTAACGCTTTCGAGCTTGGCTTTGTTCTCTTCGAGCTTGCTCTTCTCGAGGTCGATCTTGGCTTTCGGGGCCTTGGCGACGAAGCCCGGATTGGAGAGCATCTTCTCACTTCTGGCGATTTCGAATTCAAGCTTGGACTTAGCCTCTTCAAGACGTCCCTTGATTAAGCTTGGGTCGATGTCTTCTTCGACGTAGAGGGTATAACCGCTATAGACGAAGGAATCGCCTTTGCCGCCATCTTTGGAGAAGGAAGTCTTCGCAAAGAGGAATCTGGCAAGGTAATTCTCGATGCCATCGAATGGGCTCTTCGGGCTTAAGGTAAGCTTGATCGGGGCGTTAGGCGCGATCTTATGGGACGCCTTGTAGTTACGGACGTCGCTAAGGATCTCGCGGAGTAAGGCGCCGCGCTTTTCGAAGGCTTTGGAGACGAATTTGCTTTCGACTTCTGGGTAGCTCTCTAACATGATGCTTTCCTTGTGTCCTGGGAGGGAGAGATAGAGTTCCTCGCCGATGAACGGGGTATATGGATAGATCATGAGGATGATGGATCTGATGACCTTGTAAAGGGTGGCCTTAACGGTTGGGGCCATAGCTTCATTGGCCATGGAGACTTTGCTCATCTCAAGGTAATAGGAGCAGAAATCGTCATAGACGAAGTCATAAAGAATCGATGAGGCCTGACCGAATTCGAAGCTCTCCATACGAGCGCTGACGCGCTTGATGGTGTCCTGCAAGCGGGAGAGGATGAATTTCTCGAGGACGCCGCACTTCTTCGGGTCGACTTCTTCAGGGACGTAATCCTCGCCTAGGGTCATCTCAACGTAACGGGTAGCGTTCCAGATCTTGTTGAGATAGTTCTGGGAAGATTTCATCTTCTCTTCGCTATAACGCATATCAAGCCCTGGGGTGCTATTGGTGGTGATGAAGTATCTTAAGGCGTCAACGCCATAGGTATTGATGACGTCGATCGGGTCGATGCCGTTTCCTAAGGATTTGGACATCTTTCTGCCCTTCTCGTCGCGGATAAGACCATGGATGACGACCTGCTTGAATGGGACTTTGTCGGTGAAATGCAAGGACTGGAAGACCATACGGCTGACCCAGAAGAAGATGATGTCGTAACCGGTGACAAGAACGCTGGTTGGGAAATAACGATCGAAATCCGGGGTCTTTTCTGGCCAACCAAGGGTAGTAAATGGCCATAAGCCGGAGGAGAACCAGGTGTCTAAGACGTCCTCGTCCTGCTTCCAGATCTTTGGATCCATGTCTTCTTCGGTGACGACCATCTCGCCGGTTTCAATGTTGGTGAAAGCCGGGATGCGGTGACCCCACCAAAGCTGACGGGAAATGCACCAGTCATCGACGTTTTCCATCCATCTAGTCAAGACTTTCGCGAAACGCTTCGGAAGGAACTTAACGCCTTTATCACTCTTTTGTTCGGCTAAGACGCGCTCAGCAAGAGGCTTCATCTTGACGAACCACTGCTTGGAAAGCATTGGCTCAGCGACGACACCGCTTCTTTCGCTGTGTCCGACGGAGTGGACCATCTTCTCGATGTGGTCTAAATGGCCAGAGGCTTTGATATCCTCAACGAGAGCCTTGCGGCATTCGTAACGGTCCATGCCCGCGTATTTGCCGGCGATTGGGAGTAAATGGGCGCCATCATCAAGGACTTTGATGAATGGGAGGTTATATTTCTTGGCTAAGTTGAAGTCGTTCGGGTCGTGCGCAGGAGTGCATTTCATCGCGCCGGTACCGAAAGCGATATCGACATAGCTATCGGCCATGATCGGGAGGAGATCGCCATTGGCTGGGTTAACGACCTTCTTGCCGATGAGGTCTTTGAATCTCTTATCCTTTGGGTTAACGAAGACGGCAACGTCGCCAAACATCGTCTCTGGACGGGTGGTCGCGACGATAAGCTGCTTGTCGCTTCCTTCAACGTCATAAAGGAAATAGAAGAACTCGCCTTCGTCATCGCTATGGACGACTTCGATATTAGAAAGCGCGGTCTTAAGTTCTGGGTCCCAGTTGATGATGCGTTCGCCCTGATAGATGAGACCTTCGTTATAAAGGGTGACGAAAACCTTGCGGACGGCTTTATTCAAACCTTCATCAAGGGTGAATCTTTCTCTGGTGTAATCGACGGAAAGGCCGAGTTTCTTCCACTGCTCATGGATGGTTTTGGCGTATTCGTCTTTCCATTCCCAAGCCTTTTCGAGGAACTTCTCGCGGCCTAAGTCATAACGGGAGATGCCCTGCTCACGAAGCTTTGCTTCCACTTTGGCCTGGGTGGCGATACCCGCGTGGTCCATGCCTGGAACCCAAAGGGTATCAAAGCCTTTCATCTTCTTGTAACGGATGATGATATCGTCAGGGATAGTGTCCATGACGTGGCCTAAATGGAGTTTACCCGTGACGTTTGGTGGCGGGATAACGATTGAGAATGGTTGTTTGCTCTTATCACCAGCGGTGAAATAGCCTTTTTCGACCCAGCCGTCGTACTTTCCTTCTTCGACGACCTTCGGATCATAATGGGTGTCTAACATGAATCAAGACCTCCTAGTAAATAAAAAACGCCTGCCACATAAGGGCGCGGCGCGCGGTACCACCTTAATTCCCTAAGAATATCTCTTAGGCTCATTGGCTTTAACCCAGCTAAGGATTCTCTCCCCGCGACGACTCATGGACCTTGGATGACCCCTTCGCAGCTTCCGGGGCTCTCTTACATCTAGGCTTCCAATCCCTTCGGGATCTTCAAGACGGGGGTATTATCCACCAAAAAGAGGCAAAGAAAAAGCCCCCTCTTTTAGAGGAGGCCGTCAATCGCCTTCTTGATCGCGTTAAGCGAGGCCGTTGAGCCATCGGAGAGGATTGGGTCATATAAGCCAGCCTCCCCTGCTCTACGCTTCGCCTTGGACTTCTCGCTTTGATTCATGAGGTCGACCTTGGTGAGGACGGCCACCACTGGTTTACCAGAATCCTGAAGATACTTCAGGAAGGCTAAGTCGTCTTTGCCCATATCTCTTCTTAAGTCTAAGAGAAGGACAATGCCGACTAAGCGATTATCCGGGAGGAAGGATTCCATCATGCTGGAGAATTGGGCCGTGGAGACGGTCGCATAGCTGGTGGAGCCATACCCTGGCGCATCGACGAGATAGAAAGAATCGTCGATGAGGAAGAAATTGAGGTACTTCGTTTTACCGGCTTTTTTGGAGACGTAGCTGATCTTCTGCCCCGTAAGTTTATTTAGGAGCGTCGATTTGCCAACATTCGTGCGGCCGATGAAAAGAATGGACTTCTTCGCGTCTTTCGGCGCGAAACTCGCATCAGGCGCGCTAATTACGTAACGCGCCTTGGCGAAGTTGATCATGCCTCTGGGTGGACGAGGGCAATCGCTAAAGCATCATCCACGCAGGTCATGAAGTTGATTTTGAGGGTCTTTTTGACTTCTTCAGGAAGTTCGGAGACGTCTTTCTTATTGTCGATTGGGACGATGATCTCCTTGATGCCACTTCTTAAGGCGGCAAGGGATTTCTCGCGGAGACCGCCGATGGCGAGGGCTTTACCTCTTAAGGTAACCTCACCCGTCATAGCGACGTTCGCGTTGACTGGGGTGTGGCTAAGGCAAGAGATAATCGCCGTGGTGATAGCAACGCCAGCAGATGGACCATCCTTTGGCACCGCGCCCTCTGGGACGTGGATATGGATGTCGTTCTTCTGGAAGATTTCGTCATCGATATGGTATTTCTTGGCGTTCGCGCGGACATAGTCCAAAGCGATCGTTGCAGATTCCTTCATGACATCGCCGAGCTTACCGGTTAAGACGAGACCGCCTTTGCCCGGGAAAAAGGTGACTTCGATCGGGAGGATATCGCCGCCGAATTCGGTATAAGCGAGTCCGGTAACGACGCCGATCTGGTTCTCCTTCTCCTTCTTGCTGCCCTCGAAGATCTCGACGCCAAGATATTCAATGGCTTTTTCGACCGTGATCACGACCGGTTTCTTGGTCTCTGGGTTAGAGAGGATATCGACGACGGCCTTACGGCAGATCGAAGCGATAAGCCTTTCGAGGTTACGGACGCCGGCTTCCATCGTGTAATGCTCGATGATTTCCTTGATCGCCTCTTCCTCGAAGACGATATCGCCTTCGGCTAAACCATTGGCCTTCATCTCTTTCGGGACTAAGAAACCAGTGGCGATCTTGATCTTCTCAAGTTCGGTGTAGCTTGGGACCTCGATCAATTCGAGACGGTCACGGAGTGGCGCTGGAACGTTTTCAAGGTAGTTCGCGGTCGCGATGAATAAGACGTTGCTGAGGTCATATGGCTCTTCGATGAAGTTATCGTTGAAGGCGAAGTTCTGCTCTGGGTCAAGGACCTCAAGGAGAGCGGAGCTTGGGTCGCCATGCAAGGAGGAGCCGCCAACCTTATCGATTTCGTCCAAAAGGAAGACTGGGTTGGTGACGCCGCTCTTGGTCATACCCTGGATGATACGACCAGGCATGGAACCGACATAGGTACGTCTATGGCCTCTGATTTCGGATTCATCGGAGACGCCGCCTAAAGAGGCCTTGAAGAACTTGCGGTCTAAGGCTCTGGCGATGGACTTCGCAAGCGAAGTCTTACCGGTTCCTGGCGGGCCGTAGAAGCAAAGGATCGGGGCTTTGAGGTTACCGGTCATCTTCTTGACGGCTAGGTACTCGATGATACGTTTCTTGACCTTTTCAAGGCCGAAATGGTCTTCGTCGAGGATCTTTCTGACGTTGTTGAGGTCATCATTATCCTCGGTCTTCTGATACCAAGGGGCGGCCAAAAGGGTGTCGATATAGCTCATGATGAGGGAAGCCTCAAGGGAGCTTTCCGGCATCATCTCGAATCTCTTTAATTCGCGTTTGACCTTGGCTTTGACGTTCTCTGGATATGGGTTCTTCTCGAGTTTCGATTTAATCGCGTCAGGACCATGCTCGTCATCTTTACCTTCGCCGAGCTCTTCCTTAATCGCCTTCATCTTCTCGCGGAGGAAGTATTCCTTCTGGGCTTTCTCGCTGTTGATGCGGACTTTCTCAGAGATGTTCTGGTCCACTTCCGCCATAGACTTCGCGGCGGAAAGGATGGAAAGGAGCTTCTTTAACCTTTCGGAAACGCTGGCTTCCTCAAGGATGGCTTCCTTCTCTTCAATGGTGATTGGCAAGTAGCCTGCAAGGTTATCTGCCAAAGTGGCACTATCGACGCCTTTGGTTATTGTCGCGATAGCGGACCTCGGGATTTCTCTGCCGATGGCTGGGCTATTCTCAATCGCGGAGATGATCTCTTTGACGAGACGGACTTCTTCGTTACGGTCGGTGACGACGTCTTCGACGATTTCCGCTTCGGCCATCTTGACGCCACGTTCTTCCTTAAAGGATAAGAAATGGACTCTCTTGCTGCCGACGACGCGGATGCGATAGCTGTTCGTGCCGTTGACGTAATTGATAATGCGGCAAAGGGTGCCGTAGGCAAATAGATCTTCTTCGGCTGGGTCTTCTTTCTGCGCGTCACGCTGGGCGACGACAAAGATAAGGCTGTTTGTATTGGCTTTCGCCTCATCGACCGCGGCCATGGAGAAGGCGCGTCCGACTTCGATGGTCTCTCCCATATTCGGGAAGACGATTAAACCACGGGTGATAAGTAGAGGAAGACTTAAAGTCTTCTTCTGGGGGGTCATTGTTTCTTCGTTCATTGTTAACCTCCTAGATTTAGCAGTCTTTTAATTCGATTGCTAACTCATTATAGAGACAGGTTTAGCACTGTCAAGCAACAAGTGCTAACGGGTGAAAAAAGCCCGTCCCCTATCCTTATTATTATAAGGACGAAGAACGGGCAAAATCGACATTAGGAAGACTTATTTGTTGTTGGCAAGAATGAATTCCTGGATCTTTCTGTTGGTGATGTTGCTCTTGAGCTGGTCAAGCTGTGGCTCGATCGCCTTTTTGATTTCTTCAGGCTTCATCTTGTAGTTCTCGGCCATCTTGGCGATTTCGGCATCGACATCCTCATCGGTGGCGGTGAGTTTCTCGTTGCGGCCAATGGTCTGGAGAACGAAGAATTCGGTAAGGTTCTTGCGGCAATCGTCAGCGAGCTTCTTGCGGAAGTCCTCGATCTTTTCGCCGGTGATTTCGAGATACTGTTCGAAGGTGAGACCCTGGGACTCGATTCTCTTCTTCATGTTCTCTTCCTGTTCCTTGGCTTCGCCTGCGACGATTTCGTCGGCGATTTCGATCTTCGCACCAGCGACGATCTGATCAAGGATGGCGGAGAAATAGGCGCGTTCGGCATCGTTGACCTTAGCGGCAAGGATGTCGGCCTTGTTCTTTTCCTTCAAGGCTTCGACGGTTTCGACGCCGGCGATGCCGAGGTCTTTGACCGCTTCGTCATTGAGTTCTGGGATCTTGCGTTCCTTGATCTCGTGGACTTTGCACTTGAAGAGGGCGTCTTTGGAAGCGAGTTCCTTGACGTAGTTCTCTGGGAAGGTGATGCGGACGTCCTTCTTTTCGCCGGTCTTGACGCCGACTAAGGCTTCTTCAAAGCCTGGGACGAAGCTATGGGAGCCGAGCTCTAAGGCATAGTTGTCGGCTTTGCCGCCTTCGAAGGCCTTGCCATCGACATAACCTTCGAAGTCGATGACGACGGTGTCGCCCATCTTGGCTTCGCGGTCGACGACTTCAAGGGTCGCAGCGCCTTTGAGCTGGTTCTGGATGCGCTCCTCGACTTCCTTATCGGAAACGGATGGAGCTTCTTTCTTGGCGGTTAAGCCTTTGTACTCGCCGAGCTTGACGCTTGGCATGACGGAGACGGTGAATTCGACTTCGAGTTCTTCGTCGCTTAACTTAGTGACGGTGATGGCTGGCTGGCCGTATGGCTGAACGTCAGCTTCACGGATGGCTTTGCCATAGAGCAAAGGGAGAATCTGGTTGATAGCTTCGTCGAAGATCTTGTTTGGATCGATCTTGCCGCGGAGCATGGATTCTGGGTATTTGCCTGGGCGGAAGCCGTCGACCTTAACCTTGGTCGCTAATTTGTGGAAAGCCTTTTCCTGGGCGTTCTTCCAATCTTCTTTGATCGCAGCGGTCTTGAAGGAAACTTTTCCTTCGGCCACTTTCTTAAATTTTTCTGCCATTAGTAAAAACCTCTAATACTTTGTAGCGAGACAAAATATACCCTATCTAAAGATAGTTCTCAAATAAAAACGACCATTTGGGGTTAATAAATGATCGTTTTGTGGAATATGTAGGTTTTAGAAGGCGACAGACTCGCTCTTTTCGAGGTCGTTTTCGATGCTCTCGCTGAGTTTTTTGGCCTTCTCTTCGTCGATGCCAGAAATAAGTAACTCCGCCGCGGCGCCTAAATATTTGGCGGCCAAGAGCAAATAAGCGGCCGCGTTAAGCTTAAGGTCTTCTTCCCCTGTCTCAGGGTAGATAGCCAAGACCTCGTTATCATATAGCGATTTGGCGGCCTGGATAATCGAGGTGTTCTTAGAGCCGCCTTCGATAAAGGAGAGAGTCTTCTTATAGGTTTCGTTAACGAAAGGGGCCTCCAAAGCGCTTGGGATGAGCTTATATTCCTTTTCGCGTTTAACGAAGGTGATTTCCTTCTCGTCTTTGGCCTGAACCAAAAGTAAGAGAGCGAAGGTTCTAAGGGAATCGTTACGGTCGCTGGAGACGATGCTTCGAATCTCGCTTAGATATTTGGAAGGATCGGCTTCGACTTTGCTTAAAAGCTGGAGCAGCATGAAATCGTCTTTGGTGGTCAGAAGTTTTTCCTTAAGTTCCTCTGGCTCCATCTTTTCGTAATGGAAGGCCGCTCTTTCGTTCGCGCGGATATAGCCATTTAAACCACGGAGTACCTCTTCGACTTCCTGCGAGACATAAGGCCTATTCTCGAAATCCTTCATGTCCTCATACGCTTCATCGAACTCTTTGAGGGCGAAACGGATCTCAAAGGTCGATTTCATGGTCAAAACCGGGTTATCGGCCCAAAGGATATCGCGGTTGGATAAAAGGATATCCAAGGCCTTTTTGCCGTCATTTAAGGCTAAATATGCAGAGGCGCTATAGAAGAGGGATTCTGGGTCCTTCTTGCCTTTCGCCTCTTCAAGGAGAGAGAGGTATTCCTTCTTCTCCATCAGTTCTTTGTAATTGCTCATGGGGTAATTGTATGCCTAAAGGCAGTTAACAAAAAGGGCGAGCTAGGCCCGCCCTGAGAAAGTTGGATTGCTCTTAGATTAAGAGGTCATTATCCAAGATGATGTCAGCAAAGGCATTGCCGAGTTTCATCATCGAATCCATCGAATAATGGTACTGATCGCCGTTTTCCTGCTGGTCAAGCTGGAGGCCAAGGCCGGTAGCAACGGTCGTATCGATGAGGAAGTTGTTATCAGATTCTTCGCTCACGGCGCGTTTGGAGTCGTTGAGGATGGTGTGGTTCTTCCATTGGGTGTTCGGGCCATCATAGATGAGAGCATCGATGAAGGCGATGTTATCTCCATCTTCTTTGAAGGCGTAGGAAGCGAAGTCATTGCGGAAGGTCTCGACCATCTTGGATTCGAAGGTCGCATAATCAGCGGCGGATTGCGCGGTATCGGAGTCGGTCTCGCCCTGCATCCAAAGGAAGCCGCGGATGACCGGCTGCTTGCCGGTGTCCTCAATGAGCTTTAAGCAGTTTTCGGTGTACTGCTTCAATTCGTCGTAAAGGGTTTTGGTGCCTTCTTCTTCGACGCCGTCGGCGGCGGTATGCCAGGTAAGGTGCATTCCTTTCTGCTTGTCGTTATTCTGGGATTTGAAGCCAGAGCCGGAGATCGCGTCTTTGATGAGATAGATCGGCTTATCTTCATTCGCGTGTTCTTCCAAGACGTCGGCGATACCGAGTTCTGGGCCGATGCAGGAATTATTTAAGCCCTGGCCTGCTTTGGTGTTGACGAATCTGCCAGAGAGCTTGTCGCTTCCGGTGCTTGAGGTATATGGGTTGATGGAGCCGCCGTACGGATAATATCCGTAATAGCTATGCTGGATGAATTCAAAGCCGGTGGTATTGAATTTGTTGTAATCCTTCTCGTTCGCGGTGCACCAATTCTTGAGGTAATTGGTGTTGCCACCATACATTGGGGTGATTCTGGTATTGCCCTGCATGTTGGACTGGCCGGCCATAACGAAGACAGGCACCATGTTGGAGGTGTCGATAACCTCTTCTTCGCTGGAAGCTGGGGCAACGCTTGGGGCTGGCTTAGCAACGCAAGAGGCTAAACCCAATAAAGAGGTCGCCGCTAAAAATAAGAAATTACGATTTTTCATTTATGATTCCTCTGATACGTTTTTACTTTAGGTAGAGGGAGGGATATCCCCTAGGACAAATATGCTAAAAACAGCGGACAATTCGCTACTTCAGGAAGCCTAATTGTTTCTTTAGGTCATCCCTAATAAGCGGGATCTCCGCTTTGGCTTTCTTGTTCTTGGTTCTTTCTAAGGCCGCTTCCATAAGGGCCAAAGAAAGGGTATTCGCGTAATATTCGATCGGAGACAGCATCTTTTCATCGCCTTTACCGAGGGATTTGTATTCCTTATCGATCCTCTTTAACACCTCATATTTAGGCGAGGAAGCAAGGATGAAATGGCTTGATTCATGGACCAGCGAAATGAATAAAAGACCAGGCTTAGAATAGATGCCTTTTGGGAGGGTCAGAACGCCCTCCTCCAACATATACGGCGCTTCATTTTCTTCCCCGGCGGTGAGCTTAAGTTTCTTGTGTAATGCCTGCCCTAAAGCGTCCATCCAGGCCTTCACGTAAAAACGCCTGGTTAAAGGATTCAAGGAGAACGCCTGAGCAAGCAAATCCAAAGGCATAGAAAGGCATAAGCCTTCGAACTCCTCGATGTCGGATTTTTGCTTTTCTTTTAGTTTAATAAAATCGTTTAAAGTTTCGACCATATCTTACCTTTTTAGCATTTATCGTATGAACGTTTACCTTCGGGATAATAGCAATCATCCACGAAGCTCTTGATGTAACTTTTGCCATGATTCCCCATCAATTCCTCGCGTAGATCATCGATGGTCCAATCCGCCTCTTTCTTAAGGAAATTAGGGT
This sequence comes from uncultured Erysipelotrichaceae bacterium, assembly GCA_900316365.1. GTDB lineage: Bacteria > Bacillota_I > Bacilli_A > RFN20 > CAG-826 > Alloenteromonas. The sequence goes on from ONCO01000002.1 coordinate 82,909, forward strand.
TAGCTTTCTTGCTCTTTTCGAGGGCGGATTTTACCTTGGCTAACCTCTTAAGTAGAGCCTTCATTTCGTCTTCGTTAAGGAGGTCATTAAGAGGTTCTAAATCCTTCTCTTCGATGGTCTGTAAACGATTGGCAAAATCTTCATCCACTCCAACAAGATTTAAGGCGCCGTCTTCGTTGATTAACGGGGCCACTCCTAAAGGAAGTTTCTGGAAATAGGAGAGTTGCGAGAAAGCAGATGGGGAATCATTGTCATAGCTTCTGATTCCGACAAATAGTCCTCCTTCGTTTCTTACAACGTGATAGTTATTCGGGGTATGGTCTTTGTCTCCGCAGATGGCGTCAAAGATAGCTAAAGAAGACATGTCCTTTAATAACAATGGAGAAGTCTTGGCCAGGCGTTCTCTTGGGGTTAATTTGCAGATGCTCTCCCCCATCACTTCGCTAGAAAGGATGCCATAACGGATCTTGCAGGCAAGTTTCATCTTCACGAACTCTACCTTTGGTAGGGCGTAATCAAAGCCGAGGAGTTTAGCCATAAAATCTTCTCCTAAAGAACGAATCGCCCCAAAGGTTTCTAACTCCTTATTGTTCGCGTAAATATTCATGCGTTGGGCCCTGATCTCCGCGGAAACGAAGAAGACTAAAGGCCTAAATATATCTTTCTCCTCATCTATGTCTTTAAAACCAAGAATGGTCGGATCGTTGCTTTCGAGATAGCGATTAAAGAGGGAGCCTTCTTCGGCTTTATTGCCCAAAGAGAAGAACTTTTCCCTGACGTGGTTATATTGAAGGGCAGCTAAAACCCTATCCTTGATTAAGGACTTAGGTTCGACGCCGTCGAAGAATTCCTTCGCCGCCCTATCGAGAGTCTCGTCTAGGGATAGATGCTCTTTGCTTTCTTTGAAGTAATAGACTCCTTCTGGAGAGGTGATCCTCACCACGTTATTGGTGTAGCCCAAAATATGCTCAAGCTTAACGACAGGAAAAGACGTTAAAACGGCGACCGTTTTCATATCTCGACACTTCATACCTCTATTATTAACGCTTTTCGCGCGTTAGGAATACTTTTTTGCTATTTTCTAAGATGGCAGCCCTTCATAAGATAACGGGCAAGCGAATAATCATCGCTACAAATGGCGATACATCAAACGTAATTGGTAGTTTTACATCCATCAACTATCACTATTTTTTCTAGACAGTAGCGTACCAATTGACTATTTATTCGTATTCATTTAGAGTGGAGTTAGAAGTTTCAACAACATAGAGAGGCTAACCTTTAAGCCAAACAAAAAACCCAGGAAATCCTGGGCATTTTTATCGATGGCGCGCTCGAGGCGATTCGAACGCCTGACCTACGGCTTAGAAGGCAGTTGCTCTATCCAGCTGAGCTACGAGCGCACGACCATTAATATACGCTACTTCGTAGGAAGTGGCAAAAAGAATGTTAAGAATGTAGCAAATTAAATAATTTTTCCGCTACTTCGCTCGGCAAGATCTGACGAAGTTCGTCGAGACTTGCGCTTTTAAGCGCCTCTAAGGTCGAATAATGCTTTTCCAAGACTTCTTTGCGTTTGGCCCCGATGCCCGGAATGGTGTCGAAGACGGAAGTAAGCATGCTCTTGCTGCGCATGGACTTATGGAAGGAGATGGCGAAACGGTGCACTTCATCCTGCATGCGCATCAATAAGAAGAATAATGGCGATTTCCTATCGATTGGATGGGCGTTTCCGTTTTTATCCATCAAACCTTCGGTCTCGTGCTTGTCGTTCTTATATAAACCAGCGAGATTGATGTCCACCCCTAATTCGCTTAAGGCTTCCTGCGCGGCATGGATTTGGGTAAGGCCACCATCGACGAGCAGTAAGTCAGGGAAAGACGTCCCCTCCTCCTTGATTCTTCCATAACGGCGATAAGTTACTTCCTTCATGGAATGGTAATCATCACCGGCATCTTCTTCCTTAAGGTGGAATTTGCGGTACATCTTCTTGGCGGGCTCGCCATTGATATAGCAAACCATCGCGCCAACCGGGTTAGAGCCCTGCAAATGTGAATTATCGAATAATTCTATGCGATAAGGGGTTTCGATATTTAAGATTCTGCCTAGTTCCTCTAAGAGGGTGAGTTTATCATCCTCTAACCTGGCTGACATAAAGTGGGCATCGATTCCCTCTCTGGCATTTAATTCCGCCAAATTGACCAAGTCAACGAGTCTACCTTCATGCGGATAGACAATCTTTGCATCAGGGAAAACGTCGCCTATATCTTCTTTTAATGAGGGAAGTCTAGAGACGATTTCCTGTGGGACATCGTGGTTGCTGTAATATTGCTCGATAAGCTCAGTGACCTGCTCATTGGCTTCGCCGAAAGCGGCGACGACGTGCACCTTTTTTCCTAAAAGCAATCCTCTTCTATAGCTAAGGATGGCGATGCTCCTATAGCCTTCTCTTTCCGCATAGGCGAAAACATCGCGGTTAACCTTATCGCCGATGATCTCGACCCTTTGCTTTTCAGTGACCGCTTTTAAGGCATCGAGGGTTTTCTTATATTCGGCGGCTTCTTCGAAAGCCAATCTTTCCGCGGCTTTAAGCATCTTTTCTTTTAAAACAGCTTCCGCTTCCGCCGTATCGCCATTAAGGAAAGCCTTGATATCGTCATAAAGCTTCTCATAGACCTTTGGATCGATCTTGTTGATGCAAGGCGCTAAGCACTGCCCCATCTGATAATAAAGGCATGGTTTATCGGGGATATTCTTGCATTTCCTGGTCGGGAAAATCTTATTAAGCAGCTCGATGGTTTTGGCGCAGTCACCGGCATTAGGGAAAGGACCGAAATAGTAATACTTCGGGTCTTTGGAACTCCTAAGTAGCCTTAGATACGGGTCACCACCCTTACGGATGCCGATATATGGATAATGGGAATCATCCATCAGCATGATGTTGTAACGCGGATAATGTGTCTGGATGAGATTCATCTCTAAGATGAAACTCTCTTTATTCGTCCCTACGACAATGGTGTCAAAATGGTCGACGTGGGAAACCATGGCCGCGACTTTGCCTTCCTGGGGACGGAGAAAATACTGGCTGACCCTCTTTTTAAGGTTCTTGGCTTTGCCGATGTAGATGATTTTGTCATCGGCGTCCTTCATCAAATAGCAGCCAGGCTTATTCGGTAAGAGGTCGATTAGGCTTTTTAGTTTCTCCGTGAGAATCATTTTAAGTAGGCAATCGTCGCCCCAAGGCCTCCTTCATATTGGTCGGCGTCTTCGTATTTCTCGACGAACTCCTTGTGCTCTTTTAGATAATTCTGGGTCATGCGGCGAAGAACCCCACTGCCCATGCCATGGACGATTCTCACGCGTTTATTGGACGATAAACGACAGGAATCAAGGTAGTTTTCCAAAGCGCGTTTACCTTCGTCAAATCGCATTCCTATGATGTTTAATTCAAGTGGCACCGACGAGGATAACATACGATCAACCCTGGCTAATTTCTCTTTCTTCTCGGCAGGTTTACCAACCTTTTGGACCTTCTTTGGGGAGATGGAGAAAGATAGTCCATCAGGGCTTACGACTTCGATCTTGTTATTGCTTACTTTAGTAACCCTGCCACGGACGTTATAGGCTGGGATTAAGACATAGTCGTCTTTCTTAATCTCTTCGTTGTTCTCAAAATTGGATTCTTCTTCCTCTTCGAATTCCTCGAGTTTCTTCTTCGCGGCGATAGCTTCGTGGAGCTTAACGTCAGGCTTGGAGAGGATAGAGATGGCTTCCTTAAGCTCTGCCTTGGTTTTGGCTAAAAGCTCTTGCTGCTTCTTCTTAATCTCCTCTTGGAAATGCTCTTCCCTCTTTTGGAAGGAAAGAGCCTTTTGTTCTAAAGCAGCCTTTTCTTTTCTAAGTTCTTCTTTCTGCTGGATCAGTTCTTCTTTTAGTTTCTCTTCTTCGATTGTTAATTCGAGAAGACGTTTGGAACCCGCTTCGGCATTCGCGTCTTGGTTTTCGCCTAAATAGGTCTTCGCCTCATCGACGATCTCCTTGCTTAAACCATAACGTTCCGCGACTTCAAAGGCATAGGATTCACCTGGAAGACCACGTTTAAGCTTATAGGTTGGGCGGAGTTTGCTTTCATCGAAAAGCATCGATGCCGAGACGAGATTTCGATTGCTTAAGGCATATGCTTTTAAGCCATGGAAATGGCTGGAGATTAAGGCGAATGAACCTTTCTTAAGTAACTCTTTTACCGAGGCATAAGCGATAGCTTCGCCTTCCTGAGGGCTGGTGCCCGTACCGATTTCGTCCAAAAGGATTAGGTCATTGGAACCCGCTTTTGAGAAGATTTCTGCGACCGAGCTGATATGGGCGGCGAAGGTCGAAAGATTCTCTTCGATTGACTGACCATCGCCGATATCGCAATAGACGTTATCGACATAGGAGATTTCCGCGCCGACGGAAGCAGGAATCGCCAAACCGGCCTCATGCATCATGACCATAAGGCCTAAGGTCTTCAAAGCGACGGTTTTACCACCGGCATTAGGACCGGAGATGATGACGATTCTTTCGTTCTCATATAAAGCGAAGTCATTGGCCACTACTTTGCTTTGATCTAGCAATGGATGACGAGCGCCATAGATGACGATTTCCTTACGCTCAGAGACATTCGCGGTATTGGCCTTATATTTCTCCGCGTATTTGGCTTTAGCCTGTAAGAAATCAAGCTTAGCGATCTTCTCGTTAGCCTCTAAAATCTCCCCTTTACGGGAAGCAACGTCTAGTGATAAAGCGCGAAGAATCCTTGCGATTTCGTCTTTTTCTTCCGCTTCGGCCTCGGCGATCTGGTTATGGATCATCAAGAGTTCTGCCGGTTCGACGAAGACGGTCTCGCCCGAAGAAGAGACATCTTGGAGAGCGCCGCTGACCTTTGACTTATAAGCGTTCGCCACAGGTAAGCAATAATGGCCATTCTTCAAGGCGAAAGAAGAACCATTAAGGTAAGGGCGGTATTTGTTTAAAAGAATCGATAAAGAAGAGAGGCTCTTCTCCTCAAGGCGTTTCCTCTTGATGCGGATGTTCCTTAAGGCAGGAGAGGCATCATCTAAGACCTCAAGGTCAGGTCCTATGACGTGATGGATCTTCTCCTCCACTTCATCAAGGATCGGGAGGGTCTTGGAATAATCGATTAATAATGGTGATAATTCGACCTTCTTGAAGTAGTCACGAAGGTTGTTAAGGGTCTTCGCGTCGGTAGCGACGGCCTCAAGTTCATGCGCGCTTAAAACACCACCCCTAGAGGCATATTCCATGACATTGCGTAAATCAGCGCTGGAATCGATTGGAAGATAGCCATATCTAGCGATGAGGTCGATGGTTTCCTTTAGATAGGAAAGTTCTTCGATAAGCTCGTCTTTGGCTAATCTTTTTAAGTTTAAGGAAGACTCCTTACCCCGCTCACTATGGGCGAAGAAAGATACTTCTTGGGCTATTTTTGGAAATTCGAGGATGATAGACGCATTTTGCATGGACGAATTATAGCACGAGCGGGCGCGTGGAGCGTTATAATAGGCAGGCCATGGATAATAGCAATAACGTCATCACCCTTTCCCTCAGCGTAGAAGACGCCCGCAAAGCGGAATCTTTTTACGAGGGCGAGATGGTCGAGAACGCCAATCCATATGTCGCCTGGGCCGCGAAACACGACGGTACCAGCATCGTTTGCTTTAGCAAAGTCCATAAAGACGGCACCCAAAAAGTGGTCTTCCAGGGCGAAAACCCAATCAAGGAAGCCACTATTTTCGGCGCGAAGGAAGAAAAGAAGGTCGAAGAGAGACCATTTATTAAAAGAGAGAAGACCTCCCCATATCATTTCGCCCCGCAGATCGGCTCTGACGAAGTCGGCACCGGCGATCTTTTCGGCCCTGTCTGCGTCGTCGCTGCTTATTTGGATTTAAAGGATTATATCCTGGCCCAAGAACTCGGCATCACCGACTCCAAAAAGATGAAAGATGATTACATCTTGGAGATTGGCCCTCGCCTTGTTAAAGAATTCGCCTACTCCTCCTTGTCCTTAGACAACGAGACCTATAACAAAGTCCATAACGCCGGGACCAACATGAATGCCATCAAGGCCAAGATGCATAACAAGGCCCTGCTTAACTTAAAGAAACGTTATCCTCTCGCTAGGGTTTACCAAGACCAATTCGCCGAGCCAAAACTCTATTACTCCTACCTTAAACACGAAGACGAAGTTCTCGATGACATCACCTTCTCCACCAAAGGTGAGCTCGCCTTCCCTAGCGTCGCTCTCGCCTCGGTATTAGCAAGATACAGCTTCCTAAGGAAAATGCAGGAATTATCGAAGAAATATAAGATGGAATTCCCGTTTGGCTCCGGAAAAGACGCGGATGAATTCATCGCTAAGTTCGTCGAAAAATACGGCAAAGAAGAACTTAAGAAAGTCGCTAAACTCAACTTCAAGAACTTCAAAGACCTCGCCTAAAACAAAGAGCAGCCCCCTTTCGGGAAACTGCTCTCTTTCTTTTTGTAGCGAGCCGATTAGTCAGCGTAAATCACGAAGTGACTCTTGCTGGTAAGGTTAGTTGGGATGTCATCGTAAGAGATGGCCTGGACGGTGAAGGTCTTGTTGCTTAAATACTGCCATTCGTCTCTGGTGTTGTATTCCAAGCAGCTATTAAGCGTGATGGAGGAGCCATTCATCGTGTAGGTGCACTTCAAGCAGAGCGCCTCATCGCCGTTCCAAGTCCAGTTCCAGAAGGCGGTAAGGTATTCCTCGCAATTGATGGCGAAGTAAGTATTGCCAGTCTGGGATGGGCCAGTCGTACCGCCGGTGCCGTTGTTGGCTTTGGTGGTCGACATGTAGTAACGGGTGGTGACGATCTTCAAGGTGCCGTTATCGTCTTCGATGCCGATGCTCTTCGGAAGAGCGGCGAAGGCTTCATCGTCGCCGCTAAGCTTCTCTAAGACTTTGATTCGGGCTAAGCCTTTGCCGGAGAGGGAAACTTTCGCGGTGCAGCTCTTGCCGTCAATGGTCGCGGAGATCTCGTTTTCGGAAGTGAGAACGATGCTCGCATCCTTATTGCTGAGGGTGCCGGTGAAAGTGTTGCTTTCAGCGGACTTATCGATGGTAACATCGATGGCATGGACGGATTTTGGCGAGCACTTAAGCAGGACTTTGCTATTCGCGTAGTCGATGGAATAAGCGTATTTGCTGCCATCCCCATTCTCTTCTTTGTAATGCTTCGCGTCTTCAGGATTACCGAGTCTCTTGGTGACTTTGATCTTGCTGACGTCTGGAAGTTCGCAGAGTCGATAGGAGGTTGGGAATTCATCCGTATCGACCTCATACTCGGCAAGGTAGACATCAACGTCAGTCATAACCGTGAGGTTACGGATATCTGGCATGACGTAGAGGTAGGTCTCCTTGTTCTTGTAAGGGTTATATGCGCTGGTGGTGAAGGTGACGGTGTTCTCGCCCTTAAGGAGGAAGGTATCCTTCATGATGAAGTGCGAGAATTCCCTGGAATCGCTCAGATCGATGCTGCTGGCGTCGACTTCAAGGCCATTGACCTGGATCTTGATGTAGGAGCTTAAATCCTTCATCTCGACGTATTTGCCGTCATCATCGACCCAGTTGGTGCGGAGAGCGACGTCGATGTCGCTATAGCCATGATCCTTAGTAAGGATGGAGAAGCTGACGGCACCGCCTTTCCTGTCTAAGCCAGAGATGGCTTCGCCAAGGTAAGTGTCATCGATTTTGACGTATTCCTGCGCAACATCGGAGTTGGCTGGAGCAATCGCCGCGTCACGGGCGTAGAAGGTGAAATCCTTCTTGTATTTGGATTTCGACTTGACGACTTTTCCGCCGTCCTCGTCGAATTTGAGGAAGTCATTATCAAGGGCAACGGCTTTCGGTTTGGCCGGGAAGGTGGCGAGGAGCTCAGACTGCTCCTTGTTGTATTTCCCTTCGTAGGCCGCGTATTTGGCACGGTCGGCGATCATGACCGAACCAGCGGCGACCACCGCTAAACCGGCAAGACCAATAGCAATGCTGTTGATCGGGTTCTTCTTAACTAAATCGAGGAATCCCATATTAGAACACCTCCTTTTTGCCGAAGAGGCCTTTGACAGCGTAGAGACCGCCGATGACTAAGCCGGTATAGGCAAGGATATCAACGGAGATAAGGGTCGGTTTCCACCAAGTCCATGGAAGCTTGGTTTCGACGACTACTACTGCATCCTCTGGATCAGCGGATTCGTTGTAGTTGGCGTTCTTCCAAAGCGCGTGGGAATAGGAATAGGCGATTTCGTGCATGGCCTCTCTCATTCTCATCTGGAGACGAACTGGGGTATTCGATGGGGAGGCGTCGTTGCCACCGAAGTTGAAGCCGGTGCAATAGCCACCACCGAGGTTGATGTTACCGCCAGCTCTTAAGTTGGCGCCGATATTCATGTGGTCATCGCTCTCGGTCATATCGGTGATGATCTGGCCGCGGAAGCCCCACTCCTCACGGAGGACGCCGGTCATAAGGGCTTCGTTACCGCCGGCCCAAATGGCGCCTAAACGGTTGAAGGAAGTCATGACACCGGTGGAATCGCCATACTTAATGGCTTCTTCGAAGGTGCGGAGATAGATTTCGCGGAGGGCCTGCTCGTTGGTCCAGGTATAAAGGGCCATACGGTTGAAGTCCTGGTCATTGACGACGAAGTGCTTGACGAAGGTGGTTCTGCCATAGACGCCTAAGCCACGGATGACGTTGGCGATGACTCTGCCGGAGAGGTATGGGTCTTCGGACTGATAACCGGAGTTACGTCCGCCATATGGGGAACGATGGATGTTGCAAGCCGGGGAATAGAGAGCGTCTTTACCGGCTGGGCCCATATCGTTACCTTCGGATTTACCGAACATATAGGCCAAGACCTGGTTCCAAGTCTGGGCAAGGACGGTCGAGCCTGGATAGCCTGGGCAGCTGGTGCCTTTGGCCATAACGCCGTTACCGACCTGAGACGCGCCTTCAGCGTGCTGGAAGGCACCGTCATCGTTGCTTCTAAGACCGATGGCTTCAACGCCAGGAGCCTTGTACTGAGTATCCATGGTCAAGTAATGCTTGACGTGGTCCCATGGAAGCTGGTTGAGGAGTTCTTCCCACATCGGGTTATCGAAATCGTTGGCCATGATCTTGCCTTCATCGGTAAGACGGCCGCCTTCGATGAGTTTGAGTTTTGGAGCGGCATCCCAAGTTGGTTTCTTACGGGTGATTGGGCGTCCCCTCCAGTCGACTTCGGCATCATCCCAGTCAGAAGCCATCTGCGCGGTGAAGATGCTCTTTGGGGCGGTACGATCGTTGCTTCTTCTGAGCAACTCGCTATTCCACGGCTTATTTGGCTCAACGGCATCAAGAAGCTCAGGGAACTCGTTACGATGGACGAAGTCGATGTCCTGACCGACGTTGGAACCATCGATGGAGATGGTCTCATAGGCCTCGTTCTCCGGAGTGTTCGGATCGTCAGTGAAGAGGTTTTTGACCTCGGTGCCGGTCTTTTCGTCGGTACGAATGAGGATATCCTCGGCGACGTTGTACTCGATGGTGTTGGTATTCATCTCTTTGAGATGATGGGCATCGGTCATGAGTTTGAGCTCATATTTGCCCTCTTCCAACTCGTAGCCTTTGAAGCCGTTTTCGTTGGCGTCGTTATAGTCGTAGGACTTGAAATCCTTCGCGTCGACTTCGATTTCGACGTTGGCCTTCTGCCCTGGCTTAAGCTCTGGGCTCTTGGCGTAGGCGACAAGTTTGACGTAGGACTTCTCAATGCCGCCTGGAGTATATGGGGCGGTGAGATAAACGCCGATAACGTCTTTGCCGGCCATATCACCGGTGTTGGTGACCTGGACGGTGAGTTTGATTTTGCTTTCGTTGGTGATGTTGGAACCCTTAGCGAGGGAAGTATCAGTTAACTCCCAATCGAAGGTGGTATAGGAAAGACCATAGCCGAATGGGTACTGGACAACGGCGTCATAGCCCGTCTTGGTGCTGTCATCAGCAAGTCCTTCGAGGGTGTAGTTGTCCCAGAAGCCTTCCTTGTAGGCGGTCTCGAACCAGCGATAGCCGACGTAGATGCCTTCGGTGTATTCGACGTAGCAGGAAGTGTTGTAGAAAGCTGAACCACCAACACCCATCATCGTGCAGCTGCTTGGCGCACCTTTGTATTGGTGGGTGAATTTGCAGTTACCACGGAAATAGGTGATGTTGTACTTGTGATCGTAAGGATAAGTATCGGTCAAATGGCCGGATGGCGAAGCATCACCCCAGAGGATTTCTGGGATGGAGAGGGCGCCTTGGTTACCAGTCGCGCCGACGCTGATGCATCCGTCGATGCCTTTGATCTTATCGAGGAAGTCGAGCTGAACCGCATTCGTCGAGTTGATGACGATGATGACATTCTCGAAGTCTTCGGCGATTTTTCTAATCGCATATTCCTCTTCGGTGGAAATCTGAAGGTAGGTGCGGTTTTGATCCTTTGGCTGACCTTCGGTCTTGGTCTGATAATGCGGAGCGTCGGAGTTTTCGCCAGCATGCCTCGACACGACGAATAAGGCGGTGTTGGAGAAAGTCTTCGCGCGCTCGTAAATCTCTTGATATTCACCAGAAGTCTCCAAGGATGGCTCGCGTACCTGATAATAATTGTCGAGCGCGGCCGTGATGGTGTTACTGTCGCCTTCGGCCTTATGCCACTTCAGATAATACTCAGGGATCTCCTGGTTAACTTGGATGCCGTATTTGGCAAGCGCTTGGTTAAGGTCATATTTATCCTGACCATCGGAACCGACCATTTCAGAACCGGATGACATGGTGTACCAGTCGACGGATCCATGGCCAAAGACGTTGACCTTGCTAATAGACCTAGCAAGAGGAAGGGTCCCGTCATTCTTAAGCATGACGATGCCTTCGCGTTCAATCTCGCGAGCGAGCTGGTTGCCCATGTTCTTCGCGGATTTGCTATTGCCCAGATCCGAATTGGCCGTGTCGGTCGTATGGTGGGTAATAACAGTTGCGTACTTTCCAAAGGCCAATCCGTTACCTACGCCAAGGGCTACGCCCCCTGCGACTATCGCGGATAATGCTGCAATGGAAAGGACTTTACTCTTCAATGGATTGCCCATTTTTGAACGTTCTCCTTTTTTGAATTTGATTCATTTTAGCCATGCGGTTTCGATGATTAAAGACCTAACGCAAGATTGTCAGTCACCGCCGACAAGATTGCCTTATTTCAGCCGAATCGAGAGCATTTTTTTAAGTAAGAACAGTGATTTAAACAATTATGAAACGTGTATAAATATCTAGATTCTTTTGTCACCGAAGACAAATAATCGGTCCGGACCGTGTCGAAGCGGCCCTAATAATCACGATTGAAAAGGCGAAAGGTCACTATTTCGCAAAAGAGTCTTAAGAAAAAACACGGCGGATCAACTCCCGCCGTGTTATTTTTGATGGAACCTATCCTTATTATTATTTAAGGGAAGAAAGGACCTTTTCGAAGTGTTCTGGCAATGGGGCCGTAAATGACATCTCTTTGCCGCTGCTTGGATGGATAAAGGTCAACTTGTAGGCATGTAATAGTTGTCCCGCGTCGTAGATTCTCCGATTTCCGGTGCCATAAAGCGGGTCGCCGATGACAGGGTGGCCGATATAGTCCATATGGACGCGAATCTGATGGGTCCTACCAGTTAAAAGACGGCAGCTCACCAAAGTGACTTCGCTCTCTTTATAACGCTTCTCGACATGGAAGAAAGTGATAGCTTCCTTACCGTGCAAGACATCGACGCAATTTCTGGTTGGGCGATTCTTGTCCCTAGCGATTGGGGCGTTAATCTTGCCATCGTCTTCGAGGATGACTCCTTTGACGAGCGCGTAATATTCGCGATGCATCGTGTGGGTCGAAAGCTGCTCCTGGATTTTCCTATAGGCGTTATCGTTCTTGGTGACAAGCAATAAACCAGAGGTATCCTTGTCGATACGATGGACGATGCCAGGGCGATCAGGATCGCCTTCGCTTAAGGCCATTTCGCGACCGATAAGGGCGTTGACTAACGTACCCTCATAATGGCCGTTTCCTGGATGAACAACCATGCCGACAGGCTTGTTGATGAGCAAAACGTCATCATCTTCATAGACGATGTCGAGAGGGATATCTTCGCCGGCTAAATCAGCCTTTGGGGCGCTATATTCAAGAGCGACAAGAAGATCGTTCTCGCGGAGATTATAATGCGGTTTCTCAACCTTTCCGTTGATGGTGACTTTACCCTCAACAATCATTTTCTTCGCAACCGATCTAGAAGGATAGAATCCAGACGAAGTCAGGGTCTCATCGAGTCTTTTACCGACAAGACTTGCATCAATCCTCTTTTCCATCTTCCTTTTTCTCCTCGCTTAAAGAGCCTTTAGGCATAGGGTTTTCATAGATGATTGGGGATTCCTCTTCCTTCTTTTTCTCCTTGGCTTCCTTGATAGAATCCAAGATTAAGTAAACGATGAAGAGGATGATGCCGATGACGAGATAGCTATCCGCCATATTGAACGTCGGGAACGGATTGAACGGAATACCGCCATTCTGTGGTTTGGATGGTCCGCCGCCAAGATAGAACTGAATGAAATCGATGACGCCGTCGAAACCGACGATGCCTTTGAAATAGAAAGCCCTATCGATGAGGTTTCCCACCGCACCGGCGGCCAAAAGGGCAAGGATGGCCTGGAAGAATGGGGTCTGCTTTTTACGTCCGATAACCATGTAGGCGATAATGGCCGCGGACATGATGAGGGAGACCGAGATTCCTAAGATTCTGCCGAAGACGCCATCAAGACCGATCGAGAAAGCGGCCTTGGTGTTGTAGCTAAGGGAGAAATAGAAGAAACCATCGATCACAGCGACAGTCTGATTTGGGAGTTCGGAAAGGATATTATGCGCCACCCACTTGGTAACAAAGTCCAAGACGACGAGCGCAAAAGCGATTGCTCCGAAGAGAATCAGATAGAAAGTCGGGCTTTTTTGCTTCTTGTTTTCTTCCATTTATTCTCCTTTAAGCGCAGTCGCGCAACGATCGCAGATATGGTCATCGCCGTGTTCGTGGGTATGCGGGACGATTCTTCTGCAGCGATCGCAGAGTTCGCCTTCCGCCACCACGACTTCGGCTTTATTCTCTTTGCCTTCTTCCAAAGAGATGGAGGCAACGATTAAGTTGGAGGCAAGTTCTTCGCTAGAGAAGGAAGCGAGGAGATCATAATCTTCCTTAACCAAGCTGAGCTTTAAGCTACCAGCGCTGGATTGGCCGATGAGGCCATTCGCACGGGCGTCTTCAAGAGCCTTAAGAGCAACGTCTCTGACTTTCTTGAAGCGAGCGAATTCCGCTAAAACGTCTTCGCCATATTCGTGGCTTTCCTTTGGCATGTCCTCGAACTGTGGGGATTCTTTCTTCATGCCCGGGATAGCGTGGTAAACCTCGTCCATGGTGAAGGAAAGGATTGGGTTGAGCAATAAGCAAAGCTCGTATGCGCACTGATATACGACATACTGGATGGCCTTTCTTCTAGAAGAGTCGGCGGCATCGCAATAAAGCGCATCTTTCGCCTGGTCAAGATAGAAAGAAGATAAGTCGCCAGACATGAAGCTGGTAACGACGGTTGTAACCCCGGCGAAATCAAACTTCTCGTAGCAGGCAAGAGCGCGGTTTTTGACGTCCTCGAGTTCAGCGAGGATATAGGTATCGAGTTTAGAAAGGGTTGGCTTTTCGCCTGCGACATATGGCTTATCGCCATCATGGAGGTTGGCAAGTAAGAAACGGAAGGTGTTTCTGATCTTTCTGTAGGTATCAGAAATGACCTTGATGATGCCCTCGCTTAAGCGGACATCCGCGGTGTAATCGATTTCCGCGGCCCAAAGACGAAGGATATCCGCGCCGAATTGATTGGCGATCTTGCTTGGGTCGATGCCGTTTCCTTTGGATTTGGACATCTTCTCCCAATTCTCGTCCATGACCCAACCATGGGTAAGGCAGGTCTTGAATGGGGCCACGCCATTGGTGGCCATGGAAAGGATGAGGGAGGCGTTGAACCAACCGCGATACTGGTCGTTGCCCTCAAGATAGAGGTCGGCTGGGTATTTGATGCCTCTTTCCCTTAAGGTGCCGTTCCAGGAAGAACCGGAGTCAAACCAGACGTCCATGATGTCTTTTTCCTTAACGAAGGCGCCATTCGGGGATTTTTTGTTCTTATAACCTTCTGGGAGGAGGTCTTTGGCCTCTTTCTCGAACCAGATGTTGGAGCCATGCTCTCTAATGAGTTTGGCGATATGTTTGAAAACAGCTTCCTCTAAGATTGGGCTACCATCTTCGTTATAGATGATAGGGAGAGGAACGCCCCAGACACGCTGACGGGAAATGCACCAGTCGGCGCGGTCTTTGATCATGTTGACCATCTTCTGTTCGCCCCAGGCCGGAACCCATTTGATTTCATGGACGGCCTTAAGCAAATCCTCGCGGATTGGCTCGATGGAGCAGAACCACTGCGGAGTCGCGCGGAAGATGACCGGTTTCTTGGTTCTCCAGTCATGCGGATAGCTATGGACGATATCGACTTCCTTCAAAAGGTGCCCATTCGCCTCAAGCATCTCCACCACTTTATCGTTAGCCTCGCCATAGAAGAGGCCGTTAAGTGGGTCGTTTTCCTCAAGGTGCATATAGCCGCGATCATCGACTGGGCAGGTTGGCTTGATGCCGTACTTCATGCAGGCGTTGAAGTCATCAAGACCGAAGTCAGGCGCGGTATGGACTAAGCCGGTACCGGAATCGCTGGTGACATAGGAGTTGACGATGATCGGGGAAACTCTCTCATAGAGAGGGTGCTTATATTGGACGAATTCCATGTCCTGGCCATGGAAGGACTTAAGAAGCTCGCACTCGGTTAAGCCAAGTTCCTGGACCAAGGTTTCCTTTAAGTCTTCGAGGAAAACGAGCTTGCCGCGGTTGGTCTGATACATGCCGTAGCTAAACTTCGGGTTGACGGTGACGGCTTGGTTGCCTGGGATGGTCCATGGGGTCGTGGTCCAGATGACGATCTTCGCATCGTTATCGATTAAGCCTTTGCCGTCGACGACATCAAAGGTGACGTACATCGTACGGGCTTCGATATCGTGGTATTCGACTTCGGCTTCCGCTAAAGCGGATTCGCTCGATGGGGACCAATAAACTGGCTTAAGGCCTTTGAAGATCAAGCCTTTGAGGGCCATGGTGGCGAAGACTTCGATCTGTCTCGCCTCATATTCGTGGAGGAGGGTGAGGTATGGATGGTCATAGTCGCCTAAAACGCCGAGACGATGAATCTGGCTCTTCTGGGTCGCGACTTGGTTTCTGGCGTAGTTCTCGCAGATGTTGCGGAATTCTGGAAGCGGGGTCTTCTTACGGTCAACGCCGCTCTTGGTGACCATGTTCTCGATAGGAAGGCCATGGGTGTCCCAACCAAAAATGAATGGGGTCTTATAGCCAGCCATGTTCTTATAACGGACTACAAAGTCCTTTAAAAGACGGTTGAGCATGTGGCCGCAGTGCATGTTGCCATTCGCGTATGGTGGGCCATCATGAAGAATGTATTCTTCGCATCCCTCGCGATTCTCATTCATCTTTTCGTAAAGCTTCATCTCATCCCACTTCTCAATGAGCTTTGGCTCCTTGAGGTTGAGATTGCCGCGCATCTCGAAGCTGGTCGACGGCATTAATAGGGTTTCTTTAAGTGACATATTTCCCTCCAATAAATAAAGCGTCCCCTAGACGAAGGGCGTCTAGGGGACGCGGTACCACCTTGTTTCTGGGCTATTGCCCACTCAATGGTCTTAACGCGACCGACGGCCTCCTTACTGCTTTCAGGAAGCATGCTCCGAAGTGATAACCTTTCGCTTGCCCCTTCTCAGCTGCCAGGGCTCTCTGTCTTTTGCTACTAGGCGTTGTCTTCTTCAACGCGGTGTTAATGATAGACTCTTAGATAAATCTAAGCAAGTCTCTTGGCC
Organism: uncultured Erysipelotrichaceae bacterium; assembly: GCA_900316365.1. Lineage (GTDB taxonomy): Bacteria > Bacillota_I > Bacilli_A > RFN20 > CAG-826 > Alloenteromonas. Next base: position 98,971 of record ONCO01000002.1, read on the forward strand.
TTAGAGGCGATTAGGAATTCGGCACGATGATGCTGAGGGCATCGTCGCCGGAAACGACATCTGGAAGTTCGCCATTCCACTTCTCGAGATAAGCGAGGTATTTGAGATAATCCTCGACGAGGACCTTGAATTGATCCTGACCTGGGCCGCTGGTGAGATCGATGACATATTTGGTGCCAAGATAAATGGTAGTCTCGCTTTCGGCTTGCTTAGCGGCGAATTCTCTTTCGACGCCTTCGACGGAATAAAGATAAGTCTCATTGACGGTGTAGCCGACAGTTTTGGCGAGCTCGACGATGTTATAAGTCGCCGCTTCGGCGCTCGCCTGAGCGATGATCTTCTGAGCTTCGGCGTTACCGCGAGCCTCCTCGATCTTCTTCTGAGCTTCGAGCTTAGCGACTTCGAGTTCGGCCTCGGCGCGGGTGATGGCCGCCTGCTTCTCCTGTTCGGCGATGACTTTATCTTCGACGGAGCGTTCAAACTCGTTGGTGAAATCGATGTTGGTTAAGACGACGTCTTTGACGTTGACGTAATAATCGTCGCTGATGCCTTCCCTAACGGAGGCGGAGACGCTATTGGAGAACTGGGAACGGTTCTGGATGATTGTCATGGCCTCGGCGCTCGACATAACCGCTTTGGTTTTTTCGATCGTCACGGTTTCGATTCGAGCCTGAAGGGCGTCGAGATTGCCATATTCGGTCGCGATTTTGACGACGTTCTCGCTTTGGATCTGATACTGAAGGAAGACTTCCAAGACCATGGTCTGACCGTCTTTGGAATAGGCGGAGGTAGTGATTTTATCCTGCTGGACCTTGGTGTCATAGACTTCGTAACTGTTGACCATATAGAAGTCGAAATAGGTGCCGGGACCCCTGGTGCCTTTGATCTTACCGAGATTTCTAACGACCGCGACGGTACCGGTCTCGACCTGATGGAAGCTGCCTGGGATGGTCGCAAATAGGGCCACGCCGACAAGGGATAAAATAGCTAAAGTACGTGGAAGCGCCTTCTGGCCCTTCTTTTCGTCCTTATTATTGCTTTTGACCCAGAAATAGGTCGTCGCAACGATCATGGCAATCGTGAAGATCGCGAACACTGCGAACAAAATTCCTCTAATCATGTTTTTTTCCTTTCAACTATTGGGCTTTACCCACGGCAAACGCCGCTTTAAAGGTTCGCCTCCACCGCAACTAAGGAGACGCTTTCCTGATGGTCAGGGACCTTTTTATATCAACAAGTTGATATTTTTAGCTTAATTGCCTTCGCCGGCATTCGGGTTGAATGAGCCTTTGAGGAAGTCTGGGAGAATCGAATCGGCGACCGAGGATTCTTCCTGCTTCTCGGCTTCATCGTTCTCGATGTGCCTGACGGTTTCCTGCTGGGTCTCGAGGACCGAACGGCCAACGGCTTCTTTCTTCGGCGCATGGAACTGTGGGATCGAAGTGAAGTCGTATTCTTCCGTGAAGTCACTGGCGATGACGGAGACGAGGATCGTATCGGCAAGCTGGTCGTTGATGGAGACGCCGAACTTGATGTCGATGGCGCTGCCAGCCTGCTCGATGATGCGGTTCACGCACTCCTGAGCTTCGTAAAGCGAGACATTCGCGCCGCAGGTAACCGCGCAGATAGCGCGTCTTGCGCCGGAGATGGAAGCTTCAAGAAGCGGGGAGTTGATCGCGTTTTCCGCAGCCTCTTCCGCTTTATTCTCCCCACTGCCCATACCAAAGCCGATGAGCGCGATGCCAGAGCCCTTGAGGGTGCTCTTGACGTCAGCGAAGTCGAGGTTGATGACGGCTGGGAGAAGAATCAAATCCGTGACGGTTTTGACCGATTGGGCCAAGACCTTGTCGGATTCGGAGAAAGCTTGGGAGATTGGGGCGTTACCGCTGGCCATGAGAAGTTTGTCATTAGAGACAATGATGATCGAATCAACCGCGTCCTTAAGCTCGGTAAGACCACCGACGGAATTGGCGATACGCCTTTTGCCTTCAAAGGTAAACGGACGGGTGACGATGGCGATGGTAAGCGCGCCTTCATCTCTCGCGATCTGAGCAACAATTGGGGCGGCACCGGTTCCGGTACCACCGCCCATGCCGGCCGCGATGAAGACCATGTTGGCGCCATGAACGATTTCGCGGATGGCGGCCTGACTCTTCTCAGCAGCGGCTTTGCCGACGGCTGGATCGCCGCCTGCGCCTAAGCCCATGGTGACTTCCTCGCCCAAAACGATGCGGTTCGGGGCCTTGGAGGTGGCGAGGGCCTGTTTATCGGTATTGAGGACGTAGAACTCTACGTTATTGATGTTTTCGTCGATCATGCGGTTGACGGCATTATTGCCGGCTCCGCCTACGCCGATGACAACGATACGGGCTACTGGCTCGAAATTGTCTAAATCCATTTCACTCATATCTCTCTCCTTTAAATGATTTCGTCCTCATCACGGGACGGTTTGACTTTTAATCTTCTGGCGCCTTTCTTGCCGCCATCGTTATTCGCATCTCCCCTGGAGACGCTGATGACGCCGTGGGTGCCATCTTCGAGGGAACCACGATAATGGGAGCAAGCCCTGACAAGGCCAAGAAGCGGGCTCCATTTCGATTCTCTCGCCCCGATGGATCTCGGGGTGACTACCAAGAGCTTGCGGCTCTGGAAGTGATTCTTAAGGATCTTAAGCAAGCCATTGAGGCGGCTGGATCCACCGGTGAAGAGAATCGGCAAGGAATCTTTTCCATTGCCCATATTCTTAAGAGTGGTATCGATGGCCGCATTGAGATGCGGGAGGTAATCATCGACCCATTCCACGATGGCTTGGTTGAGGTCTTGCTGGAAATACTGGGTTTCCACGCCTTTCTCATTCTTCCCGGTGACGATCGGCGGATTGTAGGAGATTCTCCTATCATCGTAGCCGAAGCGGCATTTAAGCCTTTCCGCGGCATCGAGGGATATACGTAAGGAGGAGGCGATCTTCTCGGTGAGGGAAGCGCCGCCTCTAGCGAAATTGAAGGCGCGGTATGGGGAGCATTTGCCGATAAGGGAGACGGTCGTGATGTCCGAGCCGATATCGACAAGAAGGTAAGATTCCGGCAAATCCTTGTAGGTCTTGTGGAGTTCGGCGTAGCTATAGGCCGCGACGGCGCATTGCTTAACGCGGAAGCCCGCACGCTCAACCGCGGACTTATAGCCGTGGACGATCGTGGTTGGCAGACCGAAGACCTTGGCCTGGATGGCGAGGGTTCTGCTCTTGAGGCCAAGCGGAGGTTCGCTCCTTCTTTGACCATCATCGAGGATGAAGTCATCCGGGATGATATCGACGATGGAGATGCCTGCTGGCGCCATTTCCTTATTGATCTGGGTAAGGACGTTGGTGATGTCGAGTTTAGCCACTTTGTAATCCGGGCTGACGACGACGGTGCTCTTCTGGGAGGTGTAGACGCTTAAACCGCAGCTCGGTAAGAGCAAGCACACTTCCTGGATGGTGATATGAAGCTTGGCGTTCTCGTCGTTGATGGATTGGAAGGTGCGAAGGGTTTCGATTAATCCATTCGCGTCTTTTAAGGTTCCATCAGGGTTGAGAAAAGAGCCTTTCTCTTCTTTCGTGTAGACCACGACGATACCGTCCGAAAGCTCGTAACCGATAAGAAGTCGGACGGCTTGGGATGAGATTTCAAAGCACGCTAAAGGTTTGTCCATAATATTAACGGCTATATCTTAATATAGAACTTCCGCTTTTACACGCCTAATCGATAAAAAATTAGTAGTTTTTCGTTCTTTTAATAGTCAAAGGAAAAATGGGCAAAGAAAAAGCCCTGGGGGAGAGAGATCCCAGAGCTTTTGGATGGAGGCTATTCTTCAATCGGGGCGGAGTAGATTTCTTCCACTTCGTCTTCGCTTTTTTCGACTACGACCGGGGTTTCTTCCGCTTTGGCCTTAGCCTGCGTGACGCTGGTTAAGGTGGCGAGAACCGGGATGGCGCCGACGGCCATTAAGCCCAGCGCGAAGGCCGTTACGCGGAGGCCGCGGAAAAAGCGATGATACAATTTCTTGTGTCCGGTTTTAACCAATTTGTCTTTCATCATTTTCGCTACCTCCTTTCGCTTTTTAGAGTCTTTCGATGCCGCGGAGCTTAGCGGAGACGGAACGATGGTTCTCCTCCACTTCCTGCTCGCTTGGGGCGATCGGTTTTCTGGTTAGATCCAAGAATTCTGCTTCTTTGATCTCGTCTGGGAGTTCGAAGCCAGTACGGCTTCCCTCCACGGTGGTTAATTCGCGGAATCTCTTCTTGACCGCTCGATCGTCGAGCGACATGAAGGTGATGATTGCGAGTCTACCACCTTTGGCTAGCCTTCTCGGGGCGTCCGCTAAAGCGCGGTCTAACGCGGCTGTCTCATGGTTCACTTCCATGCGAATGGCCTGGAATGTCTGTTTGGCCGGGTGACCTTTTTGGAGCAATTTTGCCCTCGGTTTAGCGAGTTTCACGATTTCGGCTAACTCAGTTGTGGTTTCGATTGGCTTTTTCTTCCTCGCCTCTACTATGTGGTAGGCAATCGAGTAGGCGTCTTTATCTTCCCCATATTCGCGAATCACTCTGGTGAGTTCATCTTGGCTATAGGTGTTGACAACATCTCTGGCGGTTAAGAATGCGGATTGGTCCATTCTCATGTCCAGCGGCGCTTCCTCCTTATAGGAGAAGCCCCTTTCGGCTTCATCTAGCTGCGGGCTAGATACGCCTAAGTCCATCAATATTCCGTCCACTTCTTCGATTCCGAGTTCGTCGAGCCTTTTGGCCACGTTCTCGAAATTGTCGTGGATGATGGTGAAGTTAGACCCGATGGCGGAGAGTCTTTCTTTACTCTCGCGGATCGCTTCTTCGTCTTGATCGAAGGCGATGAGTCTGCCATGGGGGATCCTCTTGAGGATTTCGGAGCTATGCCCCGCCCTGCCGAGGGTCAAGTCGAGATAGGTTCCGCCGTCGCGAATGTGAAGGAGTTCGATCGCTTCGTTGAGCAATACTGGAATGTGTTTACCCATTTTTCCTCCTATTCGCTAAGGCTTCGTAATTCTTGGAGTTCTCGAGGTTGTAGCGGGCGTAGGCCATCGCGTCCCAGATCTCGAAGTGGTCAAGCACCCCGATGATGGTGACGTTCTCCCCTATCGCGTAATCACGGCAAGTGTCTTTACCAAGGAGTACACGGCCATGGCTATCAAGAGGGAGCTCTTGGATAGATGAGGATACGAGACGGATGAAGGTACGGCTTTCCGGATCCATGAAGTCCATGGACTCAAGTTTGGCCTGGAGTTTTTCGAAGGCGTCTTCCTCATAGACGGAGAGGCAGCCTTCAAAGCCACGCAGGATGTAGTAACTCTTGACGCCCTCGCTAAGCAGCTTGCTGGGAATCAGGAGACGTCCTTTGGTGTCGAGGCTTCGTTGATAGGTCCCGAAAAACTTTCCCACTTTTTACCACCTTGTAACCAAAATATAGCATCGACCTTTTTCTCTGGCAAGGCGCAATGCAATCTTTTTTAAGCAATCCTATACAGTGTATAAAAAAGGCAGGTACAAGTACCTGCCATGTGTTTGGGATGATTTTTAATTCTTGTCTGGAAGATCTAGACCAAGCAAAGCGTCGAAGGGGGAAGAATGTTCCTCTTCCGCTTCATCTTCGCCCCTGACCGAGTAATTTGTCCCACTTTTCGGGAGTTTGCTGCCCGGGGCTAAGACCTTGATTGGGAGGGAGAAACGGATGATGGCGAGGCTAAGTTCCTCGACATCAATAAACTTGCCAGGGATGATGAAGCCATCGTCCTCGCCGTTTTCCTCTTCCAAGATATCGGTTTCTTCCTCCACCTTGACGTTCTTCTCAAACGGCTTCGCGGTGTAGGAATCCTCCAAGATGATGCGTCCGCTGATTTTCATGACGGCATGCACCACCGCATTATCGCGGCTGAATTCCGCTTGGAGGTGGAGCTTCTTAACCCCAAGGATCGGGTAAGAGGAGGCGAAATGGGACGCTTCAAAATGAAGGTCTTCGTCGACGTATAGCGGTCTCGCGGTTAAATGGCTCTTGATAAGCTGCATATTAGCCTCTGATCTCCGCGCCGAATTTCACGCGCATGATTTCGATCGCCTTCTTCATGACGGATGCGCTCTCTTCGTCTTTAAGGGTGTGGTCTTCGGAGAGGAGGGTCATGCGGATGGCGAGGGACTTCTTGCCTTCTTCCACTCCCGCGCCCTGATAGACGTCGAAGACATTGACGTCCTTGATGAGGGCGTCGGCCTTCTTAAGGGCGCGCTCGATTTCCTCGTAGGCGACTTTCTCGTCGATGGTGAAGGCGAGGTCGCGCTCAACGCGTGGGAAGCGGGCTGGGATGCTGGCCTTGATCGGGCTGGTCTTTAAGTCGAGTAAGGCGGCCAAGTCGAGTTCGCAGAAGACGGCGTTCTTAACACCGAGCTCCTTCAAAAGGAGAGGATGCGCTTCGCCAAAGACGCCGAGGAGGGTTTTGCCCATTCTGAGTTCGGCGCTTCTGCCTGGGTGGAATTCTTCTCCGCCGAGGCTCCACTTAACGATCTGATAACGGTTCTTGGTCAAGCCAAGGATCGAAAGGATGCCTTCGATATAGCCCTTCATGTCGTAGAAGTCATATGGTTCGTGCTTCATTAAGCCCTGCTCATACTTCTCGCCGGTCAAAACGAGGCCGATATGTAGTCCTTTTTTGCCAACCGGGTCGACGTCGGAGATTTCGAAGAATGATAAATCCTTATTCTGGTGACCAACGTTATAGGAAAGGATCTGGAGAAGGGATGGGAGGAGGTTACGACGGACGATTTCGCGGTCCTCGGTCATCGGGTTTTTCAAGACGTGGCATTCGCCTTTTTCGAGGTAGGCGAAGGAGTCGTTGAGTTTCTTGCTGACTAAAGTGTAGCTAAGGACTTCGTCCAAACCATTCGCGCGGAGGTAGGATCTGATTTCGCGTTTCTTCTCCTGCTTCGGGGTTAAGCCCTGGAGCATGAGTTCGGTGGTCGGGAGGGCGGAGATGACGTTCTGATAGCCGCGGATGCGTATGACTTCCTCGGAGATATCGGCTTCGCCGTCCATGTCGATACGATAGCTTGGGATTTCGAAGGTGTATTCCTCGCCCTTCTTCTCGATGAGCTTAAGGCCATCGCAGGTAAGGGTGTGGAGGACTTCCTCTTCGCTAAAGGCGGTGCCTAAACGGCCATTGATATAGCCAAGGCTGGTCTTGATGTGTTTCTTTTCGTGCTTGATGACGTCATAGACCTTGGATTCATAGATTTCAGATGCGCCGCAGAGCTCTTCGAGAAGGTCAACGGTTAAGCCAAGGACATATTCGGATTGGTTCGGATTGATGCCTTTGCAGAAACGCATGGAGGAATCAGAGGCCAAGCCAATGCGGTTGGAGGTGCGACGGATTCTGGCGCCATCGAAATAAGCGGCCTCCACTGCCACGTTCTTGGTATTCTCATCGATCGTGCATTCTAAGGCAGTCATGATGCCGGCAAGGCACATTGGCCTGCCATCGCTGGTGACGACGAGGTCGCCCTTTTCTAATGGGTAGCTCTTCTCGTCCATCGCGACGAATTCGCCCTCTAAGTCGTCTCTGACGATAAGGGACTTCTTCGGGAGCTTGTCATAGTCATACATGTTGAGCGGCTGACCGGTCATCAACATGATGTAGTTACCGATATCAACGATGTTGTTGATGGAACGGATGCCTTCGCTGGTCAAGGCGCTGCTAAGCCATTTCGGGCTTGGGCCGACTTTGATGTTCTTGACCACGCGGATCGAGAACTGCGGGCATTTTTCCGAGGTAGAGCCAACTTCGAAATCGCTCTTGAGGAGTTTTCTTTCTTTTGGCTCAGGGATTTTGACTTCCTTCTCGTAGAGGGTGCCGATTTCCCTGGCGATGTTATTGATCGCGTAGAGGTCTGGGCGGTTAGCGAGTAAGTCGAGGTCGATGACAACGTCATCAAGCCCTAAATATTCGAGGACGTTCTTCTCGCCAACAGGCGCGTCGGCAGGGAGCTCTTCGATTCCGGCGGTTTGGGCTTCGGAGAGGAATTTCTTATCGACGCCAAGCTCAACCAAGGAGCAGCACATGCCATCGCTTTCGACGCCGCGGATGACGCCTTTCTTGATGGTGACTTCCGGGAGCACCGCGCCTTCTCTGGCGACGATGACCTTAAGTCCTTTTCTGGCATTAGGCGCGCCGCAGACGATCTGATGGACGCCGAATTCCTTGCCTTCATCGACCTGAAGGATATGGAGATGGTCGCTATCTGGATGGGCCTCGCAGCTAAGGATCTCGCCGATGACGAGTCCAGTCGCGTTAGCCAAACGGAAGACGCCTTCGCTTTCAACGCCGGCGAAGGTGAGCTTATCTGCAATCTCTTCTGGGGTTAAGCCCTCGAGATCGATGTATTTCTTTAACCAATTGATGCTAGCTTTCATTGTTTCGCCTCCTTATTTGCCGATGTAGTCCTTCAAGAAGCGGACGTCGTCGGTGTAGATACGGCGAATATCGTCGATGCCATAACGGAGCATGGCGACGCGCTCGACGCCGACGCCAAAGGCGAAGCCGCTCCATTCTTTCGGGTCATAGCCGCAGGCCTCAAGGACCTTCGGGTTGACCATGCCGGCGCCAAGGATCTCAATCCAACCGGTGCCCTTGCAGGTCTTGCATCCTTTGCCGCCACAGGCGAAGCAAGAGACGTCAACCTCAACGCTTGGCTCGGTGAATGGGAAGTAAGAAGAACGGAGACGAATCTCCCTCTTCTCGCCGAACATCTTCTTCGCGAAGAGTTCAAGGGTGGCCTTTAAGTTGGCCATAGAGATATTGTGGTCCACCACTAAAGCCTCGATCTGGGCGAACTGGTGGCTATGGGTCATATCATCGTCATCGCGACGGTAGGCTTTGCCCGGGGAAATCATGCGGATTGGGGTCTTAACTTCTTTTTCCAACATGGTGTGGGCCTGGGCCGCGGAGGTCTGGGTGCGGAGCAAAAGATCGCTGCCCTCGAGATAATAGGTATCCTGCATATCGCGGGCTGGGTGATCCTTTGGAACGTTGAGGAGCTCGAAGTTGAAACGGTCGGTTTCGACGTCGCGTCCTTCGACGACCTGATAACCCATGTCGAGGAAGATGTCGGTGACTTCGTCAATGACCGCGTAATACGGATTGATGTGGCCGATGTTCTTGTTTTTGGCTGGAAGGGTGATGTCGATCGCTTCCTTCTCGAGTCTTTCGGCGAGTTTCTTCTTCTCGATTTCCGCGCGCTTAGCCTGATAGGCGGCGGTCGCGGCGTTTCTCGCATCGTTGACCGCTTTGCCGAATGAGGCTTTCTCCTCTTTTGGGAGTTTGCCCATCTGGCTCATGAGTTGGCTGATTTCGCCTTTCTTGGAGAGATACTTGTTATAAGCCTCCTCCAAAGCGGACTCTGTGTCCGCGCTTCCGAATTCTTTTAGGGCTCTTTCGGTGATTTCGCTGATTTCCATTACGCCCCTCCTTGTAAAAAATAAAAAGACGGCCGGGAACGGTCATACGACCGCGGTGCCATCCCAATTCGACATAAGATAGATGTCGCTCTTAAATCCCTTTAACGCTGGGCGCGGCCCATTTTCCTTCCGGGCATCCTCCAAGGTGAACTGGCGGAATCATCTTAGGATGGTCTCACTATCCATCCCTCCCTCAGAAGGTGATTGTCCCCGCTTTTTGCCTTTTCTTAGGACCGAGAGATATTCTAATCCCTCTTTTCTTAAAAGAAAAAGGTTATTTGATGAGAGAAAAGCGCTGCATGAGGATGCCGCCCGCCACGCCGACGTTCAAAGAGTCGATGTTGGCGATAGGGATCTTCACGTTGATATTGGTCTCGTTAAGGAGAGTTTGGCTGACCCCTTTGCCTTCATTGCCAAGCAATAAGCAAAGCTTACCTTCTGGAAGGGCGAAGTCGGTAAGAGAGACCGCTCTCTGCAAGGAAGTGCCGACGACGAAATAGCCGTCTTCCTTGAGTTTGTTGATAATCGTCTCTTCTTGATCCTGGAAGATGTTAAGCATGAAGATGGCGCCTTGGCTGGCTAAAAGTGACTTCGCGTTATATGGGTCGCAAGAACCTTTGGTCAAGATGACGTCGTTATAGCCAAAGGCCAAAGCAGTCCTAAGCAAAGTGCCGATGTTGCCTGGATCTTGGACCTGATCAAGCATCAAGACGCGGCTAGAGGAAAGGCGCCCCACTTCTCTTTTCTTGCAGAGGGCGACGATGCCTTCTGGGTTCCTCGTTGATGAAAGCTTATCGATGATTTCATCGGTGACGAGATATAAAGGCGTGCCTTTGGTGTCGATTTCACGTAGAGCGAAAACCGAGACGGCCAAACGGGCCTCAAGGGCCATCATGACGGTATGGAAGCCTTCGACGAGGAAATAATCCCCGATGTTCTTTTTGTAGGCGAAAGCCTCTAAGACCTTTGGGTTTTTGCGGCTGGTCAGCTTCTCACTCATACATCTTCTTCCTCAATCTTGTATGGAGCCTTTTATACTCCGGGCAATATTTCAGCACCACATTATAGAATTTCTGGCTATGGTCGAACACATAATGATGGGCCAGTTCGTGCACCACCACCGAATCAATAATCTCGATTGGGTAATGGATGAGCACGCTGGCGAAGCATAAGGAATGGGTCTTCCTGGAGTTGGAGCCATAACGGGAGGACATCTTCTCCACCCTTACTTTGTAAGGCGGGAATACCCCCATCTCTTTTTCATATAACCTAACGCGTTCTTCGACTACCTTGAGGAGACGTTTTTTCAGATACATCTCGCGCTCTTTTTCGTCTTCGAACTCCGCTTCGATCTTTTCTCCCAAGATATAGACCCAGCCATCTCCATATGGCAAAGCGGCATCGACCTTCTTGCTTCTTTTGATTAGTTTAGGAAGGAATTCGCTGACCATTTTGTCGATTCTTTCCACGCTTGAATAGTATGGGGCCGAGAGTCTTAAGGCATTCTCTTCTTTGCCCAAACGCAAAACGATATTCCTCATACGCTTGAAGGTGATTTTGGCGATATAGAGGTTACCGTTATAGGTGTAATTGCGATTAATGATCGTCCCAACTTTATACGACATGACGTCTCCTAGTTTACTAAAGTAACTTGTTAAGGTAAACTTTTGCCCGCAATGAAAAAGATTTTAGTTTCAGCCTGCCTTCTAGGCACCCCTTGCCGCTTCGATGGAGCTAGCAAGAAATACGAAGACATCGAAGAGCTTCGTAGGAAATATGACATCATCCCATTCTGCCCGGAAGTCGAAGGCGGCCTTAAGACCCCACGCACTCCGTGTGAGATTCGCGGTGGCAAGGTCATCAACAAGAAAGGCGAAGATTACACCAAGGCCTATATGCTCGGCGCTGAGAAAGCCCTCAAGCTCTGCAAATTCCTCGGCATCGAAGTCGCCATTCTCAAGGAGAACTCCCCTTCTTGCGGTACCAGCAAGATCCATAACGGCATGTTCGACGGCAAACTCATCAACGGCATGGGTCTCACCGCCAAGCTTTTGAGCGCCAATGGCATCAAGTGCTACAGCGAGAACACCGTCCTTGATTTCCTCGTTGAGGAAAAACAGAAAGAGGACGCGATCCACGAAGCCTTTTTAGCCAGAGAAGCCAAGAAAGCCGAGAGGAAAGCCGCGGCCGAAGAGGCCAAGAAGGCCAAAGAAGAAGCCAAAGCCAAGATGGACGAGAAGAAGCCATATAAGAATGGCAAATTCTCCAAGAGACCATACGGCGGAAAGAAATTCGACAACTTCAAGAAGCCTTACCGCAAAGACGGCAAGAAGCCTTACAGCAAAGACGGCAAGAAGTCTTTCTCCAAGCCATCTCGCAAGCCAAGCGACAAGAAACCATATTAATGGAATAACAGCGAGGCGTTCGTATGAGCCAGCAAAATCAAGTTAAGAGAATTGTAAATGTAGCCCTTTTCGGTGCGCTTTCATTTGTGTGCGCCCGTTTTTGCCAAATCCCTTTTGGGATTGGTTACCTAAATATCGGTGACCTCATCATCATCCTCGCCGCGATGCTGGTGGGTCCAATCGACGGTGCCCTCGCAGGTATGATCGGCGGATGTTTCGCGGACCTCGCCGCGGGCTTTGGGAGCTTTATTCCCTTCACCATCGTCGCGAAGGCCTTGCTCGGTATCACCGTCGGTTATTCCTTCAAAGGCTTGGAGGATAAGAAATACGCCCCAATCGCCATTTTCGCCGGCGCTTATGTCCAGGCCCACATCTACTTCTACGCCTATTATTCGCATAACTATGACGCATTCGAAGGCAACTACATCATCAGCGCCTTTACCTCCGCTTTCATGGACTTCCTCCAAGGCATCGTCTGCGGTATGGCGGCCTTACCTCTATATAGGGTCTTAAGCCGGATGAACTATTTCTCGGCGAAGTTATCTTGATCCTCCTCTTTGGAATCAAGCTCTTCTTTTAAGACCTTGCCTTCTTCGTTTTTGATATAGGCGCCACCTAAAAGGGTGCAGCCTAGCATCATGAACCCGCCCATGACGATGGGATCATGACCCTTTAGCAGGACCCCTGCTCCACCTAATAAGAACAAGCCAAGCCCGGCGATAAGCATCACGAGCTTGGCGTTTTTGCATTTCTTGATTGAATACTCTTCCATAAGACCTCGCTTTCCGGAGGAAATAAAAAGCCCTCCTTTATATAAGTAGGAGGGAAATCTAATCTCGCATCGAAATATGTTATTTGACTCTCATGCGGAGATAGTAATCAAGGAGCATCGCGTTATGGTAATCGCGGATATCGACGCCTGAGGCTTCGATGAAGCGGTTTAACCTATAGTTAAAGGTATTGCGATGGACGATTAATAAGTCTGCGGCTAATTTAGCGTCTAGCCCGGCGGATAAATAGGCTTTGCCAGTCTCTAAAAGCTCTTCTGGAAGAGAACGGAATAAGGCGCTTAAGAAGGCGAAGGAAGAGAAATCGCCAAAGGACATCTGCTTAAGGATGAGATCGCTCATGAAGGAGACTTGCCCTGGGTAATATTTCGGGGCGATGGAATGGAGCATCATCTCGGTCCAGCCATCATTCGCGTGGCTGATGACGAACGTGACTTCGTTGCCGGCGGCCTTCTCTTTCGCGACGAAAGAAAAAATCGAAAGCAACAAGGAATCGTCGGCGACGATTTCCCCTTCTTTCACCGAGACGAGACGGAAAGAATCAATCGAGCAGCCTTCTTTCTCAAAGAAGCCCTTAAGTTCATTGATATCGATTATTTCCTTAGAAAGGTAACAATAATGCCATTTCATCGGCTCTATTATCCCGATTCGAAAAGAATTAGGCAACGAAGGTTTCAATTATTCGTCTTCTTTCGCGTGCGCTCGTGCATAAACTAGCCTATTGGGTTATCATTTCGACGTATGACTTTTTGGAAGACCGCATGGAAATTAATGAAGGGGGCTAGAGGGCTCTACCTCCTCTCGATGATCGTCCAGACTCTGGTCGTTTTCTCCACGCTTTTCACGACCTTCCTTTCCAAGGTCCTTACCGATACCTTGATGGCCTCTTTTAATGGCGAGCCTCTTGTGGCCGATTCCCTGCTCGAAGGCTGGGCTATCAACATCATCACCTTTGGCGCTGGAGAGGAATATCTCCTCGACCACCTCTATATCCTGCCGATCGCTATCCTCGTCAGCGGTCTACTCTCCGCCTTATTAACCTGCTTACGCTTCTTCACCAGGGTCAAAGCCAGCGCCACCATCAACAAGACCTCTCAGATGGCGGTATTTAGCAAAATCACCGAACTGCCTTATGCCCATTTCAAGAAGACAAAGTCCGGTGAATTGCTCCAGACGGCCACCAGGGACCTCGATGTTTTCCGCCGCTTCATCATGCAGGACTTCGGCTCCATCAACTACACCTTCTGGATGGTTCTTATCTGCTTAAGCGTGCTCCTATCTTTGAACTGGAAATACACCCTTATCTCCTTCTCACCGTTCCCAATCATGTTTATCTATAGCTTCTTCCTTATCAAGAAGGTCCGCTCTCTATATAGAGAGACCGATGATAGCGAGGCGAGGATGACCGATAAGATTGCCGAGAATCTCAATGCCGTCCGCATCGTCAAAGCCTATAACGCGGAGACTTATGAAATCGCGGAATTCGAAGGGAAGCTCAAGGATTACCGCAAGCACTTCATCTCCTGGCGTAAGTTCTCCTCCTTCTTCTTTTCCTCCAGCGACATCTTCGTCTTCGGCGCGGATGCCATTTCCTTAATCTATGGTTTGGCCCTTTGCTTCAACGGGGAGATTAAGCCTGGCACCTTAGTCGTGGCCGTAAGCTTTGTCTCAATGACCGTCTGGCCATTAAGAAACGTGGCCACCATCCTTTCTAATGTCGGTCAGGTTTTAGCCTCCGTCGACCGCATCAACTTAATCCTTAATGCCGAAACGGAAGATAGGAAAAGCGGGCTTACCCCGGAAATCAAAGGACATATTGTCTTTGACCACGTCTCCTACCATTATGAAGACGAAGATAGCGGGGTCATCAAAGATGTCTCCTTCGAAGTTAAGCCAGGGCAAACCATCGCCATCATGGGCAAAACCGGTTCTGGAAAGAGCACCCTGCTTTCCTTATTGACCCGTCTTTACGATTACACCGGCGGGGAGATTCTCCTTGACGGCACGCCTTTAAAAGACATCCAGAAAGAGCATCTTCGCCATAATATCGTCCCAGTCCTTCAGGACCCATTCCTTTTCTCCAAGAGCATCTACGAAAACATCAGATTGGCCAATAAAGACGCGACCAGGGCAGAGATCGAAAGATCCGCCAAGATCGCCGCGGTACATGAGACCATCTCATCCTTTAAGGATGGCTATGACACCCCAGTAGGCGAAAAAGGCGTCACCCTTTCAGGCGGCCAAAAGCAAAGGGTCGCGATCGCCAGAACCATCGCCAGCAAAGCGCCGATCCTTTTATTCGACGACTCTTTAAGCGCGGTCGATACCGAGACCGACTTAGAGATCCGTTCCCATTTAAAGGAACTCGGTAGTAGCGTAACCACTATCATCATCACCCACAGGGTCATGACCGCCAAAGACGCCGACTTAATCGTCGTTTTGGATGATGGCCGCGTTTCGGAAATGGGTAAGCACGAAGACTTAATCAAACAGGAAGGGCTCTACAAGGACATCTACGAAATTCAGAGCCAAACCGCATAAGGAAAGGAGGGAAGTATGGCAAATCGTTCATTCGAAGAAGAAAAGCTGCCGGAGAAACTTAATTTCGGCGTCTGGCTGAAAATCGGCAAATATGCCATCAAGCATTGGCTTCTTTTAAGCCTGCTCGCCATCACCATGATCCTCTCCTCCTTCTACGATTCATCCTTCGCTCCCTCGATGAATAAAGCGGCGATCGATATCATCGATACCTTATCATCCCAAAACGCTTTGGGCGGAGACGTCTGGAATATGATGCTCACCCCGAAATTCTTAGGCATCGAAGTCACGATGTCCTTTAAGGCTTACCTGATTCTCTTCTGCGTGATGATTCTCGTTAGAAGCGTCACCATCTTCTGCATCTTCTTCTTAACCAACTACATCGGCATGCTCATCATGGTTGATTTGCGTAGGGACACCTTCGAGAAGATCCAGTTGCTCTCCTTCTCTTATTTCGATAAGACCAGCTCCGGTTGGCTCATCGCCCGTATGCAAAACGACACCTCCTCCATCGGCGACACCCTCTCTTGGGGCATCATCCAGATGGTTTGGGGCGTTTTGGACATCGTCTTCACCTTAATCACCATGTTTACCATGGATTGGAGACTCTCCCTTATCGTCGCCGCTTCCCTCCCAATCGTCATCATCATCGTCCCGATATTCGAGAAAGCCGTCCTGAAAAGACATAGAACGGCCAGAAACGCCTATAGCCATTATGTCGGCTGGTTAGCCGAAAGCATCGACGGGGCGAAGACCATCAAAACCTTGGCTATCGAAGATAAGGTCGTCGATGAAGCTGACGAAATCACCACCGACGTCATGAAGAAGAGATTCCGTGCCGGAAGAGTAAACGCCTTCTTCCAGCCGGCTATTTCCCTTATCTCGACCATGATGGTCGCCCTCGTCATTTTCATCGGCTTAATAGCGAAAACCGACCCAAAGTGGCCTATCTCCATTGCCCTCATCGTCGTCTTCACCAATTTCATCAGGCAGATCTATAACCCAATCCAGGAGATTGCCGAGACCTTCTCTGAATTCATGGCCACCCAGGCGGGCGCCGAAAAGGTCATGCAGCTTCTTGAGGCCGAACCAGCCATCCAAGACAAAAAGGAAGTCGTCGATAAATATGGCGACTTGCTCCATCCGAAAGAAAAGAACTACGAGAAGGTCGAGGGGGAAATCACTTTCGATGGGGTCGATTTCGATTACGGTAACGGCGTCAAGGTAATCGATAACCTTAATCTTAAGATTAAAAAAGGCACATCTTTGGCTATCGTCGGCGAAACCGGCTCCGGCAAGACCACTACCGTCAACCTCTTATGCCGTTTCTATGAGCCGACAAGCGGCAAGATCCTCATCGACGGCATCGATTATATGGAGAGGTCTTTAGGCTGGCTTAGAAGCAATATCGGTTACGTCCAGCAAACGCCATATGTCTTTACCGGCACCTTCAAGGAGAATATTTCCTATGGCAACCACAACGCGAGCCAAGAAGAGATAGAAAAGGCCGCGAAGATGGTCGGCATCCATGATTTCATCATGTCTCAGCCTGATGGCTATGACACGTATTTAAAAGACGGCGGAGGAAACTTATCCCAGGGCCAAAAGCAATTAATCAGCTATGCCCGCGCGATCATCCGTAATCCTGCCATCCTCATTCTTGATGAGGCCACTTCCTCCATCGATACCGAAACCGAGAGATCGCTCCAAGAGGCCACCGCAAGCTTATTGAAAGGCAGGACCTCCATCGTCATCGCCCACCGTCTATCCACCATCGTCGGCTGCGATAGAATCCTTCTTTTGGAACATGGCAAAATCAAAGAGGACGGCGACCATAAGAGCCTTATGGAAAAGAAAGGCGAATACTACAAGCTCTATATGAACCAATTCCGCGACCTCGCGATCGACGAGCAGATTGACGATTATAAGAAGAACATCAAAGGAAAGGGCATAAAACTCTAATGGAAGACGAATACCTTCTCTCGCATCTAGAGGACCTCTATCACGAGATGGAGGCTAATTCCTATCTCACCCACAGCGCTTTCCTATCTTTCGATGAGCAGGCGGCATATTTAGAGTTATTCAAGCAAAAGAAGCGCGAACCATCGTCTCTTTTCCTTTATGGCGGGGCTTTAGAGGCCGAACGCAAGATGGCTGTTTTCCTTCCATATTACATGGACAAAGACGCCTTCTTGGAGAACGAAAGAAATCACCAAACCCTTTTGCATCTCCTTTTTATCTATCCAAAGAGCGAGAAGTTCGGAGAGACTTCTTTAACGCATCGCGACTTCTTGGGCGCGCTTATGAACATCGGCATCGAAAGAGACTGCGTTGGGGATATCTACACCGATGGGAAAATCGCTTACGCCTACATCAAAGACGGACTCGAGGAAGAGATTAAAAACTCCCTAAAGAAGGTCAAACACACCGACGTGAAGATCGAGGAAGTTAATCCCTTCGACTGCCCTCTGGCCCCGCATTTTGAAGAGTTAACCGGCTCGGTTTCATCTTTAAGGCTCGACTCAATCCTTTCTTTCGCTTTTCATCTTTCCAGGGAAAAGGCGAAGAATTATATCGATGGAGATTTAGTATCCGTAAATGGGGTCGTATCGCATTCCGCCACCATGAGCCTAAAACCAGGCGATAGGGTCTCATGTGCCTCGAAAGGCAAATTCGTCTACCAAGGGGAAATAAAAACGAGCCGGAAAGGCCGGCTCATTATCGGAATCTCGATCGCTAGATGATTTCTTTCATCACGCTCTTACGGGTGATGATGCCGATGAAAATGCCTTTATCATCCACGACTGGAACATAATTCTGCCTGACAATAAGGGCTTCAAGGACGCTGAAATCCGCCCTAACTGAAACCGGCATCGTATTTCTAAGCGGCTTAACCGCGGTAAGGGGAATGTCTTTTAGAGAATCCCAAGCGACGTTATGGGACTTGAGGTAATAAAGAATCGCCCCTTCGGAGATCGAATAAAGATATTGGCCGCTCGCATGGTCTAAAACCGGAATGACCGCGTAGGCGTGATATTCCATCTTCTCCACCGCTTGACGCAAAGTAAAATCATCGAGCAAATATGCCACGTCTTTCTTTAATGTCAGAAGGGAAATAAGATTCTTTTCCATACCAAAATTGTAAATGCAGAATGGCTTCGTGGACAAGAAAAGGCGGAAGAAAGCGCATTAATACTTATTTTCTTGTCTGGTGTGGTTTACTTTTAACTTCTTAAGGTAGGCTTCTTTGGCTTCCATTCCGGAGAAACCGAAAAGAGGAAGCAAATCTAGATACATCCCAAAGGCTTTTTCGTATTGGGATGCGGAATAATCCTCATGGAGTTTGGCCGCTTCTTGATAAACCTCAAGGATCGCGGTAGCTGGATCGATGTCTTTCTTAACTAATTCTTTCTTTAAGCTGGTGACCCCGAGTGGAATGCCAAGAGAAAGGAAGAAATGCATGCCGTCCGCATATTCGTCGAGCACCACTTCTTTCTCGCTCATCGGCTTGAGGGACCAATACTTAAAGCACCTGGTTTCATTCGCGAATTCGCCAAATTCCACCAATAAGGCCAAAAGCCTCTTATCCTTCGTGGACTCATAAGAGACGTTATGCCTCTTGGCGATATCCTCATCAAGATCCTTCTGGAGAGGATAAAGGTCATCCAAAACGATCACATCATTCATCGTAATTCACGCTCAGCTTTCTTAAATGCCAGATGTCGCGGTTATATTCCTCAATCGTGCGGTCGGTGGTGAAATAGCCGCTGCCGGCGATGTTATTGAGGCAAGCCTCGGCCCATTTGGCTTTGTTTTTATAAAGGGCTTCGACTTTCTTGCAGGCTTTCATATATTCGCGGAAATCGGCAAGGACAAAGAATTGGTCGTTGCCATTCATGATTTCGTCGAAGATCATGCGGAAACGGTTGGAATCGCCTTCGCACCATGGGCCGGTGAAGAGGGAATCCATGACGTTTTTGACCTTCTCGTCTTCGTTATAGACGTCCCATGGGCTATAGGTGCCATTATCGACGAGCTCTTGGACTTCTTCCGCGGTAAGACCGAAGATGACTTCGTTTTCCCTACCGGCGAAATCGGCGATTTCGATATTCGCGCCGTCTAAGGTGCCAAGGGTGACCGCGCCATTCATCATGAGCTTCATGTTGGAGGTGCCAGAGGCTTCTTTGCCGGCGGTAGAGATCTGTTCAGAGACATCCGCGGCCGGGACGATCTTCTCAGAGAGGGAGACGCCATAGTTTTCGACGAAGACGATCTTCATGTATTTAGCGGCTTCTGGGTCGTTGTTGATGACTTTCGCGACGGCTAAGATAAGTTCGATGATCTTCTTCGCGTAGGCGTAGCTTGGAGCAGCTTTCGCGGCGAAGATATAGGTATGGGGAACCATATCGAAATCAGCCGGATTCTCCTTGAGTTTCATGTATTGGTACATGATGTGGAAGATGTTTAATAACTGTCTCTTATAGGCGTGGAGACGCTTAATCTGGACGTCGAAGATGGAATCTGGGTCGATGTCGATGTTATAGGTCTTCTTGCAGAAGGCGGCGAAATCTTCCTTATTGGCCCTCTTTAATGCCATGAAGGCTTCCTGGGATTCCTTATCGTCAACGAAATGACGGAGATTGGCGATGCGGGAGAAATCACTCTTCCAGTCATTGCCGATACGTTCGGTGATGAAATCCTTAAGCCTTGGGTTGCTATACATCAGCCAGCGGCGATGGGTGACGCCATTGGTCTTGTTGTTGATCTTATTCGGGAAATAACGGTTAAAGGCCTCAAAGGTGTAATTCTTGAGAATGTCGGTATGGATCTTGGCGACGCCATTGACGCTATAAGCGGTATAGATCGCCATATTGGTCATATGGATTTGGCCGTCCTTGATGATGGCCATCTGGTATTTATCGGCTTCGGAAAGGTTCTTGCCATTCATCTCGATCAAGAAGCGGCGATTGATTTCCTCGATGATCATGTAGACGCGCGGAACAAGGGTCTTAACATAGTTAACCGGCCACTTCTCAAGCGCTTCAGGCATGACGGTGTGATTGGTATAGGCGAAGATCTTCTGCGCGATGGCCCAGGCCTTATCCCAACCATAGTTATATTCGTCCATCATGAGTCGCATGAACTCAGGGATGGCGAGGATTGGATGGGTATCGTTAAGCTGGAAGACGAAGAAATCAGCGAAATTATCGAAGGTATGGAATCTTCTATAATGAGATCTCATGCAGGACTGCAGACCCGCGGAAACGAGGAAATATTGCTGACGGAGGCGGAGCATGCGGCCATGCTCGGTGGAATCGTCAGGATAAAGACCATGGCAGAGTTCCTTTAAAGTCTGGAGATAATCATCGAAGGATTGATCGGTTGGGAGGTTCTGCTCGCTTGGTTCGGCCGACCATAAACGAAGGGTGTTGCACACCCCGTTGCGGTAGCCTGGGATCGAGACGTCATATGGCATAGCCCTGACGCAAGTGGCATTCGCGGTGCGAAGACCGTATTCGCCATTTGGCTTAAGGTATGTTTCGGCGTTCCCATAGAATTGGACTTCCACCGCATGCTTTGGCTTTCTGACCTCGAAGGCAAAGCCGTTGGAGAGCCATTGATCTGGGAGCTCAACCTGTTTGCCATCGACGAATTTCTGACGGAAGAAACCATATTCATAACGGATGGTGTTGCCGTGTCCTGGATAGCCAAGGGAAGCGATGGAATCGAGGAAACAAGCGGCAAGACGGCCTAAACCGCCATTGCCGAGCCCGGCATCGGATTCCTGCTCAGCGAGGTCCTTAAGATCGATGCCCATCTCCTTAAGTCCGTCCCTGGTCATCTTATAGATGCCGAGGTTATGGAGGTTGGAGATAAGGAGTTTGCCGATAAGGAACTCCATGGAGAAATAGACTAATTGCTTATAGTTTTCGTGGACCAAGGATTCGCGGGAGACTCTCCACTGGGAGCCGGCGTAGTCCCTGACCATCTCACCGAGGACTTCGTATTGCTCGGTGATGTGGCTATCCGCGACGGTGCGGCCGTATTTTTCGCTTAAGCGACGTTCAAAGGTTTGCTTAAAATCAAGTTTGTTATCGAACATATGTTTTAACCTCTCTTACGATTGGAATGACGTTTTGCTTTTGGGATGCGGCGTTTGAGGATCAAGGCCCCATAGCTCGCTAATTTGACGCTGACGTGATAAGGACGGTTCTCTGGACCGCCAGGCTTAGCCTCAAGCGCTAAACCATTATACTGGTTTAAACCGCCATAAACATCCTTATCGCTATTGAAAATCTCATCATATTCGCCAGGCTCGAAGCAGCCGACGTCATAGGATTCATAGAAATTAGGCGTCATGTTGAAGACGAAGAGGAGATCGCTCCCCTCGACGCTCCTTCTGAAGGCGAAGACCGATTGATCGGCATTATCAACCATCGCCCACTGGAAACGGAGAGGGTTATATTCCTCTTTATGCATCGCCGCTTCCGCTTGGTAGATGAGGTTAAGGTCCCTCACCATGCGGCGGATGGAATCGTGTTTCGGGAAAGATAATAGAACCCATGGGAGGGAACGATTCTCATTCCATTCGTCAAAGCTCGCCAGCTCATTGCCCATGAAGTTGAGTTTCTTGCCTGGATGGGCGAATTGGTAGGTATATAGATTCCTGAGCAAGGCGAATTTCTGCTCATAGTCGCCATGCATCTTGTTGATGATGGTGCCTTTGCCATGCACGACTTCGTCGTGGCTAAGCGGCAAAAGGAATCGCTCGCTCCAGAAATACATCATCGAGAAGGTGATTTTGTTATGTTCGTATTTCTTATAGACCGGGTCGAGATGGTAGTACTTTAAGGTGTCATTCATCCAGCCGAGGTCCCACTTATAATCGAAGCCTAAGCCGTTTTCATGAGTCGGATGGGTAACGCCCGGGAAATCGGTGCTATCTTCGGCGATGGTGATGACGTTCGGATGCTTGATATGGAGCTTACCGTTTAGGCGCTTCATGAATTCGACCGCGCCGTCATTGGCGCCTTTATTCTTATTGCCATCCCAATAGACCATATTGCTGACCGCGTCGAGGCGGAGGCCATCGAAATGGAAATAGCTGATGAAATAATCCATCGCGCTCATCAGGAAGCTCCTGACTGGGTCTTTGCCGAGGTCAAACTGGGCGCTGCCCCACGGGGAAAGGGTGTGTTCTGGATCACTATATTCATAGAGGCAAGAACCATCGAATTCCCTTAAGCCAAACGGGTCTGTGGCGAAATGAACAGGCGCGAAGTCAAGCAAGACTCCAAAGCCCGCTTGGTGCATGCGGTCAACAAAGGACATCAATTGTTTTGGATTGCCATAACGGCTATCGACAGAGAAGAATCCCGTTGCCTGATATCCCCAGGAACCATCGAACGGATATTGGCAGATAGGCATAATCTCGCAATGGGTGAAACCATTGTCTCTCATATACGGGATTAAATAATCCGCAACCTCTTCGTAAGAAATGAACCTATCACCAATCTTTCCTTTCCAGGAGCCGAGGTGAACCTCGTAGATGGACATCGGTTTATCAAAGCTGGATGTCTGGTTTTTCAGGTATTTGTCATCATGCCAGATGAAGTTCTCGATATCGAATAAACGGGAACCGCTTTTCGGGCGATGCTCAGAGCAGAAAGCAAAGGGATCGGCCTTATCGACGTATTCGCCCTTGCAGTTACGGAAATGGTATTTATAGGTCTCGTATTCATGGAGGCCCTCGATGAAGAGCTCAAAGACGCCGGAATCATCGACTTTGGCCATCTTGTCCCTGGTGACGTCCCAACCATTCCAATCACCGATGACGGAGACATCATCCGCCAAAGGAGCGTAGAGGCGGAACATTACCCCGGAACGACCGTCTTTTTCGACGAAGTGCGCGCCGAAATAGCGATAAGCCTCGATGGTTTGGCCCATCAAGAAGTCGTAAAGAATCCCGTATGCCATGGAAGGTGCCCTCCTTCTATCTCTCCTATTATAAGTAAGTGCGACTATTTCGCACGAGAAAAGCCATGCGTTAAGCGTTTTCACTTCCCCTTTTGGAAGATAGCCCTTACCCACCTATCAATTATTGAAGCGAATAATGGCCATAATGCGTCTGATTTGTTGCCCCTAAGGGGCATAAAGGGGTATCATGACACCACGAGAAAAGAGGATATATCTAAAGTATGTACAAAGTCATCTCCGTTAATGCCGGCAGCAGCTCCCTCAAGTACAAGGTATTCGAAATGCCTGAAGAAAAGGTGCTTTGCTCCGGTTTGGCCGATCGTATCATGCACGACGACGCCATCTTCCGCATCAAGTATGACGGAAAGAAATTCGAAAAGGTCCTTCCAATCAAAGACCACGCGAAAGCCGTTGAGCTTCTCTTAGAAGCCCTCATCGAACACGGCATCGTCAAAGACCTCAACGAACTCAAGTGCGTTGGCCACCGCGTCGTTCAGGGCGGTAAGTACTTCTCCAAGTCCGTCGACTTCAACGAGGACACTGAGGCTAAGATCACCAAGCTCATCCCGCTTGACCCGCTTCACGCCCCTGCTCACTTAGTCGGCTACCACGCCTTCAAGAAGGCCCTCCCAGACGCCAAAGTCATCGCCGTCTTCGATACCGCCTACCATCAGACCATGGAACCTGAAGACTATGTCTTCCCAATCCCATACGAAATGACCGAGAAGTACGATTGCCGCCGCTACGGTGCGCACGGTACCTCCCATAACTATCTTGCCGACCGCGCCATCAAGACCATCTTCGGCGGCAAAGCCGAAGGCACCAGAATCATCTCTTGCCACATCGGTTCCGGCGCTTCCTTATGCGCGATTAAGGATGGCAAATGCGTTGCTACCTCGATGGGTCTTACCCCACTTGGCGGCGTCATGATGGGCACCCGTTCCGGCGACCTCGATCCATCCGTCGTCGATTATCTCTGCAACCAGACCGGCAAGAGCGTCGACGAAATCTATGACATCCTCAACAAGAAGAGTGGCCTTTTAGGCGTCTCTGGCATCTCCAACGATACCCGCGACGTTGAAAAGGCGGCCGCGGAAGGCAACGAAAGAGCCATCCTCACCATCAAGCTCTATGCGAGAAGAGTCGCTGACTATATCGGCCAATACTTTGTGAGACTCGGCGGCGCCGACCTCATCATCTTCTCCGCCGGTGTCGGCGAGAACGGCCCAATCTATCGTGAGACCATCTTAAAAGACGTTGAAGAAGCCCTCAACCTTAAGGTTGACTACAAGCTCAACGTCGAGAAAAACGGCCAGGAAGCCATCATCTCCAAACCAGAGAGCAAGATCAAAGTCGCCATCATCCCAACCGATGAGGAGATCATGATCGCCAGAGACTGCTACAAAGCCATCGAAGGAACCCTCTAATTCATGAACCCAGAAATCAAAAAATACGGCGAGCAATTCAAGACCCAGTACGCGAAGATCCGCGCGGCGATTAAGCATTACGACAAGATTGTCGTCTATCGTCACATCAAGCCAGATTTTGACGCGATGGGCACCCAGATGGGCTTAGTTACCTTCCTCAAGGACAATTTTCCAAACAAGGAAATCCACTTTGTGGGCGATAACCACGTCTCTTTCACGCCGCGCCTCTTCCCTGAGACTGAGCGTTTGAACGACGAATTCTACAAAGGCAAGAACTGCCTCTCCATCATCTGCGACGTCGGCGACCACGAAAGAATCGCTGATCCTCGTTACGTTAACGCCCGCGCGATTGTCAAATTTGACCACCACCCATTCAAGAGTGAGATCGCCAAGGTCTCCGTCCTTGATTTAGAGGCTGCATCGGCCGCGGAAATCGTCGCCGACTTCTGCCTCAATTGGAAGGGCATGAAGATGTCCCCAGAGGCTGCGAGCTACTTCTATACCGGCATTGTCGGTGATTCTGGACGTTTCCTTTATAGCTCCACTTCCCCGCATACATTCGCAGTCGCGGAAACGCTCATCGGATGTGGTATCTCGATTACTTCGATATACCAGAAGATGTACGAGAAGACCATCCATAGCCTTGAGATTCAGGCTTATGTGTTGACCCACTTCCACGTCTCCCCTCACGGCGTCTCTTATTACCTCCTCCCAACCGAGGTCCAAAACGAACTCGGCATCACTTCGGAGCAAGGCAAAGAGAACGTCAACATGTTCTCCAATATCGCCGGCATCAACGCCTGGTGCTCCATCACCCAGGACGATTCCCCGAAAGAACCATGCTGGAGAATCTCTATCCGTTCCAAAGGAAAAGACATCTCTGGCGTCGCCAACAAATGGGGCGGAGGCGGACATAAGCAAGCCTCCGGCGCGAAGATCGACACGATCGATCAGCTGGACGCCTTCATCAAGGACCTCGACGACTTGTTCGTTGAGCAATAAGAACGAACGAACCTCCGGGAAACTGGAGGTTTTTTCGATCATCAAGAGACTTAGTCTCTTATTGGCCGATTATCCTGTTATAATTAGTCCATGCGTTTCGTCCCTCTCCATCTCTATAGCGGTTATTCCTTCCTTCGCAGCGGTCTTTCGATTCACAAGATTCTTTTAAGCGCGAAGAAAGCCGGCTATAGCCAGGTGGGCTTATCTGATTTTGAGACCCTTTCCGGTTATCCAGAGTTCTATCACGCTTTCGAAAATAGCGGCATCACCCCTACTTTCGGCATGGACGTCGAGATAGACGGGACAATCTTCTCGCTTTTCCTCAACTGCGAGGAAGGCTATAAGAACCTCATCAAGATCGCCTACGAAAAGAGCAAAGGGCCAATCGATTTATCTTTCCTTAAAGAACATCAAGAAGGCCTTGTAGTCGTTTTACCGGCTGAGACCTCCCCTATCCATGACTTATACAAAGATAACCTAGAAGGCGTCGTCTCTTACCTTTTAAAAACCAGCAAGGGATTCTCCCGTTTCTACTTAGGCATCCCGTATCTCCCGAAAGAAGAGGACTTTCTATCTTTCCTAAGGGAATTCACCTCCAAATATCCATACGACAAAGTCGCCTTTCCGCATATCCTCTACGCGAAGGCAAACGACGCGATTGTTTTGGACATCGTAAGAGCGATCGCCGAGAAAACCCAACTCAGTGAAAGAGAAAAAGTCGGCGATAACTATTTCCTCAGTCAAGAAGAAGCCGCTTCTTATTTCAGCGAAGATGAAATAGCGAACTCCGAGAAGATCGCTTCCTCATCTTCTTTCGTCTTCCTCCAGAAGCGCGGCGGCCTTTTGGTTTATCCAACCCCCGAAGGCGAAACCTCATCTTCCTATCTAAGGAAACTCGCCTACGAAGGTTTGGCCAAAAGAAACCCTGGTTATAGCGAAACGTACAAAGAACGACTCGACTACGAATTAGCCGTCATCGACAAGATGGGTTATAGCGATTATTTCCTCATCGTCGCCGATTACGTCAACTACGCGAAAAAGCAGAATATCCCAGTCGGCCCAGGCCGTGGCTCTGGCGCAGGGTCTTTGGTCTCCTACGCTCTTAACATCGTTACTCCTGACCCAATCAAATATGACCTTCTCTTTGAGCGTTTCCTTAACCCCGAACGAAAGACCATGCCTGATATCGACGTCGACTTCTCCGATTTAAGGCGCGAGGAAGTCGTCAAATACCTCCAAAAGCGTTATGGCACCGAACGCGTCTCCCATATCGTCACCATGCAGACTATCGGACCGCGCGAATCTTTAAGGGATATCGGCAGGGTCTATAACTACGAGCAGCGCGAAATCGACTTAATCGCCAAGACGATTCTATTTAGCGACGCCACATTGGCGGATAGCTACCGTCATAACAAAGCCTTCCGCTCCCTCATCGACAGCGACAAATATTACCTCGGCATCGTCCAATTGGCCGCGAAGATCGAAGGACTTCCTCGCCAAGCGGGCTTACATGCCGCCGGCATCGTCTTAAACGACAAGCCACTCGATGAGGCTATCCCTGTCTTTGAGGACCCTAATATCGGCTCCGTGGCCGGCTTCGAGATGAATTATCTCCAAGAACAAGGCTTCCTCAAGATGGACTTGTTGGGCCTAAGAAACCTCACCATCATCGAAGAAACCATCATGCAGGTTAAAGCCAATGGTGGACCTGACATCGATTTGCTTACCATCCCTTGGGAAGATAAAGACGCGATCAGGCTGATTGCCTCTGGCAAGACCATGGGTTTATTCCAATTAGAGTCCGCCGGCATGAAGCGCGCCATCAAAGAGATCGATCCAGAATGCTTCGATGACGTCGTCGCCTTGCTCGCTCTTTTCCGTCCGGGCCCAATGGCGAATATCCCTTCCTACGCAAGAAGGAAGAAAGGGTTGGAACAGGTAAACTACCTAGTCCCTGAATTTAAGAACTACCTCGCTTCCACTTACGGCATCATCGTCTATCAGGAGCAGATCGTCCAAATCGTTAGGGCGATGACCAACGCCTCGCTTGGAAAGGCCGACGTCTTTAGACGCGCCATCTCCAAAAAAGACACCGCCAAACTCTTGGCTTTGAAAGACGACTTCATCCGCGATTCAATCGCCGCTGGCCACAATAAGGCCCTAAGCGAAAAGGTCTTTGACCTTATCTTCCGCTTCGCCAATTACGGCTTTAACAAGAGCCATTCCCTTTCTTACGCGATCCTCGCCTGCCAGATGGCTTATTTAAAGCTCAATTATCCTTTGGAGTTCTACGCTTCCGTCTTAGATAACGGCGAAGGCGCAGGCAGCAGCAAATTCGCGGAGACCATCTCCGAAATCAAGAAGATGCATATCACGCTGGCGCTGCCTGATATCAACGAAGCCTCAACCCATTATGTGGTCCATGGCGATAAGCTTTATTACCCGCTTTCGGCCATCAAGAACCTTCCTAACATGCTCGCGAAGAACATCGTTAACGAAAGAGATGTCCATGGCCCTTATAGCGACATCTATGACTTTGCCAAGAGGGTTAAACCTTATGGTTTATCTCTGGTCCTTTTGGTACGTTTGATCGATGCAGGCGCGCTTGATTCCATCGCCATTAACGGCAATAGGTCCCAACTTAGGGCCTCCGCTTCTGGCGCCATGTCTTACGCGGATATGTTCTCCACTTCTAGCGGTCAGCCGACCTTATTCGAACTCAATATCCCAAAGCCGGTTCTAAAAGACGTTCCTAATGACGTCATGGAGAACCTTGAAGCCGAGAAAGAGGCCTTAGGCATCATGATCTCTGGCAGCCCTCTTAGTTTCTATGAAAACGAGATTTCAAAGATCAACTACACGCCTCTAGGCGAGATTGATGCAGAAAGCGGTGACTTCCTCACCATCGGGGCGGTCAAATCTATCCGCACGATCACCACGAAGAAGGGCAGCACCATGGCTTTCTTAGGCGTATATGATGACACCAAAGAGGCTGACTTCACCCTCTTCAGCGAGGCCTATGATGCGGCCTACCCACTACTCAAGAAAGATAACGTCCTCCTCTTGAAGGGTCATAAAGACACGAGAAGGGAAGACACCTACATCCTCGATTCCGCTTCCGCCATCGAGAAAGGAGAATAAACCATGCAGAACAACAAAAAGATCTTCGTAATCGACGGCAACTCCTTGCTTTTCCGCGCTTTCTTCGCCACCTCGATGGGCGATACCACCAATATCATGCGCACTAGCACCGGCATTCCGACCAATGCCATCTTTGCTTTTAGCAACATGATCAGCAAAATCATGTCCTCTATGAAGCTGGGCGACTCCATCTTCATCGCTTTCGACGCCGACAGCCATACGTTCCGCAAAGAGGAATTCGACCAATATAAGGCCAACCGCAAGCCAACCGATCCAGCCTTGATTGAGCAATTCCCAATCTCCAGGGAATTCTTAGACGCCCTCTCCATCGTCCATTACGAGGAGCACGGCATTGAGGCCGATGATATCGCCGGCACCGTCGCTAAGATGGCTTCCAAAGAAGGCTATACCGTAGAGATCTACACAAGCGATAAGGATTATCTTCAGTTGATCGATGACCATATCACCGTCAATCTCCTTAAGACCGGTCTCTCCAACATGGAGCCAATGACCGAGAAGGCGATGCTCGAACACCCGAAATTCGGATACAAACCGGCCCAGATCATTGATTTCAAAGGTCTTAGAGGCGATGCGAGCGATAACCTTCCAGGCATCCCTGGTATCGGCGATAAAGGCGCGGTCGACCTCATTAAGAAATACGGAAGCTTAGATGCGATTATCGACGCGGCCAAAAAAGGTGAAATCAAAGGTAAGCTCGGCGAGAAGATCGTCGCTGGAGAAGAGATGGGCAGAACCTGCTATAGGCTCGCGACCATCATGACCGACGCGAAGCTTCCTTTCACTCTCGATGACTTAATCTACGATGGCTATAGCTTCGAGACTATCAATGAATTCGCCCAGAAATACGAATTCAAGAACCTCGTTTCCAAACTCCCTTCTTCTTATAAAAAGAAGAGCCTTACCGACGTCGATATCGAATTTGTGACCGTCGAATCTTTTAAAGACATCAAGGTTCCGGAACATATCGGCTTATCCCTCGATTTAGAGGAAGAGGACTATAACGACGCGCCGATTGAAGGCATCTCCATCGCCTTTGATGGCAAAGCCTATTACGAGCCCCTCGAAGATTTAAAGAAAGACGACACTCTTAAGGCAATCCTTAGGAATCCAGACATCAAGAAGAACGTCTATGATGGCAAGCTCGTCGAAGTCGGCTTAGCTAGACTTGGTTTAGAAATCAAAGGCATTTCCTTCGACGTCTCCATCTGCGGCTACCTCCTTGATTCTTCCATCACCGGAGGTTATCGCGGAGTCTATGCCTACTTTGGAATGGACGTTAACGAGAAGGACGAGGCACCATCCTTATTCGAGGTCGGGCATCCTAAAACCAACGGCAAAATCGCTTCTTTTGCCCTCGCTATCGAAGATAAGGCCATTTCCTTATTAAGGCAGAACGACGCCTTAAAGCTCTATGAGGAAGTCGAATTCCCTCTCTCCCACGTTTTAGCGAAGATGGAAATCGAAGGCTTCCCGTTAGACGGAAAAGTGCTCTCTGAATTCGGGGATGAATTCAAAGCCAAGGTTAAGAGCCTCGAAAAAGAAATCTATGAGATGGCTGGCCATCCATTCAACATCTCTTCCCCAAAACAAGTCGGCGAAGTCCTTTATGGCGAGCTTAGCATCGGAGATGGCAAAGAGAAGAGCACTTCAGTGGATACCTTAAAGTACCTCTCCCCTCGCCACCCAATCATCGCGAAGATTCTTGAATACCGTAAATACGCGAAACTCGTCTCCACTTATATCGAGGGCTTCCTTCCACATATCAAAGAGGATGGCAAGATTCATACCATCTTCAACCAGACCGAAACGAGAACCGGACGCCTTTCTTCCTCCAACCCAAATCTTCAGAACATCAGCGCCAGGGACGAAGAAGGCAAACTTATCCGTAAGGCTTTCTATTATCCAGACGAGAATTACCAGATTCTCTCTTTGGACTATAGCCAGATCGAATTAAGAATCCTCGCCGCCTTAAGCAACTGCAAAGACTACATCGACGTCTTTATGCATGACCGCGATGTCCATTCGGAAACCGCGAAAAAGATCTTCGGGACCGAAGAAGTCACGCCTCTTATGAGACGTCGTGCGAAAGCGGTCAACTTCGCAATAATCTATGGTTCCACCGCTTTCGGCTTAGCGGAGCAAATCGACGGAACCCCGGGCGAAGCCAAACGCATCATCGATAGCTTCTATCGTTCTTACCCGGAAATCGGCGATTATCTTTCCTCCATCATCGATGAAGTCGAAAGGAAAGGCTATGTCACCACGATGTTTGGCAGAAGAAGATATCTTAGAGATATCACCGACCCAAATTACGCGAAAAGAGAGGCGGCGAAAAGACAAGCCCTTAACGCCCCGGTCCAAGGTAGCGCGGCCGACTTAATCAAGATCGCCATGCTCCATATCGATAAATTCCTCTCCGAAAAAGGTTATAAGACAAAGATGGTCCTTCAGATTCACGACGAACTCCTCTTTAAGGTTCCTCATGATGAAGCGGATGAGATTATCCCTCTCTTATCAGCATTAATGACCACTGCCGTCGAATTACCTGTTAAATTAAGTGTCGAAGGAAGTCTAGGAAAGACTTGGTACGACGCGAAGGATTGATTTATGCCAGAACTCCCAGAAGTAGAAACAGTTAGACGGATCCTTGAGCCGATTGTCAAAGATGAGACCATCGCCTCCATCAAGGTATACCGCGAGAAGAACATCCTTACGGGTGCGGACCTTTTCGTTTCCTCCCTTATCGGCGAGAAGTTCCTATCTGTCTCTAGGGTTGGCAAATATCTTTTGTTCCACCTCACCAACGATAAAGTCATCGTCTCCCATCTTAGGATGGAGGGCAAATACTTTGAAAGAGAAACCCCGAAAGAAGAGAAGCACGATATCCTCTGCTACGTCTTTAAATCAGGAAAGTGCTTAGTCTATAACGATGTCAGAAAGTTCGGCGTCATCGAACTTTATAAAGAAAACGAAATCATGACCAAGAGCCCGATCCACAAGCTTGGGAAAGAGCCTTTCGTCATGGAAAAAGAAGAACTGCTCGCTTCTCTTTTGAAGAAGAAAAAGACCCCTATCAAGACTGCCTTATTGGATCAAACCATCATCGCTGGATTAGGCAATATCTATGTCGATGAAGTTTGCTTCGCGAGCGGTTTAAACCCATTAGAAAATTCCGGGAACGTCACCCTCTCTGATTGCGAGAAGATCATCAACGAATCCCGTCGCATCTTAAAAGAAGCCATCGATTTAGGTGGCTCCACCATCAAGAGCTATCACCCGAAAGAAGGCGTTAATGGCGAGATGCAGAATGAGCTCCTCGTCTATAACCATCCAGGCGTTCCTTGCCCACATTGTGGCCTGCCATTAAAGAAAATCACCGTCGGAGGAAGAGGCACTACATATTGCCCTAGATGCCAGAAAAAGAAAGGCTACCCCTTCGTGGTAGGGGTCACCGGACCAATCCATTCAGGCAAAAGCACCGCAGCGAAATATCTCGAGAATAAAGGTTATACCTATATCTCCTGCGACGAGGAAATCCATAAGCTCTATGAAGATAAAGCCGTCCTTAAAGGCGTTATTTCCTTGTTGGGTAAAGACGCCGTCAAAGGCGGCAAACTTAACGCCTCTTACGTCAGGAAAAAGCTAAGCAAAGACGATAAGAAGAACGAAGAACTTAAAGCTTATCTTTACCCACTTCTTAAGAAGAAGATCGAGAAGTCTCTTTTAGACTTAGGGGAAGATAAAAAGGTCGTTCTTGAGGTGCCTCTTCTAGCAGGTTCTGGCTTAGAAGATCTTTGCTCTTTCACTATCCTTGTAACCACGGACTTCTCAAAGCAAAAAGAAAGACTTCTAAGCGAAGGAAAAGATGCGGATACATTATTGAAACTCAACGAAGATTACCCTCTCGAAGATAATAAAAAGCTCGCCTCCATCGTCATTGTTAACGATTATCCAGAGCACGAGCTAAGTGAGAAACTTGCTAAGCTATCTTACCTTTATTAATAGACGTTAAGCGCATCGAGAACCGCTTCTTTTCCGCACATGGATTTGATGAGGCTGATGAGCTGTTTTGCGCGTGGAAGACCAACGCTTTTGCCATACATTTCCTCGATGTCTTTATAAGAGAAATCAGAGGAGAAAAGGGTAATCTTTTTCGCTCTGGCGCGTTCGGCTAGAAGCGGATAAAGAACCGTGCTAAAAGCGAAATCAGACTTATATTCGTTGCCGAAACCATCCAGGACCAAAAGCGGCACATCGACCAATTGGCCCATCTCACTTGAGAAGGCCTTTTTGTCTTTGATCGAATTATTGCGGAGTCTATCAATAAGTTTGGTTGTATCCGCGAAGGCCACCGTTTCATTCTTCAAATCGGCATAGTCGTTGGCAAAGCAGGCGAGAATGTATGATTTACCGCTATTGAAAGGACCGGTAATGTAGACCCAATTGCCCTTAGTATTAACGGTAAAGAGCTTCGTTAATTGCTCCTTGCGCGTCTTCGAGAGTTCAACATCTTTCCTGAAGGTCTTTTCTTTTAAATCGTCAGCGAAATCGCAGACAAGGTATCTGGCGTCCCGTTTCATGCGAAGGACGACTTTAGAACATGGGCTAAAACGCCGTTCTAAATAGCCATTGTCTTTAGTGATATCTAAGGCATAGCCTGGGTTGGATTTCGGGCATTTCTCTAAGCCTGGGCAATTTCTGCAGATCGAGAAATCGGCTTTGTAATCAAGGAGCATGCCGAGGTTATCCCCTACTTCTTTACGGGTCAAACCGAGCTCTTTGATGCGGGCATAGACATCTTCGTCAGCCCTAAGCTCAGCCTCAAAGGAAGCAGCGGCGGCGTCTAAATCAACATCCTTCGCCGGAACGAAAGAGATGATATCCGATAGGTTTTTAAAATCTGAGTTGGCCATGGTTATTTTTGATTATAGAACTTCGCCATTAATGTATCGAAGTCTTCTTCTGCTTCTTCTTCCTGCTCGACTGGTTTTTCCTCGCTGACATTGGTTGGCGTATCTTCATATGCCACTTTGGCACTTTGCTTATTCTTCTTAATGCCATTGCGTTTTTTACGTAAGCCGTTGAGGTAGTCCATCGCGTCGCGGGCGTTCTTCACGCCTTCGCGAAGCATACCAGCTGCTGTTTTTTCGCAGAAAGTGCGATTGAGGATATTGTCATTGGTTTGGAGAGCGTAATCGATAAGCGCGTTGACGGCACCGTTAGGAAGTTTTAGGTCTTTCGAAAGGTATAAAGCAATCGAGGCGTCAGAAGGAATTGGTTTCGTATTCCCCTGAAGGTAGCTAAGGAACCTGATCGGAGAGCTCTTGTCCATCATGCGGATTTTAGCCGCTAAGGCGGAATCACCGCTGACTTGGCTATCTTCTCTTTCACCACGGAGATATTTGAATTCCATGGTATCGAGACAATCACTCTCGACTTTTTTAAAGTCGACTCTTTCGCCGTATTTCGCATTGCCGTCATATCTGTTGGCGATTATCTCTGCCATCGCTTTTGGGGTGATGCTATAAAGAATGCCATATTTAGCGATAGAGGCCTTTTCATCGGAATTAAGCGACTCGCCCTTAATGCCATAGTTAGCCAAGTTGGCTAAGAAAGCAGGAAGATTGAAGTCGGTATTGATGGCTAATTCCCCTCCCACCACATCGGAATCGGAAGGATTCGTGCCGTAGACTGGGTCGTTAAAGTCTGGGTGATAGACGGCGCTAAAGGTGGTAGAAACATCCTTGAAGACAGGAAGAACTTTCGGAGCTTTGTATTTCTCACGCAATTTCTTCACGGCGTCTTCGCCGATGTATTTCTTCAATGTGCCAACGAGCAAGACGTCCTTGAAGAAGGATTTCGGCTGCTTCGGGGCATAAAGAGCATAGACGAAATAATGTAAGCCGCCCTCATCGTTGACATAGGTCTTAACCAACGCCAAAGCCTCGAGGCATTCGAGGGCGTGGTAAAACTCGCCGCTGCTGACTTGAGCCTTACGGAATAATTTATCATGGGTGGAAGCATTGCCGTTATTCGCGCTTTCGTCATCGTAAAGCATGCGGTAAACAGCAAAAGGAACCGGTCCAAGAAGAGGTAAATAAAAGTCGCTCGCATAGCCCCATTCCAAGTCGGAAATCTGGTTCATGCGTTTGACTTCGTAAAAATCTTTAGGACCGACAGTTTTCATCTTTGCGAAAATGATTATAGACGCGAATAGGAACCGAATCTATAAAAGATTTGATGTTATCTTGTGTTTTACTACTTTATCCACAATGGAAAATTAGGCATAATCACGAAAAATTGAGTTTTCCACAATTTCACTTGTGGATATTTTTCAACGTTTTGTGCATTATTCCTTTTATAACGAATACAATGATATATAATCATTGCGCCTTTTCAGGGTAGGTACACTATGATTAAGAAAATTGGAATTCTAACATCTGGCGGCGATGCGCCAGGAATGAACGCCGCGGTCCGTGCTGTAGTCAAGACCGCCATCAATAGCGGCGTTGAAGTATACGGCATTTTAGACGGCTATCGTGGCATCCTCGAGAACCGCATTATAAAAATGGAGAAAAGCGACGTCGCTGGCATCCAGTCCAGAGGCGGCACTATTTTAGGCACCGTCCGCTATCCGGAATTCAAGAACGCCGAAGTCCGCGAAGCCACCGCTGCTAAATTAAAGGAACTCGGCATCGAAGCCCTCGTCTGCATCGGCGGCGACGGCACCTATATGGGCGCTATGAGACTCACCGAACTCGGCATCAACTGCATCGGTATCCCTGGCACCATCGATAACGATATTTCCTCCACCGACTACACCCTCGGTTTCGATACCGCGATGAATACCATCGCCTACTGCATCGATCATCTCCGCGACACCAGCTCCAGCCACCATCGCTGCACCGTCGTCGAGGTCATGGGCAACCACTGCGGTGACCTTGCTATGTTCTCCGCCGTCGGCCTTGCTGCCGAAATCGTCGTCACCCCACAGCATATGATGAGCGTCGACCAGATCATCGATAAGCTCAACAGTTTCCGTGGCCAAGGCAGAAAGCAGACCACCGTTCTCGTTTCCGAGAAGATGGCCGAGATGAATGTCGTCGACCTTGCTGCTGAAATCGATAAGAGAACCAAATACGAAGCCAAATGGGAAATCCTCGGCCGTATTCAGCGTGGCGGCGCCCCAAGCGCCTTCGACCGTTTGCTCGGTGCCACCCTTGGCGGTTATGCCACCCAGCTCCTTCTCAAGGGCAAAGGCGGTCTTGCCGTTGGCATCCACAATAACCAGTTAGTCGCTAACCCAATCTACGAAGCTCTTAAGATGCACAAAGAGCCATATTTCAACATCAATGAGATGCTCGATCTCCTTAACAACTAAGGAGGATCGGCATGCTTCTTAATATTTCCAAGAAAACAAAGATAGTCTGCACTATCGGTCCAGCTTCCCAGACCAAAGAGAAGATGCTGGCCCTTTATAAGGCAGGCATGTCCGTCATGCGCGTTAATTTTTCGCATGGCGATTACGAAGAACAGGGCAATAAGATCCTCATCCGTAACGAACTCGAAAGCGAAGGAATCTATATTCCTTGGGCCCTTGATACCAAAGGCCCAGAAATCCGTTGCGGCAATATGGAGAACGATAAGATCGTCGTTAAGGCTGGCCAGAACATCCGCATCAGCATGGACGACAAAGTCGTCGGCACCCCTGATAGAATCTCCGTCACCTATTCCGGTTTATACGATGACGTCAACCCAGGCGACCGCATCTTAATCGATGATGGTAACCTCGAACTCGAAATCATCGGCAAAGACGAAGAGAAGCGCGAACTCCTCTCCGTTGCTAAGAATGACCACGACTTAAAGTCGAAGAAAGGCGTTAACGCCCCATTTGCCCGTCTATCGATGGATTTCATCTCGGAGAAAGATGAAAGAGACCTCGAATTCGGCTGCAAGATGAATATGGATATGGTCTTCGCTTCCTTCACCAGGAGGCCGGAAGACGTCTTAGCCGTTAAAGCCGTCTTAGCAAAATATGGCAAACCAAACACCCCGGTTTTCGCGAAGATCGAAAACCCAGAGGGCTTAGATAAGATCGAAGACATCATCCAAGTCGCGGACGGCATCATGGTCGCCCGCGGTGACTTAGGCGTGGAAATCCCGCCTGAAGAAGTCCCGGTCGCCCAAGCCAAAATCATCAAGATGTGCAGGAAATACGGTAAACCTGTCATCACCGCCACCCAGATGCTTGATAGCATGGTCGATAACCCAAGGCCAACCAGAGCTGAAGTAAGCGACGTCGCCACCGCGATCAACGAAAGCAGCGACTGCGTCATGCTTTCCGCCGAAAGCGCCTCTGGCAAATATCCAATCGAAGCCTGCGCCATGCAAGCCGCGATTGCCAGAACTCAAGAGAAATACCTCGACTACGAACGTTTGGCCCGCGAAGCCTACGATTCCAGCGAGCGTAAAAACAACGACGCTATCGCCAATAGCATCGCCAACACCGCTCTCTTAATCGGCGCTAAGCTCATCGTTAACTTCACCGTCACCGGCAAATCCTCTAGCATCATCTCCAAGGCCCGTCCTTGCTGCCCGGTTATCTCGGTCACCAATAGACGCGACACCGTTATGCGCGCCGCCTACACTTGGGGAACATACGGCGTACTCCTTAAGACCCCACTCCCAGAATTCACCGAAGAGATGGAGGTCTTGGCTTTAAAGATCGCCCGCGACCTCGGCATCGCCCCTGGTAGCCCGATCCTCCTTAGCGGAGGTATCCCTACCGGAGCTGGTCAAACCAACTTCATGCGCATCCTCACCGTGAACAACGTCGCCGATTTCAAGTAAACTCAGCCGCCTAATCTATAGGCGGCTTTCTTTTTACCGCCCCTTCATTATTGAGAGGAAAATGCCATCCTTATTATTTATAATAGGCACATGAAACGAATCTTCTGGGCCATTCAGCAACTAGACCGTATCGGTGGCACCGAAACGGTCTCGATCGAAATAATGAACAGATTAGCCTCGGATTACGAGATAGTCCTTCTTTCCACTTCCGCCAACCCCGATTCTTGGGTCTATAAACTAGACGAAAGAATCCAAGTCAGATCATTAGAGCTCCCGGCGGAATTAGGCCGCTTCGACCAGGAATACTCCAAGCTCAAAGGACATCCTTTCAAACGCCTTGCTTTGATTCACAAGCTAATCAAGCATTATTTCTGGAAAAAGGGGCATTATCGGAAGCGAATCGCTAAGATGATGGACCGTGAGGATGATATCTACATCGGTTCGAGTTTAGATTCTTATTTGTTGGCCCCGAAAAACGATAAAAGAGTCATCTTCCACTTCCATTTCGACGAGAAGAGTTTCTTAAACGGCGGGTTCCAGATGGCGATGGGCATCTCTAGGAAACCATCCAATTGGGTTTTCTTGTCCGCTTCTTGTTTGGACGCAATCGTCAAGAAGAAACCTAAGCTATCCTCTTCCAGCGTCTACATCTATAACCCAATCCGCTTCAAAAGGACTTACACCGAACCCCCATTCAAGGGCAAACTCCTTTTCGTCGGCCGTTATAGCGAGCAGAAAGACCCTCTCTTCGCATTAAGCATCATGAAGGAACTTAAAGGCAAGCCATATCATCTGGACATGTATGGCGATGGGCACCTAAAGGAGAAGATGCTCCAATACCAAAAGGACAATGGCTTAGATAACGTCAGCATCCATGATGGCAAATTCCTTTCTAAGGAAGATTTCCAGGATAGCGATTTGCTCTTATTAACTTCCGCATACGAAGGCTTCTGCTTAGTAAAAGGCGAAGCCAGCGTCAATTCGCTCCCCTGCATCTCTACTAAATGGGTTGGGCCGATCGATGAAGTCTTCGAAAACGGCAAAGACGGATTCGTGATAGACAGCAAAGACCCGAAGGAATACGCGAAGAGAATCGACGAAATCCTAAGCGATAGAGAAAAGGAATCGTCGTTAAGGAAATCAACCTACGAAGCATCAAAGCGATTCGATGACGGCGACATAATCGCTAAATGGAAGGACCTGCTCGGTTGAGCGGTCCTTTTTCTTCTTAACGCAAAAAAGGACCGCCCCGAAGGAACGGTCCTTTCAAAGTCGTCGGACGACTTATTTGTTGAAGCGGAAAGCTTTGATGCCTGGATAGACAGCGTTCTCGCCAAGCTGCTCTTCGATACGGAGGAGCTGGTTGTATTTGGCGACGCGCTCGGTGCGGTTTGGAGCACCGGTCTTGATCTGGCCAGCGTTGAGAGCGACAACGAGGTCGGCGATGGTGACGTCTTCGGTCTCACCGGAACGGTGGGAGACGACGGCGGTCCAACCGGCGTTCTTCGCCATCTTGATGGCGTTGATGGTCTCGGTTAAGGTGCCGATCTGGTTGAGTTTGATAAGGACGGAGTTGGCAACGTTCTTCTCGATGCCTTCCTTGATGATCTTGGTGTTGGTGACGAAGAGGTCATCGCCGACGAGCTGGAGTTTCTTGCCGAGCTTGTCGTTGAGCTTCTTCCAGCCTTCCCAGTCGCCTTCGGCCATGCCGTCTTCGAGGGAGATTAATGGATACTCGTTAGCGAGTTTGGCCCAGTGACGGATGAGCTGATCGGAGGTATAGGTCTTGCCGGATTTTGGCTGGTGATAGACGACCTGGCCGTCTTCGGACTTTTCGCCCTTGGCCCATTCGGAGGCAGCGGCGTCCATGGCGAGCATGAAGTCTTTGCCTGGTTCGTGGCCAGCGGCTTTGATGGCTTCGCAGATGAGGTCGAGGACTTCTTCATCGGAACCATGCTTGGTGTTAGGGGCAAAGCCACCTTCATCACCGGCACCGGTGGCTAAGCCACGGGACTTAAGGATCTTCTGAAGAGCATGGAAGACCTCAGTGCACCAGCGGAGAGCTTCGCTCCAGGTTGGAGCGCCGACTGGCATGATAAGGAATTCCTGGGAGTCGATGTTGTCATCGGCGTGGGCACCACCGTTCATGATGTTCATCATTGGAACTGGGAGGGTGTTAGCGGAGGTACCGCCAATGAAGCGGTAGAGAGGTTCGCCGAGGGACTGAGCAGCAGCGTGGGCGGCAGCGAGGGAAACGGCGAGGATGGCGTTGGCGCCAAAGTTGGACTTGTTATCGGTACCATCGGCTTTGATCATGGCAAAGTCAACGGCGGCGGTGTTCTTGGCATCTAAGCCAATGATCGCCTTCGCGATTTCGTTGTTGACGTGAGAGACGGCTTTGAGGACGCCTTTGCCGCCATAGACGGACTTATCACCATCACGGAGCTCAAGAGCTTCGCGGGTTCCGGTGGAAGCACCGGATGGGGCGGTAGAACGGCCGACGGTGCCGTCGGCTAAGGTGACTTCGGCTTCAACAGTCGGGTTGCCACGGCTGTCAATGATCTGACGGCCATAGACTTTAACGATGGTTTGTTTGTTTTCCATTTAAGAATTGGTCTCCTTTATTAACCGACGCTTATTATACGCGTACGTATACGCGATTGATAAAGAAATCGCATTGTTTTTCGCATTTTTACCAAAATATCGATATAAATACCGCGAAATTCGCTTCATTTTGCCAAAAATTAGAGGTTTTTAATAAAAAACAACGCGGTTTTATGCGTTTTTGACCAATAAACATATTTATTAATAAAGAAGCGATTCCGCTCCTAGAATGACCTGAAAAGAGCCAATTTCAACTTTTTAATTCATTGCGCTTGACATAAAAATCTATGCTCCTAGAATGAAGGCGCATTGAAGGAGACATGCTTAAGCTTCCTTATAGGAAACATGAAGTACCACTCCGGAGCTCCTAGGGAAATAACTTAGGCGTCTCATCCCGCGTTAAGGGACAGGAAAAGAAGCGGGATAATCTTCGTCCCGAAATAAGGTGGTACCGCGTGAATAGCGTCCTTATGAAAGGGCGTTTTTTATTTGCCCGGGAGGAAAAAACATGAAAGTTGTCTACAACAACGAGGAGAAAGAGCTCTTAGACGGCGCGAACGGATTCGACGCTGCGAAAGCCCTTGATCCAGAAAAGAAGAACAAAGCGCTTGCCTATCGTTTAGGCGGCAAACTCTTCGACATGAGGGAGCCAATCGCCGAAGGTGGCGAAATCAGCTTCGTCATGGGCGATGATCCAGATGGTTTCGAAATGATGAACCACTCCTGCAGCCATTTAATGGCTCAGGCCCTTCAGCACCTTTACCCAGGCTGCTTATTCGGCTTCGGCCCAGCGATCGAGGAAGGCTTCTACTATGACGTCGACTTCGGCGATAAGGTCATCACCGAAAGCGACTTTGCCGCGATCGAAGCGGAGATGAAGAAGCTCTCCAAAGAGGCGATCCCATTCAAACGTCGCGAAGTCAGCCAGGAAGAAGCGCTCGAAGCCTTCGCTGCCAACAAATATAAGGTTGAACACATCAAAGAACTCGAAGGCACCATCTCCCTCTACGAGCAGGGCGATTTCATCGACCTCTGCCGTGGCCCACACGTTCCAAACACCAGCTATTTGAAGCACTTTAAGCTTCTTTCCGTCGCCGGCGCTTATTGGAGAGGCGATTCCAAGAACAAGCAGCTTACCCGTATCTACGCCACTTGCTGGCCAAGTGAGGAAGCCTTGAAGGAACACCTCGAAATCCTTGAGAAGCGCAAAGCCAACGACCACCGCAAACTCGGCAGGGAACTTGGATTATTCATGCTCAGCGACTACGCTCCAGGCATGCCATTCTTCCTTCCTAACGGCATGATCGTCATGAATGAGCTCCTCAACTATTGGAGAGAAATCCATGCCAAAAACGGCTATCAGGAAATCTACACCCCAACCATGATGAGCAGGGAGCTCTGGGAGACTTCCGGCCACTGGGATCACTACAAAGAGAACATGTACACCACCAAGGTCGACGAGAAGGATTACGCCGTCAAACCGATGAACTGCCCGGGAGCTATGCTCGCCTATAACAGCAGCATTCATTCCTACAAAGACCTCCCTCTCCGCCTTGCCGAACTCGGCCACGTCCATAGGCACGAAGCCTCTGGTGCGTTAAACGGCTTATTCCGCGTCCGTGCCTTCACCCAGGACGATTCCCACATCATCTGCCGCCTTGATCAGGTCGAGGATGAGGTCAAGAAAGTCATGGCCCTATTCGATGAGGTTTATAACCTCTTCGGCCTCTCCTATAAGATCGTCTTAAGCACCCGCCCGGAATCCAACTACATCGGCGAACCGGAATACTGGGAAAAGACCGAGGCCAGCTTAGCTAAGGCCTGCAAAGATTCCGGGCATGAATACCAGATCAATGCCGGCGACGGCGCCTTCTATGGCCCGAAACTCGACTTCAAGCTTAAGGACTCCATGGGTCGCACCTGGCAGTGCGGCACCATCCAGCTCGACATCAACTTGCCGCATAGATTCGGCTGCTTCTACATCAACGAAAAAGGCGAGCACGTCGAACCGGTTATGCTCCACCGCGTCGTCTTCGGTTCCATTGAGCGCTTCATCGGCATCCTCGTCGAGAATTACGGCGGCGCCTTCCCAACTTGGTTAGCTCCAGTCCAGTGCTCCGTGCTCCCAGTCAATGTCTCCGCCCATGGCGAATACGCGAAGGAAGTCGTCAAGGTTCTTGAGGCTGCCAAAGTCCGCGTTAAGCTCAACGATTCTGATGATAAGCTTGGCTATAGACTCCGTCAGTCCATCGTCAACAAGATCCCATTCACCCTCGTCATCGGCGAGAAGGAAAAGGAAGATCGTTCCGTCACCTACCGCATCTACGGCCAGGAGAAACAGGTCACCGTTCCGCTCGATGAATTCGTGAAGATCATCCGCAAATCCATCGACGAAAAAGCCAGATATTAATCTCAGCCAATCACTTAGGGCGTCCTTATGGACGCCTTTTGTTTTTTTCTTTTAAGGCTCTGTAACTTCTAAGGTGGCCTAAGGTGGCCGAATAGAATTTGACCCCTCAGAGCTGTAACCGTAAGGTGGCAAGCCAATCGGCCGTCCGAAAGG
>ONCO01000007.1 GCA_900316365.1 uncultured Erysipelotrichaceae bacterium
TTGCCGAAGAATTAAAGTAAGTCGATTTGTATCAAAAAAGGTAGCTCGCGCGAGCTACCTTTTCTTTTGCCTTAATTTATCTATCCTCGCGGAAGTAGGCTTGGCCTAAAGCCCCAGGGGCTTGGACGTTTCGTTTTCCGAGAATCGAAGTGATGACAAGGACGAGGATGGTGAAGAGGTAAGGGAATAAACCGAAGACATTCATCATAGTGAAGTCGATGCCTTTCACGAAGCGCGGGAGGAGATAAAGGAGACCGAAGATGAAGGAACCGCCGATGGCGATGGCTGGATTCCAAACGCAGAAGATGACAAGGGCGATGGCGAGCCAGCCAAAGCCTTGGATCGTGCCGGAGCTTTCCCAAGAGCCGCCGACGAAGTCCATGACGTAATAGAGGCCGCCAAGACCGGCGATAGAAGAACCGGTGAGGATCGCACCATATTTATAAAGGTTGACGTTGATGCCGGCCGCGTCCGCGGTGCCTGGGTTTTCGCCAATCGCGCGGAGAGATAAACCTAGTTTCGTCTTTCTAAGGATGAAGAAGGCGACCAAAGCAATCGCAATGCCCAAATAGACGAGGATGCCGTGGCTGAAGAAAATCTTGCCAAAGACCCCGAGTCCTTCATATGGGAGGCTAGCGGAAAGGATGCGGCTAGCTTGGGTGAAATGAGTGTCATCCACCATCGTCATGAAGAAGTCGACGACGCCGGCGCCGAAGGTAGTAAGGGCTAAGCCGGTGACGTTCTGGTTGCATTTGAGGGTTACGGTCAAGAAAGCGTAAATCAAACCAGAAATCGAAGAGAAGAGGATGCTGAAGAGAATGGCGAAGAGGACGACGAGAATCCATGGGGCGCTAGAAGGATTATCGCTATAGAAGGACATGATGAGCGAAGTGCCAACGCATCCGCCTAAGGTGCCAAAGCACATGACGCCAGGGATGCCGAGGTTCAAGTGGCCGGCCTTTTCCATGATGATTTCGCCGACGCATCCAAAGAGGAATACGGTCATGACGGCGATGACGCTTGGAAGGATTGTTTCAAAGAATAACATCTTATTTGTCCTCCTTTCCCTGAGGGAGTTGCTTGTCTTTTTCTTTCTTAGAATGGTGGTTAAAGACAATGCGATAAGAGATTAAGAACTCCACGGCGATAACGGTGAAGTAGATGATGCCGATGGAAATGGAACCGATTGCGCTATTGGTGATGCCAAAGGCCTTCTGGACCTGAGCCATACCTCTCGTGACAAAGGCGACGAGGGTTGCGGTGCCAACCATCGCGAATGGGTTAAAGCGAGCAAGCCAGGTGACCATGATGGCGGTGAAGCCCATGTTGTTGGCGCTTTCGACGGTCATGGTATGGTTGATCGCGCCGCCGAGCAATAACCCGACTACGCCGCAGACCGCGCCGCTAAGTAAGACAGTGCGGATGATGACTTTCTTGACGTTGATGCCGATATATTTGGCGGTGTTCTGGGATTCGCCGACGACGGCGAGTTCGTAACCGTGCTTATGGAAGCGGAGATAGGCGAACATGATGCCGAGGATGATGAGGGAAATGATGAGGGTCAATGGGTAATACTGTGGGCCCATATTGGAGAAGGGGAGTTCGATGCCTGGGATTTGGCCGTGGTCGATGATGCTCAAAGTGCCAGAACCGGTGCCATCAACGGCATTGATGAAGATGGCGACGATGCCCGCGGCGATATAGTTCATCATTAAGGTGAAAAGCGATTCGTTCGTGTTGAATAAGGCTTTGAAGATGGCTGGAATAACTGCCCAGATCATGCCGGCAAGAAGTGCGACGGGGATCATGACGGCAATGATGGCGGGATCCGGCCAACCGGCGGCACCCAAATATTTCATGCAGATAAGGGTCGCTAAGCAGCTGATAAGAATTTGGCCGTTACCGCCTAAATTCCAGAACTTCATTTTGAAGGCGGGAAGGAGGGCTAAGCCAACGATCAATAATAAGGAAGCGGTGTGGACGAAAATCCAGAATTTGCGTTCCGTGGAGAAGATGCCCTCAAATAGAAGCGGGATGACGCTGAAAGGGTTATTGCCGGTGGTGAGGCCGAGCAATAAGCAAGCGAGGAGCAAGCCGACAAGGATCGCTCCGAAGCGATAGGCTAAAGATTTCCAAATCGAGATGTCGCGACGTCTAACGACGTGAA
Source organism: uncultured Erysipelotrichaceae bacterium (assembly GCA_900316365.1). Lineage (GTDB taxonomy): Bacteria > Bacillota_I > Bacilli_A > RFN20 > CAG-826 > Alloenteromonas. The sequence goes on from ONCO01000007.1 coordinate 2,168, forward strand.
AGAGAGGCTGTTTGAATGGATTACGCATTTTTCTTTTCCTCCTTGTCGTTCTTTTTGGTCATCAAGAGACCGATTTCGTTTTTGTTTGTCTTTCTCGCATCCACGATGCCACGGACTTCGCCATCGCCAATGACGGCAACGCGGTCGCTTAAGGCGATAAGGACGTCAAGGTCTTCGCCGACATAGATGACGGCGGTTCCTTTCTTTTTCTGCTCATTGAGCAGGTGATAAATCATATAAGAAGAGTTGATGTCGAGACCGCGGGTTGGGTAAGCGACCATGAGCACTTTTGGGCCAGAGGCGATTTCGCGTCCGACTAAGACTTTCTGGACGTTGCCGCCGGATAATTTCCTGACGGAAGTGTGGATGGAAGGGGTGGCGACATGAAGTTCGCGCACAACCTTATCCGCCAAATCGCGCGGTTTCTTGCGGTTAAGGAACATACCTTTTCCTTTGCGGTAGCTCCTAAGCATCATGTTGTCGATTAAGTCCATGTTGCCGACAAGACCCATGCCAAGACGGTCTTCTGGAACGAAGGCGAGGCGAACGCCCAAGCTTCTGATTTGGGCTGGGGTCTTATCGCGGAGATTGACGACCTCTCCGTTCTTTGGATTGATATAAGTGATGGAGCCGTGGTCATCTTTGACGAGGCCTGCGATCGATTCGAGAATTTCTTTTTGGCCCGAGCCAGAGATGCCGGCGATGCCAAGGATTTCTCCGCTTCTAGCGGTGAAGGAAACTTTGTGGAGGATGGAATGGCCATCGGCGTTCTTGCAGGAGATGCCTTTGACGATTAAACGGTCCTGCGGATTTTCCGGGGTATCACGTTCAATGTTTAATTCGATCTTTTCGCCGACCATCATCTCGGTCAATTCGTTTTCGTTGGTTTTCTTGGTTTCGATGGAACCGATGTATTCGCCTTTTCTAAGTACGGCGACGCGGTCAGAGATTTCCATGACCTCGTTTAATTTGTGGGTAATGATGATGATGGATTTACCGTCTTTCGCCATGTTGCGGAGGATCGTGAAGAGCTTTTCGACTTCGATTGGCGTAAGAACGGCGGTCGGTTCGTCAAGGATAAGAAGGTTCGCGCCACGATAAACGGCCTTGATGATTTCTAAGGTCTGCTTTTCGGAGACGGACATCTCATAAACACGCTTGTCCAAATCGAGGACGAAGCCATATTTATCGCGGATTTTTTCTACAGCCGCGCGCGCGGTAGAAGGACGGTCTTTGAGACCCAAAACGATATTCTCGAGGGAGGTGAAGACATCAATCAATTTGAAGTGCTGATGGATCATGCCGATATGGTGACGGAAAGCATCTTTAGGCGAAGCGATCGTGACGGGTTTCCCTTCGATGAGGATTTCCCCCTCGTCAGGATAATAAATGCCGGCGACCATATTCATTAATGTGGTCTTGCCGGAGCCATTCTCCCCTAAAAGAGCCAAAATCTCTCCGCGATAAATGGAGAGGTTAACGTGTTGATTTGCTTTGATTTGGCCGAAGGATTTTGAGATGTTCCTTAGCTCAATGCTTATGCTTTTCTGTCTATCCATATTTTTTCCCTAATAAAACGGCAAAACCCAAGGGAGGTAGAGACTCCCTTGGGTAAGTGATTTTGCGAACGATTAGAACGCGGTGTTGAGGAAGTTGATACCGTCGATTTGGATATCGAAGTATGGGGCGGAACGGAATTCGCTCTCGGCGAAGTAGGTAACGTCACCAGCAGTCTTGATGACTTCGGTGTCCTTGGTGAAAGCCTCATCCTGGTCGACGTCAGCCATGTAAGAGGTGAGATGCTCGCCATTGACGGTGAACTTGGAGCAATCGAAGACCTTGAGGGAGCCATCGCGGAGTTTCTTCGCGACTTCTTCGAGTTTGGCTTTGGTGCCTTCGGCAGCGCCGAGTTTGCCAGGTTCGCCTAAAGCGACGGAACCATTGTCGAGCGCGGTGCCTAAGCCTTTGCAGTAGTCGTTATCGATGGCTTTCTTGTCGATGATCTGCTGGAAGGCATATTCAAAGTATGGTTCCCAGTCAATCTTGGAAGAGATGACATAGGTATTTGGGCATTCTTTTTCGGTGGAACCATTGTAGGTGATGTTTGGAACCTTGGCGGATTCGCAAGCCTTTGGAGCGCCCATGGAGTCGGCGTGCTGGGAGATGATGGTGCAGCCTTCACCGATTAAGAGTTCAGCAGCGGTCTTTTCGCCGGTTTCATCGTACCATTGACCAGTGAACTGGACGTCCATGGTGACATCGGAAACGATGGATTTGACGCCGAGATAGTAAGAGGTAAGACCGGAGATAACTTCGGCATAGGTGTAAGCGCCGATGTAGCCGATCTTATGGGAAACATTGCCCATGGCCTGGAGCTTTAAGCCAGCAGCGACGCCGGCGAGATAACGGCCTTCGTAGATGGAAGCGAAAGCGTTGTGGAAGTTCGCAAGTTTAGCGGTGTGAGCACGGGTGCCGGTGGCGTGAGCGAATTCGACATCTGGGTAGTTTATCGCGGCGTTCTTGATGTGTTCTTCGTGACCGAAGGAATCAGCAAAAACAAATTTGCAGCCGTTTTCAGCTAAGTCGATCGCTTCATCCTTGGCTTCGGTGCCTTCTGGGATGCCGGTAGAGATGACTGGTTCGACGTTCATCTTCGCACAAGCAGCTTTGAAGCCGTTGATGAAGTTGGCGTCATAGGTGGACTTGTCATCGTGGAGGGTGATGAGACCAGCCTTGAACTTGTAGTTCTCTTTCTTGTTTTGGCCGCAAGCAGCGAGGGTAACGGCGGCGAGGATGAGGGTGGCGACTTTGAGATTGTTTTTCATTTCTTGATTTTCTCCCTGTTGGTTCGTCTAATCGCCCGAGAGAGATAGAAAGTCAAAAAATGAAAAAGAATGCCAACGATCCTTAATCATCATTCGTAGTGCTGAATTACGGTTCAGCGTAGAGACTTTCCACCAATCTGGGAATTATACGAATAACAATTTGTCTTTCGACGCATAATTATCTCCCCCAACGTTTTAAAAATGGAAGTTTTAGAATCATGTAATCGCTTCCTTAGTATTAAAAACGAGATAGCCCTAGACAAAAGTCCGTCAATGGGTTTTTATAAACTAATGCGTAAGTTCGCGTAATTAATTATTGTTCCAAGGGAGAGGATTTCATGTCTGAAGTTGTGATGTCGCAGGAGCTTTGCGAAGCTACTTATAAAAAAGTGGGTCAGGAGCTCACCGAACTTCTTAAGAATGAGGAGAAGCGTCCGATTCTTTTGTGCGTCATGAAGGGCGCGATGAATTTCCTCATCGGGATGATGAAGTACGTCGAGTGCCCAGTCATCGTCGACTATATCCACATTTCTAGCTATGACGGCACCGACAGCACTGGCAAGATCAACCTTTTGAAGGACATGACCTTCAATCCAGAAGGAAGAACCGTCGTCATCGTCGAGGACGTTATCGATACCGGCCTCTCGCTCGCGTATTTAAAAGATTATTTAAATAAGAAGTACCATCCGAAAGACGTCAAGATCGCCGTCTTCGTCGATAAGACCGCGAGAAGAAAGGTCGACGTCAAAGTCGATGTCGTCGGCTTCACCATGAATGTCGACAAATACATCGTCGGCAATGGCTTCGACTATCACGATATGTTCCGTAACGTCCCATATGTCTTCACCCCAAGCGAAGAAGACTTCAAGAAATGGGATGAGATGATCGCCAAAGACCCTCTCATGAAGAACGAATAAGAGCAATCACTTGATAGCAATCGCCGTGTCAATCTTTTGTTGACACGGTTTTTGTTCGTTCCAAAATAATCTCATGAAGACCACAAGAAGATTGCTGAAGTTTTTTTGCTGCTTAGGATTGGCTTTTTCCGCTTTGATCTTTAATCCGTTTTGGCCAACGTGGGGAATGATTCATGATCACTTTGTCGACGGGCATTACATAAGTTACACGGCGACAAACCTATCAGCTTTCTTGAGGGATGAGTGTTTTAGTTCGTTTCAACATGTGTCAGCGATTCTTTCGTTGATTTTCTTGTATGTCGGAATCGTCCTGGTGTTGATAGCTATCGCCACTTCGGGTAAGAAGAAGGTGTCGTTTGTTTTCTCGATTCTTGCGGCATCTTTGCTGTTAGCTGTTACATGTCTCCTCCCGTTTTCGCACGACATTTCCATTCCATTCCTTTGGCTTAATTATATGATTCCCACGCTTGCTGGCGGCCTGCTCGTCGCTTCAAATTTCGTCGGCGAAAAAAGCAACTCTTAAAAGGGGCTATTGAAAAAGAATCGTCCTCTAACTTAGGGACGATTCTTTTCTTTCTTTGTAATCTTGGCGATTCCTTTGGTAACGTCGACGACGAAGCTGGATACGGCGACTTGTATTGGAATTAGGATCAACATCGCGTATCTGGCGTTCTCGGAGCAACCTACCGGATATTTGTAATTGAAATAGATGTAGGAGAAGGCGTTGGTGAGGAAGAAGATCGCCATCATGATGTAGAGTCTGGCGTCGATTTTCTCGCGCTTAATCATTTTGACTATCAATCTGATGGTGTAATAGAGGGCCGCAATCTCAAAGAGGACGCCGACGAGGATGTAGAAGACGTAAGCGAAGTCTGCGCCGATGGCGGCGAAGCCCTTTAAGTCGTAACTCCATTCGCCGAAGAGAGCGGTCTTAAGGAAAGCGGTCCAAACGGAGAAATCGCTCTTGCCCCATTCAGGGGTGTAATACCAAGAGCCATTCGCGAAATAGGCCTTATCTGGATCCAACCATTGGAGAAGGTAATGGGAATAGCCAAGGTCTTTGGTCGGGAAGAAGATGAAGCGATTCCAGAAGCCATAGAAATCAAGGTGGATGTGCTGGATCGATTCGTGGTAAGCGCCGTCATACCATTCGGTGTCCTTAACGTAACCGATAGGTACGCCGAATTTGACCTTATTGAAGATGTGGATGCCTAATCCTAATGGGAAGACGATTACGGCGAAGGCCGCCATCTTGTAGATAAACATCCATAAGGCTTTTTTGTCCTTTGTAGCCTGATATCTCTTGATGTATTTGATGAGCAATAGGAGATAGAGGAAGGCGATTGGGAAGGCAATCATAGCCGCGGAAAGCTTGGTCATCATGCCTAAGCCGATCATAAAGGCCGTGACGATGATGTCGACCCAGCTTTCGCTATGGTAGAAGCGGAGGGCGAAATATAGGGCGAAGACGGCGAAGGTTAAGGCCAACATGTCGTTGTTACCGTAGTTTGGCATATACCAAAGGGATGGAACAAAGACCGCTAAGAAAGTGGCGATGACGAGCTTAGCGCCGTCTAAACGCATTTCCTTAAAGCATTTGTAGAAACCCCAGATCGTTAAGGCGGAATAGAAGTTGATGTAGATGCGGCAGGTTTCCAATAAGGAATATTGGTAATTGGTATATAAGGTATAGGCCGCGGCGTTTGGCTCATACCAAACATAGACAGGGCTATTGACCGGCTGACGGATGAAGATGGAGTGGAACTTCATGATCCAAGCCATCAAAGTGTGCCAAAGCTTTGGCTGATAGGTTTGGTTGGTCAGTTCTGGGTCCGGCCACTTGTTGAAGTTGAAGATGTCATAGATAAGCTCCCAATGACCTTTGGGACCGTAATAAGTGTAGTCGTGCTTATAGTCCGGGTTATTCATGTAACGGCAGTTCGTGAAGACGAGGAGAATGCCGATGGAGATAAGGACTAAGCCGAAAGCGATTCGGGAAGCGTTGTTCTTCTTAAAGATGGAGAGCAAGACCTCGACTAAGACAATCGCGCCGATATAGATGCCAAGGCAAACCATAAAGGCCGTTTTGGCGCCAGGGGAGGCATAGCCTGCGGCGTCGCTATGGTACTCATATGGAGTGGTGGAGAAGTTGAAGATGAAATAGATGATGTAAAAGGCAATCAAAAGGAGCGGGAGGTAGATCGCATATCGCCACGGCTTAGTGGAAATATAGGTATATGCCCCCGCTATTTTCTTCCAAATGGTCGCACACGTGGATGAGAATTTGCTCCAAAAGGTAGGCTTCTTTTCTTCGATGGTTTGCTCCATTTCTTACTTCCCCTCTTTTTTATCCGCCTCTTTGGTTTCGTGATATTCCTTCTCGGTATTCACGTTCCAGATGTCTTCTTTCTTAAAGGAGGATGGGTCGATCATCGATTTGACGGCATCCATCGCGGTGAGCATGGAGTGGTCCATGTTGTTGTAGCGGTGCTGGCCGTTACGACCGACGCAGTAGAGGTTGGTGATGGTGTTAAGGTGCTCTCTGACCTTATCGATGTCTTTGTAGGTATCGAAATAGGCAGGATAGGCTTTCTTGACCTTGATTTCGGTCGCGTCCAAAACGTCTTCTTTGTCGATGACGTCGATGGAGGCTAATTCATCGATGGCGAACTTCTTGAAGTCTTCTTCCGGCATGTTCCAAAGCTCATCGCCTTCGTTGGCGAAGTATTCCATGCCGATCCAGACGGTATTCTCAAGGTCTTTGACCATGTAAGGAGACCAGTTGTTGAAAATCTGGAGACGTCCGAGTTTGACTTCCCTTTCCTGGACGTAGATCCAGGTGTCAGGGACGATGTTGGAGACGGTCTTGATCTTGGTCTCGTTCTTAAGGAGGAGTTTCTTAACCAATAAACCGACGGTGATGAAATCACGATAAACCAAGCCAGAGGCCACTTTGTACGCTTCTTCTGGGACATTCTCTTCGCCGAATGCGACATAGAGGTCCTTGATCGGCATAGAGGAGACGAAGTAGTCGCCACTGATCTCGTTGCCGTCTTTGGTGATGAGGCTCTTGACCACACCGTTCTCAAGGTTGATCTTAACGACCTCTTGGTTCATGCGGATCTCGCCGCCCATTTCCTTGATTCTCTCAGCCATGGTCTCATAAAGCTGACCTGGTCCTTTCTTCGGGTATTCGAATTGCTCAATCAAGGAGGTTTCGGTGTTGTTTTTCTTTCTCTTGAACGGCTTAAGGAGAGCGCTGCCTAAAAGCTTCATCAAAGAGAGGCCTTTGACACGCTGAGCACCCCAGTCAGGGGAGATTTCGGAAGGATTACGACCCCAGACTTTGGTGGTGTAGTCCTCAAAGAACATCTGATAGAGAGGTTTGCCGAAACGATTGATATAGAAATCCGCTAAGGAATTCTCTTTGCGTTTATGGATGGCGCTGGCGATATAGCCCCAGCCGGCTCTCCAAGTGCGGCGGAAACCCATGTTATGGATGGTTGATAGGCGCATGGAGATTGGGTAATCGAAGAACTTATGGAGATAGAGGATGCGGCTTTTGCGGTTTCTATTCAAAAGGACGACGTCTTCCTTCTCTGGATCTGGGCCATTCTCTACCGTAGGAACGGCGCGTTCGAGGATGATGTCATCTTTAGATGGCGCGCCTTGAAGCGGCATGACCTCGTGCCATAAATCCTCGACTTCCTGGCTCTTGGAAAAGAAGCGGTGGCCACCGATGTCGATGCGGTTGCCTTTATATTCGACGGTCTTGGAGATGCCGCCGATCTCGTTGCTAGCCTCCAAAATGATTGGATGGATATCCGCTTCCTTGTGCTTTAAAAGCTCGTAAGCGGCGGTTAAGCCGGCTGGGCCGGCACCAATAATAATGCAAGTCTTCATACGTTTTCCTGATTCGCCCTTAAGGGCGTTGCTAATCGCGTTAGAACCATGATACACCAGCGTAAGGTTTGGCTACACCTTTTCTTAAGAAGATGAGCGTCCGAATCGCAAAATTGTCAAAATCGGCGCGAAGAAGAAACTTCTTCAATCGCGCTTCTCGCCTTATAATAGCGGCGGCAAATGGAGGTAAAACATGAAATCCATCAATGAAACCTTGGCCTTGCTCAACAAGAGCTATAGCCCATTCCACGTAGTTAAAAACATCGAAGAGAAATTGCTCTCCTCTGGCTATCAAATGCTAAAAGAGCAGGAAATGTATCAATTAAAGGCGGGAGGACGTTATTTCGTTAAGAGAAATGGCACCTCGATTATCGCTTTTAGCATCCCAAACGTTTTATCCCGTCCTTACTTCAAAATCAGCGCCACCCATAACGATTCCCCGACCTTCAAACTCAAACCAAATCCGGTGGTTATCTATAAGAACCTCGCTTCTTTGAATGTCGAGCCTTATGGCGGAGCGATCTATTCCACCTGGATGGACCGCCCTCTTTCTTTGGCGGGACGCGTCATGGTCGAAGGCAAAAACGGCGTTGAAGCAAAGCTTCTTGCCATCGATGAGGACCTTCTCGAAATCCCGAATCTCTGCATCCATATGAATAGGGAGATCAACAAAGGCTATTGCTATAACCCCGCTAAAGACATGCTTCCGCTTCTAGGCGAAGTTAAGGAAGGCTTCGACTTCAATGCCTATTTAGGCGAGAAGCTTGGACTTAAGGGAGAGGAGAAAGTCTCATCCTTCGACTTATTCCTCTATAACAGGGAAGAAGCCAAACTCATGGGCATGAATAAGGAATTCCTTGCTGGCGGAAGACTTGACGATCTTTCCGCGACCTATTCCGTTTTGCTCGGTTTCCTTGATGCGAAAGAAAACGATGGCATCAATGTCTATGCCTCCTTCGATAACGAAGAGGTTGGTTCCTTGACCAAGCAAGGCGCCAATAGCGATTTCCTCCGCTTGACCTTAAAGAGAATCCTCAAAGCCCTTGGCTTAGAAGAAAAAGAAGAAGCCGCGCTTGCCGCTTCTACGCTCCTCTCTGTCGATAACGCTCACGCGAATCATCCAAATCATCCAGAGATTAGCGACAAGACCACCGATGTCCGTCTTAACGGCGGAATCGTCATTAAGTTCAATGCCGCCCAATCCTATACCTCCGACGGTTTGTCCGCTTCCTTAGTTAAGAAGCTTTCCTCGCTCTCTGGCGTCGCCACTCAGGAATACACCAACAGAAGCGACCTCCGCGGCGGTGGCACCCTTGGCAATATCTCCAACTCCGAAGTCTCCTTGACCTCTTGCGATATCGGCATTGCCCAACTCGCTATGCATTCCTCCTATGAAATCCTTGGGGCGAAGGACGTCGAGGCGATGAAAAAACTCCTCGAGACATACTTCTCGGCCTCTTTATGCTTAAATGACGACGGATTCACTGTCCGTTAATTACGTTTGGAGAGAACCATCTCCCTGGCATAATCGAGCTGCTTCTCGGTAATCTTTCCGCCAGAAATAAGGTACGCGATCTCGTGTACCTTTTCTTCTAGCCCGAGTTCTTTGATGGAGGTAAAGGTTCTGCCGTCTTTGACCGCTTTCGAGATAAGGATGTGGTGGTCGCTTAAGGATGCCACCTGCGGCATGTGGGTGATGGCGATGACTTGGCTTGATAAGGAAATCTCGTGGATCTTCTCCGCGACCGCTTGGGCGGCTTCGCCAGAGATGCCGGTGTCAATTTCATCAAAGATGACGGTCGAGACTTTATTGGCTTTGATGAAGATGGCTTTAAAGGCCAACATGATGCGGCTGGCCTCACCGCCGGAGATGACTTTGGAAAGGCTCTTAAGCCCTTCGCCGATATTGGTTTCGATGAGGAAATCGACCTCGTCCAGGCCGTTCTCCTTTAATAAGGATGGGTCTTCTTTCTCTAAAGAAAGGAAACTGACGGCGAATCTAGCCTCCAATAGGAGGTCTTTCATGTTGCGTTCTAACTCTTTCTCGATCGATTTGGCGATCTTCTGACGGACAAAGCTTAATTCTTTGCCTTTCTCCCATACGGCGTGTAAGGAAGATTCCATCGCTTTCTTCTTTTCTTCTAATTCGACTTCGAGGTTGGAGTCTTTGCCAACGAGAGTGGCCAATTCATCGCGATAAGCGATGAGTTCTTTGATGTCGCGTTTGTATTTTCTCTTAAGCGAAGTCAGGTCGGATTCCCTTTGCTCTAATTCGTCTAAGCGGGATGGATCATAGTCGAGCTCGTCGTATTTCTTCTTGAGCTCGTCGAAGAGATCGACCAACTCGTAATAACGTTCGTCGATTCTCTGATGGGCGTCTTCGTATTGCTTTTGGATAGCGGAAAGCTTCTCGAGGTTTCTGTTGAGCTGATAAAGGTTATCGAGGAAATCGCCATGGACGATTTGGTTGCCTTCCTGGGTCAATTCATAGATCTTGTCGTAATTCTTGAGCAAGGAGAGGTCAGCCTCAATCTGCTCTTCTTCGCCTTCCACGAGTCCAGCGGCCTTAAGTTCTTGGTATTGGTATTCGTAGAAGTCGCGGTTTTCTTCGAACTTGCTCTTTTTCTCTAAGGTGGATTCGTATTCCTTTTTCTTTTCTTTGTATGCGGAAAGCAAGGATTCGTAGTCCTTCTTGTATGGGGCGGTTAAGTCGTAGGAGAAGCCATCGATGATCTCGAGGTAGTTCTCGGGATTAAGGATCTTCTCGAAGTCGAATTGGCTATGGATATCCGCGAGGAGTTTGGCGATGCGGTTAAGGTCATTTAGGGAAATGGTGACTCCATTGACCTTGGATACGCTTTTGCTCTTGGAGATGACGCGTTCGATGGTAAGCGAGTCACTTTGTGTCGGAATATTGAGGTTAGATAAGAGGGCATTTACCCTTGGGCTATTGATGACGAACTCGCCTAAGATTGAGGCTTTTTCTTCGCCTGTGCGGATAAGCTCGGTCGAGGCTCTTGCGCCTAAAAGGAGCGAAAGGGAATCGATGACTAAGCTTTTGCCAGCGCCAGTCGCGCCGGTAAGAACGTTAAAACCCTCCTTAAAGGAGACGTCTATGTTCTCGATAATCGCGAGATTCTTGATCGATAAATGGGTAAGCATCGTAATGATTATAGATTAGACGAGAAGATTAGAGGTTACTTTTCTAAAACCTTGGCCTCTTTTTGCTTCGGAATGAAGAAAACGAATACTAATCCAAGTATTTCCAAAGCAGTCACGATGGCGAAATAACCTTCGAAGCCAAGATTCTGATACATCGTAGAGGAAAGGAGGTTAAGCAAAGCGGAGAGGATATTGACCAAACCGGTCGTGATGGTCAAAACCGGGGCGAGTTTTCCTTCGCCGACGATTTCCTTTAGTAGCATCGCTTGATAGGCGAATAAGAAAGCCTTGCCGATGCCAGAGAAGATAAAGGAAGTGTAGCCAAAAGCTGCCGGAGTGTTTAAGAAAATACCAAGTCCTGTGGAGATGATGATGAGCACGCCGAAGATGATGATCGGGACGCGTTTGTCTTTAAAGAGGTTCTTAAAGAGAGGAATGATAAGCAGGAAGATGAATTCGGAGATGACGCTGACGTCTCTCATGAGGGAATAATCAGAATCACTAGCCCCGAGCATATTGAGACGGACTGGGAAGATATAGAAGAAAGCCCCAAAGACGCCGTAGATGAAGACGGTTGAGAGGATGAAGAAGATGACGCCTTTATTCTTATAAACGCTGAAGCGGTTCTCCTCTTTCTTAACGACCTCTTGCTCTTCTTCTTTGATTTCCGCTTTCGGCAAAAGGAAAGAGAAGGCTAAAGAAAGGGCGAAGAAGACGCAGGAGAGGAAATGGCAGATTTGTAATGGCATGCTCTTGAGGAGGATATAGCCGACGAATAAGGCGAGGATATAGGCTAAAGTGCCGAACATGCGGATGTAGGAAAAAGGAATCTTTGTGTCTTTGATATAGATATTCGCGAAGCTATCCATGAAGGCGAAAGGCGCCCCATTGAAGAAGCCCAAGATGAAACTAAGGATAAGAAGGCTCCAGAAAGAAGTGCAATAGGCGTAAATAATGACGCCTATGGTTTCGATAATCGCGGAGATGCGGAAAAGCCAGATTGTCATCTTCGGGTTCTTATCCAAGAAGCCCATGATGAAGCAACCCAAAAAGATAGAGAAAGGAAGCGAGCCGACGAGGATGCTTTGCTGCTCTGGGGTCATTCCCCGTTCGACGAAATAGAGCGAGTGATAGCTGGTCAGGAAGGCGTCACCGATGTAGAAGAGGAGGTAGAGGCCGGCCAGGGAGAAAAAAAGACGCTTGATCTTCATGCGCCTAATAATACTAACTTTCCTTCAAGGAAAGTAGAGAAAGCGTTCTCCATGTTGGTTGACGCTAAGAAAATAGACGCCTATATTTAACCACGTTGCACTTTGTGCGTGCCATGCACGCTTGCTGAAGCCAAAGTGTTATAGTTAACCAGATTAACTGGAGGCAAAGATATGTGGTGGATATATCCGATTTATGCAGTAGTTCTCGTCGGCATGGTTTATTTGTCGATGAAATTAGGAGACCTTGTTGACCTTTTAGACAAGAAAACCAAGATTTCCGGCGCCTTCATCGGCGGCGTCATGCTCGCCGCGGTAACCTCCCTCCCGGAATTATTTACCTCCATCTCCTCCGTCCTCTTGGTCAATAACCCGACCCTTGTTATGGGCGATATCCTTGGCTCTGACATCTTCGATATCGTGGTTATGGTCTTGCTCACCTTCATCTTCGCGAGGAACTTCCACGAAGCTAAGGTCAATAAGTTCCATGAAGTAAGCTTGCTTATCCTTATTGTTATGTACGCCTTGGCGATCTATGCCGTCTTGGCTCCTGAGTCTTGGCAATTGATGCTTGGCGACATCAACGTCATCTCCATCGTCATCTTCATCGGCTATATCGTCGTGATTTGGAAGCAACCGAAAGAAAGCGACGAAGAAAAAGAGGAGACCGATAGCAAACTCACCGTAAAACAGATACTTATCCTCTTCTTTGGCTGCGCGACCCTTCTTATCGGCGCTTCCATCGGCATCACCTATTTGACCGATATGATTGTCAAAGAGATCCCTTGGCTCAATGGCACCGTCGGCGGAGCCGTCCTCCTCGGCGTGGCCACCTCCATCCCGGAAATCATTTCTACCGCCCAGCTCTTCCGCAGGAAGAACTACGATGCCGGCATTGGCAATATGATCGGCTCTTGCACCTTCAATTTCTCCATCGTCGCCTTCGCCGACTTTATTTCGTGGCAGGGCGTTAATGGCGAAATCGTCGCCTCCCGCGGGATCTGGATTGGTTCCGATTCCGCTAGATGGCTCATCGTCTTAGGCGCCTTAAGCGTTCTCATGGCGATTTGTTTCATCGTCATCAAGAATCATACGAACATCATCAAATCCAAGAGAAGCTCCTATATCGTCACCGGCATCTTCGCCGTCCTTGCAATGTCGGCTTATATCCTCTCTTTGATTCTCTAAGACAAAATAAAACCACGATTTTTGAAAGAATCGTGGTTTTTGTGTACCCTTTAGGCTTCAGGCGTATACGCGCTGGAGCGAAGGCCGTTATTGTCCCAGATGAAGTTCGCGTAGATCGGATGATCTACAAATGGGTTTCTCGCGTAGCCCATGCTCGCATAACGATTGTTGACGAGCTTTTCGAAGTCGGTTGGCGGATATTGGGCGTTCCAGGCTAGAAGGTCTTTTAAGGTGCCCATGGTTTTGGAAGTGCTGAAGGCATTAGAGAGTTTTAAGTCTTTCGATTTGCCATAACGGGTTGCGGCATAGAGGATAACGCGGGCGGATTCGCCTCTTGCTCCTTCGTAGCCGCAGGAGGCTGGGTCCCAGCCGCCAGATAAGGCGTAGTTCTTGTTGCTGCGTGCACTGTTCTCGCTCTTGAGGGTAGGACGGATGACGAGAGGGTCGTTCTGGATAAGGTTGCCGCCGCGGGAATTCGGCCAGGTATGTTCGCGGTTGCACTGGTTCTGGGTTGTTTTTTCAGCATCGGTCGCGTTGTGATAGAACGGGATGAAGGTGCTGCTATTTTCATTTGGATAGGCCGCTGCCCTAGCTCCGACTGAGAGGCAGTTATTGTAAGAGGTTGTATTGCCGCTTATGAGTGAGCCAAGGCGGTCGCGGAATGATTCGCCATATAAGGAGAAATCCAATCCGCTCCAACGGGAGTCGTTGACGTAATCATCGTCATCAATCGGACGGGTTCCGCCGCCATCATCAAGAGTGACTGTCCCGTCTTCTTGGTAGAGATAGACGGTTGCGGATCGGCTGAAGCCGCAGAAGGAATCGTTATACCATTCAAGGTAAACATTCGCGGCGTTTAGCATAGTTGCGTTGCCGCTATCGATGGTGAGTGTCCAATTGCGGTTATGGTCCGCATCGGTATCAACGCCGATTGAATAATGATTGTTGCTGATATAGGCACCGAGATATTTATTACCGGATTGGAAGGTGTAGTAGCTACCTTCTTTGGCCACGGTCCAAAGGGTGATTTCGGCGGTTAAGGCAATTTTCTCATCCACGACGGTGGCTTCGTTGCCTCTGATGTACCAAGGGATGCTGGCGCCTTTGGCTTCGTCGGTCATAGTCACGATGCCGTTTTGCTGCGGAGCGGCGATGATGAAGCTTTTGGATGTATCGATATCGTAGACAGAATTAACCTTGGAAAAGGCTCTTACTTGATTGCCGGTGCTACCGCCTCCGGAAGAACTGCTGCTCGTTGGTCGACTGGAACTCGAGGAAATAGGCGCGCTGGAACTAACGGGTGAAGAGGAGAATGGCACGCTTGAACTAATGGCGGTTGAGGAAGAATCGATCTTGCTTGAATCGAGTGCGAGGGAACTTGATGGAACAATAGATGATTGGCCTCCAACGCTAGCGGACGATGACTTCCCATTGTCGTCGGAACAAGACGCGATCACGAGGGTCGCGGCGATGCCGGCGATTAGAGTTAATTTGTTAAATGATTTTTTCATAACGCGTTATTATCGTCAAAACTCGACCAACTTTAAAGACCCACTTATAAAAGTGGGCAGCGAATGGAAGTGTTCTGGTTGCTTTGTTGGTGTAAAATCCCATCAGGAGAATAAAAATGGTAAAAATTAAAGTTAAAGATTTCGGGGAGATGACCTTCGAAATGGATTATGTCAACGCGCCTATTTCGGCTGCTAACTTTGTTAAGCTTGCGCGCGGAGGCTTCTACAATGGATTGATCTTCCATCGCATCATCAAGAATTTCATGATTCAGGGCGGCAATGGCCTTCCAAGAGGCAGAAAGCTCGACTACACGATCAAGGGCGAGTTCAAGGCTAATGGCGTCAACAACAACCTCATCCACAAGCGTGGCGTCGTCTCCATGGCCAGGACCATGATTCCAGATTCCGCGACCTCGCAGTTCTTCATCGTCCATAAGGACGCGCCGCACCTCGATGGTCAATATGCCGCCTTCGGAACGATGATAGAAGGCGAGGATGTGCTTGACGCCATCGCGAAGGTTAGAACCGATAAATTCAACGACAAACCGTACGAAGATGTCGTCATCGAGTCCGTTGAGGTTATCGATGAGCCAGAGAAGGATTATCCGGTAATTCGCTAAGAAGAAAAGAACGGCGTGGCCATTAAACTGGACCCCGTAATTCGGACAGTCTAGAAAAAAACACTGCCAAAAAGATTGCCTCCGATTACACTTTCATCGGAGGTTTTCTTATGGTCGGCATGCGCTTCACGGACGAGCAGGTTTCGCTGCTTCGGTCCAACCCCTGGGTCAAATCAGCCACGCCCAAGCACGTATCCTTCGCCAAGGCTTTCATGGAGAAGTTCATCGACCTGCATTCCAAGGGGCTGGGCGACCCGCGGAAATCGCTGACTATATAGACTGTTACAACAACTGGAGGCCGCAGGCCGGGCTTGGGAAGATGACGCCTGCCGAATTCAGGGTTTACCTGCTCGCTAAGCCAATCTGTTTTCCTATTTCTCAATACCCTCTTTTTTTCTTAACGTGTCCTTAACATGAGGTCCACATTACCTGGTGGATGGTTATTCTTTTTACTGATCGCTTTTTAATAGGATAAACGGCTCTTTTCCCAAAGATGGCATTAAGGCCAAAGCTAAGGATGCAATCGCTATGAATAACGGAATGCCAAGAAGTACCAAGACGTGCCAGAATTGTGTGGATAACAAGGCACCGACATAGATGAATTCATTCGCGATTACTGCATTGACTATTGCCGGCATGGCAAAAAGGAAAATGATACCGAGCAGCGCTGAAGCGAATGAAAGAATGATGGCTTGCGGTAGGTATATTGAAATAACAGATGCTTTGCTGGCGCCCATACTTCGATAAAGGCCAATCCGCCTTTTTTCTGATGCCATAATCGTTAATTGCAAATGGATGATTATCAATATAGCGATGGTCGCGAACAATCCGCCGAACACCCAGAAAAAGCCTGAGAAAACATCCATATTCATGACAATAAAATTAGTGATCTTTAAATGTGGATTGCTCATGGTGAAGCCGGTTAACCCATTTGCGTTATTTTCGTCAAACGCATCGTATATTCTGCCTATAGCAGTTGCGTTTCGCGGAATCGTCATTACGGCCTTTTCGTATGAATCGACGCCTAAAGATTTCGGATTCTTTAAATATACGTTCCACGCGAAATCGTCTTCCACGCATCTTTCGTATTCATCCAAATACCTGCCGAAATACGAGGCCGCGCTCCATTCATCGGAGTTTTGCAAGCCTTTGTATCTTGAATAATCGGTAGTAAATTTCACGATTCCTGAAATTGTTAGTTCTACGTCGCTTACCCTCAACGGTTTTCCGATAAGGGCTTCATATTCAAAGCCTGGTTCTAGAGTTAGTTCTGGGTTTTCGCTTACGAAATCTTTGTATCCATACTTTCGAAAGAAGTTAGCTATTTCGGTTGAAATGACCATTGATTCATCGTTTTCGGGGTAAGCACCGGCAACGAATTTGAAATTCGAAGATTCGAAGAAGGCACGATTTGCTTCTGCTATGCCGACACCGTTTCCGAGGGGAACGATGGTATAGTCGTCAGAGGAACTTATTTGGCCGATTCTATAGTTTATGAAAGAAGTCTTTTGTTTGGCGCCTACTCCCATAATCGGCAAGTCGAAGTACGACGATAACGTTTCGACGTCGGCTTTGGAAAGTTGGCCTCTCTTTGTGTAACTAATCGATCCGTCGTCGAAGGTTTCTTCTTTGCGTATGGCTATCACGTCCGCTGAGGCGTGAAGCAAAGTGTCGATGTTTGCCCTTCGCACGTCATAGGAGCTGCACACAAGGGCTGAACCGAACATCGTGCAGGCTAACCCAAGAACCGCGACGGATAGAACATATCTTCTCTTCCTCTTGGCCAGGGAGGAGAGCCATAGCCGCTTTGGGGTAGAGAAAGCGGAAAAAAGGTTTGGCCTTTTCTTATCGGCTTCTACTTTGCGATCGATTTCCTTTTGTTCTGTTGGTATAAACGAACGCGTCTTTGGCCCTGCGAAGATTTTTGTTACTTCGTTTTTCTTTAAGCGATTGGCGAGTTCGGCGAACTCATCGGTCGTCATTGAGTGTTCTTTTGGTATGAACACTCTATCGCCGGAGTAAACGATACCTCCGCCCGAAGGCGCTGCGGTTAAATCGCGGACGACACTTCCGTCATTCATTTCTATGATGCGGTCGCCATATCTAAACGCGGCATCTCTGTCATGGCAGGCGACGATGATCAGATGGTCGCTTGAAAGCGTCTTTAGAAGCGAAAAGATTCGAGCGGCTGTGTCCTCGTCTAGCGCCGCTGTCGGCTCGTCACAAAGCATCATAGAGCATTTTTTGACCAACGCTCTTGCGATTGCGACTCGCTGTTTCTGTCCGCCAGAGAGCTCATTAATCATTCTTGAATCAAACCCTGACAAACCGACCGTCTTTAGTGATTCGGATGCGGCGGAAACGTTTTCTTCGCTTTCCTTAAGACCAAGCATGACGTTTCTGGAGACGTCTAAGTCATCGATAAACACGTTTTCTTGGAGAACGAAACCATTATCGAAATTTCGGTAGGCTGTTATCTCGTCTTCGCTCATCGATGATAGAGATTTACCAAAGAAAAACACATCACCAGATGTTGGCTTGGCCAGACCACCGAGAATAGATAAAAGAGTGGATTTGCCACATCCGCTTTCGCCTAAAAGAAAGACGAGCCCATTGTGTGGGAAAGACAAGGAAACGTTTTTCAAAGCGTCTATCGCCTCTTTGCCTTTCGTTAATCTTCTGTTTTGAGAAACATGGTAGTGATGGTTGTTTGTTTTGGGCGTCGCGGGAATGGTTGTCTAGAGAGTTACGAAAAAGGCATTATTCGTTCAGAACGACGATGGTGCAACTAACCAATTTAACGATACAACGGCGTGGTGATTAGTCAAGGCAAATAGAGGCATTGTTCATAAATGGAAAGTGCGAATTGAGGCGGGGTGAATCAATAACCCCAAAATGAATCGATTCATATAAATATGGCAAAGACTGAAATTGACGATTTCTTCGCGAGGAAAAAAGGTTGTTTAGTAGGTTGGCAGGCGTTCATATTAACAGACAGAAATTGTTGTTTTCGTATCAGGCCAAGAATCTTCATAAGGCAACGCTTCTAGCCCTACGCGTCTTTGCTTTCCCTTCTATTCCGACTACAATACACTTTGCAAAGCAAAGTATGTCTTATTCCGAAACCAAAACACCTGCAAAGAAACGTTCCGTCTGGAAATACGTTATCTATATCGCCATCGTCTTGATCGCTACGGCGATCTCGCTTGTGTTTTCGTTATGGGGAGACAAATGGATCGCCGTTGTTGATGCCTTCTCCGGCGCGGATATTAAGTGGCTTCTTATTTGTTTCGCTGTCCTTGCGGCCTCGTATTTGCTTGATGCCTTTATCTATAAAATCTTCTGCCGACTCTATACGAGACGCTACAAGTTGCACCAAGGCATGGCCGTTTCCATGATTGGCGCCTTCTATAGCGACGTCACCCCGAGTGCTTCCGGCGGTCAGATCATGCAGGCCTATACGATGAAGCAGCAGGGCATCCAAATCTCCAACGCCGCATCCATTTTGGTCATGTGGTTTATTCTCTATCAGTCTTCGTTGATTATCTTCGACGTCGCCACCTTGATTGTCGAGTTCCCGTTTATCCCTAACCTCAGACCTATCGATATCGGCTCCTTCAAGATTCCGATGGTTTGGGTCATCGCGATCGGCTTCTTCTTAAACCTCGCGGTCATCGCTGGGCTCTATTTCATGAGCTTCTCCCATCGTATCCATAACTTCATTCTCCATTACGTCATTGGTTTCTTAGGCAAGATCCGCGTCCTCAAGGATCCAGAAAAGACGAGAGAGAACCTCCGCGTCCAGGTCGAAAACTTCAAAATCGAGCTTAGGCGTTTACAGGTCAACATCCCGGTCACGATCGTTATCGTCTTCCTTTTCCTTTGCCTCCTCTTCCTCCGCAACAGCGTCCCTTATTTCGCCGCGTTATCGCTTAAGCCATTCGGCGAGGAATACCAATTCAATTTCAAAGACCTCTTTGATGCGACCTTCCTCGCTTCCTTCCACCAGATGTGCTCTGGCATTATTCCTCTCCCTGGTCAGGCTGGTATTTCCGAATACTTCTTCTATTACCTCTATCATGAATACTTCACCTCCAGAACACCGGAGGCCTTAACGGCTAATATCGAAGCCAACATCGCCGCCTGCCAGATTCTTTGGAGAACCATGACCTTCCACCTTGTCCTCCTCATCGGCGGTTTCGTCTCCGCGCTTTATCGTTCCCGTCCAAAAGAGGAAATCCATGTCGCCAACCGTCAGACCTTCGTCGATCTTCAGCTCCAAACCTTCGACGAACGTAAGAAGACTTCCGATACCCTTTACGAGACCCATCAGCTATCCAGGAAGGAAGTCCAAAGGAGGATTGCCGAGAGCGCGGGCTTCTCAATAGCCTCGGAAGAAGAAAAAGAAAGCGAAGATGGCGCTAAGGCAGCCCCAAAGAAGCGTATCATTAAGGAAAAGGCGGAAAAGCCGATCAAACGTCCAAAACCACCGAAGAAAAAGAAGAAGGCTAAGGGCGTTGATGACTGGGACACCTTGAATATTGGCTAAGCATGAATATCGTTCTATTTTCCGATACATATCCACCTGAAATTAATGGCGTGGCCACATCGATCTACAATCTCCGCATGACTTTGCTTATGCATGGGGAGAATTGTTTGGTCGTCACCACGAACCCATATAACGACAAAGTCATCTACGAAGACGGCGTCGTTCGCGTTCCTGGCATTGAGCTTAAACAGCTTTATGGATATCAGCTCGCCGGACCATACAACCAAGAGGCTTTTGAGTATGTCAGGGCCTTTAAGCCTGACGTCATCCACGTCAACCATGACGGCGGCATTGGCCAGTTCGGTTTCTTATGCGCTTCCAGGCTTAATGTCCCTACCGCCTACACCTATCACACGATGTATGAGGACTACACCTATTACGTCACCAAAGGGCATTTCGATCGCGCTGCAAAGTCCATCGTCCGCAGCTACATCAAGCTTAAGTCCAACCAAAGCGGCGAATTCATCGCCCCAAGCGCGAAGATCAAAGACTATCTTCGTTCTATCGGCGTGGATGGTTACGTCAACACCGTCCCTACCGGCATTGATTTCTCCCGCTTCATGAATAACTGCGGCACCAAGGAAGACGCCTTAAAGAAACGCGCGGAACTCGGAATCGACAAAGATGATTTCGTTCTCCTCTCCTTAGGGCGCGTCGCCAAAGAGAAGAGCATTGATGTTTGTTTAAGAGGCTACGCCAAATACCTTAAGCGTGGTGAAAGCAGACCGACCAAGTTCCTTATCGTCGGCGGCGGTCCGGCCATCGATGAATTAAAAGACCTCTGCGTGGAACTTGGCATTGAAAAACAAGTTATCTTCGCCGGGGCGGTTAAGCCTGACGTCACCCAATACTATTACCGTTTGGGCGATTGCTTCGTGTCCGCTTCAGTGACTGAGACCCAAGGCCTTACCTTCATGGAGGCTATGGCCTCAGATCTTATCGTCTTAGCCCGTTATGACGATAACCTCGCCGGCACCATAAACGATGGCAAAACCGGCTATTTCTTCTATGACGAGGACGACTTCAAGGACCGCCTTGAGATGATCGTCTCCTTAGGTGAAACGGAGAAGAAGGCCGTTTTAGCCGGGGCCAGGAAAGCTTTGGAGCCGTATTCATTAGAGGCCTTCTATAACAACGTAATGGAGGTTTACCGCCGTGCCATCCGCAAGAGCTGGTAAGACCTTAACTAAAATCAGCTGGAAGGCCAAGAAGGCTACCTTAACGATTGGCGATGAAAAAATCGTCCTTTCCGAGAATGCCTTTACGGAATTCCACCTCTACGAAGGAAAGGAAGTCTCTAATCAGGAATTAAAGAAGATTAAGGACTACGCCGCCTTGGATGATTTATATGGCTATTCCCTGCGCCTATTGTCCGCGAGGAACTACACAAGCCATGAGATCAGGGAGAAACTTTATTCTAAGAATAAGGATATAGAGACTGTCCGTAAGATTATCTTCAGGCTTAAGAAGAATGGCTTATTGGATGATGCCTCTTATGCGAAGGCCTATCTAGAAGATGCCTACGATGTGAAATGCATCGGGGAGAAAAGAATCCGCTTCGAGCTGGAGAAGAAAGGAATCGGGGCTGAGGTTATGGCCACCCTTCCATTCTCCGAGAATAAGGAACTCGAAGGGGCGAAGAAATACACCAGGCTCTTGGAGAAGCGTTACGTAAAAGTCCCTAACGCGGCGAAAAGAAGCAAGATTGTATCCGCTTTGCTTAGTAGAGGCTATTCGCAAGAGATTGCTATGGAAGCCACTTCGGAACTCTCCTACAACGACGAAGTCACGGAGGTTTCGCAGCTCGAAAAAGAATACAATAAGGCCAAAGCCCGTTATAGCCGCAAATACGAAGGCTATGAGCTGAGGCAGAAGGTTATTGCCTATCTCTTGCAGAAAGGCTTCCGTTACGACGACATTAAAGAAATAGAGGAGTAGATAGATATGAAGACAATCGCTGAACTCGTTGATGGTGATCACGTTTATGGTCAGTTCTTGGTGACCAATGTCACAAAAGGAGTGACCACGGGGTCGAAGAATTACCTTACCATCACCTTCCAAGACGCCACCGGAACGATGGATGGCAAACGTTGGGATTACGCCCCAGAAGACCCGGAAATCTTTGTTCCTGGCAATATCGTTAACCTCGAGGCTGAGGTCATTTCCTATAAAGACCATCTCCAAATGAAGGTCTTAGGCGGCTCTAAGATTGACATCGACCATATCGATTTCGCCCGTTTCGTTCCTAGCGCACCTATCCCGAAGGACGTCCTTATCGCGCAGCTTGATAAATATCTTGCCTCCTTCAAGAACGAAGACGTTTCCAAACTCACCAATTACATCGTCAAGAAATTCCGCGACAAATATTTGGATTGGCCAGCCGCGGTTAGGAATCACCATAACTATGTCTCTGGTTTGCTCCATCACTCTATCTCGATGGCCAATTTAGCGGAGAAAGTATGCGAATTATATCCTGCCATCGACCGTGACGTCCTTGTTGCCGGCGCCATCATCCATGACCTTGGCAAGACGATTGAGCTCTCTGGCCCAGTCGCCACGCAGTTCACCCTTGAGGGTAAACTCCTTGGCCATATCTCCATCATGCAGGCTGAAGTCCGTATGGCGGCAGCCGAGCTTGGCATGAAGGGCGAAATCCCAATCATCATGGAACATATGGTCTTAAGCCATCATGGCATCCCTGAATACGGATCCGCGGTCATGCCTCTTACCCGCGAAGCCGTCGTCCTTAACATGATTGATGATATGGACGCGAAGATGATGATCCTCGATAAGGCCTACGCCGACGTGAAGCCAGGCGAATACACCAACAAGGTCTTCACGATGGACGAGAGATATTTCTACAAACCTCTTTACACCGAAAAGAAAGACTAAGGCAAATTAAAACGAGATGGTCGACCATCTCGTTTTTCTTATCCTTATTTCTTTAAGGCTTTGCTGATATCCATGGCGAGGCGAGGCAAATCCATCGCGGAAGTGTCCTGGCCTTTCATGGTGATCTGGAAGCCGCCTTCACCGCCTAAATAACGCGGGATGACATGGACATGGAAATGCATGACGCTTTGTCCGGCTGGCTCACCGACGTTGGTGAGGATGTTGACGCCTTTAGCGCCGAGGATGGACATCTCCGCCTGGCCGATGCGCTGAGCGACATCCATGACCTTATGCATGATGTCGGCTGGGCAAGAAAGGAAATTGTCGCAGTGGGCCTTTGGGATGACTAAGGTGTGACCTTTCGTGGTCTGGGAAATATCGAGGATGGCGAGGACGTCATCGTCTTCGTAGATCTTGGTGCTCGGGATTTCGCCTTTGATGATTCGGCAGAATATATCTTCCATTACAAAACCTCCTGAAATAGAAAAAAGGGAGCAAATTGATGCTCCCTTATTATAGCGCCTTTTGCGATTAATCTTCGAAGAGATCTGGGAAGGTCTTCTTGAAGTAGTCGTAGATAGCCTGGTCGTGATAGGAGAGGGCCGCTTCCTTGATGTAGTACTGGTTAGAGTTCTTGGTGTAGGAAGTGTTGTCGGCGAGCATGTAGGAAACCTGATATTCGACTTCCATTAAGATGTCGCCATTGCTCTCGCCACCATAGTAGTCGGCAGAACCGGCTCTAAGTTTGGAGTTCTTGACGGCCTCATCGACGCGGCAGATGTACCATGTGCCGGAATCCTTTTCCTTTAAGAGGATTGGGGTGGCATCGAAGTCAGCCGTATCATTGTTCTCGTAAGCTTCACGAGTGAGGTAGTATTCGCCATCGACATAGGAACCGTAGTTCTTCTCGGCGTTGGCCTTGAAGTCGGCGGCAGCCTTTTCGGCTGGGGTGGCGACGTCAGTGGCGACGACGTTCTTGAAGAGGCGTTCCTTGTAGGTGGAGGCTAAGCTACCGATGGAGGATTCGTTGAACCAACCTTCGGTGGTGTGGTCAAGAGCGGTGAGGGCCTGGACCTTGATTTCCATACCGACGTTAGCTTCGTGAGCACCGTTGCCGGTGAAGTCAGCGTAGACGGTGGAGTCGTTGGTGTAGCGGTTGCCGACCTTGATCTTAGCGTAGTCGGTGAGGTAGCCACCATAGGTGGTTTCCTTGTAAGCGACTGGGCTATAGGTGTCGAGTAAGCCGAAGGCGGCGATTTCAGAGGATGGGATCTCGGTGAAGTTCGCGGCGGCATAGACATCTTTAGCGGCCTCGAGGAGGTTGCCAGTCCAACCGGTGAGGGCACCCTTGTAGAGGTCAGCTAAGAAGTTGAGGTCTTTGGAGGTGGTGCCGTAGTGGTCGGCGATGGCCTGCTTCTTTTCGGCGGAGAGGCCAGTGGACTTACCGCTGAGAACCAAGGAAGCGTAAGCGTTCATGAGGTTCTGGGTGGAGTCCGCGTAGTTGGCATTGTTGGCAAGGCTGATGTACTGGACCTTACGGGCAGCACTACGGCCTAAGGCAATGTAGTTGTTGGAGATGAGGTAGTCCTGGACCAAGGCCTTCTTGTAGAGGTCTGGGAGGATGTTGCGCTCAATGTAATCCTTATAAATAGTAAGGTAGTTGTCCTGATAGAACTTTTTGACTTCATCGGTGCCATAGCCGTTCTTGTCGTTATAGGCGACGGAGACGTTGGTCTGGATGCCGGTGTAGCCAGCTCCGCTATTGCCCTTGAAGTCAGCGGTGGCAACGTCACCGAGCTTGTAGAGGGCGTCCTTCTGAGTGTTGTAGAAACGCTCTTCGAAGAAGCGGCTGTTCTTGGTGTAAGAGGAAGAGGTGGTATAGCCGAGGAAAGTGTGGTTGATCTTCTCCAAGATGTTGTTGTAGAAGGCCTTGACAGCTTTTCCGTCTTTGAAGGCTTTGTGGCTGGCGGCCCAAGCAGAACCGTCGGTCGCGGCAGCGGCCTGGAGTTCTTCGAAGGTGCCATAACGGCCTTCGGCGATCTTGAGGAGGACGTTGTTTAAGACCTTCTCAGAGTTGCCGTCGCCGGATTTGACTAAGGCGTCATAGATCTCGCCGAGGTTGTTGTTCGGGAGTTTGGCGCCGTCGCCGGTGAGAATCTGTTCGTCGTAATCCTTCTTGGTGAGGGAAACTTCGACATCATCGCAGGCGGCCATCGCTGTGACCGCTAATAAAGAGGTAAGTCCAAGTAAGACTTTCTTAGTTTTATTTAACACCGCAAGCTCCTCCTTTCGCCCAGAGGCCGGTTCCATTCTTCGCGTCAGTTCCGCTGTAGCCGATAGCGCAGGTTTCGCTGATTAACTCGCCCATGCCGTCGTTGTCGGCGTCACCGCCGTGACGCTGTTTTTCCTGATAAGAGAGGAATTCCGCGTAGGTAACCCACTTATCATTGAAGTCTTTGGTTTCGTTACGCTTGGAGCTCTCACGCTTGGTGGAGATGTAACGATTGATGAGTTCCTCGACCCAGCTGTTCTTCTCGTTGAACTTGAGCTGTTCGCTCTTGACCAAGCTTTCGAAGATGTAGGTGTTGAGGTTGTTGTTGTAACCCTTGATCTTGGTTCTGACAGTGTCGGAACGTTGCATTGGGGTGTTGGTGCCGCCCTTAATGAAGTTGGTGTAGGTCAAGAGGCCGGTCTTATCGGTCTCGCTGACGGTTGGGTATTCGGCCTTTTCTGGAGTATGGATGGTGTAGTACTGAGAAAGGGTCGCGGTACCGGCGGTCTTGGCGGTCAACTCAGCCGCGGCATCGGTGCCGTTGAAGGAGCTGCCGAATTCGTCTAACGCAGAGCGGTTGATGACGATGAAGTGGATACCTTCATAGGAGCCGCTGGCGCCAGCGCGGACGGCGAGAACGATTCTGCCGGCCTTATCGGTGAGGACGTTTTCGTTGGTGCCGCCGTTACGAGCGGAGACATCGACGAGTCCCTTGGTGTTGACGGAGAAGCCTGGGAGAGCAGCGTAGGTCGCGCTGGCAGTGCCCATATCGTTGTAGGCTTCGATCACCCCTGGATTGTCGTTGGTCGCGACATTGTAGGCGATTTCGTTTGGAACGATGACCGCAACGTTGTGCTTATTGAAGTACTTGTTGAAGATAACGTTTCTTGGATAGAAGGTGGCGTTACCGTCGTTGATGCTAACACCATCGGCGTCTTCGATTTCAGCAGCGGAAGCAAGGGCGACCGCGGCGCCATATGGGATGGTGCCAATGCCGAGGTTTTCGAAGTAGGTCTTCGCGTTGGTGGTAGTGGAGTTGATGGTGGCGGAATCATCTGGGAGCAAGTTGGCCTTGTTCTCAGCGTTTCTGCGACCAGCAGCGATATCAGCGGTCTTGTTGTAGATCGCGTCATAGGCATACATGCCAAGACCGAATTCCTGGACGTATTCGTTGGTGACAGTGTTCTTATCAACGATGCCGAGATCGCCATAAGAAGCGGCGCTGCCATCATCGCTCATCGCAAAGGCGATAGAGCCGAAGGTCTGACGTTCGCTGGTGGTATCACCGGCAAGGGCGCGGATGACGGTAGAGATCTGCTTCGCATCATCTTTGCTGATCTTGCCCTGGGTAAGGCTGGAATCGGCGTCGAGCTTAACAAGAATGTGGCTGACGTGATATGGAACCTTCTCGGTGAGATAGCCTTTATCGTCGGCGACGTTCGCATCGGCGATGGATGGGAAGGTTGGTTTGCCGTTGGCATCAACGCCATCGCGCATCCATTCGATGTGCTCATCATCGTAGTAGTTCTTCTCGAACTTGGCTTTTTCTAAGGTGTAAACCTCAGCGTCGAAGAGCTCGTCGATGTTGTCGACGTTCTTGCTGTCGAGCAACTTCTCGAGTTCGGCCTCATAGGTGGTACCGTTGGACTTACGGTTCTTTTCGGCCGTCTCTAAGGTGTCGTTGACCTTATTCTGCGCGTCAGCGTTGATTTGATCTTTGACGCTCTTCTGGCTTGGGGCCTCATAGTAGTGGCGAATCAAAATTTCATAGACTTTATCGAACGCGGTGCTAGCAGCGGTAGAGTTGTTATTCACCGAGTCGAAAAGGTCGTTAGCGGTATATTTGACAGACGTGCCGTCTTCCGCCTTGAAAGTGAGCACCACACCCTCGTTAGCAGTGACTTCGTTGCAACCGCTTAGACCAATAGCGGTGGCAGCAACTGCCGCGAGTCCGAGGGATAGTTTTGCTTTTTTCATTAGGACTCTTTCCTCCTTGTCTTTTGACATAGCGTGTTAATGATATTCTTTTAGGAATATCGTTACAACAAGGATTTTTAAAAGATAATCTTCGACTGCCACATCGTTTTTATCTTTTTGCGTCAAAGCAGGTCAATTTTTGCCAAATCGGGCTCTTATTTCGGTAATTCCCCCTTTTTTGAGCAAGAGTTATCGCTTTTATTGTTTATCGCGTCTTGGGTGGCTAGAATAGTTCCGCTTTCGGAGGTAGTTATGTCCGTTTTAAGAATTGAAAACCTACACGTTTCCGTTCAAGAGAAAGAAATCTTGAAGGGCGTTAACCTAACAGTCAGTGAGGGCGAAACCCTCGCCTTATTGGGCCCAAATGGCCATGGTAAATCCACGCTTCTCGCCGCGATTATGGGCAACCCAAATTTCACGGTCACTGAAGGTCATGTTTATCTCGATGATGTCGACCTTTTGAGCTTGTCCGTCGACCAGCGCAGCAAAGCCGGCGTCTTCCTTGCGATGCAGTATCCCAGCGAGATCCCTGGAGTCAACTCCGCGGACTTCCTCAAAGCTGCTATGAATGCCCATCGCGGAAAGCCGATGTCCTTGTTCCAGTTCTATTCTTCTCTCCAGAACGCCTACAAGGAAATGGGCATCCCGTTCGAAATGAGCAACCGTAATTTGAACGAAGGCTTCTCCGGCGGTGAGAAAAAACGTAACGAGATCCTTCAGATGAAACTTCTCGACCCACAGTTCGCGCTTCTAGACGAAATCGATTCTGGTCTTGATGTCGATGCGATGCAGGTCGTCGCGAAAGCCATCAAAGAGGAACAGGCCAAGGGTCGCGGCTTCCTCGTCGTTTCCCATTACGCCCGCCTTTACGACATGATCCATCCGACCCGCGCGGCCGTCCTTATCAATGGTCGTATCGCTGTCACCGGCGGACCGGAATTGGTCCAGAAGATTGACACCAAAGGCTACGAATGGATCCGCGAAGAATATGGCATCAACGTCGACAAAGAGGAGCAGCCAATGAATAAGGTCTCCATCGGCGTCTGCGCTACTAAGGAAATCATCAAAAACGGCAAATAAGTTATGGATTTAGTTTTAGTTGATGAAGAGATTTCTGACCGCGTCATCGAGGTAAAAGAAGGCGAAAGCCTTAATCTTAACCTCGCGGCTTTCAAAGCGTTCCCTGCGGTCAAAATCGATATCAAGGTAGCGAGAAACGCCACCTTAACCGCCGTGTTCGCGGACTTCTCCAAAGGCGAGGGCCGCTTCGTTTTAAATGTCTACCTTGAAGATGAAGGAGCTTCCTGCGATTGGCATCTCGCCGCGCTTGGTAATGGCACCTCCCGCAAGGTCTTCGATACCTCTGTTTGGCATAACTCCCCACATACCACCGGAAGCATGTCCAACTATGGCATCTGCCGTGACGAAAGCCGTTTGACTTTCACCGGCACCAGCGAGATCAAAAGAGGCTCGAAAGGCTCCTCGACTCGCCAGAGTGCAAAGATTATAGTCTTTGACCCCCTCTCCGACGGCAAGTGCTCCCCGATTTTGAACATCGACGAGAACGACGTCACCGCTAGCCACGCCGCTATCGTTGGCAAACTTAACGAGGATCATCTCTTTTATATCATGTCCAGAGGCCTTTCTATGGACGATGCAAAACGTTTAATCACCCTTGGCTACATGAAGCCAATCGAAGCGTATTTCACCTCTGATTCTCTTAAGCAGAGAATCGACGATGCGATTGAAGGAGGTATCTGAGATGATCGACCCAAAGAAGATTCGTCAGGACTTCCCGATGTATCGCAACAACGTTACGATGCAAAAGAAGCCATTAATCTGGCTGGATAATGCCTCTACCACCTTCAAACCTGATTGCGTTATCGAGGCTATCACCGATTATTACACCAAAGAGACGTCCAACTCCCACCGTGGGGACTACGACCTTTGCTACAACATGGACATGAAGGTCCTTGAGAGCAGAAAAGCGGTGGCTCGTTTCATTAACTCCGATTCCCGTGAGGTTGTCTTTACCTCCGGAACCACCAATTCCATTAACCTTGTAGCCTTTGGCTATGGGGTCAAATACCTCAAAGAAGGCGATGAGATTCTTTTAACCCAGGCCGAGCACGCTTCTAACGTCTTGCCATGGTTCAAAGTCGCTGAGATGACCGGCGCGGTCGTTAAGTACATCCCTCTTGAAGAGGATGGCCGCTTAACCCCTGAGAACCTTGAGAAGACCATCACCGATAAGACCAAGATCGTCGCGGTGGCCCATGTCACCAATGTCTTAGGTTTCATCGCCCCAGCGAAGGAACTCGCCAAGATTGCCCATAAGCATGGGGCTATCTTCGTCCTCGATGGCGCTCAGTCCGTTCCGCATATCAAAACCGACGTCAAGGATATGGACGTCGATTTCTTGGCCTTCAGCGGACATAAGCTCTGCGGTCCAACCGGCATCGGCGTGCTTTACGGCAAATACGAATTGCTCAACATGATGGAGCCATTTATGACCGGAGGCGGCATGAATGCCAAATTCGATATGTGCGGCGACGTTGGCTATTTGGAACCCCCTCTTCGTTTCGAAGCGGGCACCCAGAACCTTGCCGGCATCTTAGGCCTTAAGCCTGCCATCGAATATCTCGAATCCCTCGGCATGGATAACATTGAGGCCTACGAGCACGAACTTAAGAAATACGCGGTCGAGAAACTCCAAGAGACCGGCTGCGTCACCATTTATAACGCCACGAGCGAAGGCGGCATCGTCACCTTCAACATCAATGGCGTTTTCGCCCAGGACGGCGCCACTTACTTAAACAGCAAGGGCATCGCCTGCAGAAGTGGTCAGCACTGCGCCAAGATCCTCATCGACTTCCTTGGCACCGTCGCCACGATCCGCGCCAGCTTCTATTTCTACACCACGAAGGAAGATATCGACGCGTTGGTAGAAGCGGTCAAAACCGCGAAGGAGGAATACTTAAATGCCTACTTCATTTGAATTAACCCCGCAGATGATGCGTGAAATCATCATGGACCATTACAGTGCCCCAAGGCACAAGATGAATCCAAAAGATGAGGGAATGTATCAGAAAACCCATTCCTCTTCCGTTAACTGCATCGACGATATCGACGTCTTTTTAAAGACCGAGAACGGTGTGGTGGTTGACGCTCTTTGGAATGGCGTCGCCTGCGCTATCTCCACGGCTTCGACCGATATCCTTTGCGATTTGCTCATCGGCAAGAACGAGAAGGATGCCCAATACATCATCGACCAATATCACCACATGATTCACGAAGAGGAATACGACGCCTCCGTCCTCGAAGAGGCCCTCGCTTTCATGAATACCTCCAAGCAGGCGGCCAGAATCCATTGCGCTACTATCGGCTGGGACGCTTTCGAAGAACTTATGAAGGAGGGCAAATAATGGAAGACGAAAAGAGTTTCCTTGATAAGAAATACGAGTACGGCTTCCACGACGAAGACACCTCGATCCTCGATACCGGCAAAGGTATCAACGAAGACGTCATCCGCGCCATCTCCGCTTATAAGCATGAGCCGGAATGGATGCTCGAATTCCGTCTTAAGGCTTTCCGCATCTTTCAAAAGATGCCTATGCCTTCCTACGGCCCAAAACTCGATTTAGATTTTGACTCCTATACCTACTTCACCCGTATGACCGAAGGGGAGAAGAGCAAATGGGAAGACGTCCCTGAGACGGTTAAGAACACTTTCCAGAAACTCGGCATCCCAGAAGCGGAGCAGAAATACCTTTCTGGCGTTTCTACCCAATACGAATCCGAAGTCGTTTATCACAACATGCTTCAGGAAGTTAAGGATAAAGGCGTCATCTTCCTTTCTACCGATATGGGTCTCCAACTCTTCCCGGAGATCTTCAAGAAATACTTCGCGACCGTTATCCCTATCGCCGACAACAAATTCGCGGCCCTTAACTCCGCTTGCTGGAGCGGTGGCAGCTTCATCTACGTCCCTAAAGGCGTGAAACTCGAGAAGCCGCTTCAGAGCTATTTCCGCATCAACAACCAAAAGACCGGTCAGTTCGAACGCACCCTCATCATCGCCGACGAAGGAAGCGATATCCATTACGTCGAAGGCTGCACCGCCCCGGTCTATAGCCAGGAATCCTTCCATACCGGCGTCGTTGAGATTGTCGTCTTAAAAGGCGCCCACGTCCGTTACTCGACCATCCAGAACTGGTCTACCAACATCCTTAACCTCGTCACGCAAAGAGCCAAGGTCGAGGAAGATGGCTTCATGGAATGGGTCGACGGCAATATCGGTTCCTCCCTTACTATGAAATACCCAGCCTGCATCCTTCATGGCGACCGTGCCAAAGGTAGCGTCATCTCCATTGCCGTTGCTAATAACGGCCAGTATCAGGATGCCGGCGCGAGAATGATCCATCAGGGAAAGGATACTTCCTCCACAATCGTCTCTAAATCCGTCGTCCACCATGGCGGCGTCGCCAATTACCGTGGCACCGTCCGCATGGAAGAAGGAGCCACCGGCTCTAAGGCGCACGTCGAATGCGACACCCTCATCTTGGACGATATCTCTCGTTCGGACACCATCCCAACCAACGAGATTAAGAACGCCGATAGCTATATCGAGCACGAGGCTACGGTTTCTAAGATCAATCAGGACCAGCTCTTCTATTTGATGTCTCGTGGCATCAGCGAGAAGGATGCGACCCACATGATCGTCATGGGATTCATCGAACCATTCAGCAAAGAGCTTCCGATGGAATACGCGGTTGAGCTCAATCAGCTGATTAAAATGGACATGTCGGGCTCAATTGGATAAAAAATGCTGAAGAAAGAATATGACATTATCGTCGTTGGCGGCGGCCATGCTGGCGTGGAAGCGAGTTATGCTTCCGCGAAGTTCGGCCTCCGCATTCTTTTGCTTACCCTGAATAAGAAGATGATCGCCAATATGCCGTGCAACCCGCATATCGGCGGTTCCGCCAAAGGCGTAGTCGTTCGTGAGATTGATGCCTTAGGTGGCTTAATGGGCATCGCCGCGGATAACCATCCATTGCAGATGAAGATGCTTAACACCGGCAAAGGCCCGGGCGTCCAGTGCCTTCGCTCCCAACAGGATAAGCTCGGCTATCCAGCCTTCGTCCAAAGTGTATTAGATAAGATCCCCAACCTCGATATCGAGGAAGAGGAAGTAGTGGACTTACTCCATGACGATGATCACGTTTATGGCGTCTTGACCCGTTCGGGCAAGGAAATTAGAGCGAAAGCAGTCATTATCACCACCGGCACCTATATGGATAGCCGCATCATCTCCGGTAGAGACGTCTTCTCCGGCGGACCTGATGGTGAGAAGGCCTCCTTAGGTTTAAGCGAAGCCCTTAGGAAGATGGGCATCGAGATCTTTAGATTAAAGACCGGAACCCCTCCGCGCATCGCGAAGTCTTCCATCGATTTCTCGAAAGCCGCGATTCAGCTTGGCTCCGATGATGAGTTGGCCTTCTCTTATGGCACGACTCATTTCACCCCGCTGGCAAAGCAATTGCCTTGTTACCTTATTTACACCACCGAAGAGACCTTGAAGATCATCAAGGACCATATCTCCGATTCCGCGATCTTCGACGGGACCATCAAAGGCATTGGGCCTCGTTATTGCCCGGCCATTGAAAGCAAGGTCGTCCGTTTCGCGGATAAGGAAAGACATCAGCTCTTCTTAGAGCCGGAAATCGAAGGCGGAGAGTCCATCTACCTTCAGGGCTTCTCCTCTGGTATGCCGCATGAAGTACAGGAAGAAATGGTACATAGTCTCCCGGGTTTGGAGAATGCCAAGATTCTCAAATGGGCTTATCAGATTGAGTATGATGCGATTCAGCCGCTGCAATTCGACGCGACTTTGCAGGTGAAAAAATACAAAGGACTCTATGGCGCAGGTCAGATCTGCGGCACCTCGGGATATGAGGAAGCCGGCGGTTTAGGCCTTATGGCGGGTATCAATGCCTCCTTGGCCATCTTAGGCAAAGAGCCATTCATCCTTAAACGTAACGAATCCTATATCGGGGTCATGATCGATGACCTTGTCACCAAAGGCACAGATGAGCCATATCGACTCCTCTCTTCCCGTGCCGAATATCGTCTCCTATTACGTCACGATAACGCGGACTTACGTCTTTCTGAGTACGGCCATCAATTAGGCCTTCTCTCCGAAGAACGTTATCAGGCCTTTAAGAAGAAATATCAAGACATCGAAAAGGCCATCGAGATCATGGACAAAACCGTGGTCGCGGACAAAGAAGGACTACATAAGTACCTGAATGAGCTCGGATATGAGTATGACGGCTATGGCTACCATGGCTTGGAAATCCTCAAAAGACCATATACAAACTACGTTAAAGTTGCCTCTCTTATGCCAGAATTGGCTGACTTCCATTTCAGCTATGACGACATTCTCTCTTTAGAGACCAGAGTCAAATATGAGGGGTATATTAAGAAAGAAGAGAAAGAGGCTGCCTCTTTGATAAAGCAGGAGAACCTCGCCCTTCCGCTTGATGTCGATTACCTCACCGTCAGCGGCCTTCGCATCGAGGCGAGGCAGAAGCTTAACGCGGTCCATCCGCGCACGATCGGCCAGGCTTCCCGCATCCCGGGCGTCAACCCAGCCGATATCTCGATTTTGCTTTTAACCCTTAGGAGGGATGGAAAACTATGACCTACGAAGAACTACAAAAAGCCTTCGATTTAAGTGACGAAGTCATTGAGTCGTATAAAAAATACGCCGCTCTCCTGAAGGAGTGGAACGAAAAGATCAACCTTACTTCCATCACCGAAGAGAGCGAAGTCATCGAAAAGCATTTCTATGATTCCTTACTCCCGACCAAGGAAGTTAAGTTCCAAAAAGGCGCTTATCTTGATATGGGCACCGGCGCAGGCTTCCCAGGCATGGTTATCGCCATCGCCCATCCAGAGCTCTACGTCACCTTAGCCGATTCCACCAAGAAGAAATTCATCTTCCTCCAGGCCGTTAAGGACGCTTGCGGCGTCAAAAACGTCAGCTTCCAGTCTGGCCGCGTCGAGGAAATGCGCACTTTCCACGAGCATTATGATTATGTCTCCGCCCGTGGCTTCTCCGCGCTTCCAAACGTTCTCGAATTAGGCTTACCTCTCCTTAAGATCGGCGGCATCCTGATTTCTTATAAAGGCAGCAACGCCATCGAGGAGCTTCGCGAAAGCGAAAGAGCCCTCAAAAAGCTCGGTGGAACCTTAATGACCATCCAGAAGGAAAAGCTTCCGACCAATGGCGATGAACGTCAGAACATCATCGTCAGGAAGTCCGCGAAAACCCCATCTCGCTTCCCGCGTAGCTGGGCCGAAATCTCTAAAAGACATTTGTGAAACCTTTTCTAATGTTTCACGGAAGAATATAGTTTAACCATGACAAGAATCATCGCAATCGCGAACCAAAAAGGCGGCGTCGGCAAAACCACGACCGCAATCAACCTTTCGAGCGCACTTGCCCACTTCGGTCGCAAGGTCCTTTTGCTCGATATGGATCCGCAAGGCAATGCCGGACGCGGTTTAGGCGTCGACATCAACCTCCAGAAGCACACGATCTACGAGGTTATCGCCGAAGGACTTAATCCAACCCAGGCTATCCTCACCACCTCCTTTGAAGGGGTAGATGTGATACCCGCTAACCTCCGTTTGGCCCAATTCGAAGGTAAAAACGAAGGGGGCGTGCATCCGTTTTCCGTTTTAAAGAACGCCCTCGCTAAACTCCCAAAAGACCATTACGACTACATTGTTGTCGATTGCCCACCGAGCTTAGGATTGCTTTGCCTTAACTCCCTTGTGGCGGCTGATGCGGTCCTTATTCCAGTCCAATGCGAATACTTCGCCATGGAAGCGGTGGCGGCCATCATCTCCACGATTGCCAAGGTCCAGCACGATTACAATCCATCTCTTTCCATCGAAGGCTTCTTGCTAACGATGTATGACCAGAGAACCACTCTTGGCACCGAGATTTCTAGCCAGGTCAGAAAGACCTTCAAAGAGAACACCTTCCTTACCGTCATTCCAAGAAACCAGTCCGTCTCCGAATCCCAAGGCCGTCAGATGCCTGTCACTTCCTTCAGACCGACCAGCCAAGGAGCGGTGGCCTATTTTGCGCTTGCCCGCGAAGTAATCGACCATGAAGAAAGATAGGATTCTCAAAAACTCCCTTAAGGGCTTGCTCAATAAGTTCGCGGAGAACGATGTTATCGCCGCGCTTGAAAAGGAATATTCCGCTGAGCCAAGCCGCCAGATTCCTGCTTCTTTAATCGACGACACCCCA
Organism: uncultured Erysipelotrichaceae bacterium; assembly: GCA_900316365.1. Lineage (GTDB taxonomy): Bacteria > Bacillota_I > Bacilli_A > RFN20 > CAG-826 > Alloenteromonas. The sequence goes on from ONCO01000007.1 coordinate 37,521, forward strand.
TTTATCAAAAAGGTCAAAATCCCAAAGGAGACCTTAGATCGTTTTGCCTCATCCATTCTTAAGAATGGCGTTTTCTCTCCGCTTATCGTTAGGCCAAAGGGCAACCATTATGAGTTGGTCCTGGGCCGTAAAAGATTCCAAGGCGGTAAGCGCGCTGGGTTAAAAGAATTCCCATGCGTCATCATCGATGAGTCTGATGAGGTTGTTTTATTAACGCTTCTCGCTGATACACGAGACCAAAGAGAGTCGAATGTAGTGGAAATGGCCTTAATCTGCCAGACTCTTTACACCCGTTTTGGATATACCCAGGAAAGCCTTGGTAAACTCTCCCACCAATCTAGAAGCCAGATCACCAATACTTTAAGAATCCTCCGCTTGCCGGATGATATCCTCGATGATATTTGCTTAGGCAAGCTCTCCTATGGCCACGCGAAAGCCGTCGCCTCCTTAAGCGAGAGCGAAATCCGTGACCTAGTTAAGCGGGTTTATGAAGAGAATCTTTCCGTCCGCGAAGTAGAGGCTATCGCTAGGAAAGAAGGCGGAAAAAATACTACAAAGTCGCCTAAATATAGCATCAAGGACCATGGAAAGAGCCTTACCATTACCTTCGAAAGCGAAGAAGAAAAGGCTAAGTTTCTTAAGCGCATAGCAAAATAAGTTTCTTTTTGTATCTAAGCCTCTATAATGTTTCCGTACTTCAGGGCGACGATAATTACGTCGACTGGCGGTAAAGCCCGCGAGCTCTCATCGAGAGCATGATCTGGTGCAATTCCAGGGCCAACGGTAAAGTCCGGATGTTAGAAGGCAAGTACGCACCGCAAACAAGCGTACAAGCACGTCCTCCCCTGAAGGTATTGGGAGGTTTTCTTTTTATGGAAAAATGGTTTGCAGGTTTGCAAAAATGGTTTGCAGAATACGGAGTAGGAGCTATTGGTATAGTCCTTCTCTTCATCTTGTTGGTTGTCACCTTCACACTTTACCACTCTAAGAACGCAGAGGAAAAAGCGCGTTTCAGCCTCACGAAGCTCATCGCCCGCATCGCTATCTTCGGCGCTATGGCTTCGATTCTCTACGTGGTTGAACTCTTCACTATCAAGTTGCCGTTCTTCCCGTCGTTCTTGTCGCTCCACTTTGACGAAGTCCCAGCCTTCATCGCTGGTTTCGCCTATGGTCCCGTGGCGGGCTTAGGCGTCTTGGTCATAAAGACCATCATCAAATTGCCATTCACCTCGACTGCTACGGTCGGCGAATTCGGCGATCTTCTCTTAAGTTCGATCTATCTCATTCCGGTCTGCTTGATCTACAAAAAGCAGCGTAATCTCAAAGGTGTTGCCATCGGCTTCAGCGTCGGTACCGTCCTTCAGGTCATCGCCGGCATGGTCCTTAACGTTTATCTCTATATTCCTTTCTATTCGATGTTCTACAACATCCCGATGGAAGGACTTCTCAAGATCTGCCAGCTGGCCAATCCTGCCATCACCGACGTCGGTTGGTCCTATGCGGTCATGGCCGTCTTGCCGTTCAACCTTTTGAAGGATGCGATCGTCATCGTCGTGACCTTCTTGGTTTACCGCAGCATTCACGTCTTCTTACGTTTCAACAAGAACAACTAAAGATAGCCAAAAACGGACCCACGGGTTCGTTTTTTTCTTATTCTGGGCACGAAAAAAGGACCCCGTAGGATCCTTTAGTCGTTTGTTTAAAAACTTATTCGCCTTTGATAGCAGCGACTGGGCAATTGTTGATCGCTTCTTCGGCCGCGGCTTCATCATCAACGGCACCGGCTTCGGCTTTGCCATCATCACCGAAAGAGAAGATGGATGGGGCAGTACCGACGCAGAGACCGCAGGCGATGCAGAGGTCCTTATCAACAGAAACTTTGCTTGGCATTTGTATTTCCTCCCGAAAACAATGGCATTATACCCACCGTGCCAAAGTATGACAAGATTCCCATGCTTCTCATTTTAAGCGCGCTTGTTATTTGTTAAAATAACCCCCGAGATGGAAACCAGGAAAGAGAAGTATCGTAAGTATCGCGAAGAGATCGTCCACATGGCGGATGAGTTTTTCCCTTCCGAGTCTGAAAAGCGTTATCGCATCTCTCAGGCCGATGAGAAGATTCTCACCACCGCGAAACGTGCCGGAAATTCCATCAGTTTCGGCGAAATGCTTCAAGGCGAAGTGGAGGAGAACGATTCCTTCAATGAGACGAAAAGCGTCTCTCCTTATGTCGCTTACCGTCAAAGGAAGAGCAAAGCTCTCATCTTCAAGTTCGTCGCTTTAGTGGCGGTGGCTGTCGCTTTGACTATCTGGTATTTCCTTATCAAGGGGAGGCTATAACAATGAATGAGCAAAAAATTATTTCCGTCGCCATCGATGGCCCAGCTGCCGCTGGTAAAAGCACCATCGCCAAACGCGTCGCGAAGATCTTAGATTTCACCTATGTCGATACCGGTGCGATGTATCGCGCTTTCACATATGCGGTCATTAAAGCGGGACTTAATCCTGAAAGTGAGGCCGAAAGCTGCTCCATCATCCCAAACACCGATATTGAGTTGCTCCCAAATGGCACCGTTCTTTGCAACGGCGAGGATGTCACCAAAGTCATTCGTGAGCCATTAGTCTCCGGCAACGTCAGCTACATTGCCTCCTATAAAGACATTCGTCTTGCCCTTGTCGAACTCCAGAGAAAGATGGCCATGTCCAAGTCCGTCGTCATGGATGGCCGTGACATCGGCACCTATGTTCTTCCTAACGCCGAGGTGAAGATCTATCAGATCGCCTCCGTCGAAGTCCGCGCCCAGAGACGCTACATCGAGAATCAGGAGAAGGGCATCGAAACCTCTATGGATGATGTCATCGCCGACGTTAAGAAACGCGACTATATCGATTCCCATCGCGCTTTCGCTCCGCTTCGTCCAGCGGAAGATGCTGTCCATTTAGATACTGATAACCTCACCATCGACGAAGTCGTCGAGGCTGCCTTAAAGATCATCGAAGAGAAAACGGGGGTGAAAGCATGTCACTAGGAACCGTCTGCTTAGTCGGATCGCCAAACGCGGGCAAGAGCACCATCTTCAACCGTTTCGTCGGTTCTAGAAAAGCGATTGTCCAGGATACTCCGGGCGTTACGCGCGACCGCATTTACGGCACCTGCGAATGGCTTACCAAGACCTTCACCGTCATTGATACCGGCGGCATCGAGGTCAAGAACAAACCATTCCAGGCCTCTATCCGCGCTCAGGTGCAGCTTGCCTTGGATGAGGCTGACCTCATCGTTTTCGTCGTCGATGGCAAGAAAGGCTTATCCGGCGATGACGACGCCGTCGCGAAGATGCTCTACATGAGCGATAAACCAGTCATTGTCGCCGTCAACAAAGTTGACCGCATCGAGGAAATGGATTCCGTTTCCGATTTCTACGCCCTTGGCTTAGGCGAACCTGTCGCCGTTTCTGGCGCCCATGGTATCGGCATCGGCGACCTTCTCGATAAGATCGTCTCCATGCTCCCAGAGAAGGATATTCCTGATTACGGGGACGCCATTACCTTCTCTTTAATTGGTAGGCCAAACGTTGGTAAGAGCTCCTTATCCAATAGACTCCTTGGGAAAGAAAGAACCATCGTTTCCGATATCGAGGGCACGACCCGTGATTCTATCGATAGCCAGTTCGTTAATGATGGCCAAAACTATGTTTTGATTGATACCGCCGGCCTTGTTAAGCGCGGCATGATCTATGAAGCCATCGACAAATACGCGGCCATCCGCGCTCTTGAAGCCATTGAGCGTTCTGAGGTCGTCCTTTTGCTCATCGACACCGAAACCGGCATTCGTGAGCAGGACGCGCACGTTGTCGGCTATGCCGTTGACAAGAAGAAGGCCGTTGTCCTTGTCGTCAACAAATGGGATTTGGCCAAGACCGGTCAGACCCAGGAAGAATTTAAGAAGGATATCGCGAACCGCTTTAAGTTCTTGGACTACGCTTCCGTCGTCTTCATCTCCGCGAAGACCGGTAGGGGAGTCGATAAGATTCTCCCGGCCGTCAAGAAGGCCTATGAGTCCTACCATAAACGCATTCCGACCTCGATTCTTAACAAGATCGTCGCCGACGCGCAGGCCATGAACCCAACTCCATTATTCAACTATGGCCGCTTGAAAATCATTTTCGCTTCCCAGACTTCCGTGGCCCCACCGACCTTCGTGATGTTCTGCAACGATCCTAATTTCGCCCACTTCTCCTATACCCGTTATCTGGAGAATCGCTTACGCGATAATTTCGACTTCGAGGGCTCGCCTTTGAACATCGTTTATCGCCAAAGAAAATAAAGCGCTTTCAAATTTCAGATATACTGGATGTATCAATATTTATTAATCTTAGGCGTTTTCGAACATTTTTCAGTCGAAAAGGATTGCAAGAGGCTCGATGCAATGCTACTTTTAAGATACATTTAGCCACAAGGAGGATAATCTATCCCATGAACAAAGCTGAATTAGTCGTCGCTGTTTCTGAAAAGGTCGCCGGTTCCAAGAAGGACGTTGAAAACGTCATCAATGCCGCTCTCGAAGAAATCGAGAAGGCGTTACTTGCCGGTGACGAAGTCAAGATCTCTGGCTTCGGTATCTTCGCCAAGAAGGCCCGTGCCGCTCGTGAAGGCAGCAATCCAGCCACCCACGAAAAGATCACCATTGTTGCCAGCAACACCGTTTCCTTCAAGCCAAGCAAGGCTCTCAAAGAGAAACTTAACTAAGCTAACAGTAATGACAAAAAGAAGAGGTGCTTCGGCGCCTCTTTTTTCGTGCTACACTTAACGCCGTGGACGAAAGATTTGCCAAATACGCGCGGTTATTCGAAGAGAATGGCTTCCATCTCTATATGGTCGGGGGAACTTCCCGCGATTATCTTTTAGGTTTGCCATACACCGACTTCGACTTCGTCACCGACGCTACGCCAGAAGATGAGAAGAAGTTCCTTCCGAATGCCAAATATGACTTTGCCAAATTCGGGAGCATCAAGATCTTCGAAGACGGTGTGGAGGTCGATATCACCACCCTCCGTAAAGAGGAAGGCTATGACGATCATAGGCATCCAAAGAAGATTACCTTCATCAAAGACCTAGAGACCGATAGCCAAAGAAGAGACTTCACCATCAACGCCCTTTATATCGATTTAGGCGGGAATGTATACGATTATCATGGCGGACTCGCTGACTTAAAGAAGGGGATTATCCGCTTTATCGGCGATCCAAAAATTAGAATCGAAGAAGACCCTCTGCGCATCATGAGAGCGGAACGCTTCGCCAAAAAGCTTGGCTTTGAGATCGAAGAAGAGAGCAAAAAAGCCATCGAAGAAGGAAGAAATCTTTTATCTTTGCTTAATCCCGACAAGATAAAGATGGAACGTCTCAAAGAGTCAAAGTAAAATAGAAAAACTCCTATGGTTACCTCACTGCCTGCATTAGATTTTAGATACCTCTTATTAGAGAACTATAAGAAACTCGGTCTCTCGGAAAACGAAGTGATCGTTCTTTTGATGTCGGACCATTTCCTTAAGCAGAAGAACCCTCTCATCACCGCGGACCTCTTATCCCTTAAGATGGGCATCCCAGTTAAGGACATCGATAAGATTCTCGTTGGCTTGGTCAAGAAGGGCTTGGTGGAATATGACACCTCAGGCGAAAGCATGAAGACTTCTTTAAGACCCCTCGAAGAGAAACTATACAAGCAGTTTGAATTAACCTTAGCCAAAGAGAGGGCGAGTCTGAATTCCGCGGAGAGGAATAAATCTCTCTCGGAGCTTTTCGCATATTTCGAAAAACGTTTAGCCAGGGCTATTACCCCAATCGAAAAGGAAGCCATCACCAACTGGTTGGATGATTCCTATTCCGTCAAGGATATCAAGGATGCCCTCGAAGACGCGATTGCCTCCGGCAAGAAGAGCGCCAAATCAATCGATAGGATCCTCCGTTCCAATAGAGCCAGGGAAGATATCTCCAAAGAAGGTTATTCCGGCGTCAATGATCAATGGAGCAAAGACATCGAGAAGACCATCGAGATCGCCAAAACCAAATGGATTGTCGACGATGACGACGAAGAGTAAAGACATTATCGCTTTCCTTGGTGAGACCTATCCTCATGCAGGTTGCACCTTAAACTTTAATAACGCCTATGAATGCTTAGTAGCCGTAATGCTAAGCGCACAAACTAATGACAACGCCGTAAATGCCGTCACCCCGGCTTTGTTTTCGGCTTATCCAAATCCCGCTTCCTTAGCTAAAGCTAAAGTCGAGGAGGTGGAACCATATATCGCTAGACTTGGGCTCTATCACAATAAGGCTAAGAACTTAGTGGCCATGGCCCAAATAGTAGTCTCCTCACATCAAGGCGAGATTCCTTTGGTGTTTGAGGAACTTGTCTCTCTTCCTGGCGTTGGAGTTAAGACGGCGAATGTTGTCTTGATGGAACTTAAAGCCCGTCCAGCCTTCGCGGTGGATACCCATGTCGCGAGAATCTATAAGAGACTTGGCTACGCCAAAGAGAGTGATTCCCCAATCGCGGAGATGAAGAAATTAGAGAAGGCTTTCCCAAAAGAAAAATGGATTGACCTTCATCATCAATCCATCGCTTTCGGACGTAGCATCTGCAAGGCCATCGGGCCAATGTGCGATAAGTGTAAGTTATCGGGGCATTGCCTCTACTTTAAGAAAACCTCTTCGACGATCGGCAAATAGTCATAACGAGGGGAATAGCCTTCGTTGACTAGATAGCCGTTCGTTTTTAAATCGGCGAAAGGAATCGATTGCCTCGGCCTTTCGCGGTAGAACTTCACGATGAAGGAAGCCGGGACAAGGTAGGTTTCGTTAATGACGACGCATTGGATGAGGAAGAAAGCGATGCCGCCATGGGCGATGACTCTTTCTAAGTGCTCGATCTGCTGATGCGGGATGTTAGACAGAGGGAAAGATGCCGCCCCATGGGTGCTTTTGGCCTCGAAGTCGATGTAGTGGCCCTTATAAACGCCGTTATAGTCGGTGGTGGACTGAGTTTCGAAATAAGCCTGGGTGATGGTCGCGCCTTTAGAGTAATCGACCTTCACGATGTTGATTGGGGTTGGTCTTTTGGTGATGAGTGCGAGGTCATGGTCCTTATAGTAGGCGTTGGAGTTATTGATATCCGCTTCAAAAGCCATGCCGCGATTACCGCTCGCGACCTTCGCATTGATTTTGCGTTTGCTTCTTTTGACGATCTCGCCCTCGGCACGTGGGGCGATACCTTTCGGATACTTAATGGTCATTTCAGATAATCCTTGATGTATTGATCATACTCCGCGGCGGTGACGTCTTCGCCGTGGGAGAGCTTTTCAAGGACTCTCCTCATCGGTTCTGGGTAGTGGGTGTTATGGAGGGCGAGGCGTTTCTCATACTCTCTCTCGACGATGTCTTTACGGGCTAAGAAGGCCTGATATAAATCGATAAGGTTCTTTGCGTCCGCGAGCGCGTCATGGGCTTTGCCTTCAAACGGGCATTCGAAGATTTTTAAGTAATTGGTCAAGGAGTAGTTATTGCCGTTTGGGTCACGGATGAATTGGGCGATCCATTCGGCGAAATCCCAGCCGTGATGGATGACGTATTTGGATTGTCCATCATTCGCGTCGAGGTTATTGGCGGCGCTTTGGGAGATGATGCGGTAGTCATGGTTACCAAAGGTAACGAAAAGGCATTTGTCCCAATCCTTGCCGACGTATTTACGGAAGGCTTGCTGGACAACGCGATAAGGAAGGCCCTCTTTGACGAGGAGTTCCTCGGTGATGCCGGTGAGGTCAGTGACGACTTTGCCGATTCTCGCGTGAGGTCTGACGTAGCTCTTGAAGCCTTTGAGGACTTTCTTAACGGTCAAGTCGTCCTTCAAAAAGACCTTATAAGCCCCGATCTCGATCATCTCATGGGTGAATTGGGTGCCCTCAAGGTCTAAGAACACCAATACTTTTTTGCCCCTTAGGGCTCTCTCTAACTGCTTCACGTAGGACATTATACTTGTTCGCGCGCATATGAGAAAAATGGATTTTCATGAAATCCCATGAAATAGTTTGAAAACTCTTGAAACGCATTGAAATTCGTGGATAATGGAAGACGTAGGAGGTAAAACTATGGACGTAACATGGTTCGGAGAAGAAGACAAATGCGGCCAAGCATCGTTCTATAAAACGAATCTGACTCTTAACACCGTTTCCACCGATCCCTTCCGTAGCGCCTATCGCGTTCGCGTCGGCGGTGATAAAAGCGGCAATATCGTCATCATGCCCCTAGACAAAGATCAAGTTGAGCGTGATTATACCGGCGGAAAAGGCATATATGTCCTTGCCGTGAAGAAGAGTTATTCGAGAATATCATCGACAGAACTAATGTCTCAGATCGCCGCTTCTCTCGGAATTGACACTTTCGGTGAGAAACCGCTGCAATTCCGCACGCACTTCGATAAGCGTGAAGGAATGCTCGTCATTGAGACGAGAAAGGAGTACTTATAATGGAAACTTGGATGTGGGTTATTTGGCTCGCAATTATGGTGGCTGCCGTTGTCATCGAGGCCATCACCGTTGACCTAATCAGTGTCTGGTTCGTGGTCGGCGCCTTCGTCTCGATGCTCATCAGCTTCATCCCGAACGTTCCGTGGTGGGTGCAAATCGTCATCTTCGCGGTCGTCTCCGGTGCCACCTTGGTATTGCTAAGACCATTCGCCAAACGATTTATGGACCGCGACCTCGTTAAGACCAACGTCGACGAAGTCGTCGGAAAGAAAGCCGTCGTTACGATCGATGGCAACGTCGTTGACCCAGCAGAGGTCTTCGTCGATGGCAAACGCTGGAGCGCCGTTCCGGCCAATGCCGAAGTTAAGCTCGAAAAGGGCGATATTGTCGTAGTTCTCTCCGTTGCCGGAGTAAAACTAATTGTCGAAAAGGAGAATGAATAATGTTAAATTTTGCACTTCTTGCCAACGAGGCCGCTAGCGAAGGCGTTAATGGCGGCGTCATCGCCGCGATTATCCTCGGCGTCATCGTCTTCATCGGTATCATCATCTTAATCTCTTGCGTTAAAGTCACCGGCCAGACCGAAAAGATCATCGTCGAAAGACTTGGCGCTTATCACACCACCTGGGGCACTGGCATCCACCTCAAAGCCCCGTTCGTCGACAAGATCGCTTGCCGCATCGACATGAAGGAGCAGGTCAGAGACTTCCCTCCACAAAGCGTCATCACCAAAGATAACGTCACCATGCAGATCGACACCATCGTCTTCTTCCAGGTCACCGATCCAAAGCTCTATGCCTACGGTGTCCAGGATCCAGTCTGCGCGATTGAATACCTCTCCGCGACCACCCTTCGTAACATCATCGGTGACCTCGACCTCGACGCCACCCTCACCTCCCGTGACATCATCAACGAGAAGATGAGAAAGATCCTCGACGAAGCGACCGACCCATGGGGTATCAAAGTCAACCGCGTCGAAGTTAAGAACATCCTTCCTCCAAAGGATATCCGCGAAGCCATGGAACGTCAGATGCGTGCCGAGCGCGAAAAGCGTGAAAAGGTCCTTCTTGCCGAAGCGCAGAAGCAGTCCGCCATTCTTGTCGCCGAAGGTAACAAGGAATCCATGATCCTCAACGCGGAAGCTGAAAAAGAATCCACCATCCGCAAAGCGGAAGGTGAAGCCCAGAAGCTCCTCGATATGAAGAAAGCCGAAGCCGAAGGTATCCGCTTAATCCGCGAAGCCGAGGCCGAAGGTATCAAAATGATCCGCGAAGCCAAACCGGACAATGCGGTTCTTACCATCAAAGGCTACGAAGCCCTTGGCAAAGTCGCCGATGGCAAAGCCACCAAGATCTTCGCTCCAGCGAATCTTGCCAATGTTGGTTCCTTGGCTACCGCCGTTGCTGAGGCAGTCAAAAAGACTGAAGAGTAACCATGACAGCCTATCGCTATACCAACAAAACGATATCGATTGGCTTAACCTGCCGCAGCGCAGAAGAAAGAGTTCAGGCGACCCTTGATGAAATGAGCAACAAGGGTTGGGAATACCTCAACGCCACGAACTACGAGAATCACGTCATCCTCTTCTTCCGCCAGGAAGCCTAAAAAGCAAGGGGTCTTCATAGAAGGCCCCTTTTCTCATGCGCGCATTGAAGTAAACGCGTTTCGCGCTTATAATCGTCCTCGCCCTCTTATGGAAAACAAGATTCAACTGACAAAAGAAATCATCCTTAACCACCAGTTCACGCCAAACGTGAAAGGGTACGACCCTTCTGAGGTCGATGATTTCCTTGACCGAATCATCGAGGATTACAAAACCTTCGAGAAGTTTGAGAAAGAGAGCAAAGAATACATCCAAAGCTTGGAGACCGAGAACCGCCGCATCAAAGAAGCGTATAAAGCGGTCGAAGTCGATAACGGTAAGATGAAGGCCAGGCTCGACGGCATCAAGGAAGGCGACCATGTCACGAAAGAGAACATGGAGCTCCTCCAGAAGATCAGCAAGTATGAGCGGGCCCTTTACGCCAAGGGCATTGACCCGAGAAAGCTTTGATAAAACATCCGGCCTGAGTGGTTGCTCCGCAAGGAGAGGAAAGTCCATGCTCGCACTGACTGCGATGTCAGTAGTGATTGCGCCAGGGGAAGAAATAACCCTGGGTACGCTGGAGAGCGTAACGGCGGAGGAAGGTCTCCCGTAGATCGGAATCCCCAAGGTGCCACAGAGACGAGCTTGCTAGCGATAGCAAGATGCAACGCGGTAAACCCCACAAGCGAGAAACCTAAATTTGGTAAGGGAAGCGCCCAATGCGAACTGAAGCGGCGGGGGCCAGGGAAACCTGAGATAAATTTCCACTCTCGACATAACATGGCTTATAGGGCCGGATACTCACTAATGGCTTCAATGTTGAAGCCTTTTTCTTATCTCTACGAGATAAAAGAATAGTAAGTGCCCAAGGCAGCGCTTATAATAAACCATATGAAAATAAACATACCGACCAAAATCACCATTGCCCGCATAGTTCTTATTATCGCCATGCTTATCGGGCTTTTTGTTTGCTATATCCTTAACCTCACCACCGGCTGGGTTGCCCCGACCTTAGGCAATAGCAACATCAACCTTATCTACTTCATCTGCCTTATCGTCTTCGTTATCGCTTCGCTTACCGATACCTTAGACGGTTACTTAGCCAGGAAATGGCACCAGGTTACCGACCTTGGCAAGTTCCTTGATCCAGTGGCCGATAAGATGCTCGTCAATGCGATGCTTGTCTTCCTTGCGGTCAGCTGGGGTTTTGCGCCAAATCAACTACAAATCCCCGCCTTTTGCGTGATCGTCATGATTATCCGTGACCTTGTCGTCGATGCCTTAAGGTTCATCGCCGCCGAGAAGAAGGTCGTCATCGCCGCCAACATCTTCGGCAAATTGAAGACCATCTTCCAAATGGTCGCCATCCCGTTCGTCTTCCTTAATTCCTGGCCATTCTCCTACTTCGATAGCTCCTGGGTTCCAGAACTTAGGATCGCCAATATCCTGATTTATATCGCCACCGCGATGAGCCTTATCTCTGGCATTATCTACGTGGCCCAAAATAAAGGCGTATTAGCCAGCAAGGAGGAAAAACATGACTGACGCAGCGAAAGTCGTCAAAGCCCTTAAGGCGAAAGGATTGACCCTCGGAGCCATCGAATCGATGACCGGAGGCTTATTCTCCGCGACCATAACCTCGGTTCCAGGCGCATCCAAAGTATTCACGGGTGGCGTCGTTACCTATGACCCACGTCTAAAGACCTGGCATTGCGGCGTCTCCCCGGTGGTCATCTCCGAATGCGGTGTCGTGAGCAGCGAAGTCGCTGAGCAAATGGCCAGAGGCGGCAGAAACGCCACCGGTTCCGATATCTGCATCTCCGTCACTGGAAATGCTGGACCGACCGCACAGGAAGGCGAAGCTGGAGTGGGGGTTGTCTACATCGGATATTGCGATGCGGAGCACCATTACACCACCCGTTATGACTTCGAAGGCACCCGCGAAGAAATTAGGCAGCAGGCCGTGAGCGCGATGCTTGATGAAGTCTTTGAGAATATATAATATTCTCATTGAAGAAATTTAATTCGAAAGCGGATTTTTCCACTATATACAAGATGGAGGTTCTTACATGGACGAGAACAAATTAGCAAAAGAGAAGGCGCTAGCCGACGCCTTGAAGATGATCGAGAAAGCCTATGGCAAAGGCTCGGTCATGAAACTCGGCGAGCGTCCGCACGTTTCCGTGGACGTCATCCCGTCTGGTTCCATCTTGTTGGACCAGGCCCTCGGCGTAGGCGGTTATCCAAAAGGCCGTATCGTAGAGATCTACGGTCCAGAGTCTTCTGGTAAAACCACTTTAGCCTTGCACGCGATCGCAGAGGCGCAGAAGAAGGGCGGACGCGCCGCCTTCATCGATGCCGAGCACGCGATTGACCCAGAATACGCTGCCAAACTTGGCGTCAACATCGACGAACTCATACTTTCTCAGCCGGATTCCGGCGAGCAGGCCCTTGAGATCTGCGAGATGCTTGCCCAGAGCGGTTCCATCGACCTTATCATCGTCGACTCCGTCGCCGCGCTTGTCCCACAGGCCGAACTCGATGGCGAAATGGGCGAGAATCAGGTTGGTTTGCAAGCCCGCCTTATGTCCAAGGCCATGCGTAAGCTTGCCGGTATCTTAAACAAGACCGGCTGCGTCGTCGTCTTCATCAACCAGCTCCGTGAGAAGGTCGGCATCGTCTATGGCAACCCAGAGGTTACCACCGGCGGTCGCGCCCTTAAGTTCTACGCGAGCATCCGCGTCGACATCCGTCGCGCCGAAGCCATCAAGGCTGGTTCCGACATCATCGGCAACACCGTTAAGGTCAAAGTCGTCAAGAACAAGGTCGCCGCGCCATTTAAGTCCTGCACCTTTGACATCATCTATGGCAAAGGCATCAGCAAGACCGGCGAGCTTCTCGATATCGGTGTCGAAAAAGGCTTCATCTCCAAAGCCGGCAACTGGTACGAAGTCGCAGGCGAGAAGATCGGCAATGGCCGCGAAGCCACCAAAATCTACCTCGAAGGCCACCCTGATATGGCCGCTGACCTCGAGAATAAGATTCGCGAAAGCCTAGCCAAAGCCTTAGAGGAATAAGCAAAAACTAACGAAAGAGGAGGTACAAAACCGCCTCTTTTTTCTTTATTCAATTTTTTACATACCCTTTCTTACCCTTTATTGGTAAGATAACTATGTACCTGAAGAGGTACTTACCCATAGATTGTCGTTTGGGCATTGGTATCGGGTTCGTCCCGTTGCATAAAAACCACATACCATTTTCTGTGGGCGTAGTGTATTCGCCTCTTTTGTGTTTATAAGGAGTTTTCCAATGTTAATACCTAACCTTATGGCATTAGAGATTGGACCAGCCCTCCTCATAGGGGGTATTGGCCTAATCATCGGTGCCGGCATCTGCTTTCTTGTGATGTTTGTCTTATCCAAGAGCAAGAAAGACGCTGCCCTCCGCGACGCCAAACAAATCGTCCGCGATGCGAAAATCCAGGCTGAACGCATCACCAAGAACGCGGAAATCGATGCTAAGCAGGCCGCCTTCGAAGCTAGACAGCAAGCCGAGAACGATATCCGTTCCCGCAAAGGCGAAATCCAAGCCATCGAACAGAAGCTTTCCTTAAGAGAGCAGGCCATCGATCAAAGAGACGCCGCCCTCATCCAGAAGGAGAACGCTCTCGAAGCCAAGAGCGAATCCCTCGACACCCGCCTTGCTCAGGTTAAAAAGAAGAGCGAGGAGTTAGACGAGAAGATCGACCAGATCATCGTCGAACTCGAAAAGGTCTCCGGCATGTCCACCAAAGACGCCCATGACGAAATCATGGCCCGCGTCGAAAGCAAGATGTCGATGGAAATCGCCACCTACATCCATAACGCCGAAGACGAAGCTAAGGAAACCGCGGAAGCGAAAGCCCGTGATTTACTCAGCCTTGCTTGCGCCAAATACGCGCAGGACGTTACCACCGAAAGAACCGTATCCGTCGTCGCCCTTCCAAGCGATGAATTAAAAGGACGCATTATCGGCCGCGAAGGCCGTAACATCCAGGCCCTTGAGAAGAGCCTCGGCGTCGATCTCGTCGTCGATGATACCCCAGAGGTCATCACCGTCTCCTGCTTCGACCCAATCCGTCGCGAAATCGCCCGCCGCACCCTTGAATACCTAATCAAGGACGGCCGCATCCAGCCAGGCAGAATCGAGGAAGTCTCTGCCAAGTGCAAGAAAGAAGTCGAAGAATCCTGCCAGAAGTATGGCGAAGATGCCATCTTCAAGCTCGGTCTTCCACGTATCAACCGCGAACTCGTCGGCTACCTTGGCCGCCTCCATTTCCGTACTTCCTATGGTCAGAACGTTCTCGACCATTCCATGGAAGTCGCCTATCTCTGCGGCATCATGGCCGCTGAGCTCGGCCTTGACCAGCAGTTAGCCAAACGCGCTGGCTTGCTCCACGACATCGGTAAAGCCCTTGACTTCGAAGTCGAAGGCAGCCACGTTGAACTCGGTGTCCGCCTTGCTAAGAAGTACGGCGAACCTGACGTCGTCATCAATTCCATCGAAAGCCACCACGGTGATGCTGAAGCGAAATACGTTATCGCCCACCTCGTCCAGGCCGCTGATACCTTATCCGCCGCTCGCCCAGGCGCTAGAAGCGAGACCCTTGAGACCTACATCAAGAGAATCGAGCAGCTTGAGACCATCGCCAAATCCTTTGACGGTGTTGCCCAGGCCTTCGCGATGCAGTCTGGCCGCGAGATCCGCGTCATGGTCGCTCCTGAAAGAATCTCCGATTCCGAAGCGCTCATCCTCTCCCAGAAGATGCGCGATAAGATCCAGAATGAGATGACCTATCCAGGACAGATCAAGATTTCCATCATCCGTGAATACCGCGCCGTCGAGACCGCGAAATAGTCTCGGCTTAGAAAGGGGGACTACCCCCATGAAAATTCTCTTCTTCGGTGACATCGTTGGGAGGCTCGGCCTAGAAGCCGTTGCCTCCCTTTTGCCTAAATTGGCAAAGGAATACGACGCCGATTTCATCATCGCCAATGGCGAGAACGTTTCCAAAGGTCGCGGCATCACCGAAAGCGACTATGAAGCCTTGCTCGATGCCGGTGTTGATGCCGTAACGCTCGGCAATCATTGGAACGACAAAAAGCAGATCGTTAATTACATCGACTATGCCGATTGCCTGATTAGGCCTATCAACCTCATTGATTTCGATCACGGGGTCGGCTCGGCTGTCTTTGATTTAGATGGCATCCCCGTCCGCGTGACCAACATCCTTGGCCAAGCCTTCATGAAGGAGAACGTCAAATCGCCATATCAGGCGATGAATGAGTTATTCCTCGAGGAAGAGCCAACCGCGATACATATCGTCGATTACCACGCCGAATCGACATCGGAAAAACAAGTCTTCGCCCATTGGGCCGATGGCAAAGTCAGCGCGGTTATCGGCACGCACACCCATGTGCAGACTAATGATCCGATTATCTTAAGTGGTGGAACCGGCTATCTCTCTGATGCCGGCATGTGCGGCGCCCATGATTCCATCATCGGCTTTACCCCGGATTCAGTCTTGAAGAAGATTGTCTATGGCGAGACTGAAGGCCGCTTCGAGGTGGCTGAAAAAGCTGAGACGCTCGTCTGCTTCGTTTACATCGAAATCGATGAATTAAGCGGAAAATGTATTCGTATTGCACCTATTTCTTATATTGGAGGAAAATGTAGCCATGGCGAAAACCATCTTTGATTCTTTACCAGACATGAGCAAGGCGCGTGACCGCGTCAAGAAACCAGAGCTCATTTTCGACGACGTCTTAGTTAGCCCAAGGCTTGCCTCTTATGGCAAAGGACGTAAATTCATTATCAAGACCTTTGGCTGCCAGGCCAATGTTAGAGATGAGGAAATCCTTTCCGGCTACCTTGAAAAGGCTGGCATGGTCAGGACTGATAATGAGAATGAGGCCGGAATGGTCATCATCAATACCTGCGCGGTAAGAGAAAACGCCGAAGACAAAGTCTATGGCGAGATCGGTAACTATAAGAAGAGGGCCAAGGAAGACCCATCTTTCTCTTTAGCCATCTGCGGCTGCATGATGCAGGAAGAAGGAGTGGCGGAGAAACTCATCAAGAGCTATCCATATATCTCCGTTATTTTTGGTACCCACAATATCCATAAGATCCTTGAGTTGCTTGATTGGCACTTAAAGACCAACAAGACCATCGTCTCTATCCTTAGCTTTGCTGGAGACATCATTGAGAATCTCCCAAGCGATCGCGTCGATAAGCATCAGGCTTTCGTCAATATCACCTATGGTTGCGATAAGTTCTGCACCTATTGCATCGTCCCATATACCCGCGGCAGAGAAAGATCGAGACCTTTGGACGTCATCCTCAAGGAATGCAAAGAACTCGTTGACGCTGGCTACGCCCAGATTACCCTTTTGGGCCAAAACGTTAACTCCTATGGCAAAGACTTCAAAGACGGGACTAGCTTTGCTACTTGCTTAGAGGCAGTGGCCAAACTTGGTATCCCACGTCTTCGCTTCATGACCAGCCATCCATGGGATTTCAGCGATGAGATGTTAGATGTCATCGCCCGTTATCCAAACATCATGAAATGCATCCATCTTCCAGTCCAATCCGGCAGCAGCGAAGTGCTTAAACTGATGGGCAGAAGATATAGCCGTGAGCAATATCTCGATTTGGTTAAGAGAATCAAAACGAAGATTCCAGGCGTCGCCCTTACTACCGACATCATCGTCGGCTTCCCGAATGAGACCGCGGAGCAGTTTGAAGACACCATGACCTTATGCGAAGAGGTCCGTTATGACTCCGCTTTCACCTTCATCTATTCCCCACGTAAAGGCACTCCAGCGGCCAAGATGGTCGACAATGTCGATGACAAAACCAAGCACGAACGTTTCGACCGCCTTTTAAAGATTATCGAAGAGACCACCAACGAAGCTTCGGCCAAACTTGTTGGTCAGATTGTTCCTGTCTTAGTCTCTGGCCCATCTAAGAAGAACCCGGAAATCCTTTCTGGCTATACCGAAGGCAGCAAGCTCGTTAACTTCAAAGGCCCGGCCTATCTTGAAGGCGAGATCGTTGACCTCAAGATCGTCGAGAATCATTGCCATTATGTCGTCGGCGAACTCCTCGAAGATCCTTTATTAATCAAAGCGAGAAGCCTTAAGAAAGCCTTAAACAAAGAAAAGGCCGTCGCTGAATTCCTTTCTTTAGAAAAACAGATCGAGGAAGATGAAGAACTCATCTCTCTCCGTAAGGAAATCCAAAGCGCCCAGAAGAAGATGACTGCCTCCATGAATGGCGACGATTCTGGCTATATCAAGGCAAAAGAGGCCTACTTGTCATTAAAAAAGCGTTATGAGGAACATCCATTAGTCAAAAATCATGAGGCTCTTCATGATGAAGTCGAAGCAATCCTTTTAGAGGTAAAAGAAGCACTTAAATGATTATCGTAATCGCGGGAGCAACTGGCAGCGGAAAAAGCCATTTGGCGGTCGAACTCGCCAAGCGGATCGACGGCGAAGTAATTAACGCCGACGCTTTTCAGGTTTACCAAGAACTCTCCATCGCGACTGCCAAACCTTCTATGGAGATGAGGAAAGAAGTCCCTCACCATCTTTTCGATTTTGTTCCGTTAACCGAGGAGTATAACGTTTATCGTTATCAGCAGGACCTCCGTGCCGTCTTAAAGGACGTCATTGCTAGAGGCAAGACCCCAATTATTGCTGGCGGCACCGGTTTATATATCCGCGCGGGACTATTTGACTACGATTTCAGCGAGACTGACCATCCTGATATGAGTGAGTACGACGCCTTAAGCGATGAGCAACTCTATCAGAAGCTTTGGGAAATCGATGAGGAGTCCGCGAAAGCCATTCATCCGCATAACCGCGTCCGCGTCCGTAGGGCAATTGAGATATTTCTCTCCTCTGGAAGAAAAAAATCCGAAATGCTTAATGAGCAGAAACATGAGCCAATCTACCCAGTCAAATTCTTTGGGTTAAAGCCTGAACGTGAAGAGCTCTACCAGAAGGTCGAGAAGCGCGTTGACCAAATGTTTGAAGAAGGATTAGTGGAAGAAGACACCGCGTTGATAAAGAAATACGGTACATCTCCCCGTGCTTTTAGAGCTATCGGCGTCAAAGAGCTTTTCCCATACCTTGAAGGAAAGGCCTCTTTAGAGTCCGTAAAAGATGAAATTAAGAAGAACACCAGGCATTACGTTAAGCGTCAGGACACCTTCTTCGCCCACCAGTTTGAAATCACATGGGTTTCTTCCATCGAAGAAATTCTTTCTTCGTCCTTGTAAGAAAAGCGTTAATACCCATAATAATTAGTAAAGGATTTTGGAGGACGCCAAAATATGCATCTTTTGGATATTTATGAAATCGCTAAAAAGGCCGGTATTCCGGCTGAGTATGTCGAACCTTATGGCAAATTGAAAGCCAAGGTCGACATGAAGTATTTTGATAAAATCAAAGACAGACCAGACGGAAAACTCGTCTTGGTCACCGCCATCACGCCAACCAAAGCTGGCGAAGGCAAAACAACCACATCCGTCGCTTTAGCGGAAGGCTTCGGCCAGATCGGTCAGAAAGCCATGCTTTGCTTACGCGAACCATCCCTTGGCCCGGTCTTCGGCATCAAGGGCGGTGCGACCGGCGGCGGCAAAGTCACCGTCGAGCCGACTGAGGACATCAACCTTCACTTCACCGGTGATATGCATGCGTTGACCAGTTCCATTAACCTTATCTCCGCCGTCATCGATAACTCCATCTACCAGGGCAATCCGCTCCGTATCGACCCAGAACGCGTCGTCTGGAAGCGTGCCATGGACATGAATGATAGAGCCCTTAGAGACGTAGATGTGGCCCTTGAAGATCCAAAGGGAACTCCAAGAAGAGACCACTTTGTCATCACCGTCGCTTCTGAGATGATGGCCATTATGTGCCTCGCCAAAGACGAGGACGACTTCCTTAAGAGACTTAGCGACATCATCGTCGCCTTTGACCTTGATGGTAAGCCAATCACCGTTAAGGATTTGCAGATCACCCACGCGATCATGCGCCTTATGAGGGACGCCCTTAAGCCAAACCTCGTCCAGACCTCCGAAAACAATCCAGCCTTAATCCATGGTGGCCCATTCGCCAACATCGCCCACGGCTGCAACTCCGTTATCGCCACTAAGCTTGGCTTAAAGCTTGCTCCGATCGTTGTCACTGAGGCGGGCTTCGGCGCTGACCTTGGTGCTGAGAAATTCTTAGACATTAAGTGCCGTGCCGCTGGCTTCAAACCAGATGCCATCGTCATGGTCGCTACCATCCGTGCCCTTAAGATGCATGGTGGTCAGCCATTCGAAGAACTCGCTAACGAAAATGTCGAGGCTCTGAAGAAAGGCGTCTGCAACTTGAAGCGTCATCTTGAGAACATGGGCAAATACGATGTTCCGATGATTATCGCCATCAACCACTTTGCCTCCGACTCCAAAGCCGAGATCGAATACCTCGAATCCTGGTGCAAGGAAGAAGGCTATGAAGTCAGCTTCCTCGACGGCTTCCTTGAAGGTGGTAAAGGAGCGGTGGACCTCGCGAAGAAGGTCCAGAAGATGCTCAAAGAGAAGGAAAGCCATTATCATCCAATCTATGAGCTCGACCGTCCATTGAAGGAAAAGATTAATACAATCTGCCGTGAAATCTATCGCGCAGGCGAAGTTATCTATACCGAAAAGGCTGAGCAGCAGCTCGCTGAATATGAGAAACTCGGCTTCGGCGATGCTTATATCTGCATGGCCAAGACCCCGCAGTCCGTCACCGATGATGCGAAGATACTCGGCGCCCCAAGCGGCTTCCCAATCACCATCCGCGAAGTCAACCTCTCCGCGGGTGCGAGATTCGTAATTCCTCTTACCGGCAAGATTCTCACCATGCCAGGCCTTCCAAAGGTTCCGGCCGCCGTTAAGATGGAGGATATGCCATGGAGGGAGTGATCGATTACGCTCTCTACGATGAGGTCCAGATGAAGAAGGCCCATCCTTGCACGGCGAAATCCAAAAGATTCCAGATCGTCAGGGTCGGCGCTGATATCAAAATCAAATGCCTCGGCTGCGGCAACGTCATCATGATGGACCGCGATGCCTTCAATCACCGAATCGTTCGTGTCCTAGCTAAGCACGACGGACCAATCGAAAAATAATCGATGCAAAAACCGATTAGCCTCCTACTTCTAAAGTAGGGGGCTTTTCATGTCGTGCTTTGTTTTACACTCCCTCGGTAAGAAGTTTACCGAAGGTAAAAGGTCTTTCTTCCCTTTTAGAAAGGTTAATCTCACTTTCCCCGATAGTGGGCTGGTTTCAATTCGCGGCAAATCTGGAAGCGGCAAAAGCACGTTGCTAAACCTTTTAGCGGGATTCCTCCGTCCAGACGAAGGAAGAGTCCTATTTAAAGGTAAAGACATAACCAAGCTTAAGGCCTCAGAGTTAGAGGATTATCGCCTCTATTCCATCGGGATGGTTTATCAGCATTACAACCTCCTTGAAGGGATGACTGCTTATGAGAACATCGCCCTTCCTCTGGAGATGGCTGGCAAAAGTAAGCAGGAATGTAATAAAAGAATCCATTCTTTAGCCGCCTCATTCCATATGGAGCATCTCCTAGATAAGAAAATCGACAAAGATAGCGGTGGAGAGAAACAAAGGATTGCCATACTTAGGGCTTTAGCCAATAACCCGGAAGTCATATTGGCGGATGAGCCTACTGGAGCTTTGGACGCGGCTAACTCAAAGCTAGTCATGGAGATGCTAAAGGAAATCTCCAAAGACCGTCTTGTGGTCATGGTCAGCCACAACGAAAGCCTTATTGCTGAATATAGCGACGAGGTTTTTGAGATTTCTGGTGGAGTTATTAATAAGCGAAAAGAAGAGACAAAAACGCACACCCGTACCACGCGGATTTTAAAAAAGAGAAGGGACGGGTGGCTTCAATTGTTTACGAAAAAGCACCTTTGGCAGGACTCTTTCCTAAATCTATTCTCCTTTCTTGCCTGTCTAGTTGGCTTCTTATCGCTCCTATTCTCGGCAGGCTTCCAAGTGGGAAGCAAGAAAGGCGGTGAAGAGGCTAGATGGGCGAACTACGAGGCTTACACCTTCAATGTGTCGGAGAAGACATATCAAGAAGTTGATGGTTCTCCTTTAAGGCTGGTCCATAGCAAAAGACCAGATATCGAAGAAGTCAGGAACCTATTGGGAGAGAGCAAAGTCACGATCGCGAATGACTATTCCTTCTTCGTGCCCGATTCTCACGCCTTCTTCCTTAATGGCAAGGCAATGGAGGCCGCAACATTTAGGCCAATCTCCCATCATGATGACTCTCTTATCAAGGAAGGTAGCTATTCCTATGGATCTTTGATAGCGAACGAAGAAATGATCAGAGAATTCCCGTCCTTAAAGGTCGGGGATGAAGTGCGTTTTGATATACCTTTCTCCCTATCTCGTTATGGCAAGAAGGACGAAGGCAATATTTCCTTTGCCTTTATCCTTAGTGGGATAGTCAAAGAATTCTCCTTCTTAAATAGCCCGAGATTTTATTACGACTATCAGCTTCTCGCCTCAAAGATGAAGGAAACAAAACTCGAGAATATCTCTGAAGCCTTAGAGGTTGAAACAACCATCGAGAGTCTGGTTTCTTCTTTGCCCGGGGAAGATGCGGCGACGAATTATTCCTATTTCCTCTTCGCGGGGGATAAGGAAGAGGCCTTATCGATAGAAGATATAAGGAAGAAGCAAGATGAGAGCAGCTTGTCGATCGAAGGAGACGCGCTCGCGTCATACGAAGCCTATTCATCTTTGATGAATGCCTTCTTGCTTTCCTTGCTCCTTTTCGTGGGCATTGCCTTCTTAGGTGTTTTCTTCATCGTCGCCCTTTCGTCTTATTCCTCTTTCGCCAAACGTAGAAAGGAAGCGGCAATCCTATTGGCCTTAGGCGCGAGAAAAAGGTCAGTCAGGAATATCTATGTTCAGGAATCAATGTTAGTAGGGGCTCTTAGCTCGGTAGCCTCTCTTTCCTTATTCCCTCTAGTAACCAAGTTTGTGAATGGCTATTTAGAGAAGACTTTCTCGATGGGAAGCCTTATCGCCACCCCTTATCAATCCTTCTTAGGTGTTCCTTATCTCCTCCCTATGCTCCTTTTGCTATTCGCCCTTTTGACTTCTTTCGCTTCAACTTCGATCGCTTTAAGCATCTTGAGGAAATTCCCGTTGGCTACGGTGCTACGTGATGAATAATTTCGTGATTTTTAAACACATTTCCCGCTCATTTGGGAAAAATACGGTTCTTAGGAACCTTAACTTTAAGCTACCTAGACATGGCCTTGTGGCTTTGCTTGGTCCTTCAGGATCAGGCAAAAGCACGATCCTTAATATCCTTTCTGGTCTAGATGTTGGCTATAAGGGTCGTTGCCTGATTGGTAATGCTTGCCTAAAGGACATGGGCCAGAACGAAAGGGATTCTTTCCGCTTATCTAGGATTGGCTATGTCTTCCAGGATTATTCCTTATTGGAGGTAGAGAACGTCCTCGATAACGTGATGTTCCCTCTTAAGGCCGTGGCCAAAGGAAATACGAAGTCTCTTAAAAGAAGAGCGATGGACCTTCTTCGCTTTGTTGGCCTAGAGAATAAAGCCAGACAAAGGGTCAATACCTTATCTGGTGGCGAGAAGCAAAGAGTGTGTCTAGCCCGCGCTTTAGCCAATGAGCCTAGCCTCGTTTTGGCGGATGAGCCGACCGGTGCTCTCGATGAGAAAAACGCGAAAATAGTCATGAATGTACTCAAAAAAGCATCCAAGAGGCAGTTGGTCGTTTTGGTTTCTCATGATGCGGAACTTGCCAAACAATATGCCGACCAGGTCATGTATCTAAAGGATGGGCAGATTGTCGGTGAGAAGAATGAATCCGCCATCGAAGAGGATGGGAGACTTGTCGTGACCCACGTCAAGGAGAAGAAGAGGACCAACTCTTTGGACATGTTTTTCCTTCTTCGCCACGCCTTCCATCTAATGCAGGCCAAGAAGGGAAGGACGATGCTAACCATCTCCTTAATCGTCATGGGCATTTTGGGTTTAGGTCTTTCGATCTATGTTTCTGATTCCATTGGCCAAGAGCTTTCCTCTTCCTTGGGTAAGATGGTTTCCCAGAATGACATCGTCATGAGTCCTCTAAAGAGAGTAGAGCAACCGATCGGCAGAACTTATGGAGGCGATGATGTAGTCGCTAAACGTATAGTCGCAGACCATCCAAATTATCAGGCGGACTATGGAATTGGCTATCTTGCCAACTTTGAGGAAATATTCACGGACTCTAACTCCTTTACATTAAGTAAAGAAAATCGCGAAGTCACAGTAACTTCCTTTTCGGCTAGGTCTCTCGCGGAATATGTTTGGCTAGATGAAGGGGCGGTGCATTACCCATCAACCCCGAAGACGATGGAAACTGACCAAATAGTTTTGGGTTTGCCTTATGCCGATATGTTTAAGATCTGCTTCGACTTCGGGATTCTTAGGAATTACGAAAGCTTAGGCTCTTTCTTATCTAGGTTCTACGTTAAGGGAACGTTTTATTTCTCTCATGCCGAGTGGGGGTATGAGGACACGCAGGTATTCCATGTTGTAGCAGTGAGGGAAAGCCCAACGCCTCTTATATACCATAGCGATCATCAATGGGCGGAGAAGATTATGGAAGGTCAGATGCGCTTCCCATCTTCCTATACGATGGATGGTTCTGACATCAAGCCTTGGACTCTCCAGAAGATTGCCTATATCAGCGCGAATAATCTCCCTGCTTTGTTGGACCAACTGAGGCGAGAAAAGTACTACGACGATTACGTCTTTTGCCCAGCGAATCGGAGCCATCATAAAGCCCTTTGCCCAATAGGCGAAAAATGCAATTTAGCGAGGGCGTATATCTATCATTGCGACAAAACAAGCGTCCCATATGCCTTTTTAGAGGATGTGATGATGAGGCATAAAGAGATTATCGCAAGACGCATCTTGACCCCAGGATCATATGTTGCTTTTTCTGGTTTGATGGTTGGCACGCCTCAGAAGTGCTTTGTGGGTCCGGACGAGGAATCCTTATCGCAAGTCATCGACTCCTATAGCGACATCTCAGTCGAGTCTCGTAATGAGGATTTCCTTTTGCCAGAGAACGTCTTGGATGCCGGATTCCTAAAGGCGAGCACAGAAGGAATTGTCATATCTAATGACCTAAGGAACCTCGAAAGCGGCAGGGAAGCAATCAACTCCCTCGAATGCGTTGTCTCTTCTTCCCTATGGGAACGATTTGGTAAAAAGAACTCTCTGTATATCGCCGGAGCGGTGTCCGAAGAAGATAACGGCAAGATGGTCAGGCGCGATTTCCGTTTAGGAAAGATGGAGATTGTCGGCGTTAAGCAAGAGAGTAGAAACATCCTCTATGTAAATGGAGATTGGACCATCGACTATTTCAGGGACGAGTTAGGCATGAGCCCTTTCCTTTTAGAACCAAGTGGCGCGATCTTTACCTGCGAGAGCAGTGGAGCGGCGTCTTATCTGCTTGATGTCCTAGCGAAAGAATACCCAAATTATCGCTTCTCCAACCCAGGCGCGGAGATTTATTCCTCAATAGAGGAATCCATGAATTATATCAAGTTGGCCTTATCTGCTTTTAGCTGTATCTCGCTACTTATCTCCAGCCTTCTATACTTCCTCACGATGATCGTCTCAATCAGGGAGAATGAAGGGGAGACTAGGCTCCTAACGGTTTTGGGCATTTCTAGGGGCGATATTGTGAAGGCTCACGCCTCAAGGACAATGCTTATTTCCTTAGCGAGTTTGGGCTTATCAAGCCTAGGCCTGTTCATTGCGGAATTCGTCATTCATTCATATATCTCAGATTCATTCTCCGCATCATCGCGATTTGTTTTTGCGACTAAACCAATTTTTGCGATGATTGCCTTTTCTTTGCTCTCTTTCCTTTTGTCGGTAATTTTTCTGGCCTTTCATTCCTATTTTCAGCCTCGTTACAAGGAAAAAATTTGAAAAAAGAGCCCGAATTAGTAAGTTTTTCAATTTTTATATAGCAGGATTTTGTTTTCCGTTATATACTGCTTTCAGTTAGTTTTTTTCACATACGAAGACCGACTAGAAAGGTTAGGATTCATGAAGGGAACAGTCAAAATGTTCAATAAGGAAAAGGGCTACGGCTTTATTCGTGCCGAAGATGGCCATGATGTCTTTTTCCATTATTCCGCTCTTCTAATGGACGACTACAAGACCGCCGAACAAGGCGAAAAGGTTGAGTTCGAAGAAGAGAGCTCTCCACGTGGCCCACGTGCGAAGGACATTAAGAAAATCGACTAACAACGCGATTTTTAGGACCCCACTTGCGTAGTGGGGTTTTTCTTTTTACGTTTTTCTAGGATATCCGCGTCCTTTGAGATAAAATCTCAATGCTCAAAAGAAAGAAGAATTGTTCCAATGTCACTAAAAGCAGGTATCGTCGGTCTCCCAAACGTCGGCAAATCGACTCTATTTAACGCCATCACTAACTCCCACGTCGAAGCGGCTAACTATCCGTTCGCGACCATCAATCCAAACTCCGGTGTCGTCATCGTCCCAGACGAACGACTTGATTACTTAGCCAAGGCCTTCAATCCAGGCAAGAAAATCAACGCCACCTTCGAGTTCTACGATATCGCCGGTCTCGTCAAAGGCGCGTCCAAAGGCGAAGGTTTAGGCAATCAGTTCCTCGCCGCGATCCGCGAATGCGACGCTATCTGCGAAGTTGTCCGTTGCTTCGAATCCGAGGAAATCATCCACGTCGAGAATACCGTCGATCCAGCTAGAGATATCGACACCATCAACCTTGAGCTTGCGATGTCTGACTATGAAGCGGTCAAGAACCGCATCGGCAAACTTGAAGCCAAAGCCCGTATCGCCAAAGATAAGACCGCAATCTACGAGATGGCCATCTTAAAGCCTCTCGAAGAGTGGCTCGGTCAGGGCAAATCCGCCCGTAACGTTCCTGGCTTAAGCCAAGAGCAGTTCGAATATGCGAGAAAGTTCTTCTTCCTCCTTTCCATGAAGCCGATCATCTACGTCGCCAACGTTGCCGATAGCGACTACATGGACCTTGATAACTGCAAACACTACCAAACCGTTAAGGCCATCGCTGCAGAGCAGGGTGCCCAGTGCATCCCAGTCAGCTGCGAGATCGAATACGAAATCAGCCAGTTGGCCCCAGAGGAGAAGAAAGAATTCCTCACTACCTTGGGCGCCACCGAATCCGGCCTCGATAAATTAGTCAAAGCCGCCTATGCGCTTCTTAACCTCCGCACCTTCTTCACCGTCGGTAGCGATGAGTGCCGCGCATGGACGTTCGTGAATGGCATGACCGCGCCTGAATGCGCCGGCATCATCCACACCGATTTCCAGAAAGGCTTCATCAAAGCCGAAATCTACAGCTTTGAAGACTTCAAAGAGCTTGGCTCTGAATTGGCGGTCAAGGAAAAAGGCAAACTTCGCCAGGAAGGAAAGGAGTACTTGATGAAGGATGGAGACTGCGTCTTCTTCCGCTTCAACGTCTCGAAATAATGACAGATAAACTCTTTCGTATAGGACTAGGCGAAGATATCCACCAGTTGGTCGACGGCAATGAAGTCATCCTCTCTGGCGTGCATATCCCATTTAACAAAAAGCTTCTTGGACATAGCGACGCGGACGTGGTTTACCACGCCGTGAGCGATGCCATCTTGGGCGCCCTTGCCCTTGGTGACATTGGTAAACATTTCCCGACCGATGATCCAACTTGGGAGGGTGCCGACTCTTCGAGAATCCTTGGCAAAGTGGTGGAGATGATGGTCGAGGAAGGCTATGAAGTCTCCAATATCGACGTCTCGATTTGCTGCGAAAAGCCACATCTTGCCAAACATATTCTTGCTATGCGTGAAAATCTTGCTAAACTTCTCCGCGTCTCTATTAAAGAGACGTCGGTCAAGGCCATGACCAATGAGGGCCTTGATGCGGTAGGCGAAGGCAAAGCCATCCGCGCCAACGCGATCGTTCTATTAGCGAAAGCGGACTGAGGTAATTTATGGACAACGAAACCAAACTTAAAACCTTGCTCTCCGAGTATGCAACCACGCTCGGAATGAGCTTAAAGCCAGAAGAAATCGTCATCGATCATTCTAAGGATCCAAGCCATGGCGACTATTCCACCAACTTCGCCCTTCGCTATGCGAAAGGCTTAGGCAGCAACCCACGTGAACTTGCTTCCAAGTTAGCGGAATCCCTCCATGACGAAATCATCGAGAAGATCGAAATCGCCGGCCCAGGCTTCATCAACTTCTTCTTAAAGCATGACGCCCTCTCCTCCGTCGTTGAGAAGATTCTCACCGAAGGCAAGAACTACGGCCAAGGCGCCCCAAAAGGAAAGAAGATCGACGTTGAATTCGTCTCTGCGAACCCAACTGGCGACCTCCACTTAGGACATACCCGTTGCGCGGTCGTCGGCGATGACATCTGCCGTCTCTATGAGAAGGCCGGTTATGACACCACCCGCGAATATTACCTCAATGACTGCGGCAACCAGGTCGAGCACTTAGGTCACTCCCTCCGTTGCCGTTACCACGAACTCTTCGGAGAAGAAAGCGAACTTGGTCCAGACGATTACCATGGCGTAGACCTCATCGACATCGCGAAGTCGATCAAAGAGGAATACGGCGATAAGTATCTAAAAGACAACAAGGAATCCCACGATTTCTTCATCTCCTACGGCATCGAGAAGGAATTCTCCAAGATCAAAGCCGACATGGCTAACTTCGGTGTCAAATTCACCGTCTTAACCAAAGAGAGCGAAATCCGTAAGGGCAATACCATCCAGGACACCATCGAGTCCTTGAGGGATTACACCTACGAACAAGATGGCGCGACCTTCTTAAGAACCACCGACTTCGTCGATGATAAGGATCGCCCAATCGTTAAAGCCGATGGCAGCTATACCTACTTCATGCCGGATATCTGCTATCACTACAACAAGATGAGCCGCGGCTTCGACCTATTAGTCGACGTCCTCGGTTCCGACCACCATGGCTATATCGGCCGTATGAAGAGCGCTCTTATGATGAAGGGCTACTCCGCCGATACGCTCGAGCCAGAATTCGTCCAGGTCGTCCGCGTCTTCAAGGATGGCGAAGAGGTCAAGATGAGCAAGCGTACCGGTAAGGCCATCACCCACCGCGAGCTTTGCGAAGACGTTGGCATCGACGCCGTGAGATATTTCTTCGCCGAGAGAGCTGCTTCCGCTCACCTCGACTTCGACTTCAACCTCGCGACTGAGCATTCGGCCAATAACCCGGTCTACTATGCGCAATACGCCCACGCCCGCTGCTGCTCCATTCTTGAACTCGGCAAAGGCATCGCCATCGATAGAAGCGGCGCGCTTCTAAAAGAAGAAAGCGAAAAATCTATTTTGAAGCATTTAAACGATTTTCCGAGTATGATTGAGAATGCGGCCGCGACCAGATCACCGAATAAAGTCGCTGCCTATATCCACAAGCTGGCCGAACTCTTCCATGAGTTCTACAGCAAGTGCAGGGTCGTTGATAAAGACAACCTCCCGTTAACGTCTTCTCGACTCGCTCTCATCGAGTGCGTCAAGATCACCATGGAGAACGCCTTAGACTTACTCGGCGTCTCCGCCCCAGAAAAGATGTAATTGAAAGGACAATAAAGATGAAAGTAATCAGCTTACCAGAGACCGCCTTCGAGGTCTTAACCGCCGCTAACGGCACCATGACTTTCGCTGAGCTTTACGGCAAGGTCGCCGAAATCGCCGAGATGAGCGAAGAGGAAAAGGCCGCCCGTATCGGTCAGTTCTACACCGACATCAGCCTTGATGGCCGTTTCGTTGGTTTAACCGATAACACCTGGGACCTCCGTTCCCGCCACACCTATGACAAGGTCCACATCGACGTCAACGATGTCTACTCCGAAGTCGATGAAGGCGAGAGAGATGCCGAAGACGCCAAAGAAGAGGCCGAATATGATGCCTCCATCCAGGGCACCGTCGTCAGCGATAGCGATGACGAAGAAGCCATCGTCGATGATGGCGAAGCCGAGGCCAAGAGCAAGGAAAGCAAAGAAGCTGCCGAGCTTGTTGGCATGGGCAAAGAAGGCTCTGATTATTAATTTCCGACAAAATGATAGCCATGGTTCGTCCGTGGCTTTTCATTTTCTTTGCAACTTCAATTTTTTAGCGTATTCTATTGTGCTTCATGGAAAACGAAGAATTATTTAACAAAAAAATCCGCGACGCGAAGATCATCACGATCTGGGGCCATGTCATGCCTGATCCGGATTGCTACGGCTGCCAAATCGGCCTTCGTGATATATTGCGTTTAAACTTCCCTGATAAGAAGGTTTACGCGATTGGTTCCGGCATTCCTGTTCTCTTCGATAGACTCAAGGAGATGGACAACGATGTAAGCGATGAGGAGATCGCCTCCTCCTTAGGCATCCTCGTTGACGTCAGCTGCATCAGAAGGGTAGAGGACCAAAGAGTTTGTAAGGTCAAAGACTTACTCAAGTTCGACCATCATATGTTTAATGAGGGCGAGGAATTCCCATACCCATCCATCGTCGACCCAGAACGCGTTTCCGCGGCTGAGATCATCGCCGAATGGGCGGAACGTAATTCCCTTATTATTAATAAGGATATTGCCGAGGCCTTATATATCGGCATCGTGACCGATTCCGGCGATTTCAGATTCCATGGAACCTGCCCAAAGACTTTCGAGACAGCGGGCAAGTTATTCGCCTATGGCGTTAAACCTTATTCTTTATTAAGCCCGGTCTCCACCCAGACCTCTGAATCCATCAGATTCCGTTCTTACTTGATCGATGAGGCCAAAACGGTTGGTCAGGTCTGCTACGTCTATCTTAAAAAAGAGGACTACGAATCCCGCGGCATGAGCTATGCGGCTGCTTCCTCTTTGGTTAACATCCTCGCTTGCAAGAAGACCAACATCTTCTGCCTCTTCACGGAAGATGGCAAAGGCGAGATTCGCGGCGAGATCCGTTCCGAATATGATTACCCAGTCCAGCCAACGGCTAAGAAGTTCGGTGGCGGCGGGCATATGTTCGCGGCCGGCTTAACCCTCAAGGTTGGCGGAAAACCAAGCGTTGAGGACGTCGTCGAAGCCCTTAACCAAATCGAAAAGATGCAATAATCCCCTTAGAGGGGATTTTTGTTAGTGTTCTTTGTTAGATAAGCATAGAATATTAACGCCCAAAAACAGGAGGTGCGGAAAATGTATCAGAAAGAGATTGAAGCCATGATCAAAGCCGCGCGAGAAGCGGAGAAGATCATCATGGAAATCTATGCGACTGATTTCGCCGTCGAGATTAAGTCAGACGATTCTCCTGTCACCGCCGCGGACAAAGGGGCGGACGCGATTATCCGCGAAGTCTTGGGCAAGGCTTTCCCGACCTATGGTTTCCTCACCGAGGAAAGCAGGGACACCAAGAAGCGTCTTAGCAAAAGAGACGTCTTCATCGTCGACCCAGTCGATGGCACCAAAGAGTTCGTCAACCGCAATGGCGAATTCTGCACCAACATCGCTTTGGCCCATGACCACGAGATCGTCGCCGGCGTCATCAATGTCCCAGCCAAGAATACCCTCTATTACGCCTCGAAAGGGGAAGGGGCCTATCGCATCGATCCGGATGGAAGCATCCATAAGATCCATGTCTCTGATAGAAAAGAGAATCTCCGCTGCGTCATGTCCAGAAGCTTCCTCCTTCCAGAAGAGGTCGCTCTCTTAAATAAGCATAACGATAAGATTACCAAGAGCTGGTCCGCCGGCGCGGCCGTCAAATATTGCACCATCGCGCAGGGCGATGCCGAAATTTCCTTCCGCATGAGCCAAGGCACCAAGGAATGGGATACCGCGGCAGGCGATATCTTGCTTCAGGAAGCGGGCGGCATGATGGTTAAGATGGATGGCACTCGCTACACCTATAACCGCGAAGACGTCTATAACCGTGATCCATATGAATTACTCAACTCGATGGATAACTTCTTAAAGTAAGGCAATTTGTATATGAAAAGGAGGCAAATCGTTGCCTCCTTTGTTTTTATTCGTCGTCCCTATTCTCAAGGTCTTCTGGCCTGACTTTGTTAAGTCCGACCGGCTGGGCTGGTTTAACTTCTTCCTCTTCCTCCGGCTCATCTTTTGGGGCAGGAGCGAGGGTCTTTTGTTTTCTAGTTTCACCCATGCCCGGAATGATTGGGGCTCTTTGAGGTTTAACTTCCTCTTTCTTTGGCTCTGGCGTTACTGGCGCCTCTTCTTTCTTTACCTCTGGCGTTTCGACCTTTTCGTCCACTAATTCAGCGGCTTTATCGGCGCCTTTCTTGTTCTTATTGTTGTTCTCGACGGAGACGATATGTCGGCCGGTCTGAGGATCGATCTTAGAAGAGGAGGCGATATAGACCTTGCCCTGATAGACGATGCGGTAATCCTTTTTATACACGTCTACGAGCGCGAGGGTGTATCTAAGGAATAACTGCTTCTTGGCTTCGATGGTGAAGTCCTCTGGGACCGTGATGGCGAAGAGGTGTGGGTTGTCTTTCTTCAATTTGTTTGGCTTACCAAGGGTCCAATCGAGATAGGCTTTCTTTGGCTTTTCTTTGCCCGCGAAGATAGCGGCCCTATTCTCTGGCTCAAAGGAAGCTTTCCGATTGAGAATCCATTTCTCATCGAAGAAACGAAGGGCCATGTTGATGGCGGTTAAGTAGAAGAAGAGGGCGAACATCAAGAGGTAGATGAGGATCGCGTAGCCCAAATATAGATACATTTCCTCCTGGAACATTGGCATATTCAAGGCGAAAGGAACGCCCAAGAGGCCGGCGAGTAAGAATCCAGTGCCGACGGCAAGAGGTAATAAGCACCACGGAAGTGGCCATGGTCTTTTCTTCTCGATGTCTCTTCCAAAGAATTGGATGAAGCCAAAGATGAGGGAGAAGATGGCGGCGAAAGCAGGGATAAGCTTATCGCCGAGGAGAATGCTGACGTCGTAGCCTCCGTTCATGATCATCATGACGATGTTGGTGGCGAAGATGCCGGTATAGCCGATGGAGAGGAGCCCACTTAAGAGGTAGATGATATTTTGCCAACCAGAATACTTATGCCTCATGAAGAGGAAGTGGGCCATGCCTAAGAGGGAGGCGACATAGATGCCGTCATTGAGTAAGACAAAGATGTCCTCTAAGGCGGTCACGCTATTGCCGAGCAAGAGGAGGTTATTGAAGCAGGTTAGGCCATTGATGTAGTTGAAGTCGTAGCTCGCATAGATATAAGCGGCGATAAGCAGGACGTGGGCGATGCAGCCGACGATGGAAATATGGCTCCTACCTGCGAGGAAGGCAATCATGAATGGCGGGAAGACCAACATGAAGGTCGGGAGAAGG
The DNA here is from genome assembly GCA_900316365.1 of uncultured Erysipelotrichaceae bacterium. Lineage (GTDB taxonomy): Bacteria > Bacillota_I > Bacilli_A > RFN20 > CAG-826 > Alloenteromonas. The sequence goes on from ONCO01000007.1 coordinate 70,137, forward strand.
AGCAACATTGGCTCGGTAAGGAAGTTGAATAAGACGTAGAAGGAGGCCATATATCCGAAATAGGCGATTCCCGTCATCAAGAACATCCAAGCACGGTCACGGAAGTTCTGAGAGTTTTTCGCTTTGCCGAAGACAAAGGAAAGGACATAGGAGATAACGAAACCTGCTCCAAAGATGCCCAAAACGACGTAACGCATGAGTTTGTTATTCTCGTATTCGACATCGGTCGCGCCGAACTTATTGAAGCCAAGGAAGAGGCCGACGATTAAGATACCTAAAAGAAGGAAATCAAAAATCAGAGCGATATAGCTGTTATTTTGCTTGGATATCGCGACGCGGTATTCTTGCACGCGCGGCTGGATTGCTGTGTCTTTGTTCTTTTTCATTACCACATAATATCTTAGGAATAGATTTCTACCAACTAATTTTTGTATGGTTACTTAGACCATTGAGCGTCCTATAATTGAGAAATACGAAAAGGATTAAGTAAAACATGGAATTTAAAAAATCACTCGACAACCTCAACCAGATCGTAAAGGTCATCTTGGCTATCCTTCCGGTCGTCAATCTCGTCTGGGTCGCTTATGCGATCATCCGCGACCAGAAGAACATCACTTTATTGGTCCTCGACATCCTCCTTGGCATCGTCCCTCTCCCAGTCGTCTTCTACATCGCCAACATCATCTGCTTGGCGGTTAAGGATGAAGTCTTCTCCTTCGGCCTTGTCGTTGAAGGCGATCCTATCGGCGGCGAGAAGAAAGAAGACGACAACACCATCGAAGTTGATTCCGTCGAGAAATAACAAAACCAAAGAACGAAACGGGTGGCGAGGCTATCCGTTTTTCTATTTAAAGACCGCTTTGGCTTATCTCTCCATCGTTTTATTGCAAATTCAATAAGCGCCTATTCAAAAAATATAACAAAAACGAAGCGAAAAATTGAAACAAACCTCGATTGACAATTATTGGTCAGGCGGGAAAATCGGCGGAGGAATGAAAACGCTGGGAAAAACCTTCAACAAACATATGAATAAGAACGCTGCGGCAGTATGCGGGCGCTTCAGCCCAACGTTGAATGTACCGACGCATTATTACGAGGGCCAGAACGTCGTGCCTTGTTACGAGCAGCCGGAATGGAGCTATTGAATATGAGAAAGACCTTGCCTTTATTGATTATCGCCTGTCTTTCATCGCTGGCGTCCTGTTCCCCTTCGCGCCAAAGCGATTCGGAGAGCGTTGCCTCGCCCATCCCTTCCTCCATCCACTACGAAGGCGAGTCGACCATGCGCGTCTATCAGGTCATAATGGACATGGAGACGTTGAGGCCGTTAAGCGCAAGGTTCGACATAGAGTTTACGGCGAAGAACGGGGAACCGATAGCGGATCTCGACAGGCACAATGAGCTTGAATCGCAGCTGAAACCCGACCGTAGCAATCTGATGGGAGACGGGCTTTATATTTTCCACTGTTTCTACTATGACCTCGACTGCAGGATGTTCGTCGGGCTCGACGATATTGCGGTCGAAAACCTCAATCTCTTCTATTACCTAGTGTGATTGTTAGTATTTGAAAACGGGAATCCTATGCTCAGAATCCCCGTTTATTGATAAGTTCTTAAAGACAATCTCAGTCTTTCTTATTAAGCGCGGCGAAGTATTCTTCTTCGTGCTTTTTGTATTCGGCGAGCTGCTTTTCCTCGTAAGCCTTCATGAGGTCTTCTGGGATGTCATCAGCTTTAACGGCAATGACGCCTGGGACTTCTTCCATGAGGATGATTTCAACGCCGGCGGAGATATCTTCTCCAACCATCGCGCAGCCATCGCAAGCCCCGCCCATTTTGACGTAGACGATACCGTCTCTAAAGCCGATGAGCTGGATGTCGCCACCGTCTCTTTGTAGGAATGGACGAACCTTGTTTAGGACCGTCTCGATTTGTTTCTCAATATCTTCAGGCATAATTGTCACCGCGGACTATTCTAGGAGCAGTCTGCTTTAGTTGCAATAAATAAGGCTTTTCCTTTTAGGAAAGAGACCATAAACTGATGCCATGGAAAAGAAATTATCGCCATGCGCTATCGCTTTATTGGTCGTTATTGATGAATTAGCGGCCAGAGGAAAGATCGCCAGCATGGATGGCTTAATCAAAATCGTCCAAGGAGTAGTGGACTCTGAGACTGAGGGATTTACCGATATGATCGGCTTCTCCAGCGCCATTTCTCTTAAGGGAAAACGGGCAAAAAACCTCTTACATTCACTTGTGCATCAAGGATATCTTGACCAAAGATACATCGAGGGTGATTATTTCTTAGCCCTTCGTGATTCGGGGAGGATTATCGCTTTGGAAAATAAAGCCAAAGTCGCCCAGAAATCCTTCAAAGAACCGAAGCTGAAAAGGGTTACCATCCGCAATATCTAAAGGAGTAATACATGTCTAAAGAATTACCGGTTTTCGAAGAATGGCCTTTCAAAGTGCCGTCTATCAAAGTCGCCCAGAAGAAACTTGCCGCCTTCACCGAAGAATTAAAGAACGCCAAGAGTGAGAAAGAAGCCCTCGCCATCGTCAAGAAGAAGGCGAAGTGGTCCGACTCCATGGAGAATGAATTCACACATATCTCCGTCCTTTTCTCCATCGACACCAAAAACAAGAAGTATGAGAAGGCGATGACCAGGCTCATGAACGATTCCCCGATCTATGAAGCCGCCTCCCTCGAATTCTCCAAGGCCATGAAGGAAAGCAAATTCCGTCCATACCTCGAAGAGAAACTCGGCTCCTTCATCTTCCAGATGATCGACTTCCGCTTAAAGAGCTTCGACGAGAAGATCATCCCAGAGGCCCAGAAAGAGAATGAGCTCACCATGAAATACGATGCGCTCATCGCCGGAGCGGAAATCGAATTCCGCGGCAAGACCTACAATCTCCCTCAGATGGGCAAATTCATGCAGGACTTAGACCGCGAAACCCGTAAGGAAGCCAGCAAAGCCTACTACGGCTATTTGTCCACCATCGAAGATCAGATCGAGGATATCTATGACCAGTTGGTCAAAGTCCGCGACCAGATGGCCAAGAAGCTCGGCTTCAAGAACTATGTCGAACTCGGCTACATCAAAATGGGCCGTTATGACTACACCCCAGAGATGGTCGCCTCTTACCGCGAGCAGATCAGGGAATATGTCACCCCTGTCGCCGCGAAGATCCTCAAAGAGCAGTTCAAGAGAACTGGCATCAAGAATCCGCACATCTACGATACCGGCCTTGAATTCAAAGAAGGCAACCCTCTCCCGATGGGCACCACCCAGGATAAGATCGAAGCCGCGAAGAAGATGTATGATGCCCTCTCCCCAGAGACCTCTTTCTTCTTCCGTTATATGGCCGATCACCACGTCCTTGACCTCGAAGCCAAGCCGGGCAAGCAGAGTGGTGGTTATATGACCTACTTCCCGAAGTACAAGATCCCATTCATCTTCTCCAACTTCAACGGCACCTCTGGTGACGTCGATGTCTTGACCCACGAATTCGGCCATGCCTTCCAGGCCTATATGGCCAGGAACATCAAGGTTCCGGAATACCGTTCCCCAACCATGGAGTCATGCGAAATCCATTCCATGTCCATGGAATTCATCGCCGAGCCATGGATGGACCTCTTCTTCGAGAATCCGACCAAGTATCGTTATAGCCACTTGGCCTCCAGCATCTCCTTCCTCCCTTATGGCGTCACCGTCGACGAGTTCCAGCACTGGGTCTATGAGCATCCAGAGGCCACTCCAGCGGAAAGAGACGCCGAATGGGTCGAACTCGAAAAGAAGTACACCCCATATATCGTTGCCACCTATAAGGACTGCGAATACCGCGCCAAAGGCCATCGTTGGTTGACCCAAGGCCATATCTTCTCCTCGCCGTTCTATTACATCGACTATACCCTTGCCCAGGTCATGGCCTTCCAATTCTTCAACCTCGATAGGAAAAACCATGAGCTCGCTTGGAAGAGATATCTCAATATCTGCAAGATGGGCGGCAAATACCCATTCGTCACCCTCGTGACCAAAGATCACATGAAATCCCCGTTTGAGCCGGGCGTCATGAAAAAGACCATCGCCCCGCTTGTTAAGGTTCTTAAGTCCTACAAGTTAGACTAAGGCAAAAGAAAAACACCAAAAGCGCCAATGAAGTCCTCTTCTCCTCGGATAGCGAAGGGAGACTAAGTTGGCGCTTTCTTTTCACCTAGCTAAGCCAGGTTACTCGCCTTTTTGGAGCAAGCGGTTAAAAACCGCTCGCCTATGAGCGTCTTCTTTTAGCTCTTTCTTGTCGCGAATGCTTAGATATTTCCAATCTTCGTCGTCGATCATAAGTTCGTGTCCGTCATTACGATCGCTGACGGAAACCATCATGACATTCAGCGCGCCTAGCATGTTTTTGCCATTAGGAGTGGAGCCGTTTAGCCAATTCAAAAGCGTCGTCCTTGAGACACCCAAGGCCGCGGCGGCCTCCTTCTGGCTGTAGTGTTTCTCAGCCATGAAGGCGTGGAGCATTTTATGAAAACCTTCTTCCATCATCGGTAAATGTATCCATATTGCGTGACTATTTGCTGTACAAAAATGCCAAGAAAATAGTCACTCTCAGTTTTTGAGATAAAACAAAAAGAAAGAAGACCGTTTCCCTGTGTAGTGTCCAATTATTTCACTTAACTCTTTTTAGAGTCCTTTAATTATTTCTTTTTAGGCGCTTAAGTGGCCATTTTTACCCAAAAAGGCCGCTTTTCACGCGATTGTCTAGCCGCAAGCAAATCATTATCTATATCCATTTCCAAAGGAAATCATTAAAATAGACGTTGCGAAAACACATAAGGAGACTCAATAACAATGTTAGTCAACGCAACTAGAATGTTGAAACTCGCCAAAGCCGGCCACTATGCCGTTGGTCAGATCAACATCAACAACCTTGAGTGGACCAAAGCTGTCTTGGAGACCGCTCAGAAACTCAACTCCCCAGTCATTTTAGGCGTCAGCGCCGGTGCCGCTAAGTATATGGGCGGTTTCAAAGTCGTCGCTGATATGGTCCGCGCCATGGACGAATGCCTCGGCATCACCGTTCCAGTCGCCCTTCACTTAGACCACGGTACCTATGAAGCCGCGAAGACCTGCATTGAGGTCGGCTTCACCTCCATCATGTTCGACGGTTCTTCCCTCCCACTCGAAGAAAACATCGCCAAGACCAAAGAGCTCGTTGCTCTTGCCCACGATAAAGGCTTATCCATCGAGGCCGAAGTTGGTGCCATCGGTGGTACCGAAGACGGCGTCACCGCTGACGGCGAAGTCGCCGATCCAAAAGAATGCGCCAAGATGGTCGAACTCGGCATCGACTTCCTCGCTGCTGGTATCGGCAACATCCACGGTCTCTATCCAGCTGGCTGGAAAGGCCTCCACTTCGACGCCCTTGATGAAATCAACAAGGCTACCGGCAACATCCCACTCGTTCTCCACGGTGGCACCGGCATCCCAGATGACCAGATCACCCACGCCATCAAAGACGGCGTCAGCAAGATCAACGTCAACACCGAATGCCAGCTCGTCTTCGCCGGTGCGGTCGAAGAATACTGCAAAGCCGGCAAGGCTACCCCAACCGCTGAGAACACTGCCAAGGGCTATGACCCACGCAAACTCCTCAAACCAGGCGTTGAAGCTATCAAAGCCAAGGTTGAAGAAAAGATGGTTCTCTTCGGATCCGTCGGCAAAGCTTGCTAAGTTCAATCTAACTAAAGAAGGACGCCTTGCGCGTCCTTTTCTTTACGCAAATTTAGGTTGCTAAATTAAAAAAGTCTAGTAATCGTAGTCGCGGGTTATATATATTATATATACCCACACACGGAGGATATTTATGGCGTTTTATGACGTAATCCGTTGCGACAACGTCAACGGTGGCATTGATTGGTTGATGTACAAACACCCAGTCGATGAATTCAATAACAAATCTCGCTTAATCGTCTCGCCTGGCCAGGTCGCGATCATTGTCCATAACGGCAAGATCGAGAAAATCTGCCAGGAAGGCACCTACAAAATCAACTCTGAGCTTTTGCCGTTCCTCAAGAACTTCACCAAAGCCTTCTTCGGCGGCAACAACCCATATCCAATCGAGATCTACTTCATCAACAAGAGACTCAAACTCGATTTGCTTTGGGGCACCTCTGACCCAGTCAAGCTCATTGATCCGAAGTACAACATCCAGATCAATGTCAGAGCCCGCGGTCAATTAGGCGTCCGCTTAGACAACTATCAGTATTTCTACCAGACCTTGGTCGGCTCCCTCATGAAGGGCAATTACATCGATTTCAAGATCATCCAGACCTTCTTCCGCGGCAAGATCAACCAGATCGCCAAGAAGCGTCTCTCCAGCTTCATCATCAACAACAGGATCACCTATTTCGAAATCGATCCACGTCTTGATGAGATCCAGAGCGCGATGCAGGAAGACATCAAGGCGGAATTCGGCGAATTCGGCTTCGAGGTAATCAACCTCTCCATCGAATCCATCAACGTTCCAGACGAAGACCTCAACAAGCTCAACGATATTCTCCACAAGAAGGCCGAATACGAGCAGCTTGGCGATACCGTCTATCGCACCACCCGTGGCTACGACGTCCTTGAGGGCGCGGCCAATAACAATGGTGGCGTCGGCACCATGATGGGTCTCGGCATGGGTATGAATATGGCCAACCAAGCTAATGGCGCGGCCTCCATCATCCCGCCAAGCCAGCCGAATGCCGCTCCAGCGGCCCCAGCTGCTGCAGCGACCATCCGCTGCCCGAAGTGCGGCAAGGAAATCTCCGCGGATAGCAAGTTCTGCCCAGATTGCGGCACCAAGATCATCCGCGAATGCCCAAATTGCCACGCTCCAGTCACCCCAGGCACTAAGTTCTGCTCCAATTGCGGAGCCAAGCTCGTCGATTAAGGAGGAAAGAAAATGTCCCGCTTAAAGATTGCTTACTTGCTCGATGCCGCTATCGCGATTGCGTTAGTCATCATCATCCCGCTCTTGCTCGACAACACCTTTGCGCCGGCTAATTCCTTGGCCTATTACCTTGTCGCCAAGATCATCCTCGGCGTTATCTTCCTCGCTGCCATTGCCTATGGCTTACTCGGCAAAGGCGCCAACGGTTCCAACACGACCATCGTCGCTGTAGCTACCGCCTATCAGTTAGTTCCTCTCCTCGTCCGTTTCTTGGTTCTTTCTAAGATTCCGCACGCCGACATCATCGTCGTCGTCACCATCGCGATCCTCACCATCACCTTCATCGGCCTTGCTTTTGGTCTCTCCTATCAGGATTCCAAGATGATCGCCCGTGAAGAAGTCGCTGCCGGCAAGGAAATCGAAGTCCAGGAAGAAACCGTCCACCTCAACAAAAAAGAAGAGAAGTAGTTTATGGCAAAGAAAGTTCACGAATGCGAGAATTGCGGTTACGATTTCGGCAGCAATGATCGCGTCTGCAAATACTGCGGTACCCCAAATCCGGATTACACGCCTTCCTATAGCTGGAAGAACGTTGTTTCGAATGCGGCCGCCGCGGCAAGTGGCTCTAGCAGCGATGACTCGGGCACCAGAATTGTCAGTGGAAAGGGATTCAACATTTGGATCTTCATCCTCCTACTCATCTTCGCTTGGCCTCTCGCCATCATCTACGCGATTATCAAAGCTAGATAAGAAAGACACGCTTAGGCGCCCTTTGAGGCTGGAGGGTATTTTTCATGAAATGGACGTTTGAGCAGAAGCTGGCGTGGGCCAAGGCGTACATCGCGGGGGAGTCCGTCCCTATCCCAATCGGTTTTTCTGGATCCGTGAAGAAGTGGCATAAGAAGGTCATGGAGTGGGTCCATGTGCTTTCGGAGTACGGCGAGGAGGGGCTGAATCCTTCCGGCCGTCATCGGTCCTTCTCGCCGGAACTTAAGCTCGCGGCCGTCGAGCGCGTCCTGTCCGGCGAATCGTCCCGCGCGGTCGCCTACTCGCTTGGAATGCCCAACAATATGTCCGTGCTGTCGTGGCTGCGCGCCTATCGCGAAAAAGGCTACGAGGGACTACAATCTAAGCCGAAAGGCAGGAAGAAGCATGCCGAAGAAGAAGCCCAAATCCCCGGAGTCCCTCGAGCTGGAGAGGCTCAGGCGGGAGAACTACATGCTGACCCTCGAGAACGCCTACTTAAAAAACTTGAGGGCCTTGGTGGAATCGGAGGAGCGAAGCCGAGGAGCGAAGCCAAGGCAGAGATACGAAGCGATCCTCCAGACCAAAGGGGAATTCGAAGAAGCCGGACTGAGCGAGCTGCTCTCCGTCGCCGGCCTCCCCAAATCCACCTACTTCTACGAGGCCAAAAGGCGCGATTTCGACGCGAAGAACGCCGGCCTGATCGGGGAAATCGAAAGGATATTCGCCTCGTCCAGGGGCCGTTACGGGGTCAGGCGGGTGGCAGCGGAGCTGCGTTCCCTCGGCTTCGCCGTCAACCACAAGAAGGTGCAGAGGCTGATGAGGAAGGCGGGCCTTTCGGCGAAGAGGAAAACCGTCCATTACAACTCCTACAGAGGGAGCGTCGGGAAGGTCGCGGACGACCTGATCATCGCCGAATACGTCCGTAAGGACGGGCAGGTCCATCACAAATCCGACTTCTCGTGCACGGGGCCGAACCAGAAATGGACGACCGACGTGAGCCAATTCACCCTCCCGTGGGGGAAATGCTACCTGAGCCCCATAAAGGACATGTACGACGGCAGGATCGTCGCCTACGACCTCAGCCTCCGCGCGGACATGTCGCAGGCCAAGAGGATGCTCGACAGGGCGTTCTCCCTCGGGTACGACCTGAGCGGCCTCATATTCCATTCCGACCAGGGCTGGCAATACCAGCAAAACTGGTACGTGGAGCGGCTGAGAGGCAGGGGGATCCTCCAATCGATGTCGAGGAAGGGCAACTGCCTCGACAACTGCATAATGGAATCCTTCTTCGGCACGATGAAGAACGAGATGCTCTATGGGCACGAATCGGAATACCGGAGCTTCGAATCGTTCGCGAAGGCGGTCGAAGAGTACATCGCCTGGTACAACAAGACGAGGATCAGGTACCAAAAGGGCATGAAAAAATGGATGCCCCCTTTGGCCTGCTTCGAGGCAAGCTTCGGTGGACATCCATGCGGAGCGTCGTTATGATGGTTTCAATTCGGTCCAGCAAATTGGGTACACATCATTGCGGGGCGCCTTTTCCTTTACTATTCGCGTATGTGCGTGAAGATAGATTAAAATAGTCTCTATGAATTGGTGGTTTAAAGACAGAAAGAAAGGAGTAGCTCTGGCAAGTCCACGGCCATCGGAACAGTGGTGGCGGAAACCATCAATAACATCGCCGCTTCTTTTGGCGAGAAGCAACCTCCGATCACCGATATGAATTCCTTTTTAGCCTTTTTCCGCAAGCTAGTCGGTCATTATGGGGCGTTTTTGCTTTTAGGAATCCCATCTTCCTTCTTTTTCCTTATCGGATTTAACAATAAATCATTAATGTGGTCTGTTCCTGTTAACTTCGTTCATGGTCTGTTCATGGCTGCCCTGACTGAGTTTATTCAACTCTTCACCCCGGGTCGATTTGGGGCTTGGAGCGACATCGGGATCGACTTTGCGGGCTACTGCACTTCCAGTGTTATTATCTCAATCGTTTTCGTGGCGATTTACCTTACTCGTGGACGGCAAACTTTACCAGCGTCGAAAGATTGTTAATCTATCTAGGTAAAAACCGCAAAAAAGTAGGGTGACAATCGCAACTTTTACATCTTTTCAAAAATTGGTTTCGCCCTTATCATAGATGGATGGACGGACTTAGCTAATGAAAGAATTCCTACTCCTAAATGGTTTTAATATTGCCGCTTTTATGTTGGCGCTCCTGATAATTGGCTATGTCATTCTCGGCGGCGGCCTTAAGAGTTTTCATAGGCGCGTTTTCCTCTATTTACTCTTACATATTTGCCTCTCTTCCCTCTTAGCGATGATTAGCTGGTTTATGCAGCCGTTCGTTAAAGTTTCCGATGGGCAAGGAGCTCTTTGGTATGTCAGAAAGATCATCGACTGCGCTTATTTCGGGGTCCATATCACCGAGGGCGCTTTCTTTACTTTCCATTTAGGCACTTATCTAGGCACCATGACGTGGCGAAAGAGGTCGGTCTATTTCTGGTATCTCTTCCCCCTTGTGGTCGTTTATGCCCTAATATTGATTGATCCATTCTTCAATGTCCTTTTCACCTATGTCCCGGTCGATGGTGTCTATGTTTATCAGCGTGGCCCATTCATGCTCCTTATCTACCTCGTCGCCTGCGCTTATTTCGTCCAAGGCGCGGTTATTCTCTTTATTTACCGTAAAGGCGTCTCCACCAAACTTAGGGTTAAGCTCTTATTCCTTTATTTATGCGCGCTTGTCGGTTTAGCGGTCCAAGGCATTAACGAGAACATCCAGATCGAAATCTTCTGCGAGATGCTCGCCGCCTCGGGCTTATTGCTCCTTATCGAAGACCGCGATAAAGACGTCGAAGCCGCTAGCTTGGCCTTGAATAGAAACGCCCTTATCGCTGACTTCCGCCGCCTTATTTTGACTGAGCATAGATTCACCGCCATCCATATCTGTTTGGATAACATATCGCACTATGTACGCGTTCTTTCCGTTGAAGATAGGACCAAGATGTTTAAAGTCATCGTCGATTTCCTTAAGAAGAACAGCGGTGCCGAAGACGTTTATCGTTCGGGTTTATCCAGTTTCCTTTTCATGCTCGATGGGCAAGATGAGAAACGCGTCCAAGCGGCGATTGATAAGATTCATGCCTTCTTCGCTAACGGGGTGAAGATTGATGACTCCATCATCAACTTAGCGGCCACGGTGGCGATTGTTAGGGTTCCAGATGAGATTCCAACCCTCGATGCTCTATTCCAAGTTTTAGAGCTTCCTGAGAACCTCTCGAATAGAGATTTCGTCGTGGTGCAAGGGGAAGGCTTAGCCTTTGCTAAAAGAAGGCTGGCCGTTGAGAAAGCCATCCGCACGGCGATTAGAAAGAATTCCTTCACCCTCTATTACCAACCAATCTATAACCCAAACACCAAGTCCATGGACTATGCCGAAGCCTTGGTTAGGCTCTTCGATCCTGAGGCAGGGGAAATCCCGCCTGCGGAATTTATTCCGATTGCCGAGAAATGCGGCCTTATCTGCGAAGTAGGCCGTCAGCTCTTCTTAGAGGCCTGCGAATTCATCGAATCGATCGACATGAAGAAATGCGGCCTTGAATTCATTGAGGTCAACTTATCGCCTCTTCAGCTTTATTGCGAAGGCTTAGCCCAGGATTTCCTTGCCATGATGGAAGAACACCATGTCGACCCGCATCATATCAATCTCGAGGTCACGGAAGCGGTGGCCCTTAAGTCCTCTAAGATCTGCCGGGAGAATGTCGCTATGTTGATGGAAAAAGGCGTCACCTTCTCTCTTGATGACTTTGGTTCTGGCTATGCCAACTTCCAGACCCTTGCCGCCCTTGATTTCAATAACATCAAGGTCGACATGGATATCCTCCGCCTCATCAAGACCGATAGCTCCGCCAAACGAGTTTATGAGGCCGTGGTTAAATCCCTCCGCGATGATGTCGCCATCATCCAGGAAGGCGTTGAGACCCAGGAAGAACTCGATTACGTTTTGGGCATCAACCCAGCGATGCGAATCCAAGGATTCTATTTCTCCAAGCCTTTACCGGCCAAAGATTTCTTAGACTATCTCAAAGACTTCAAGGCAAATCCAAAGGAATAAGTATTAATATTCGAACAGATCTTCAATTTTGCAGTGCAATGTTTTCGACAGTTTTAAGAGCGTATCCGCTTGAGCTTTATTGATGTCGTTGCGACGTTGCTCATACATTTGAATCGACCTTAAATCCACTTGGGAAATCGTCGCTAAGGCTGCTTGGGTTAGCCCACAGGAAAGCCTTAGGGTTTTTAGGTTCGTCTCGCATTCCTTTTCTTTCAATCGCCTAATTCCTAAATCGATGAATTTTTGGATATCGGCCTCGTGAAGTGCCTCGTATAACTCGAGCACGGACTGGATTGGGAAAAACCTATTGATTTTGAAAAACGATTGGCCGCATTCGTATTGGAGTCTTGCCAAAGCCCAACCGGCCCAATAGCACTGATCATCATTCGCGGCTGAAGTTTTTGCTAAAAGCTTGTCTTCGTTAGTGGGGCCGGTGTCGATGAGTATGTCCAAATAATCTCTTCCAGAATAGCCGGCAAGGTATTTTGGGTTGGCCATTTCGATTTCTCTAGCCACCACCGAAGAGGCGAAGATCTCCCAAATAACGATTGGATTAAAACCGCATTTAAAGGCATATTCGAGCATCGTGCCGAGATTATCGCTGACGTCTTCTAGGTATGTGTGATCGTATGGTTTAATCTTCATCGCGCGCCTCCTCCCTCATGATGTCGTTGATATATTTTTCGTCTTTGGCGTGATCGCTAAAACTCGTGTCATAGTCTTTTCTGGCCTTAAGGTCTCTAGTGGCTCTTTTCGCATAATAGACTTTAACGTCAACGGCTTCGCTTTCTAGGAAGGACAAAGCGTCAAAGGCTTTTTCGCTTATCAAAACGATTTGCTTGCCCAATTCACCGAGCTTCATGGCGAGGGAAAGTTTTTGGATGGAGATGGTGTTGTTTAAGAAGTCCTTGGCGAAGCGGAAATAAGAGTCGTCTGCTCTATAGCCAATGACGACGTCATATTGACTGACGTCGATGTAATACTTGTTAATCAGGAAAGCTCTCGCCTCTTTGGCGATCGGGGAATTCACGTAGAAGGAACGGAAACGGACGAGAATCGCCATCCAGTTGAGAATGGAATATTTTTCGTCGGTGAGATCCAGAATTCTAAGCCCGTTTAGGTTAAGCTCATACTTATTCGCGAATCCGTTGGTTTGGCTATCGACTGAAGCCCATTCCTTTGCGAGTTCGACGCTCTCTGTGCAATAGAAACCTAAGCCATAGTCGTTATATGGCTTCCCCATTCCAAAGGTGGGTTTTTCTATGGTGTTGGTTGAGCCGTGATAGATGATTCGTTTTTCCATAGAGATTTCCCCCAACACCATTGTATCATTGTAATGATAGTTAGTTAATGAAAACGTTAATTTGGGCAATATAAAAAGGTTCCCTTTTTTCGCGAGGGAACCTTTCTTCGTTATTCGGTGCGGAGAGCGACGACAGGATCTTGTTTTGCCGCGGCTCTGGCTGGCACGATGCCAGCGAACATCGTTAAGAGAATGCTGATGGCAAAGACGATGACGGCGCTGACCAAGCTGAGGTTGGCGATCATGCCAAGCCCGAAGCTCGCGCCAACGGTTAGGTTGAGGATGAGCTCTAAGAGATAGGTGAGGGCTAAGCCGAAGGCGCCGCTTAAACCACCAATGATGAGGGTCTCCGCGTTGAATAAGTGGGAGACGTCGCGTTTACGGCCACCAAGGGATCTGATGACACCGATTTCCTTAACGCGCTCCATGACGGAGACGTAGGTGATGATGCCAATCATGACCGTCGAGACGACGAGGGATAAGGCCGTGAAGGCGATAAGGGCGACGGTGATCATGGTGATGACGTCGTTGATGATGTTGATGATGATGGCGAGGTTGTCGGTGTACCTGATCTCGGTGCGGTCTTCTTTGTGCAAGACTTTGCCAGTCGATAAGGTGATATCGCCTTCCGCTTCCCACTTATCGAGATAATCGGTGACCATGTATTTGTCATCGAAGGAACGTGGGTAGATGGAGATGCTATTCGGGATTTCGGAACCACCGACGTCATGTAGAGATAAGGTCGCGGTCCTGATGGAGGTCTTTGGGCCTTCGCTGCCGGTATTTCCGCCTAAGGTGGAACCGAGCATATCCATGAGTCCGCTCAAGGAGTTCTCAGAGCCATAGAGGGCGACGCCATCATAGGTGTTGACGGTCGAGGAGCCAATGCCGTCCGGGAAGTCGACGGAATAGGTGTAGGTGATACCGGAATTGATTGGGACGCTGGTGCCGTTATCAAGTTCCATCGTGCCGTAATAGGAGGCGACGGAATCCGCGTCGGTGCCGTCAGTCTTGTCGTGGATGTAGTTGGCGATCTCGGAGTCCTTGTTGTCCTGAATGTACTTCTCGACGAAGGACTTGGTGAAATATAAGCCGGAATCGAGGGAGCCATAACGGACGGACTCTTTCGGGGTCAAAATGCCAACAATCTTCATCTCCATCCCATTGGCCATAGAATCATTAGCCATGTAATGGTAGTCGAAGGTCCTCTGGTCTAAGACGGAGGAGTCGAGCTTGGTGAGCACGCTATTGTTTGGATAATAGGTGTAGGTCTTATTCATCAAGGTCTCGAAGGAGATCTTGTTCTGCTTTTCCCAAAGTTCTGGGCTGAATTTGTCATTCTGCTCGCTGAACTTGTAGATGGCGTTCGCGAATTCGTCCTGGCTGTAATAGCCAAGGAGGGTGAGGGTGAACTCGCTTAAGGCGTTCTTGTGGTTAAGGACGATGACCATTTCGTCTTCCTTTTCCGGGAGTTTGCCTCTTAAGACGTCATATTGGTTAAGGATGTATTTATTGTCATCGAGGATCTGGCCGATGGAGTCGGTGTAGGAGTCGACCATGGAGGCATAGCTCTTATAGTCGCCGTTATTGACGTTCTCCAAGACGGTCTTGCAGAAGTTGGTGATCGCGGTGATGGAATAACGTTGGGAGGCACGCTCAGAATCGGAGTAGCCCGCAAGACGGATATCCGCGTGGGTGTAGAAGTTGTTCTTCACGTTGATGCCATAGTCTTCCTTGACGGCCGCGTAATAGTCCTTCGGCATGTCATGGATGAATTGGACATAATCCTCATCGATTTTGTTGGAGACCATCGCATTCTGCATGGAATTGGAACGCTTGACCAAGGTCTCTGACATGAATTCGACGTCGATCATGCCGTCTTTATAGGATTCAAAGACCAAGCCCGCGTTAGAGGATGTGCCGCTATTTCCGCCAGAGACGAGGGAGGCGAGGTCCATGCCGGATTGGGCGATCTGGATTGGGTTACCGGAGAGCATATCGTCCTGCATGGATTGGATATAGCCGGTGACGCCCTGGGAGACCGCTAAAACGGCGGAGACACCGACGATACCGATGGAAGAGGCAACGGCAATCAAAGCAGTGCGTTTGCCCTTGGATAAGAGGTTTTTAGCCGAGAGTCTAAAGGCGGTAAACCAGCTCATCTTGGCCTTTTCCTGGGCAAGCTGCTCCGCGCTCTTTTCGACGGCTTTCGCAGTCTCTTTCGCCTCCTCTTCGAAGGTGTATGGATTGCTATCATCCACGACCTTTCCGTCTAAAAGACGGATGATACGGGTAGAATACTTCTCCGCGATGTCTGGGTTATGGGTGACCATGATGACCAGCTTCTCTTTGGAAATCTCTTTGATGAGGTCCATGATCTGGACGCTGGTTTCGGAGTCAAGCGCGCCGGTTGGTTCGTCAGCGAGGAGGATCTCTGGCTCATTGACGAGGGCGCGGGCAATCGCGACTCTTTGGCACTGACCGCCAGAAAGCTGGTTTGGCTTTTTGGAATACATTCCCTTTAAGCCGACTTTGTCTAACGCTTCCCTGGCTTTGGCGACTCTTTCCTCTTTGGACATGCCGGCGATCGTTAAGGCAAGCTCAACGTTCTCCTCGATGTTCTGGTGAGGGATGAGGTTATAGGACTGGAAGATAAAACCGATGCGGTGGTTTCTATAGACGTCCCAGTCACGGTCATTGAATTTCTTGGTGGAGATACCGGAGATTACAAGGTCGCCGGTGGTGTAGTGGTCTAAGCCGCCGATGATATTTAAAGCGGTGGTCTTACCGCATCCAGAAGGACCGAGGATTGAGACGAACTCGCTCTTACGGAAAGCGAGGGAGATGCCTTTTAAGGCCTCAACCTTCATATCTTTGGTCGCGTAGACCTTGGTAATGTTATCGAGTTTTAGCATTAGCAGACCTCCTTGCTTCTAAGGAAAGTTATGGCGTCATCGACGTCTTTGATGAATGATTCGATCTTCTCTTTGCCGAAATGCTCACAAAGGAGGGAGGCGACTAAGAGGAGACGGTTACGATATGTTTCGACTTCTTTCTTGCCGCTTTTGGTTAAGCGGACGAAGACACGGCGGTGGTCGCCATGCTTATGGAAGCGTTCTAAGGTGCCTTTCTTCTCACCCGCGTTGATGATGGCTGTGATGCGGCTTGGACGGCAGCCGACATGGCTGACGAGCTCACTAACGGAGGCTCCTTCAGGGCGTTGATACAAATAGCCGAAGGCAATCGCCGGGGCGCTGGTCATGGCTGAGATTTTGGATAAAGATTCGACATCGAGCACATCGCTAAAGCGATGGAGGGTGTTGGAGCAATAGCTTCTTTCTTCTTCTGTCATTGCAATATTCTCCTTTCACACGGTGAATAGTTCACATCGTGAAATATACTCCTTTTTAAAAGGGTGACAAGAAGAATGCACTTTCAAAGAAAAGGGACTTTTAAATAAGTAACCTTTCCCCTCTTCCTTGAATTAGAATTAGAGCCGAAATTGAAAGGATTATTGAATATGGCAAAAGCTAAAAAGATTTCCAAAGCCAACCATTCGTTGTTGCTTGCGATTGTCTTCATGATCTTCGGTGTCTGCTTAATGTTCGGCGGCTTTGGCGCCGCCCACAACGTTCTCGGCATCACCTTCACGGTCATGGGCATCGTCCTCATCGTCCTCGGCGTTCTTAACGCGGTGATCGGCATGATCCCGTTCGCGGTCGCCGAACTCCTCCTCGGCGTACTTATGATCGTCTTCGCCTGGACCTTAACCTGGGTGGCCTTCCTCGTCATCGGCGCCGGCTTGATGAATAAGCGTGGCAACCAACTCGTCAACATCATTGACTTCGTCATCGGTCTCCTTCTCATCCTCAATGCGGTCGGTTATAACATCCACACCGACATGGCTTGGGTTGCGGTGGCCCTCAACGTTGTCACCATCGTTGCTGGCGCGCTCCTCTTCGTCGATGGTCTCTTACTACTCATCGGCAGCAAGAAATAAGCTAATCAATTCTCCCTGACGCATCGCCCCTCGGCGGTGCGTTTTTCTTTCGATTGCGCCTAGATTTTTAACGATACGAAATTATTTTTTAAAGCATTTATTGCTACCCTTTCGCCCGCGAGCGCATATAATAGGGGTGAGCAAGAATCTATCAGTTCTTGAACGCCCACTGAAAAACATGGCTTCAAATCGAGCTTTTTGCATTTTTCAGGTAACCAAAAAGTAGAAAGGGGCGTTTTGATGAGCGGGTATCGCAAAAGGATAACGAGGAAAATGATGGCGCTTATGTGCTCTCTTTTGCTTGCGTCCAGCGCTCTTGCGGTAACCACCTACGCTTGGTTCGCCACGAACCATATCGTCCGCGCGACCGGCATGACCGTCTCCGCCAAGTCCCAAGAACCTCTTTCCGTCCAGCTTTACTATTACAACGGCAATTTCGCCGATGATCCTAACTACGCTAACCCGACCAAGGCCCCGCATGGCTATTTAAGCGCGAGCTCCTTCAGCGGGACTTTTGCTTCTAATTTCACCGCCGTCAGTGGCAACAATGATTATCAGACTTCCAGCGCCGGCTTATACCCAGGCCGCAAATTGACTTATGCGGTGGTGGTCGGCAATGGTGGAGACTCTTCCCTTAGCATCGGCTGCTCCATCACTGACTTCGATTCCGATCCGGGCAATTCCTATATCGCCGAAAGTGAGGATGAGCCAATCCTTCTTTCCTATGCGATTGATGTCCATTGCGACTATTGCCCATACAATGCGGTCAACACCTATGTCGTCAATTACATGACTAATGACTATATCCCAGCCTTGTCCCATAGCAGCCAGTATGACGCGAATGGGGCCAAAGACTTATTCAACGTCAATACTGCCAATCCAGGCACTATCGACTTGCTTAGCAACGCATCCTTAGGCACCGAAGGCATGGTCATCTTCTTCACGGTCATCTTCAGCGATGCCTCCTCGACTTACTATTCCTACGTTTCGACGACTTCTAATAAGAACTATTACGAGAAAACCGTTTCGGGCGATAGCAACTGCTATATGTCCCTCTCGTTCCAATTGAAAGAGATGTTGGTGGGCTGATATGACGTACAGGGCAAAGAGAAAAACCAAGAATCTCATCGCCAGCTTCGCTCTTCTTTTTGCACTCGGCCTAGGCTCAGTGTGACCGAAACTGATTTCGTTTCCGGCACGATGGGTGTCTCCATCACCAGTGTGACCTCGTATAAATATGTTTACCCCGTCTTCCAGGGCACAACCTTAATTAATTATGACTCCACAGCTGCCGAAGTAGAGACCGAGGACGTCACGGACTATATGAGCGCCGACGAGAGCGATTTCCTCTCGCTCAACAAACTCGACACCACGAAGATTTATTTAAATAACAACGCCTCCAGCGTCATTTCGGAAAACGATATGCGGACGGAGATTGCGGCTCAGAATACCTCTCTCCTTTTGGAGGTTTCCTTCACTTCCGTCAATACGGAAGACGTCGCTTTTACGCTCATTTCGAATCGCGATGCCGCGGATTCTTTCTCCTATGGCAACACGACCGACAATATGTCAGACACCTCTTTGCTTGCGAGCGACTTCCTTTGCTTCAACGCTTTTCTCGACGAAGATTTAAGCGGCGTTAATGTCGGCGAAGGCGAAGATCTAGATGATGCCATTTGGGAGCATTTCCGCACCCTCCATGCTGGAACGAGTTACGCTAATCGCAGCTTTTTCCATCAAGACGAAAATAGCCATGGTACAAAAATCGATGTCTTAAGGACTGAGCTTGCAAAGAATCCGGATACGACCCCTGTAGCGCATAAGTTATATATTTTCGTCGAATATGAGCCTTCGCACGTTAACCCTTATTTCATAAACGTCGAACGCTTACGTTATTCCTATCATTTAACTAACGATTTTAGCTTTACGCTCGCATTATCATCGGAGGTGGCCTCATGAAAAAGATAGACCGTCTCCTAACGTTTGGCTGGTGGCTTTGCATCCTCTCGCTTGTGGCCTCGACCGTGGGGCTGGTTTCGCTTGCTGCCTTCGTCAAGAAGAGCGACGAAAAGACGGGACTTAATGGCGATGTCGGTCTCCGTAATTATTATCAGAAGGGGAGCGGTACCCTTTATGACCCTTTTGTCATCTCTCGCCCGATTCATTTATACAACCTATCTCGACTCCAGGCCTTAGGTTTATATAGCGACCCATCTTCCCCGAAATACTTCCAGCTTGGCTATGACCCAAATGGCGGAAGCGACTACGGCTTCTATCGGAGCGATTCCTCCTCCGAAATGGGCGATTATTTGGATATGTCTGCTTATGATGGGAGCACGGAGAGCAAAACCGTCCACCCCATTGGTTCCGAGGCCTTCCCTTTCTGCGGCAAATTCATCGGCAACAATATGCAGGTTTCCAACCTTCATGTCTTTGGCGACCCGCAGGACGTTGGCGTTTTCGGCTACACCTATAGCGGCTCTAAGGTTGAGAATGTCTTGTTCGACAATTTAACGATCACCGTCCGCGGTTATGATAACGAGGCCTTCGGCGACTTATTCGCCTCGTCAATTTCTCCGAATATCGTCGTCAATAAAGGCGGCGTCCAGGAAGAAGTCGCAAACTCTAGTTCCTTCACCCTCGCTTCTGGCGAAAACCTCTCCATCTCTTTCGTCGAACCGATCGGCTCACAATATGTGACCCAGATTTCGCCTTCTAGCGAATATTTCCGCGTCTCGACAGATCATAAGACGTTATCGCTTAACCGCCTGGGCACGTATGATGACTCCCATAACGCCATCTCGGTTTTCGATTTATTCTCCTCCTACCAAGGTTCTTATCCGGCCGCCATCAGTGACCGTATTTCCGTTGTTGCCCATAAGATTGCCCAGGGTGTTCCTACCGCCCGCGTCGTTTCGGTTTATAACGCGACCTTCTCCAAGACGAGCGAATCCTCGGCGATCACCTTATCGATCGCCAAAGCCAATCAAGAGGACCATGGTTGCAACGTCGGCTTCATCATCGGACATTGCAATGGTTCTTTGTCGAATGCCTATGTCCATAATGGCGTGATGGATATCAACCATCCTTATAGCGGCTATTCAACCTTGCCTCAGAAATCCGAATATGGCTTAATCGGCCTTATCGGTTCCTCGGTCAATAACAGCTATAAGGGCACATCCGGTACCGCCGGCGTTGAGGGGAACGATAACGGTGTCGTCGATTTCTCCGCCGTTTATGACGATATCGTCGATGAGAATGCAAACTTCACCAAGATTGCCGACAACGTATATACCTTCGTTCCGCGCAGCGAGACCGCATATATGGATTACCTCCGTTATCAGCATTCTGGTGACGCTTATCGCTACACTTACGCCCCCAACACCGTCTCTCTCCGCGGTAGAAGTGCCATTCGCGATAGTTTGGAAAAAGACTACGGCTTAGGCGTTTTCACGATCGTTACCGACACCATGACTTCCGGTAATGGGGCGACCTATTACAACGAAAACCTCGACAAGTGCATGATCGAGAAAGAAAGCGCCTACCAGGATATTTATTACGTCACGGCGGAATGGCAGAACACCAACCTGGATCCCGCGAGCAGTTGGAACGAATACCAGCAGGGCGATTGGCGCGTCCATCCGGGCTATGTCATCCCGAAAGACTTCGATAGCGAAAGTAACGCCAACTATGAGAAGAACGTAAATTTCATTTTCAAGACCCGCTTGGACGGGGAGAGCAGCCGTTTCTATTTTGCGGACGCGGATAGCACCTCCATCGGCGGCAATTATCTAACGGAATATTTCCACTCGAAGTTGGTTGATGCAAACGGCAACCCGATTTCCAAAACGAGCGCCAGCCGCGGCGTCATGATTAAGGATAAGAGCGGCAACAACATTGCCTCCTTCTCCTCTTCTCTCCACCTCCCGAACCAAAGTAACGATGATAGCCAAACCCTCCATTACATGGTTGATCCGGATAACGATGAGAAGACCCTCATTTCCCGTACCGTCAATTTCTCGATTAAAGCGGAGAAGGCTAACGTTACCGTAGTCGTCCGTAAAGCCAGCAATCAGCAGAGCAATAGCGCACAGGTTGGCATCTACCGCGTCAATAACATCAATCGCGGGGCCTCTTTGCTCACGGATCGCGATTACTCCCGTCCCGATTATGCGATGTATATCCCAAGCGATTCCAACTTCGCTTATTTCGATTATCAAAATGGCAAAGTCGGTAACTCGGAGCTAGGCTATTTCCAGGAATCCCAATATGCGAATATCGCGCATACGAACTCTTCTACGACCGGAAAACTATTTGCCCATACCTTCTGCCTCCCAAAAGGCGATTATGCGATCGCGGTTCCAAGTAGCGACTGCTATCTCCATTATGTCTGCGCCCAAGGTCAGGATGAAGGTGACTTCGGTACCGCCGGCGTTTTGACTTCGATTATCAACACCATCGAGCTCGTCGATTTCGTAAAGGCTCCGATTTATAAGGAGCAAGATGGCTCGATCATCCAGATATTTAGCTTCGATCACCCAGAACTATCCCGTTGCTTCTTGTCGTTGGACCAAGCCCATGTCTCACACTTTAAATCCGGACATTTGGAACTCGATTTCCATTATGACGATAGTTCTGGTGACTACTATATCGTCGTAGGGGAAAGCGGGCAGGAAGCGCAAATCCAGACGATGTCCGTCATCAACTACGCAAAGAACAAGATGACCGTGCACTTGATCGATATCGCATCGAGCGAACAAACGATTGCTTACCCATCAAGTTAAGGAGGAGAGACAATGGAAAAAAGAAAACACGCTTTATCACTATTCTGGTCCTGCTGTCTTTTCGTTGTCCTAATGGGCTGCTCCAATAGCGAAATCACGAATAGGGTCCCAGGCAAATATCTTTTAAACGGCAATCTAAGCGATGAAACCGATGCGAATGGCTTTGCTTATTATCTTGATGATGGCGAGGCGTATGTCGCGCGTGGCGCGAATACCGAGACTTCGCCGGTGGTTCCTGCTTCCGTCACCCTTGGCGGCGTCGTTTACCCTGTGACGGGCGTCTACCATAATGGCTTTGCGAAGAGCAATATCACGAGCATCGATTTGCCTTTATCCATCAAGACCATCGATTACCAAGCCTTTGCGGGCAGTGCCTTAACGGGCGCGGTCATTCCTTGTAACGTCGAGGCAATGGGTAGTGGCGCCTACATGAACTGCCATCAACTTGCAGTCGCCCAGTTTAAGAATGACGAAAGCAAGGGCTCAATCACCATCGGCGTATGCGGCGGCCAGGAGACTTCTGGCGGCGTCGTAACGGGATCTTCTCATTTGGCGGCGATTTCGGATTATTGTTTCTTTAATGACGAGAATCTGACGACCGTTGCTTTGCCGCAGTCCCTTACGACCGTAAAATCTTCGGCCTTCTCTTGCTGCACCTCCTTAAAGAAGATGGCTTTCTTAAGCCATTTCACCACGTTAGAGAAATACGCCTTTGAATCCTGCACCGCCTTGGAAGACGTTTATCTCCCGAATTCCTTCACGAGCGCCAGCAACGACACTTCTAACTGCGATCCTCATGCCTTCTACCGCGCGAAAGCGAGTTGTATCATCCATCTATCTTCCTTAACCTCGAGTGCCTATGACGTTTGGTACAACGCCACCGCATGGAGGAGATATAACGATGGGAATAACGTTTTGACCTTAGCGGCCAGAGAAACGAGCGACATCGGTTTGGGTAGCGACTACCTATATCGCGTCGAAAACGGCGAGGCGACGTTATTCTCCTACGCCCCATCTTCTTTCCCGGATGACGGCGTCGTCGTTATGCCGAATATGATTGATGGCTATGCCGTTGCAAAGGCGGACGCCACAACCTATGCCGCCTATAAGACGCAGATTGAAGAGATCTATCTTTCCCATAACCTTCGTGAAATCAGCAACTCCTTCTTCGACGGTTGGACTGCCTTACAGACGATTTCCACGACGGGGGACGGCTGCTATGTCCCGACGGATAACGTCATCGATTTGAGCGGCATGGTCCAGCTTGACCGAGCGGGGCAGCATCTTTTCAATAATGCCACCTACATGAATAACACCTTCGCAGGTAGATTGATCCTACCTTCTTGCTTACGCACGATTGATTCCGGTGCTTTCCGTAACTTAAAGAAGGCGACCTCAATCGAAATCGACGCGGATGATCCAAGTGATTCGCAGCTTGAATTAATTGGCGAACTCGCCTTCGAGAGTTTCGGCGCGAACATCAGTAGCAATCGCGGCGACTCTCTCTCCAATTATTTCTCTTTGACTCTTCCGGCCTCTTGCACCAGCATCAACTACCGTGCGTTTAACGGTGTTTGCGGTTTGAAGAAAATCGAATTCTTAGGCGCGAGCGGCAAATCCCTATCGATCGGCAACCAAGCTTTCTACCGTTGCCATTCCCTCTCGGAGATTATTTTCCCTAAGGAAGATGACTCCGTGGCGATTGCCGAAAAGGCCTTCTACCAATGCTCCGCCGGGGCGTTCTTTGGTTTCTCCAATATCAGCGGCATCGAGGAAGTCTATATCCCGGCAAACGTCACTTCGATTGGCTCAAAAGCCTTCGGGAACAATGAGCGCGCCATCTTCTATTTCGAATCCACAAACCCAACGGGAGTCCATTCTGAGTTTAACTATGTCGCTGGGGAAAAATTCAAAGATCAAAGCGATAGGGACGGTAGTCTTTATTCCAAACATGAAGCCTCCTTCATCGGTTACCTTGAACATGCGCCTGTCTATTATGGCGTCGGCTATATGGATGGCTCGACCTCCAGCAAACGCCGCTACTTGAGGACGGAAGATTTTGGCTTCGTCGAAACCGCAATCGGTTCGGGTGAATTTATCTGCGCCAAATATCTCTATCGCCCAGAAAACTTAGCCAAGAACGCCCATGTGACCGTCACTGTCCCTGAGCGAATCAAATATAGCGTGGGAGGGGTAAACCCGTGCGATGGCGAAACCGGAGCTTCGGCCGACTTTAAAGTCCTTTCCGTCGGCGATAGCTGCTTCGCCGCCTGTTATTCCCGCGGTGGCAAATACCTTTCTAGCGTGAATGTCCCGCATGCGATCGTCCGCATCGGCGATAACGCCTTTGCCCGCTCCATCTTCTTCTATCAGCTGAACTCTTATACGGGTAACACGATTGATGCGAATAACTTCCCATCCTCTTTGAAATATATCGGGCGCAGCGCCTTTATCATGACGCGCCTCCGTGATGCGTTAAATATTCCAGGCGACGTCTTAACCTTCGATATGATTGATGAGACTGATTTGGCGAATCAGAGAACGCCGATTAATTACGCGAACCTAGATAACGCCTCACCACGTTTATATAGCGTCAGCGAAGCCGAGCCTCGCCGCTATAGCACTATCTTTGCCAATGACTGGTTCTTAAGGAATATCACCTTCACGACCGTCGCCAATCCAAATTTCGCCTTTGATTCCTCCATCGGCGCTTTCTACCGCTTAAGGAAGATTTCTGTGGATGGGAACAGTTCCCTGCTTAGCGATGACATCCAATTACTCATGGTCAAGGCAAAACTGAAAGACACCTACCTCAATAACGCCACCGCGGATGTATCGGCGGATAAAGAGAATAACATCGATATCCAAGATATTACTTTGGGGGACAACACCCATCCGTTCATGAGCGGCATGACCTCGATTCATTATGGCGCCTTCAAGATTGCTACGTGGTTCCGCGGCTTGATTCTTGATACCGCGGTCGACATCTTTCCCCGTCGCTGGAATAGCACGGAACTCCTTCCGCAAAACTTATTCCTCGGTCGTAACCAGTTAAAGACCTATGCCGATATCGGCGAAAAAGATAATGACTATAGTTATGCCGTCGCCATCCAAACGCTCCGATTTAAGAATAGTGCCGCAACCTTCGCTCTTCCGAACGTCATTGCTAGATGCTGCACCAATCTCACGAGCCTTGAGATTCCAAATAACCTCACCGTCATTCCGCAGAATGCCTTTGACCGTGCCGAGAAGATCTCGACTTGGACAACGCCAAATGCCAGTGGTGTCTTGACTGTCGGCGGGGAGACGGGACGCACCAGGGTCTTGGACCTCCGCTATAATACCAACCTCACCAAGATTGGCGAATCCTCTTTCTACGGCGCGAAAGGCATCGATGAACTTTACCTCGGTTCCAGTTTAACAAGCATCGAACAAAAGGCTTGGTATAACGCCACCAGCATCCAGAAGGTCGATATGTCATCCTGTACTTCCTTAACATCGGCCTTAAACAACCAGACGTTCTTAGGGTGCACTTCCTTAACGGAAGTCGCCTTGCCGCCTAACATCACGACAATCCTCAACGAATGCTTTTCTAGTGCCCCGATCACTAGCCTCACCTGGCCAAGCGGCAATGCCTTAACGAAGTTAGAGACTTCTTGCTTTAAAGGGAATCGCCTCGAAGTGTTGGAGATTCCTGATTCGGTGGAGACAATTGGTAAGACAGTCTTCCAAGACGGCACCGCCACGACGATTGTCCGTCTCCCGACAAGTCTTTCGAAGATTGATTCAACCTCTTTCTCGAATAATACCGCGCTCAACCAGGTCTTTTTCTCGGACGCCAGGACGAGCCGTGCTGCCGCGAAGGTCACCATCGCCGAAGGAACATTTGGCCCGAATGTCAAATATGCGATCATCCCGAACTTTGTCACCTTTGCGAGCAAGCCGTTTAAGACTTGCACCGCGCTTCAAGGCGTTTTCTATGGCCGTAAATACAGCGAAATCAGCGCCAGCGAAACTACTAAAGGCTTGGCGACTTACAATAATAACGCTTCGACGGCGACGCTATATTATTACGCCGAAAGTGTGAGCGACATGACTGCCGATGTCTCCTATTGGCGGTACAAAGGAAGTAGCAAAACAATCGTTGAGGTCATCACCAAAAACGGCGATACGATCACCCCAGTTGCCGAATACGATTTCTCAACTTATATCTCATAACTTAGGTGCCTAGTCCTCTAGGCACTTTTCTTTTGTCTCTTGGAGGCGCAAAAAAAGCAGCCCTCACGGACTGCGTGATTTCAATCTTTGGTGCCCGGGACCGGACTCGAACCGGTATGAGGTCATCCCTCGAGGGATTTTAAGTCCCTTGCGTCTACCATTTCGCCACCCGGGCACAAGATTAATTGGTCCCCCGCGAGAGGCTCGAACTCTCGACCCCTTGATTAAAAGTCAAGTGCTCTACCACTGAGCTAGCGGAGGATCGGAAGAATGTGGCTGGGGTGGCTGGGATCGGACCAGCGAATGACAGAGTCAAAGTCTGTTGCCTTACCACTTGGCTACACCCCAATAAGAGTGGTGGGTGAAGATGGATTTGAACCACCGAACCCGAAGGAGCTGATTTACAGTCAGCCGCGTTTGGCCACTTCGCTATTCACCCACAGACTCGACACGCGTTTAGATGTGGTGGATACTGTAGGTTTCGAACCTACGACCCCCGCCTTGTAAGGGCGATGCTCTCCCGCTGAGCTAAGTATCCACACCGGGTTAGGCGCCCCTAAAACGCGCCTAATAAATATACCATTCGACCCCCTGTCGGTCAACGAAAAGAAAAAGCTTTTGCAAATTTCGCAAAAGCTTTGACGTTATCGTTACTTTTTAGGCATCAATAGCCAGGTTTTCCAAGAAGATGGAACATATTCTTCTTATAAATCTCTACGCCAGGCTGGTTGAATGGGTTAACTCCATTGAGATAGCAGCTCATCGCGCAGGCGCGCATGTAGAAATACATAAGGTAACCAAGGCTATAGGCATTCATGTAATCGAGGGCGATGACAACGTTTGGCACGCCACCGGTTTCGCTATGGGCCTTGAGGGTTCCTTCCATGGCCTGCTCAGAGATATAGCTGAGGGTCTTGCCGTCTAAGTAGTTAAGGCCATCGAGGTTCTCTTCGTCATGTGGCATATCGATGTCGACGGCGACCTTGTTGATCTTGAGAACGCTCTCGAATAAGACCTTGGAGCCTTCCTGGACGAACTGGCCTAAGGAATGTAAGTCAGTGGTGAAGGTAGCGGAATCTGGGAGTAAGCCAGTGCCGTCTTTGCCTTCGGATTCGCCATAGAGCTGTTTCCACCATTCGCCGAGCTGGACAAACTTTGGCTCATAGGTGACGAACATTTCAGCGGCCTTCTTCTCAACCGCATACATCTCATGACGGACGATCGCGTATTTGTAGGCTTCGTTGATGGTGTCGGTGTCGTATTCCTTCCTCGCGTCTTTGGCGCCATTCATGAAGGAGACGATGTCGATGCCGGCAACGGCCATCGGTAAGAGGCCGACAGCGGTGTAGACGCTATAACGTCCACCGACGTCACCTGGGAGGACATAAGTGGTGTAACCATGCTTCTTGGAGAGTTCAAGGAGCGCGCCCTTTTCCTTATCGGTGGTCGCGTAGATGGCTTTCTTGGAGGCTTCTTCGCCGATCTGGGAAACAAGGAGCTGCTGTAAGAGACGGAAACCAACCGCGGTCTCGGTGGTGGTGCCGCTCTTGGAGATGACGTTGATGGCAAACTTCTTGCCCTTGAGGTGTTTCATAACCTGGGAGATGTAGCTTGGGGCAACGGTCTGACCCATGAAGATGATCTCGACTTTGTTATCTGGATATAAGCCATTGATGGCTTCGATCGCGGCTCTGGCGCCTAAATAGGAACCGCCGATACCGCAGACGACAAGAGTGTCGAAATGCTCTCTGATGTATTCGGCATCTTTCTGGATGCGCGCAAATTCTTCTTTATCGTAAGTCTCTGGGTAATTCGCCCAACCAAGGAAATCGGAACCAGCGCCGGTTTTATTGTCGATGGCCTGATTGATTTCGGCGACTTTCTTCTCGTAGGAAGCGAAGTCGATTTCCTTACCAAGATATCTAAGATCTAACTTAATCATTGTAGGTACCTCCTTATTCCTGTACCCATTCGGGTAGTTTAGACTCCAAGACGGCAAAATCAACCTGTTCGATATCGATTGCGCATGGCTGAAGCGCTTTCTTTCTATCTTGGCTGCTCATTTGCTTCAAAGAGACCTTAACCGAACGTTTGCTTTCATCTACGTCGATGACTTTAACCGCGTAGATATTGCCGACTTTGCAATAGCCGGAGAAGCTCCTGATGAACTTATGGCTGAGCTCGCTGATATGGAGCAAGCCGGTGAAACCACCGTCAAAGAGCATGATCGCGTAATTGTGGTAGACGCGGACGACGGTGCCTTGGATGACATCGCCTACGCTTGGAAGTTGGTTATTCATATCTTTTCCCCCTGGAAGAGGTAGATGTCCTCTTTCCTCGTGATCTTCTGGTTGTGGCCATTGGAGAGAACGATTCCGACCTTGCCCCCATAAAAGAGGTGGCAGCTGGCATCATCGGTAAAGGTTTTGCCTTCTTCTTTTGCTTTCCTTGAAGCGTTAAGGATTTCCTTAAATGGGAATGTCTGCGGGGTTTCAGCCCTAAAGACGGTTGAGCGGTCCATATAGGAAGAGACGTCGCTTTTATTCTCGGAGAGGAAGACGCTATCGGTGGACGGGAAGGCCGTGACGGCACCGCCTTTTTCTTTGGCGATGACGAAGTTCTCATAAATGAGCTCTTCGTTAATGGCAGGGCGATCTCCATCTTGGATAAGCACATAGTCGCCTTCTTTGGCTAAACCTCTGGCGTCGAGGTAATTAAGGGCGGCTAAGACGCTATCTTGCCTGCTGTCTCCACCAGGGACGAAAGCAATGATCCTTTTGAAGTGGAAAGGAGCCAATACGGCTTTGGTCTCGTCGACATAATCCTTATTGGCAACGATGATGATTCCGGAAACGTTGACGCTTCTCTCACAGGCATTGACGGCGTAATAGCAAAGCGGCTTGCCATTAAGTTGGGCGAATTGCTTTGGCGTCTCTAGCGAAAAACGGGAGCCGGTCCCGCCGAACAATACGATGGCAATACGAGAGGAAGTCTGATTCATTTTCAATGATATTCTACATCGAGATGTAGGATACAAAAAGGAAGAGAACCAATTATGCTAATTTAATTCTCTTCTTTCGTGGGTAAAAGGCGTTTTTAGAGGTGGTAGTTCTTCACGAAGACCGTGCATTCATTCGCGGATCCGCCCCATTCGAAATCGGGGAAGATTCCGATTTCTTTATAGCCGAGGTGGCGGTATAGCCTGATGGCGTTCTCGTCGTTTAAGAAGACGGCGAAAAGCCAATCATATTGCGGCATAGTCTCGTGTAGGTGGCCGAAGATGGAGGTGGCGATTCCTCTTCCTTGATAGGAAGGATGGACCATCAGCCTCTCAAGGACGATGATCTTGGATTCTTTTCCTAAATCGGCTTTTTGGAGGAGGGAAAGGTATTTCGCCTCGTCTAGGCTATCGGGGTAGAAATAATTTAGCGGGTCTTCGTTATAGGCGATGCAACCTACGATTTTATCGTCCATTTTGGCCAATAGCATTCGCCCCGCGTCGATGTCTTCGTATAAATAGTCGAGTTTAGGATAATCGCCTGACCACATGAAATTGCCCTTTTGCTCTAGGTCCTTCCTTACGTCATCGAAAAGAGCGGCGACTTCCGCTTTATCGTGGGTGGTGGCTTTAACAAAAATCGGTTTCATATCGTTTAAAAGAAAGCCCGGGGTGCCGGGCTTGTTCTTAGTCTTGCATGACGTTTTGGTTTTCTCTCGTCTTGAGGCTTTCGTTGATGGCCACGCCTTGGATGATGAGCTTCATGACCTTCTCAATCTCGCTGCCTTCTTTGTAATTGGCTGGGCAGACGTAATTGACGCGGCCGTCATCATATAAATCTTTGACGCGGTCTTCTTTGCCTTTCGGGTAAACGGCGATCGATTTGCCTCCGTTATCCTTGACGATGATCATCGATGGGATGTCGGTCATTCCATCGCCGATATAGATGATGTTGCTATATGGGATTCGTTTCTCCTTGGCCTTCTCGTTGACACCTTTATCGTCGGTCGCGTCGACGGCGCCTTTGGAGATACGGAAGAAATATTGGGTCTTCTGGGTGTAATTGATGGCGAGCTTTGGCCAGACTGGGACGCCAGTAACTGGATCAAAGATATATTCGCAGCCATAGATGACTTTGAATTGCTTGGCGATTTTGCAGCCTTCGACGATCTCCTTATTTCCGGAAGAGATGAGGTAATGCTCGACGTTTACGCCGTGTTCTTTGCCATAGGCGTTGATGCGGTCGAACCATGTTTCGACGCCGTTATAGAATTCGATGCCTTTGCCTTGCTCCTTGAGCCATTCTTTGGTCATCTTGATTCCCTTTTCGGCGGCAAGCTTCTGCATCATATAAAGGTAGGCCAGCGTGCGTTCGCAGCCGGTCTCTTCACTAAACTTTCCGGTCGCGCCCCAAAACTCGGCTGGGGTCATGCCTAGAGAGGGGATAAAACCGAAGTTCTGCATATCGGTTCTGCTAAGGGTTGAGTCGAAGTCATAGAGGATGGCGACAATTGGTTTCTTTCTCATGGTTTTCCTCCAACCCAAAATTGTAGCAATTACGCTTATTTCCGTCAATTTTGCCGACTAATCGTCTAGATAGCAAAAAAGCATTGAATCCTGCACCTATTTTGCTAAATTAACCTAGGCAAATTACTATGTGGGACAAAAGAAAGATTGCATTTGATAAACGTAAACCTATCAGGAGAAACTTCCTCGGCTTTGGTGCGGTGGTCGCAGTATTCGCGATTCTTTTAACCATCGTCTGCATCCTTACCGGGAACAACGCTAAGACGGAAAACCTCATCGATGTTGATGTGACCATCTCCGCGATCAGCGATATCACCGATGATGGTTTAACCATCTCCGTTAATGAGTCGGATAAGGTCTATATCGTCAACAAAGAAACTGCGGAGAGCAGCAAGGTTAGGGAAAAGTTAGAGATCGGTGAGAACTACCATTTCTATATCACCGCAGTGCAGCAAGATAGGAAAGACCCAAGGATCTTCGAGATTATCAAAGATAACGAGGTCGTTTTCTCCATCGTTGAGAGCGAACGTCTCGCCAGCGAAGTCTGCGCTTATATCTCTGGCGGTCTTTATGTCGTTGCCGCCGTCTTATTTGGCGTTTATGTCTACCTTAAGCGTAACCCAAAGTATATCGAGAACAGCATGGCGGAGCTCGTCTTTGTCTGCACTTACCGTTTCGATATCGTGACTAAGAAAAAGGCTGAGCCTATGTCATGGAAAAGGAGAATCGCCTTCATCCTCATTGATATGGGCATCGCCCTTGCTTTCGCCGGGGCAGGTATCGCCATGATCATCATCGCCAATATCTTTGGCGAAGCAATTTGGATGAGCGTTCTTAAGATCATCTTCTTCGTCTCTATGATCGTAGTCCCACCTTTCACTTTGTTTTTCTTCCAGCCGATGTATAGCAAGAAAAACATCCCTCTCTTTGTGGAGAACTATGTGAAATTCATCAAGAGCGGACCAGAGCAAAAGACCAGGTCCCCATTTACGGAGAAGGGCCTTGGCTATGAAGAAGAGGAAAATTTAGAAGAGGAAATTATCCCTTATTCCGAGTGCAAGATCTATGTCGCCGTCGCGTATGCGAAAGCCTTCTGCGCGGCTAATATCTACATCATCACCGAAATTCGAAATGGCGAGGACTACTTCATCACCCCATTGCTCCCTGAAGTTTATAAGTCCATCAAGGAATATAACGTCGAAGTCGAAGGCTTAGATGAAGCCTTGGATAACTTAGAGGAGAACATCCGTAAGCACGTTTCCAAAAAACGCGTGGTCGTCATGAAAAAAGACGGCGTGGAGGAAGAACATTCTCTCGATGCAAGAATCGCCACGCGCAATTACTGGAACTAGTATTAATTTCCAATTGTCTTAGACATGGACTAAAATAGCAGCCATGCAACCGTGGCAGATTGTTTTATTAATCGTCGGCATCATCCTCTTGGTCTATACGGCCATAGAGGTTTATGTCATTTGGTCTGTCGTCGGCTTTAGCAATAAGCTCAAAAGAAGGCTCCTTGCCGTCTCGATTATTCTTAACGAAAGACGCGACTTCCTTTTAAGCGAGATCGATGGCTTCCGCGCCGCGGGCGTTCCTTTCCGTGATTCCGATGAATTGGTCTTTAGGCAGGTCAGGGAACTCCAGCTCTCCAAACTTAAGCCGGAAGACGTCCATTACATCTCCCAACTCTTAAACGACGCGGATTCGCGTTTCAATTACTTGGCGACTAAGAACGCCTGGGCCACCAAGGGAGAGGAATTCCAGACCCTTTCCTTGGTCTCCAAGGACCTTGAGGTGAATTACCGTCAAGCCGTCGTTGGCTATAACACCGACCTCCTTGGCTATAACTATTGGGTTAAGATCCCATTATGCCATTGGATTCCATGGCTTCTTGGCTTTAGGGCCAGAGAAAGAATCGGCTAAAAAGAAAGACCCCGAAGGGTCTTTTTTAGAACTTAAGCTCGTAATCGACCAAGCCGTCGTAGAAGTCTTTCTCGTGGCTGACGATGATGACCGCGCCGGGATAGTTCTCGATTGCCTCAAATAAGGCGTCCTTGGCTTTCTGGTCGAGGTGGTTGGTCGGTTCGTCGAAGACTAGGAAGTTGCTCTTCTTACGGGTCATTACGGCGAGTCTAGCCTTAGTCATCTCGCCACCGGAGAGTTCCTTCATCTTGCGGAGGGCAAGTTCTTTCTTTACGCCTACCGCCCCAAGGAGGGTGCGCACTTCGGTGTTGGTGAGGTTTGGATAGATGTTATGGATATAGTCGAATGGCGACATCTCCAAGTCGATCTTCTCATCCTGGCCATAGTAGTTAAGCTCAATGCCATCAAGCCATTTGTAGGAGCCGCCTAAAGAAGGAATCTGCCCCAAGATGGTCTTGATGAAGGTTGATTTGCCAACGCCGTTTTGACCTAGAATGGCAATCTTCTCGCCTTTCTTAAGCAAGAAAGAGATCGGGGAAAGTAGCGGTTTATCGTAGCCGATGACCAACTCATTGACCTCTAGAGGCTTCTGTCCAACGTCCTTGGTAAACGGGAAGTTGAAGTGGACATTGCCTTCGTCTTTTGACGGCGCGTCCATGACCTCGAGATGGGCTAATCTCGCGCGGTGGCTTTTCGCCGCTTTGGCGCTGGTGGCCCTGACGATATGCGCGGCGATGAATTGTTCTTCCTTCTTGATGTATCGCTGCTGGGCTTCGTAGTTCTTCTTGTATTGCTCTTTGTCGAGTTCGTGCTGGAGGAGATATTCCCCAAAGGTGCCCTTGTATCTCGTGATCACGCCGTTCTCTAAGCAGAAGACGACTTGGGCGATCTTCTCCAAGAAGGCTTCGTCGTGGCTGACGACTAGGAAAGCCTTTGGGTAGGAATTTAGATAATTCTCGAGCCAAGCGACCTGGAACTGGTCTAAGAAGTTGGTCGGCTCGTCCATAAGGAGGACGTCATGCTCTTCGAGCAGCATCTTGCAAAGGTAAGCCTTCTCGCGTTCCCCGCTGGAAAGCTCATGGAGAGGCTGTCTAAGCTTCTCTTTGCCTAAACCTAAGCCATCGCTTAAGCGGCCTACTTTCTCTTGGAGGGCATAGAAACCATTCTCATTGAGGTAATCCCCAATCTTCATGGCTTTGTCTAGTAGTTTCTCGTAGCCATCATTCCCTAAGGCCGCCTCTTCGTAGAGTTCCTCCATGCGGCGTTCTTTCTGGAAGAGTTCTTCGTAAACGCCATAGAGATATTGCTCAAGCGGCATATCCTGTTTGACTTTAAGCTGCTGGTCTAAGTAGGAGTAGGTGACGTGTGGTTCCCAACTGACTTTGCCTTTATCAGGACGTAAGTCGCCGACCGCTAAAGAAAGAAGGGTGGACTTACCGACTCCGTTGGCGCCGACTAAAACCGCGTGCTCGCCCACGTTAAGCTTCAAAGAGGCGGATTTGTATAATTCTCTGTCGCTATAGTTGAATTCGATGTCGGTAAGTTCCAGTAACGCCATAACGGGCGTTAGTCTAGCACGATTTCGCTATCTTTGGGCATGAAAAAGCCTTGGCGAACCAAGGCGTTTTTAACATCGATCGCTTAAAAGCGTAGCTAGATGGTGCTGACATAAGGATAGAAGGTGGAGTAGCTAACTCCGTCTAAGTAACGTTTCTCGTCTTTGCCCCAAATCTCCACGAGGTTTTTGCCGAGTAATTGGGTGATTCCTTCATACCAATCTTGGTAGAGGTCATTATCACCGAAGGTTATTGGATTGGCTTTGTAATAGCCGTTAAGGCACCTCTGGTATTCTTTCTCGGTTAATTTAGACCTGTTGAAATTGATTATTTCCAAGAAGTTCTCCGGTTTTTGTACGAGGCGAAGCAAACTGTTAGTCTCGCGGCTTTGGACGAAGTCGTTTTCCAATCTAGTGATCGATTTTAGACCCATGCCCAACGCTTTGGAGAAAAGTTCGGCGGATAGACCGTATTTAGCTCTAATATTCCTGATTTCCTGACGCGTAAGGAATCCGATGGCTTTGCGGTAGGCGGTATCGATTATGCCGAAGTTCGCCGTTTCGATGTCGTAGTCGAAAAGTTCGTGTCCTGCTGGGTCCACGATGTAAGTTAGGCGGACGTGCACGGGGATACCACGCACTTTGATATCTTCCTCGCGAATCTCTCTTTTGACAGGCACGTCTTTCATGCAGATGCTGCAAAATATGGTGTCTTTCTTCATTTTTCTTTCCCCTTACATGTCTTGGTGGAACGATTCGACAACCACTAAGCGCTGATTAAGATCGTTGATGATTATTTTGATGTAGATGACGATCGTCACCCTGTGGCCGACCTCGTCATAGATGTGGTTGTGTTTGAATATCCAGCGGTCTTTGGTCATCACCAAGTCGAATGGTGTGCGTTCGGTCATATTCGCTGGGGATGGGCCCTTAACAAACTCCTCTTTCGTCAGATGGGTAATTATCCTTATCGCCTCACTTGGACTCATATGGAGGGAATGGATAAAAGCCATGAATCTCTTCTCTTTATTGGGTTTCAAGTTCGCCCTAGAGAAATCGAATTCAGACGGTTTGTGCAAGGTCCTGAGGAAATCTATGACCTCTATAATATTACGCGGTTCGCTCATCTGTATCAAATGATACGACAAATTTTTGGTGGTGAACGTCAGACCAACAAAATTTCTAAAAAAGTTTGGGACCAAATAGTCGGCAAGGTACGAAAAAAGCCTTGGCGAACCAAGGCTAATTTTCAATTGGTGCGGGAAATGAGAGTTGAACTCACACGGGTCTCCCCATACGCCCCTCAAACGTACGCGTCTACCATTCCGCCATTCCCGCGGCGTTTGCTATTATATTGAGTGATATTTCGCTCCGCAAGAGAAATTTAACGAAGCTGCGGGAATACTGTGATACAGATAGCAAAATAGATGAGAAGCGACGTGATATCCATGATCGTCGTAAGGATTGGCTGAGCCAGCAACGCAGGGTCCTTTTTGATGGCGGCCGCCCCAACGGTGAGGGAGGTGCCGACGAACTTGGAGGCAACCATGCCGATGAATAAGGTTCCGGCGACGGTGGCGGAGATCTTCATGACTTCACCGAAGAAGATTGGGCTCCAGCATTCGCCATTCCAGATGGTCGGGATGACGTCTGGGGATAAGCCCATCGCTTCATTCTCGATCGTGTTGGCGACGATGCCGGTATATTGCTCCATCGTAAACCAGATGAAGGCGAAGGAAGCGACAATCGCGGCAACAATCATGGCCGAACGGACTTCCTTCCAAACGACTTTGAAGTAATCTTTTGGCTCGAATTCGAAGGCCGCGAGGATGGCGAGAGTGGAGATCTTATCCTGGAAGACGGAAAGGATCATCGAGGAGAAGGTGCCAAGGACCAATAAGACGATAAGCCATGGGAAGCATTTCTTAGCAGTGCTCCAGACGGTGGTGTCGAGATACGGCTCATCCGATGGGACGACCGCATTCATCTTCGCGATATCCTCGGTGGACTCCTCGGTCATGACGTCGACCGCGTCGTCGATGGTGATGATACCGACGAGCTTGTCGTCATCGTTTAAGACCGCCAAGGCGTTTAAGTCGTAACGACGGAACATCTGACCAACCTCTTCCTGGTCGGTGGAGGTGGTGACGGAGACGACGTCCTGATTCATGATGTCGCGTAACCTTTGATCCTTCTTGGCGAAGATAAGGTCATCTAAGTCGACCGTACCGACAAAGTCGCGGTTCTTGTCTTTGACGAATAAGGTATAAATGGTTTCCGCGTCTTTGCCGCGTTTCCTGATGGTTTCGATTGCATCATCGACGTAAGTGGTGTCCTTGAACTCCAAATACTCGGTGGTCATGATGGCGCCGGCGGTCTGATCCTTATAACGGAGCAACCTATTGATGTCATCGCGCATGTCCTTGGAGGCCGCGCTTAAGACACGGGCCGCTAAGTTGGCAGGCATCTCGCCGACCGAGTCGGTGACATCGTCGACGGACTGCTCATTGATGACCTGGATAAGTTCCTTGTCGGTCATGGCCTTAACAAGGTTCTCTTGGGCGTCTTGGTCGAGTTCGGAGAAGAAACCGGCGGTGTATTTGCTCTCAACCGCGCGGAAGACCCAAATAAGGTCTTTGGAGGAGAGGTTATCGGCCGCCTCAGCGATATCGATGTCCGGGACCGTAACGAAAATCTCGCGAATGGCTTTTACGTCCTTCGCTTCTATAAGCTCTTCAAGGTCTTCTTGGGTTAGCTTATGTTCTTCCTCTTCTTCCTCTTCAGGGCCGGTTTCGATTTCGGTTTCTTTTTCGTCAAACTCTTTCATGCGCCTAAGTCTAGCCTCTTCTTATCAAAGAAGATAGATAAAAAACGCAAAAGTTTACAACCTTCCCCTTAAGGGGGATATAATAGCCCAGTCATTACAGGAGAAATCAATTCACACAACATGGAAAACAAAATCTTAGTCGAGACCTCCGCCCGTCACGTCCACGTCACTCAGGAGACCCTCGAAGTCCTCTTCGGTGCTGGTCATCAGCTCGAAGTCCGTAAGATGCTTTCTCAGCCAGGCCAGTTCGCCTCCACTGATAAAGTCACCGTCATCGGCTACAACAAGAAAGATCCAAACGGCCCACGTCCAAGCGCCGCATTATCCATCCTCGGTCCAGTCCGCGACCACAACCAGGTCGAAGTCAGCTACACCGATGCCCGTAACCTCGGCTTAACCGCCCCGGTTCGCGAATCCGGCGATATCGCTGGTTCCGGCAAGTGCACCCTTAAGGGCCCAGCCGGCGAAGTCGACCTCGAAGAAGGCGTCATCATCGCCAAGCGTCATATCCACATGACCCCAGAGGACGCCGAAGGCTTCGGCGTCAAGAATGGTGACATCGTCGCCGTCATGGTCGGTGGTGAAGGCAGAGCTACCATCTTCTGCGACACCGTCGTCCGCGTCTCTCCGAAATACGCCCTTGCGATGCACATCGACACCGATGAATGCAACGCTGCCGCCGCCTTTGGCGAAGTCTATGGCCAGCTCGTCATGTTCGAAGACCATCATTGCCACGAAGGCGAATGCTGCTGCGGCGAGGGTGAAGGCGAAGGCGAATGCTGCTGTGGCCATCATCATCACGAATAATGGCCGAGACATTCGAATATAGACCGCAGAACGTCTGCTCCAGGCTCATCAAGATCACCATCGAAGGCGACATCGTCGCGAAGGTTGAATTCGTCGGAGGATGCAGAGGCAACACCCAAGGCGTCGCCGCGCTTATCGCCGGCATGAAGATCGATGAGGCGATCAGGAGGTTAGACGGCATTCAGTGCCGTAACGGCACCTCTTGCCCGGATCAGCTTGCGCAAGGCCTAAAGAAAATCAAAGCCGAAAAAGGCATCTAAAAACCATGAAATGGATGGGGCGACCTGTCCATTTTTTCTTGCTCTTTTTGGCTTTTATCGCAAAAAAGGTTTTTAAAATGCCGCAAAAAAGGTCGGCAAAATACCGCAAAAAAGGTTTTTTAAATACCGCAAAAAAGGTTTTTTCTTGAGTTTCCTTCTTAAAAGAAGGAGCGGATTCTTTTCCCTTGCATTGGAGAATAGGAGCGACTATGATTTACGCACGACCGAAAAGGTCGGACATCCAGAAAGGGCCGTCAAGGCGACGTTACAGGGCCCTAGCAACTCCATTGGAACCAATGGTAAGTGCTCGTTGCCAGCCCCTTCCCACCGGGGAACGATGTCCGAGGGTATGACGTCTTTATAGGCGCCTCCCCATGTGGGAGGTGCCTTTTCTGTCTCTAGAGGAGATATGTACATGAAACAAAAGGTTTTATTCACGTCTGAAGCCGTTTCCGAAGGCCATCCAGACAAAGTCTGCGACCAGATCGCCGACGCGATTCTTGACGCTTGCTTAAAGGGAGACAGCCATAGCCACGTGGCCTGCGAGGTCTTCGCGACCACCGAATACGTTCTTATCGGCGGCGAGATCACCACGAACGCGAAAGTCGATTATGAGAAGATTGCGAGAAACGTTTTAAGGGAGATCGGCTATACCTCCAAAGAACTTGGCATCGGGGCCGACACCTGCAAGATCGATGTCCGCGTTAAGGAGCAATCCGGCGACATCGCGATGGGCGTCGATAGGGGCGACATCTTAGAACAGGGCGCGGGCGACCAGGGCATTATGTTTGGTTATGCGACCACGGAGACCGAAGGCTATATGCCTCTTGCCATCTCCATTGCCCAGAAGCTTGTCCGTTATGCGACCCAGCTCCGTAAGGAGGGTTCCTTCAAAGGCGCCCGTCCGGATATGAAGTCCCAGGTCACCATCGACTACACCGACCCAAAGCATTACAAAATCGACAATATCCTCATGTCCATCCAGCATGATCCGGATGTCGATTTGGATGCCTTCCGCGCCTATGTGCACGAGAACATCATGAAGAAAGTCGCCAAGAGCTTCGGCTTAAATGACGATTTCGCCTTCCTCGTGAATCCGACTGGACGTTTCGTTATCGGCGGACCAGAGGGCGATACCGGCTTAACCGGGCGCAAGCTTATCGTCGATACCTATGGCGGCGCTTCCCGTCATGGTGGTGGAGCCTTCTCTGGCAAGGACCCATCCAAGGTTGACCGTTCCGCTTCTTATTATGCGAGATATATGGCCAAGAACTTAGTCGCCGCGGGAGCGGCGGATAGGCTTGAGGTCCAGCTCTCTTACGCGATCGGCGTCGCCAAACCGATGTCCATCGGCTTATCTACCTTCCATACCGCCAAGTATTCAGATGAGGTTATCTTGGAAGCCATCGCGAAGGTCTTCGACGCCAGGCCGGGCGCAATTATCTCTAACTTCGGCTTAACCAAACCGACGTGGAGATATCAAGACGTCGCCAATTACGGCGCGTTCGGAAGGCCGGATTTAGACCTTCCGTGGGAAAGGTTAGATAAAGTAGAGGAACTTAAGGCGTTCTTCGCTTCCTGCAAGTAATTATTGAGATTAAGGCCCGGCAACTGCCGGGCTTTTAAAATCGCAAAAAGTGTGTGCCCACACAAAAAAAGCGATTTGAGATGCACAAAAAGGCGCATTATGATAGAAACTAATCGACAAAAGTGTGTGCCCACACAAAAAAAGCGATTATGACCCGATAGGCCGGTCGCGGCCTCGGAACTTGTTTTTCGTGGGTCTTAGCCAGGATTAAAGTTGGATTTCCTTCCTAAACGAGACTAAAAAAGGCAATAAAAAATGCCCTTCTGGGCCTAGATGTTTCTCACACCTATTATTCTTACCATGAAACCGCTTACGGTCAAGACTTTATCTTTACTTTTTCTTGGCTACAATAAAGGTATAACATCAGTCCTGAAAGGAGGACGCAGCCGATGAAATACCAGATAATTGGCAAGAACATCGAGGTCACGGATGCAATCAAAGCCGTGTTGGAGGAGAAACTCTCCCGCATGGATAAGTACTTCGTGATTGACGATAGTGTTCTTTGCCGCGCCGTTGTGCGAGCCTACAAGGTAGGCGCAAAAGTGGAGGTCACCATCTTCACTAAGCAGATGGATTTCCGCGCAGAAGTTAGAGATAACGATCTCTATGCCGCAGTTGATTTCGCCATCGATAAACTCGAGGGTCAGATGAGGAAACTCAAGACCCGTATGGATAGAAGCAAGGCCGCTATGGGCCTTGGCCGTTCGGTCGTGTTCGAAAATCTCGAGGAGCAGCTTGAGGAGGAGGAAGACGAAGAAGTCGTCAGAACCAAATCCATCTACCTCGAACCGATGACTCTCGATGAAGCCATCACCCGCATGGAAGCCTTAGGACATACCTTCTTCATGTACCTCGATAGCGAGGATGATCAGGTCTCCGTCGCCTATAAGCGTCTTGAAGGCGGTTATGGCGTCATCCAGGCCGAAAACAAACTTAAATAAGTACTAACTTAATCAAGGGGGCTGCCATTAGGCGGCCCTTTTTCATTGCCTTAAACCTGAGCCTCACGTATTAAAAAAGCATCGAATTTATCTATAAATGGATAAAAATAGGTGCATTTCCGAGATGTATTGCTTTTTTGTTTGTAACAAAAGTCATACAATAGGCACCTACAAAAGGGAAACAAACGAGCATGGCCGAGATTAAGGACACTTTAATAGCCACCGACCTTGACGGTACTTATCTTTATCCGAAACACCGCTTCAGGCTGTTGGATAAAAGCTATACCATCTTTTCCAAGCGCTTCATCGCCGACGGGGGACATCTTCTTTTCGTCACCTCGAGGAATAAGCATCTCTACAAGAAGCTGAATAAGAAGCTCGGCGGCGGGGTCGATATGATCGGCTGCAATGGCTCGCTCGTATTCTCTAATGGCGAGCTCATCAAAGAAGAG
This sequence comes from uncultured Erysipelotrichaceae bacterium, assembly GCA_900316365.1. GTDB lineage: Bacteria > Bacillota_I > Bacilli_A > RFN20 > CAG-826 > Alloenteromonas. Next base: position 111,123 of record ONCO01000007.1, read on the forward strand.
CATTTCGAATCCGAGAAGCTCGTCTCCCTTATGGAGGAGATCGAAAGGGACTACAAGCCGATGCTTTGCATGGCCTGCAGCGAGAAGCATAACCTCGTCGTCCCCCAGAAGAAGGAATCAATCATCTTCAAGTGCTACCTCTATAGCCAGTTCCGTTTAGGCGATAGATTTGTCTGCAATACCAAGAGATACAATTGGGTCTTGGCCAACGATAATGTCTACAAAATGATGGTCTTCATCGGCTGGGGCAAAAAAGGCAAAGCCAAAGCGGAAAGAGTCACCGAGGAACTTAAGGCCAAATACCCTGATTATGAGTGGTGCTGGTCCAATGAAATCATCGAAATCACCCCTAAGGGGTGCACTAAGTCCTCTGGCTTATCGTTTTATCTTGATTACAACCATATTAGCCACGATAATGTTTTAGTTGTCGGCGATTCCGGCAACGATATCTCAATGTTCGCTGAATTCCAGGAACGCAGCTACTGTATGGCCCATGGCCCAGCTTCGGTTAGGGCAAAAGCCAAATACACGATCAAGCGTTTCGATGAATTAGAAAAAGTGCTATACCCATCGGCGGATAGCAAAAGCAGCCGAAGAAAGAAGAAAAAGAAACTATGAACAAAACCAGCGAAGTTTTGGCCACCCTCATCCACTATAACGTGGCTGTCAGGGACACCTTGGAGTACTGCCTTAAGAAGGACGCCTATGATGCGAACCTCTTCAAGGAAAAGAAACGCTCCGTCCTCATTGAAGTCAATGAGCACACCCCATTAAAGGACATCATCGATCATTCCGGCGAGAATGGCGCGAACCTCGAAAAGCAGATCCGCGAGTTCTACGACGAAGTCTATGGCGATTCCAGCACCATCCTCAAATTAGCGGATGATGGTTTACGTGTTGACCACGCTCAGCACCTCAAGATGTATAAGTACATCCTCCCAATCCACGAAGCCGTCGCTTCCATGGTCGCGGGCATCATCAATGACGCTCACACCAAGTCCATCGACGTTGCTGATATGGAAGCCCTCTATAAGGCCGACGAGAGAATGTATCGTGGCGTCGTCACCCTTTGCCTTACCAACGACCTCGTTCTCTTATTCAACGACTTCAACAAGGCGATGCAGGATAACGGTGGCAAACCAAGCGCCGCGTCCAACTTCATCGGACAGGACATCCAGACCGTCATCAACCATCTCAATTTCGTTAAGGCCAATGGCCACGTCACCCAGCTTGACTATAAGGAAGGCGTCGAAGACAAGGTCAATGCCTTCATGGAAAATGTCACCGGCCGTCGTGATCTCAAACAGGGCGAACGCTTCCCAGATGCGATCCGCGCCGTCCAGAACTCCATCGGCGACTATGTCCGTGTCACCGAAGAAGCTTTCCGCACCCTTTACGTCCCAGCCATGCAGGCTTTAGTTGCCCAGGCTCAGGCCGACGCGAAGAATGCCGAAGCCCAGCCAGAAGCCCCAAAAGCTGAAGCTCCAAAGGCTGAAGAAGCCCCAAAGGCCGCTGAAGGCGGTGTCGATGCTCCACTCACCATGGGCGAAATCGACCCAAAGACCGGCTTACCAAAAGCCTAATTCATCATTAATAAAGTAGTTTGTCGTTTTATCCGTTTTTAGGAGTGCACGTATGGAAGAGAAGAAAAGCAAGAAATTAGCCAAAGGCGAAATCACCGTTTATGCGATCGCCGCCTTTATCGCGCTTGTTGGAATCACCTTCATTATCTTTGGCCTTATCGGTAGCCATTACCCAGGCAAAGACAGTGAGAACTGGGTTTCCATCAGCGAGAAGGCTTGGTTAGTCAATTGGTCCCACATCGGCTATCGCTGGTGGGGCGTCATCCTTCTCCTCGTTGGCGCGCTCGTTGCCGTCATCGGCTTAACCGCCTATGCTAGAAGCGGCGACCGCGACGAAGAGAGAGCCCTCCGTAGAAGACAGAGACTTGGCGTTGCCCCTGTGCAAGAAGTCGAAGCTAAGGACGTGAAGGAAGAGGGTAAAGCCCCAGCCGAGAACGCTCCTGCGAAAGCGGAATAAACCTTATCTTATTAATAAAGGGAGACGGACAACCGTCTCCCTTTTTCGTGCATGAAAAAAGCTCCATTGGTTTACCCGATGGAGCCTTTAGCTTATTTGTTGAATTGGTCGATGATGAAGTCTTTGATTCTCTGTCTTAAGACTGGGAGGTTCTTGGTTTCATCGGATTCGATGCCGAGGAGTGGTAAGCCGTTGGATTGATACAAAGCAATCTTCTCGGCCTTGTTCTTCTCGTATTTGGCGTCATTCTTGACTCCCCAATACTCGACGTAGAAGTCGTTGATTTGCTTAAGTGGGAAGCCAACGTAGAAGTCGGCATTCATTCCACGCTCCACAACCTGCTCTAAATCGTAATGCGGGATATGGTAGGTGATGATGTTCTTCTTTAATAAGGCTGGGTCTCTCTGTAATTCGAAGAGAATTTCGTCGATGGTCTGTTCGCCCGGAGAATCGAGGACGTGGCCGTCGGTGGAGGTGAAGACCTGTCCGCCTTGCTCATCCATGGCTTTGGCAACCTGGGATTCGTTTGGCTTCTTCTTACGGTGGCTTTCCATGATCTTGGCGACGTCTTCGTAAACGGTCTTGAAGTAGATGTCGTAGTGGAAGCCGTCTCTTAATGCGATGGCGATGCCGACGAGTTTCACAGCGTTCTCGCGCAAGATGTCTTCGCTATACATCTGATACATGTTGCGGCGGAGATTGCGGTAATAGACGACAAGCTTTCTCTGGTCTTTGTTCTGTTTGATGAGATCGACCGCTAAATCTTTGGCCTCGCGATAATCGTTAAGGCAAATCTCGCCTGGTTTGGCAGCTTTGCCGCAGATAGGGCAAATTCCAGTGGCCGCTTTCGCCTCAGGCGCTTTCTGCTCGGCTGCTTTTGGAGTGGAAGCCTCCTTTTTAGCGCCGACTGGCAAGCCGGTGTTAGTGTAAACGTAAACGCCGTCTTTTAATACGATCTTTTCCGCTTTTAAAAGGTCGGCGTGGTAACCGCAAAGTCCATCTTTTCTTGCGTTGCCCATGTAAACGCGGGTTGGGTTACCACAAATAGGGCAAGTTTTATTTTCCATACCTCTGAATTATACGCACCTGATGCGGTGGTTACTATGATTAGTAAGCACTGGTTCTATTTTTGTCACGATAAGAAAAAACGGAGACATATCGCCTCCGTTTTGTGGTTTTGATTGTTCTATTTACGTTTGAATAGCCGTTTGAAGAAGGTTTTGATCCCCTTCTCTTTGATCGTCTTTTCGGAGGATTCGAAGCGTTCCCGCTCCTCTAGTTTTTCCGATGGCTCCCAGTTATGCGGTTTGCCTTCGTATTCAACGTAGTAACGGTCCTTCATGGGGTTGGGGAGATAACTGGTGCTATGTCTTTCGGGTTTAAATGCCATCTTATCCCTCCTTGTTTACTTTAAAACTTTATAGCTTATCGATGTATTTCTGACGGGCCTGCTCGTATTCTTCCTGGGAGATATAACCAGATTCGAGATAGCTTTCGAGCCTTTTGAGTTCGGCGACTGGATCAAGTTTGCCATCAAGGGAGACATCAGTCCCGCATTCTTCGTCTTTGGATGCGAGATACATGATGGCCAAGATTAATTGCCCAAGGGTTAATAAGGCCATGAAGAAAGCAGAGGAGCTATTTTCTCCTGAGCTGGTGATTTGGAGGATAAACGTGACGCCGATGGGGATGATCATAAAGACGCATTTGAGGACTCTGTGCTTTTCGTAACGAATGAATATGGAAGCGACTAGCATGATTATGGAAGCGATGATAATGATAAACCTGTTTATTTGCCCCACCTTGTTGTAATCCACACCAAGCTCTTCGATGTGGCCCAAGACTATGAAAGCGACGATGAGCGCGGTGAGGAGATAACTTCCGGCGATGATGGCAATAACATTTAGGATCTTCTGACCGTTTTGCTTCTTTGCCGCGAGGATAATGCCGATAGCCGCGGACATCATAGCAACGAAAGCATAGATCATCGTGCTGACAAAGGTTCCTTCAGTGATGGCGATGAGCGCTAATTTGCCGGCATCACCATTGGCTTGTTCTTTCGCGATTGCGATGGCGCCTAATAAGGCTCCGCAACCAAGAAAGACAATGAAGTAGAGGATTGTTTCGAGCACGTAGAGGATTAACGCGCAAATTTGTTTTTTATTCATAGGTGCTCCCTCCTTTATAACTTATCGATGTATTGTTTGCGCAGTTCATCGAATTCCGCGTCGCTGATGCGGCCGGAATTAAGATCTTCCTGGAGTTCGGTTAAAGCGGTTAGCGCGTCCGCCGCGCTTTCTTCGTCGAGGTTGTTTACCGATGCATTTTGAAAGGCGTCTTCGTCTTTAGAGACGAGGTAGAGGATTGCAAGGGTCAGTTGACCAATCACCAACAAGAAGATGAGCGAGGCGCTGGAATTGGTTGTTTCGCCGGTTAACATCAAGACGAGGGTGAGAGCCGATCCAACGATAAGCGTTGAGCACTTGGCGGCTCTGCTCGTGGCGTAATCCATGAACATAGACACGATTGGGAGAACGCCGCTGATTGCGATAATGGCCAAACGGAAGTAGACGAGCGGCATGTTGACGGCTTCGGAGCCAAGGTCATTGGCTAAGCTGATCGTGGCGACGCCAGAAACTGTTAGAACGATTGAGTAGCCGGTGAGGAGGAGGGCCAAGATATTAAGGATGCTGTTCCCACTCTTTTTCTTAGCAGAGAAGATGATGCCAATGATGGCTAACACAATACCGAAGAGGCCATAGATGAGAATGGCAACGAGTGCGGTTTTCAGTAAAGTGTAGGCCGCATTTACCGCAGGATTGTCGGAGTGATTGCCCGCCATAGCGGCGTCGATTATCGACATCGCACTTGGGGAACCTATTAGGATTAGAAGGAAGAATAGGGCTTCCAGGGAATAGAGAATTATTCCAATGATATGTTTTGCTTTCATATTTTTAATTATTCACGTTCACTAATTCGATGGAGAAGTCAAATTATGCGTTTTCCTTATGGTCATTTTTGCGAACATCTAAGATGAATAGGTGAAAAAGGGAACAAAAAAAGAGGCGCTTGGGCCTCTTTGAATGAAACGCTTTATAGCAACTCGACGTATTTGCTCATCTTAGCTTTGTAGTCTTCGTCGCTGATTAGACCGTTTTCGTGGAGCTCTTTGAGCGTTTTGAGCTTGGATGCGATGTCGGAGGAATTGTCAGCGCCCTCGCCGCCTTCAACGGCTTTGGCCGGAATTGGAGACTGCTCTTTGCTGGAATCAATGATCCCGATGATGGACATGGCGATGAAACCGAGAATCATGGAGTAGTAGAGGAGCGTCGTTAGAGGGGACGCTTTGATGACGCTGGACGTGGACGACATGCTCATGGTAAAGAAGATGAGCAACAAGGAATAGCCGACGGCGGAGAGAACGCTCTTAACAAGGCCTTTTTTGCGATAGTCATAGCATAAGGAGATGAGAAGAACGACTAATATTCCGACGAGAATGAGCACAGGCAAATACGGGAAGGCAGGGCCATCTACTGGTGCGCGTTCGGTAGAGACCTTTTCAACGTAATCGGTGGTGATTGCGTAGGTCTGGATGAGGCCGATGATGAAGAAAAGGCTTAAGGTCATCATTGAGGCGGCCGAGAAGCCAAAGGCGTTGTTCTCGCTGAGGCTGCGTGCGGTTTTGACGATGCCTATGATGCCGAGGGTGATGACGACGACGGACATGAGGATATAGGTCCAGAAGAGCGGGGTTAATTCCTTGAGAAGCGCCCCTTCCTCTAACTCGCTGACTTGTCCAAGGGCCTGCACGTCGCCGAAAAATTCGATCGTGAAAGCGGCAATCATCAAAGACATGAACGTGATGCCTAAAATCTTGATTACTTTTTTCATAGTTTTTTACTCCGCCGAATAGTATGAACAAATGAGTGTTCAGATACAATTATTTTTTTAGTTTTCTTGCCCAATGTGGCGCATCGGTATTATTTATTGCCTTTTCCCTGTTCTTGTTGGTGAGATAATGTCTATATGAGTTTTCTAGGTTTGCTCTTATTCCGTTTCGTCTTTGATTCTCGCCTCCCTAGTAGCAAGAAGAATAAAGGCAACTGCAAAAGGTGGGCCGATGGCCCTAAGTCGCATGGAGAATATATCGCCTCGACAATGATCCAAAGGTTCATGGACCACGACGGCGGTTATCTTTTCGATAACGTCATCCTCTCTGATGGACGCGATATCGACCATATCTATGTTTCCCGTCGCGGAATCTTCTTCATTTCTACCTTAGGCGCGCCTGGGAAGTATCTCGGCACGGATGAAAACGAAGAATGGGTTCGCATCACCCCGAGGAACGAAAAAGAAATCTTCACTTCTCCTTCTCTCTACAACCAGGAATTCATTGATTCCTTCTCTTCGCTCGTCTATCCGGTCCACGAGCAAAAGAACGTCGTCTTCTTCACTAACGCGGACTTCAGTAACGTTATGTCCAAGCATGCGATGTCCGCGATGGCGTTCCCGAATATCTGCCTTAAGCTCCCAGCGGTCTTAAGCGATGAGGAGATATACGAAATCGCGTCTGCGATCGTGACTCATACTCATTGATGGTTGCCAGAAAGCGGCCGTTCATTCGGTTGTTTTTCGTTGACCGAAATATAACAACTATATAACATTCAATCTTAAGGATAGGTACTTAAGATGATCGTTTATCATGCGACGAAAGCCGGCTTTGACGCGGATGTTATCAATGGTAATATCGCCGATGCCATCAAGAGGGCTCTAAGCGAGAGAGGCATCCACGACGGCAACGAGGCCGAATACAATGCGTGGAACAATTCCATGCAGTTCATGGAACTCGCCCTTCAGCATCCAGCGATTCCGGATGATTGCGAAATATCAATTGAGTATCAGGTTCCGCTTACGTCGAAGCGCGTAGATTTCATCATCAGCGGGCGCGATGAGGCCGGAGAAGACAATATCATTATCATCGAGCTCAAGCAGTGGACCACCGCGGAGAAGGTCAACGATATAGAAAGACACAGCGTACGCACCTTCGTGGGGCAAAAGGAAAGAAACGTGGCCCATCCGTCATATCAGGCCTATTCATACAAAGTCCATATCATGAATTACGCGGAGGCCGCCGCCGACCCGCATTTGCATCTGCTCCCGTGCGCGTTTTGCCATAACTTCAGGGAGGAGGACCGCGGGGTTTTGGAAGATCCGATTTATGCTCCATGGATCAAGCAAGCCCCGTTATTTTTGAAGCACGATCTCCAGAAACTTAGATCTTTTATAGCGTCCAAAATTAGCAAGAAAAGCCCAAGAGGCGACCTTTTATACGAGATCGATAACGGGAGGATCAAACCAGCCAAGGCTTTGCAGGATTGCCTCGCTAGCCTTTTAAGGGGCAATAAAGACTTCCAACTGATGGATGAGCAAATCACCATCTACGATAAATGCATCAAGGCGTTTGCCGATTGCGAAAGGGATGAGGAGAAGCGCGTCCTTATCATTCAAGGCGGACCTGGCACCGGTAAGTCCGTTCTGGCGGTCAACCTTCTATACGAATTCACCCATGGCACGAAGCTTCATTTGCCTGGAACGGCCGCTTATGTCACTAAAAACAGTGCGCCTCGCGATTGCTACCTAAAGCTTTTGTCCAAAGACTCAATTAGCAAAGAACTTCAGATCAAGGAACTTTTCCGCTCTCCATTCGGGCTACACGCTTTGCCGAAGGATTTCTATGACTGCTTGATCGTCGATGAAGCCCATCGTCTTGTTAAGAATATGTATGGCGACTGGGGCGGTGAGAACCAGATTAAAGAATGCATTGCCGCGTCTAAGCTCACCATCTTCTTTATTGATGAATCCCAAAGAATCACCACGAAGGACATTGGTTCTATCGATGGCATTTGCGAATGGGCCAGGAAATTGGGCGTCAAAGAAGAAAACATTCTCTTCGGCGAAGATTTGGTTTTAAGTTCTCAGTTCCGTTGCAATGGCAGCGATGCCTATATCTCCTTCTTGGATAATCTCTTAGAGATTAGGAGGACCGCGAATCCGGATTTGGATTACGAAGGCTTTGATTTACGCGTCTATGATGACCCGAACGAGATGAGGGATGCCCTAAGAGAAAAGAATGAAATCAATAACAAGGCGAGAATGGTCGCTGGATATTGCTATGACTGGAACGTCAAGAACCGCAGGGGCGAATGGGACGTAATGTTAGACAAAGGCTTCAAGGCCAAATGGAACTTGGAAAAGAATTCCACCTTATGGTCAATCTTGCCAGAATCTTTCGAGGAGATTGGCTGCATCCATACCGCTCAAGGCATGGAGTTTGATTATGTCGGTGTCATCATTGGTAAAGACTTGGTCTACAGAGATGGCCATGTCATGACTGATAAAGAGGCCGTCTCAAAAGATGACAAATCCTCTGGTATCAGAGGCTGCAAAGACGCAAGACTAGCCGATCAGTTGATTAGAAACACATACAAAGTCCTTCTTTCTCGCGGTCAGAAGGGTTGCTACATCTACGCGGAAGATTCGGCGTTACGCGAATATATTAAGAAAATGGTTAAGGGAGGCGAATAATCATGGACTCCATTAAAGAAATCGAAGAGAGAATTGATGCGTTTAACAAAGCAAGGGATTGGGACCAATTCCATTCTCCTGCTAATCTTGCGAAATCAATCGCCATTGAAGCAGGGGAACTTCTCGAATGCTTTCAGTGGGACGAGAAGAACTATAACCTTCAAGACGTTTCCGAAGAGCTCGCGGATGTCATGAATTATTGCTTCCAGATGGCTATGGTTTTGGGCGTTGATCCAAAAGAGATAATCATGTCCAAGATCGAGAAAACGGAAAAGAAGTACCCAGTTGAGAAAGCTAAAGGTAAAGCGGATAAATACAACAAGCTTTAAAATTGGATACGCTTTAGAAACGAAAAATCATTCTTTACGAACAAAATTAATAAATATGTTGAACGAAAAAACTTCAATGCTAATATAGAAAAAGCATTATCAGCGAGGTTTTCATGTCTGCAAGCATTTCTTTATCTAATTACTACCAACTTTCTGATGAAAATAAGGATCTTTATCTACAACTTCTTTTAGAAGAGAATAACGTAATTTTTTCCTTTGGAAAAGCCAAGAGGAAAGAGATTGAACCGCTTCTAAACGCAGCAAAGAAAAAGATGTTTCAATATGCTTTTATTAGCGGTAAGAAACAACTTGGGAAGCCTTTCCTAAAGAATATATTAGATGATCTCGGAGAAGGATCTCTCGAGGAGTTGAATGCCAAACTTTTATCTTCTCTTTTTAGTTCCCAGCTTGCCAGCGATTTAAAAAATGGATCTTTTGATGAAGAACAAATGATCCTTTTCCTTGAAGACCAAAGGCCTCAAAAAAGGAAACTATGTGACAAGTTTTTGCTTTTGGAAGGCATTTCTATTGATATCTCCGAAGCAAGAAAAGAGTCTATAAAACTAAAAAAGGAAGCTGAAGATAGCAAAAGAGCAAGAGACGATATTCAGGCTAAATACGAAGAGCTTAGACAGCTATACGATAAGGCCGTGGAAGACAATAAACGTCTGAAGGGCGGGGTTAAAAGCGATCCTGAGTATATAAAATTGGAAAACAAATATGAAAGCTCGGAAAGCACGCTCCAGAGAATAAGAAAAGAATTGGCGGATGCGAAAGAAGAAAACAAAAAAGTTATAGCAGAAAATGAAACCCTTAAACAGACCGCCCAAAATGGCGCATTACCATTGCAAACAGAAAATGCCGATCATATAAATGACGGGCTCGATGATAGGGTGTTAGACGATCTGCAAGATCGTGTCTTAATGGGCGTAGTCAATAGAATAAGACTACGAGATGGTTTTTTGGTGGTTCATCCGATATCATCGATTTTTGGCGACGTAAGTATTGACTTGCGAGAAAAACTCGAGACAGTTATAGATTATCGAGGCGATTTTTCATCCTCTCTTTTATTCTTAAGAAATACCAGCCAAACAAATCTTTTTTTGCCCGAAGGGATTGGATCTATTTTCTCGTCATTGAGCGATGACGTTAGATACGAGTACCTACGAGAAGCTTTTAAAGATAAAGTGTTCTTCTACCGCATTGAATTAGCTACCCCAAAAAATGGCGATAAGATGAAACTCAATGCCGTTTTGTGCTCCAAACCTCAAGAGATTACACAAGTATTTGCCAATTTTAACAGCAAGAAAGTGTTTATTCCTAGATATCGCGGTAGCGAAAAAGAGTTCCTTGAACTGCTCAAAAACAAAGAAAATTTGCGATTTGAGAACTATCCGACAACGTTGTTTTCTTCGCTTTCGTATGTTGTCGTTGATAAAAAAGTTTATAAAGTAAGTTACGGAAGGCGCCTAGGCGGTTCTGATGATAGCTACACTTGGGAGTATCGCCCTGATGACTCGCTGCCGCCTTACAAACTAGTAAAATCCAACATCAATTCTGGCAACAAAGATTGGTATTATACGCTTCCCGCAGACGACGAAGGTTTTAGTGGAGGCATTTACGCCGACCTTAATACTTTGAACGATGATAGCAACAGCGATCTTGATGAGCCAAAATTTATTAGCGACGTCAATAGAAATGCTCAATCTGCTAGTTTGTATTTTGAAGAGGACGACATCAAACTTTTCCATATTGCAATGAAGTCATCTCCGCTGGTGATTCTCGCCGGTCCTAATGGCATCGGCAAGACTCAGTTGCCACTTGTCTATGCCGAAACATTGGGTCTTAGCGAGGAACGAGGCACATTGCTTTTTGTGCCTATAAGCCCTTCTTTTTTGGAGCCGGAAGATGTCTTGGGGTATGTTCGCCCGTGCACCGATAAACAATATGGTGGAGAATTTATTGAATCGCAGACTGGGCTGGTGAGTTTTCTAAAAGAAGCAGAGGAAATGAAAGATAAGATATTCATGATTGTGTTCGATGAGATGAATTTATCTCAGATTGAGCATTGGTTTGCCCCTTTCATGTCTCTCCTCGAAAGGAACGAAAAATCTAGGACACTCCGCTTATATGCCGAAGGACTGACGGTTAAAAACGACGATATGTACCCTTCTTCTATTACTATTGGCGATAATGTGTTTTTTGTCGGAACGATTAATATCGACGAGACTACCAAACAGATTTCCGATAGATTAATGGACAGGGCTATAATTATGAATCTTTCGGCTCCTTCTTTTGAAAAACTATGTGATATGGAGCCATCATCGCCTAGCACGTACAAAGAGATATCATTTTCCTCGTTTGGGGCAGTGGTAAAAAACGTCGACAATGCAGCGAAGGTCTTTAAAGAGAAAGAGCCAGAGGCATTTGCTCTTCTTGATGAGATGAATCGCTGTATGCTTGACTCGCCTTATCACAAGGGAATCTCTTTTCGAAGTCTGAAAAAATTGGCTCTGTTTTTCGATAACTCAAGTGGCTTATTAAGACCGGAATTGGCCTTGGATTACGGCATAGCTGAGATTGTTGTAAAAAAGATTTCTGGCACTTTTGATGAATTGGGTTCAATTCTCCAAGAGGATGGCGGCTTGCTAGCAATTATAAATAACCACCCGAAAGTTGGCCCACTTACAAGAACGGTTAAGTCAATAAAACAGAAGATTGCAGAACTTAGCAATTATGGATTCACAAGATAACTTGATTTTCAAAAAAGGGGACATTGTCTTAAAAACAGTTGACCTAAAGGATCCTTTTCTTGTAAACCCGGTTTTCACTTTTGAAGAGTCCAAAGATGTCGATGTCTATTGTGAAAGTGGCAGATTCAAGGCTTATGTAGAATGCCTCGTCGACACCGGCCATCCTTATAAAGAGGGTGACGAGATATGCATCAACGAGCAAAAGCACCAAATCAATGACGGTTCCTACCCTTTTCCGCCGTTTCTTTATCCAATTCGCGTTGAAGACGAAAAAACTGGTGTAAAGCGCGTTCTCTTTTATTCAATAGTGCGGGAAGGTTCTGCTGACGAAAACCAGTACAGAACAATGATAGATACCATATCTGAATGGGATCAATCTCTTTTATATGAAAACTATAATAGAACTTTAATTGGTAGTTCTTCGTATGGCAGAACGTATGTTGTTTTGCCGACTTTACTGGCGGCGATTAACAAGAAATTCACGAAGATTAAGCAGGCTCTCGTTTTGCTCGAATCATCAATTGTTTTAGACGAAAAGAAAGAATTGGTAAAAAGCCGCAAATACGGGAAACAATCAGCAAAGTCCATCGCTAAAAACTCGCAATTTGGTCACCCTGACAAGACCTTTGTCACTCGCCTTAATCTCACGGCGGATACGCCAACAAACAGATACATAGTTGGCGCTTTGCGTTTTTGTAGGAACCGTTTGATTGAAGCCGAAAAGGAAAGTGTGTCATTGAAACGAGATTTGCTTTCCTTTCAAGACAAGGTCAGATTGCAGTATGGCGAGAATTCTGCGGAATGGCGTCCTCACGTCGTGAAAAGGATGCGAATGGCAAAAAGTAAAGTCGAATGCATAGACGTTTTTTTGTCAAATGCCTCGCAACTCAAAAAGGCACTGTCTAAGTTATTGGATGAAAGCCCGCTATCCGTGGTTAATGCAAAGAGTGGATGGCACAGAATGTGCGGGTCATTTGCGTTGCATAATCCCCATTTTAGAATAGTCGAAAGAGATTTGTTCTTACCTTTGTGCCATGATATGAAATTCAATCCTGGAACTACAGGTTCTCTTGTGGCAACTACGCCAATCAAAAAGACCTCAAAGGTTTTTGAAGTCTACGTTCTGGTCTCGATAGTGAGTGCTATCGAAGCATTGGGGTTTAATATGATCGATGAGCCAGAAAAAGATGGTGACCGAATTGTTCTGAGTTTTGCCAATGGTGACCGTAAGTGCGATGTTTCTTATGGAATTGAAGTAAAGAATTATTCAGACGCTGGCGCAGGTGACATTTTTTATTTAGGTAGAGTACAGCATGTTTCGCCTGATTTTTGTGTTGTTTTAAAAGAACATGACAAGGTTAAGTATTTCCTTGTTATTGATGCGAAATGCAAAAGGACAAGTCAATTGCAGAAAGAGATAACAAAAAATCGTGTTTCATATGAAAACACGATTTGCGATTATTTGTCTTTCAGGTACGCAGCGGAATCTAGATTGTTCGACAACCCAAAAACGGTAGATTCTTTGTGGTTTGTTTTCCCAAACGACGGCAATTCTACGCATTACGCGCCTGTGCATAATTTAGAGTATGTATTCGTAAAACTCGTAATGGACGGCAATGAGGTTGATTTTGGAAACAAATTAGGGGATCTCTTTAAACAACACCTTGGTGTTCCTGCTGCTTCTTTAAGCTGATTTGACTGAATGGCGTTTACTGACCTAAATAAGTCATTAACATTTCTCTATTTTTAGTAATGTTTCAACGGTCGCTTCTTCTTTTTCGGTGATAACACCATCGGCAGCAGTGATGCACATGCCGATCTTGGCGATAGCCTCAATGACGTCCTTCGGGGCGTCTTTTAATATGGCCTCGATCTCTTTCTTGCTATTCTCATCGGAATAGATGGTCATGATGTCTCTGATCTGTTCATAGGAGAACTGACTTCCACCAGTCATGGCAACGAAGGTCTCGTATTCCTCTTCCTGGAAGATGCCGTCCGCGCCAACGAAAGGAGCGATGACCTTAAGGATAAAGGCGTAGGTCTTCTCCCATTTGGCGAAGAGAGGGAACAAATAGCAAGCCGCATCTTTAAAGGCCCGCTGGGCGATGGCCCTTCTTTCGTTCTTGTCTGCCTTGAGTATGGCGTCCCAGAGTTTCTTGGTTTCAGGATTCATGAGTGGTGGTGCTCCTATGTGTTTTGGATCTATAGATCCGTCGATGCCTTTAATTTGACCACATTTATGAGTAATCGCAAGGGATTACGTGCGTTTTATTGAAATTAGCCATGTTAAATTAACGTATTTGTCCATTTTCATAGGGTCAGTAAGGGCTATCATGAGCCATACGCACATCAACCAACTCTATTTTCATTAAGGAGAAAGCATGAGAAAAAAGAACTTTTCGAAGCCGTTAGTGCTCGTTGCAGCCATTTTCCTTGCCGCTTGCACTGCGCCTAAACAGCAGAATAGCTCGGTTCCCGAAACCGAATCGAGTGAGAACGATTCCCTTCCGCCGACCTCGGAGCCAGCTGTTAGCTCCAGCCAGGCTGGCGAAACCCCGGAATCCAGCCAGCCGCTTCCATCTAGCGTCCCACATGGCACCCAGACCGCTGACGGATTCAGCCTCGCCGACATCAGCGGCGAGCAGGTCTTAATCAATCCAAAGGCCAAACTCTACGTCGATGCGATGAGAGAGCAGGAGAAAACCCTCCAATACGAATATCGCGTCTCCCCGTTATATGGTCCAGAAGACTTCAACCATAACGGTAGCGACAAACCAGACGGCGTCACCTATAGCGATGCCGAAAAGGGCGGTGTCGACGTCGTCGATTACTTAAACCGCACCGACTATAACGACATGACCCCAGCGATGCCGGTCAAGATCGAATGGACCAAAGGCAGCTTGCAGTATGTCAACGCGACCATCGAATATTGGCCAAAGGGCAGAGAAAGCGAGAGATTAAGCAAATCGACCACCTCCAACTCCGTTGAGATCGATAACCTCTATTCCAACACCGAATACGAATACCGCTTAATCACCGACTACGACGCCAACTGGAAATCCGCGACCAAGAGCTTCAAGACCGCGGATTACCCACGTCCAATTAACCTTGGTACCCTCCGCAACGTCAGAGACTGCGGCGGTTATATGACAAGCTATGGCAAGAGGACCAAACAGGGCCTCGTTTTCCGTGGACCGGAAATCAACACGAAGCAGATCCAAAGCTGGAATGACCCACGTCCTGCCAACTACACCGAAGAGGTGCAAAGAGTCCAGGATGAGGTTCTCCATATCGGCGTGCAACTAGACTTAAAGGGCGCGAACGATAATGACCTAGGCAATTCTAGCCGCACTAAGAGCGCGCTTACCCCGGCCGATTATGTCAATGCCCCATCTACCTCTTACGAGAACTACCTCAACAGCCAGACGAGCGACGCGAACATCAAGAAGACCTTCAACTTGTTCGCCAACGCGGATCAGAAGCACGTCTATTTCCACTGCCAGGGTGGCGCGGATAGAACCGGCGTCGTCGCCTTCTTCCTCAATGCCATCTGCGGCGTTTCCTTCACCGACCTCATTATTGACTTCGAGTTGACCACCCAGTCCAACAACAAGAGGAGCCATATGCATAACTCGACCTATTCCCATATGCCGAGATTCCTCTACAACTGGACCCACATGTCCTGCTATGACGCGAACAAGTCCGTCAACGAGAATGCGGTTGCCTATCTTATGACTCGTGGCGTCACCATGGAAACCATCGAAAAGATCCGTTCTGTCATGATTGATGGCTACCAGACCGGTGATACCGAGAACTTACACGAGACCGAGACCTATAACACCGCGGTCTACCAGTACGACTCCATGGGCCACTGGAACCCATCCAACACTCCAAACTCCCCAAAGAAGGGTAACTACCATAAGCACGCCTCCAACGCGGCCTGCGCTACCTGCGGCTATGACGGCCAGGGCGGAAGCAGCACCGGCGGCAATACCGGTGGCGAAGAGGAACACACCCATACCTGGACTAATGAATCGACCCACGCCAATCAAGGCGAATCCGAATTCGTCATCAAGAAGTGCGACTGCGGTCAAAGAGCCGTTGTCGTGGATGCCCTTAAGTACACCAGCAGCGGCACCGATTCCTCTGAGCCTTTCGGCAATAGCGATTCTACTGGCGCGACCTTCAAGATGAGAAAGAACGGCAACTGGGCCGAATACAAGTTCACCGCTGGCTATGGCATGCAGAACGCCGAAGTCTACTTCTATGGCTATGTCGACCACTATGACGATAGCAATAACAACAAAGAGAAAGGCTTCTACGTCAATAACAACGTCAACATCGAATTGACCCTCAACGAAGCCACCCTCGCCATCGGTAACCATCAGACCTATGCCGAAATGGGCATGGCTAAAGGAGAGAACGGCAATGGCGCCTTCACCCTTTGCTCCTTAGGAACCGTTACCTCCTTAAGCGCGGGTCTTAACACCCTCCGCTATAAGAGGCTTGGTTCCTATAACCTCAACATCACCGAAATCTGGTTCGTTGGCAACTTCGCCTGATCCTGATAACAAAATTAGCCTCGAGCGTGTCTCGGGGCTTTTTTGTTGGTGTGGTCGAGCACAATTTTGGATAACGCAATTTTCTTTAATATAATTTAACTGTTAAAGCGTTACATAATTAGCGTATGAAAAGATTGATTAAAGCCTTACGAACGATGTTTTTGGCCATTTTCATTGGCGTTTTTGCTTTTGGGTTAACCTCATGTGCCTCTTCGGCCGAGATTGCGACATCTTACGATTATTCGGTAACAAGCTGCGTTTATGATGCAGATAATGACAGGACAAAGGTTACTTGGTACTCGACCATCTACAACGATTCTATTTATGAAATGCGCGAGGAATCGTTTAAGTTTGATCTCTACAAAGACGGCGAATTCGTCCGCACGACGAAATATATAACCTGGGAGTTCGTAATTAGACCAGGCGAATCATATAGCAGCAATCGTTGGTTCTATGCAACGGGCGTGGTCACGGATGCAAAAATCAACGTATGGAGTGCAGAATTTGCAAATGTATGGGATACGTATACCCCGTGGTTCATAGCCACTATAGTGGTAGCGGCGTTATTGGGCGCGGTCTATATCGTTGCCATGATTATTAACGACTTGGATTTTTCGGATGTTATCGAGTTTGTTGGGGACCATTTCTATATTCTATTTGCTTTTGGTTTGCCGCTTTTGGGCTATTTAAGGTATGGGTTCTGGAATTGGTTGCCGCCATTAATCATTTCGGGCGGTTTCGTTTCCGTTATTTTGGTGATGCTTATCGCCCACGGCATTAAACATCTCGTCGATTGTGACTTTCGATTGTTTGACTTTTTTGGTGATGGGAAACCAATTAAAAAATACGACTCGAAAGACAAACCATTCCTCACGATCGAGGGGACTAAGAGGCATTTCTATATAAAAGATTTGGTTGGTGATTCGAAGAGCCTTGGTTTCTTTTCGAAACAAGAGTTGAAGGATTATTGTCTAGAAAAAGGATATGTGGAAGCGGAATTTTATAATTCTAAAACCAAGCTCATTAATTGCGTAATAGCCAACGCAATGATCGAAGAGGATAACAAAGAGAACGAAGAAACCGCGGAAACAGAAAAGAAGCAGAAGAGTAAGAAAACGGCGAAAAAGAGAGTGGCGAAAACGACTTTCGAAGATATAGCTGGATTAGATGAAGCGAAGAAAGCCTTCAATGAAAAAGTAATTATGCCGTTCCAGCATCCAGAAATATTCGAAAAATACGGAAAGAAAACTGGTGGCGGCATATTGCTTTATGGCTTGCCTGGTACTGGCAAAACGATGTTTGCGGAAGCGGCGGCAAACGAGATTGATGCGCTGTTTATTCCAATTAAGTGCTCCGACATAAAGTCAAAATGGTATGGTGAGTCGGAACGGAACGTGAAGAAGATATTCGACAAAGCTAGGAAGGCTGAAAAGGCGATTATTTTCTTCGATGAATTTGAAGCGATTGGCGCAAAGAGGACGGACGGGGAGAGTGCTAATAACGATTTAGTTCCGCAGATTTTGGCTGAGATGCAAGGTGTCGGTTCTTCTTCGACAAACAGCGCTATCGTCGTTATTGCTGCAACAAATAAACCTTGGGCCATCGACAGTGCCTTCTTAAGACCAGGACGCTTTGACGAGAAGATTTACATCCCTCTACCGGATTTAACTGCACGAAAGAAACTCTTTGAGCTCCAGCTAAAGAAATCTCCGACTTCGAAGGATATGGACTTCGATTATTTGGCCAAAATCAGTGACGGTTTCAACGGCGCTGATATCAAAGAGTTCTGTGAGAAACTCAAAATGTCTGCCATCAACGATTCCTTGGAAAAAGGAGTGGAGCGCCCGATCGATATGTCTGACGTCGAGAAAGTTGAGGCCACGATGAAATCGTCCGTTTCGGCGGAAGACATCGAAAGGCTCCAAGAATTCGAAAACAATTAGAGTTATTTCTAGCCTCGAGCGTGTCTCGGGGCTTTTTAATATCTCCTCTAATAAAAGTTCGGTTAGTTAACTATTTTAGACATTCGTGTAAAATAATACACATAAGCATATAACCACACTTTCGGAGGTAATATTATGGCGTCTAAACGTAGTCTTTTGGCCTTGATGTCCGTTGCTTTCCTTCTTCCTTCGTGCACTCTGGTCCGCAGAAAGAGCGTTGGTGGGGTAGAGAGCAGCAAGAGAAGTGAGCTGGAATCAAAACCTCAGAAATCTAGTCCAACTACGAGTTCACGCCAATGGCCGATTGAGGTCTCAACGATGGAATCAGAGACGCCGCCCATTGAGCCAAATTTTGATCTTAATTGGGAAACCACGGAATTCAACTCGCCAGAGGACGATGGCGCGTTTGAAGTCCGCCGTAACCGCGACACTGGGCATGAAGCTTTGACGTTTCGGGGCGAATCGTTCGAGGACATCAATGAAGGCGGAGGTGTCAAAAGGTCTAGCAACGGCGGAGTTAAGCTCGCCAATAATGGCGATTGGCTTGAGTATAGGTTCAACCTGAGAAGCGATCATGTCGCTAGATTCAACTATCTTCCGCTTGTTATCTATGGCGATATAGAAGCGTCCATTCTCAGCTCCGGATCTTATTCTCCGGCAAAATTTGCTTTGGTTGTTAATGGGCAATCAATCGATATTGTCAATCAAATGCTTTACATGGAGATGGGGTTAGAACCGTGGGATGAATACACTCAGATTTTTTGGAATTCCGAAAGCATGATTCCGCTTGTTGAAGGAACGAATACGATTAGATATACAAGAACCGGTTCTGCTAACTTGTATATTCAGGAGTTCTGGATTACCGATTATCCTTTCCGCCTGCAGCCATATTTATGACGTGGCTTAGCTATGGAGTTGCTCGAGAAAAGAAAAACGGCGTGATCCGCCGCGAAATAATGATTGATTAACTACTATTTTACTCAATCGAAAAAGAGTCGTCAAAAAATTGACCACCATTTTTATAAGTCAGAAACCCTCCCTGCGATGATGGGAGGGTTTCCCGCGGATGGCATCGATCGGTTTTTGATGCGCGATGCGAAGGACCGGGAGAAGCGCGCTGATGAAGCTGGCCACGAGTGTGGCGGCCAAGACGAATGATAATTCGATAACGCCTGGCTTAAGGAGAGTGATTGGGAAGCCAATCTCGTTCGAGAAATTGTAATTCAACACCAATGAGATGGCTATTGTTCCGATGGAGGCCAAGACGAAGTTGATGAGGGCGATGATGAAGGATTCGCTATAGAAGACCTTAAAGACGTCGCTTCCTCTTGCGCCGACGGCCCTCAAGATACCGATTTCGCGTCTCTTGTTGCTGATGGAGGCGGAGATGAAGGTATAGAAGAGGAGCATTGAGAAGGCCAAGAAGAAGAGGCCGACATATAAGAAGACCTTCATCATTATCTCGATGGTATTCATGACGCTGGCGACGGTTGAGTAATTAGGTTCCTCGATATTCCAATAGGTGCCAGAATAGCCGTTATCGAAATACCGTCTTTGCTCTTTATCGCAGTATTGGACGAGCCGCTTGATTGTGCTTGGGTTGCTCGTTTCGACCAATAAACCGGTATAGGCCCCCTGATCAAGCTTGTTTGAGCCGACGTATTTCGCGATGGTGGCGTTGGAGGCAATGTAGGCTTCGTTAAAGCGGTAATTATCGCCGTTGACGAGTGCAATGCCTACGACCTTAATAGTGCTATCTTCCGATTCCTCGGCGGCTTTCATGTCGTGGATGTAGAAGGAAATTGGCTCAGCCCCCTTTACATAAGTCGCGGCTTCTGCGCGTTTTGCGTTAAAAATGGCGAGATAGGCTTCGTAATAAGGTTCCTCTTCCGGGAGTGGGGCATAGCCGTATTCTCCGGTGAACCCATTCGTTTTCCCCTTGCAGGATTCGATGAAACCGGTAAAGGCGTTAACGTAGTCATAGTCGGACATGGTGCTGATTTGGTAGTCCGGGTTCATCGATCTTTGATAGGCGAGGTAGTCCCTTGCGTAGGAGTCGTCGATAAGGATGGTTTGCTGCCACCATTCGCGAGCTTTCGCGACCGTGATGTATTCGCTATTGGCGTCCTCGTAGGCTTTACTGCTCGCCCAGGCATAGAGGCTTAGGCCGTAACCTTTGCTGCTGTATTCGCTGACGAGGAAGGTTTTAGCGTTTTGGTGATAGGTCGCGTAGTCGCTGTAATAAGGGAGGCCCAATAAAACCGATTCGCTGGTGTTTCTACGCGGTTGTCCGGTGCCGAAATCGTAATAATTGCTGTCCACTTCGTGGTTCAAGATATTGTAGAGATAACCGAAAACCTGACTTTTTGTCATCGCCTCGAATGGTTTGAATTCGATGTCGTAGGCGTTCGTCTCACCGTTATATTGATATAAAGTCGAGGTGCCTTCATCGAATGATAGGTTGAAGGAATCGTTCGCGCTGGCTTCGATGAATTTCTGTGGGTAATCGTAAGGGAAGGTGGTGTATTTATCCCCGGCGAGCTTCCTCATCGCTACATCCCCGATGGCGTACTTTAGGTTCACCTCATTTATGGTGATGGCAGTGGTCACAACATTACCGCCTTCAATGTGTGGTACGCCGGTAACGTCGATTGGGTCGTTCCCGATGCGAGGAAGGTTGTTGTTGTACATGAAATTGGACAACGCGCCCTCTGTGATAAGGACTTCGTCCTCGTCTAAAGACGTCTTATTTTCATCGAAATAGATCACATCCTCGGCGAAGTTCTCGCTGGCGAAATTGACTCTGCGGCTATTCATGCCGCCTGACACGTAATCGGTTGAGAAGATGGAGCCGTTGGAGTTTTTCGCGATGTAGTTTTTCAATCCCTCCTTAGAAAGGAAAGCGAAGCCTGCTTTCGCGCTGGAGGTGATGTTTCTGACCTTTGTCTCGATGCTCCAATTATCGAAATTCGCGACTCCTTTCAAAGAAGAGTATTCCGAGAGTTTATCTTCGATATGGGTATTGACGATGCCAGTGACTTTGTAATTGCCTAGCTTCATGCCGATGAGGTCTTCCGTCTGGAAGGTGTTAGGCTCGTGGTAAGTGCCTTTGTTGTCGGTCCAGCCTAAGTCTCTGAAAGCCAAAGCGTACCAATCGGTGACGGCGATTTCGTCCTCGGCCTTCGGTTCTTTGCCGATGATTTCGTAGCCGAGCATCGATTTAACGCCATCGTCTAGGACGAGCCCTTTATTGATGTGGGACAAATAATAAGGATTGTTAATATAAGTCATGCCACTCTTCGTGTAGTAATGATTGGTGTTTAGGCTTAAATCAACATATGGGTGGACCTTTGTTCCGAATTCCTTAGCCATCTTTTCGACGGTCGCGTCGTTGAAGCCGTTGCCATAATAGTCGCCCGACCTTCTCACGTCGATTAATTTGACGCCAGCGTCCGCCAAGGTGTTGGCTTCGACGTCGACGGCGTTGACCCTGGCCATGGTGGCAGTGAGGCCGAAGAGCGCGAAAGCGGTGAAGGAGAGGAGAATCGTGAAGGTAAGGCGGACCGGTTTGACGCCCATTGATTTCGCGCCCATGCGGAAAGCGTCCTTCATCGGGAAGCGGGATTTGATGGCTTTGAATTTGCCAGTTCCTGCTTTGACGTCCTCCGCTTTGGTGTCGAAGAATTCCTCGCGAGAGCCGTCCTGGGCGATGCGCGCGGATTCGCGGATGGTCTCGTTGACGTGCTTGTCGATGGAAAGGAAGGATTCGCCTTCGCTCTTCTTAAGCGCGGCGTTGATGATCGGAAGGTCGGCGGCGGTGAGCTCGCGGCCTTTGGAGAAACGGATGACGTTATCGCCAATGAGGGAGATGCCGGTGGAGGCGCCTTCCGGCTCGACGTTTCTTTTGGAGATGTCGCTGATGACTTTGCCATCTTTCATCTCGATGACGCGGTCGCCGAAATGCTCAGCGAAGTCGCGGTCGTGGGATACGCAGACGACAAGACGGGTTTTGGAGAGTTTCCTTAAGGTCTCGAAGACGGCTTTGCCGGTGTTGGAGTCAAGAGCGCCGGTCGGCTCGTCGGCGAAGATGATCTTCGGGTCTTTGACCAAGGCCCTGGCGATCGCGACTCTTTGCTTCTGACCGCCGGACATCTCGCTCGGTTTGCGTTTGGCGAAACCGGCGAGGTCAACCTCGTCTAAGATGGCGTTGATGGTGGATTCGTCGGCCTTGCGGTTCTGAAGCTCCAAAGCGAGGGCGATGTTATCGTGGATATTGAAATCGTTGAGGATGTTATATTCCTGGAAAATGAAGCCGAGATAGGTGTTGCGGTAGCTATCCATCTCGCTGCCGGAGAAGGATTTGCTCGAACGGTCATTGATGATGATTTCGCCGGAGTCGAGGCTATCGAGACCACCCATGACATTGAGAAGGGTGGACTTACCGGAACCGGATTTACCTAAGATAAAGACGAGGCCAGTCTCCGGGAAAAGAAGGCTGACGTCGTCGAGAGCCTTGACGGGATCCTGGTTTTTGATTGTGTATGTTTTGATGAGATTGCGTACTTCTAAGCGCATAAGGGTCTCCTGCTGTGTGATTTATTTATTCTAACATAATTCTTTAACGTAGTAAAGTGGCAGTCGAACCAATCGGTTTCCCTAACTTTAAGGGAAAAAGAAAAACGGCCCATTTCGAGCAAGTTGGTTTATGAGATAGGGGCGTTAGGTGTTACAATTCAGCTATGCCAAGTTTATTGACCAACCCGATCGAGACCGGCAATACCGTTGCCGCGATTAATATCGTCAGGAAAGAACTCACCAAGATCCTCCACGTGGTTAACATCGTGGTCCAGGTTTTGGTTTTGCCATATTACATTTACCTTATATATAAGAACTGGAACGACATCTTCTATATGGTCGTCTACGGTTTGATGCTTTTGGTCTCTGTCGCCGCCTTCATCATCGAGCTCATCTTAGATGGCAGGCTCAAGAAGAAAGAGGACAAAGCCAAGAAGGTGGCGGAGAAGAATAAGCGTATCAATTCCTATGTCTTCAAAGCCATTAAGTATGTTGTCCGTTTCTTAATTCTCGCGGTGGCGATTATCCAGATTGCGACCAAAGAGACGACGGCCATCTACGTAGTAACTACCGCCTTAAGCGGCATCCTTATCGTCGGACAGATCGTTTTGGATATCTTCGTCATGCTCGCATTGCGTTATTTCGAATTCATCCGTTTGGGCTTCGAGACCGACTTAAAGGAATCCCCGATTCTTAATCTCGGTAAATCCGATCAGGTCGTCGCCCGTAAGCTTGAAGCGGAAGCGGAGGCCATGGGCTTAGACGAGAAGGTCAAATCCGAGAAGGCTAAGCTCGCCCTCATCAAAGAGGAAATGGCCAAGAACAAGGAAGAATCCAAGCGCAAAGCCCAAGAGCAGATTGAGCATCGCAGCCAATTCATCCGTCGTCAGAAATACGCGGATGCGGTTAAGGGTGAGGAAATCCAGGCCAAGATAAACGCGATTTACCAAAAGAAACTAAAAGAGGCCGATAAGTATCTATCCAATGAGAAGAAACTCGTCGCCTTACTCGCCAAAGCCGAAGCCTCATTAGGCAGAATCCCAACCGGTCTTGATGGACTTAGCGCGCTTAAGGACATGATCCCTGACTTCGGAACCTTAGAGCCGGAGTGGCAGGGCAAGTTCGTTGCCGCTCTCCTATATTACCTAGACCCATTCACCGCCATCTTGGATATCCGCGGCGAGATCGGTTATGCCGATGACGAATACGTCGCCGAGATGTTCTTGAAGGAAAGGGACGAAAAATAAGATATGAGCGTTCGCCACTTTGAGCTGTACCCCAAATCCTGGACAACCAGGAGGAGGGGTATTTTTCATGAAGTACACACTGGAATTCAAACTCGAATGCGTCGAGAAGCACAAAAATG
>ONCO01000018.1 GCA_900316365.1 uncultured Erysipelotrichaceae bacterium
GTCGTCGGCATCTCCGCTTTGCAATCCGACCACATCCACGAACTCATGAGAGTTGCTTACGAAGCCTCGAATGAGAAGAGGGAAGCCAAATCCGTCATCTCCAATCCTGATTTGAAGCACCTCATCGGTGATGTCCTCATCGCCTTCGAAGGCCAGGACATCAATAGCCCTCTCTTCCACGCGGTCAAACTCGTGGAGAACGATGAGCTTGAAAGCAAAGCCCATCCTAACCTCGTCCACATGGTCTCCGAATTCAAAGAGACCTTCAACGATGAGACCTTCGGTGACGATATCGAAGCGGTCATCGCGGACGAAAGATATAACTATATCTCCTCTAATTTCTCCTCGGTCCTCAAGAAACATGACCAGGGGAAAGAAAATAACGTCAAGATGAATAAGTCCGATAAGATCGATAAGGTCTTAACCCATCGCGTCTTCGGTCTCATCATCTTCGCGGCCATCCTCTTCCTGGTCTTCCATCTTACCTTCTCGGAGAACCTCTTCTTCCTTGGTGGCTTAATCAATAGCACCTCCTTCGAAGGAAGCATCTATGAAGGCTTGTTATGGACGGAAGACGGCATTAATTCACCAGGCGTCATTCTCTTCAATATCCTCGATATGGGCGGCAGCGCCATCATCGAAGGCCTTAGAGGCGCGATGGAAGCTGGCTTGAATGAATCTGCTCAGTGGGTCACCGGCTTCGTCTGCGATGGCGTCCTCACCGGCTTATTCTCAATCCTTGGCTTCTTGCCACAGATTCTCTTATTGTTCCTATTCTTCTCGATCATGGAGGATACCGGCTATATGGCCCGTGTCGCCTTCATCCTCGATAGAATCTTCCGTAAATTCGGTCTTTCTGGTCGTGCCTTCATCCCAATGATCATGGGATTTGGCTGTTCCGTTCCGGCGATGATCAACACCCGTACTCTGGCGGATGAGAAAGAGAAGATCGCCACTCTCCGTGTCATCCCATTCTTCTCTTGCGGCGCGAAACTTCCGATTCTCGTCGCCATCGCCGGCGGTATCGTTGAGGCCTTCGGCTTCAATAACGTCGACGTCATCACCTATTCGATGTATGTCTTAGGCGTCATCTCCGCCATCTGCATGGTCCTCTTGATGAGAAACACTACCCTCAAGGGCGACGCCGCCCCATTCATCATGGAGCTCCCGGCCTATCACTGGCCACAGTTTAAGTCCCTCATGATCCACCTCTGGGACAAGGCGAAGCACTTCGTCAAGAAGGCCTTCACCATCATCCTTGCCTCGACCATCTGCATTTGGTTCCTCTCCAACTTCAACTGGAACTGGACCATGACCAATGACATCTCCGATTCCATCCTCGGCAGCATCGGCCAACTCATTCAGCCGATCTTCACCCCGCTTGGCTTCGGCGCTCAATTATCCTCCGTCGGCTGGATCTTCGCGGTTGCCGCGATTACCGGTCTTATCGCTAAAGAGAACGTCGTCACCACCTTCATCTCTCTTGGTGCCATCGCTCTCGCGGCCATCCATAACGGCATGGTCGATCCGGCTCTCTTGGAGGCCATCGAAGCCGATGATGCTGGTGTCACCGCGACTGTCGCGATGATTAACGCCACCGGCATCACCTGGCAGGGATGCATCTCCTTCATCGCCTTCAACATGCTTACCATTCCTTGCTTCGCGGCTGTCGCGACTGCCAAGGGCGAGCTTGCCAAGGGCACGCTTAAATGGACCATCCTCTTCTGGATGCTTGCCTCCTTCGGCGTCGCTTCCTTCGTCTATTGCTTCTTAAGCATGTTCTCTGCCGAAACTATGGCCTGGGCTATCCCGGTCACCATCGCTTGGTTAGCGCTCATAGCCTGCGCGATTACCTTCATTGTCATCTATAACAAAAGAGGTTACCTCTTTAGAAAGAAGGCCTAATGAAAGAAGTGGTGTCGTTAGTAGCTGAAATCGCCGTTATCGTGGGAGTGATTGTATTCTTCGCCTCGCTTATCGGCGTGTGCATCTACAAGAAACGTCATCACTTACCGACAGGCGATTGCGCGGCTTGCCATGGAATAGATAGCAAGCGATTACTCAAAGATTATCATGCCCTTTACGGGAAAAGATAATACCCTTAACAGGAAACGCCAGGGCGTCAAAACCCTGGCTTTTCTTTCCCAGCCCCCAAATGCGAACTGGTATCTTTGCGTTTTGGTTAGTTTACCTCGTCACGGTAGTCAAAAGTGATTTCTTCTGGGTAGTCTCTGTATGTCACTTCGATCAGGTCACCAGGGTTCCATTTTGCCGAAGGATCAGAGATGATTCGTTTGATTTTGAAGACGCCACACTCCCATTCTTCATAACGTTCATCGTTTTCATCGAAGTCGTTTTCGTCGGTAAACCAGGTGTCCGGTTTGACGATAAAGATTCTACCATCTGAAAAACGCATTAGTATGAGTTGGTTTAAGTTTGAGGACTTTGTGCATAGTTCCTCTAACATTTTGTCTTTTTCACTAAACATGTCTTTTATCCTTTCTTTTTGATTTTATCAGGCCGTGGAGCACCGACAATGATGTGTGAACCAGTCGTGGAATAGTGGATGATAATGGTGTTAGATTTCACGAATTGTCTAGTGGGTCTGTCGTAGTACATGCCCACATTTCTGTCAAGGATGATTCGTTCTTTGTTCTCGCCTAATGGCTCATTCGAAGTACACCCTGTGCATCAAACAATCAGTGTGAGTCGCGGGTTATCTTATATAAAAAATGTTTAAGCCCACGCTTCACGTTGCTAGAATATTTTCAGTCGTTGGGCTATAGCCCACCTTTACTTTTTTGTGAGGACATTATGAAATCTAAGAACCGCTTTTTTTCGCGTGGTCTATTGACCTCTATTGCTCTTTTCTCATTCTCACTCGCCTCTTGTGAGAACAAGAAGCCGATTGTGGTGGAATCATCTAAGGAGACTGTCTCATCTTCCTTTGAAATCAAACGTCCGGAATTCACCCCTGATTATGAGACTTACGAAGTAACCGCCACGCCTTCGGGAATCAACATGACCTATTATTCCGATATCTATTCGCGCGGATTCTCTTATCTTACCAGCGAGGATATCGAGGATACCGAACTATATCTGGTTAAGAGCGATAAAGGCGCGGAGGCTATTTTCGATGGGGTTAGGGCGATAAATGGTTCCAGCATTGAGGTCACCTATAAGCAAGGCGCCTCTTTCTCTAGCCAAGACGGCGTGATCCCATCCATCACCGTCAGCGGCAAGACGTCTAGCTCCATCGACGATACGACGGCAAGAATCCATAAGGTCCACGTCGAGAATCTCGAGAAAGGCCAAGCCTATAGCTATAAGATCGGCGCCTCCGATAATTATGCCTATGGGGCCTTCATCGTTGAGAAGGAATCCATCGATAGAGTTACAGCTATCCATTTAAGCGACGCCCAGACGAAAGATGCCTCTAAGCATGATGTCTGGAGGAACACCTTCACCAAGGCCGTCGATAAGGCCGGAAACGCTTTGGATATGGTGCTTTATAACGGCGATCAATTCGACCAGAATATGGGCAAGGTCCATGCCTCTGATAGCAAGAGCCCATCGCGCTTACTCCGTTATGCGAAAGCCTATGATGTCATCTCCGACTATAAGGCTTCTTTGCCATATATGAGCTCAGCTGGAAACCACGAGGTCACGGCCCCGTATTCCCATTACCTCATGAGCGATATTTCCTACGCTGGATATGATGCGAAAGGCGCCTATTATTCATATGACTATGGCTATGCCCATTTCACGGTCATGAACACCAATAATGTCGATGCCGCCCAATTAGAATGGCTGGCAAATGATTTAGAGGATGCTGCTAATGCCAAATGGAAAGTGGTGATGTTACACATCGCCCCATATTCCACCGGGGACAATAGCAACAAGAGCGAGAACCAAAAGTTAGTTGAAACCCTCACCCCGATTTTCTCTTCTAAGCATGTCGATCTAGTCCTCCAGGCCCATGACCATACTTATAGCAAGAGCAAGCCATATAAATGGGATGCGGCTGGATATACGACTACCTATAACAATGAAGATGTCGTTAATTTAGAGGTCGAGAATGAAGAGAGAAACGGCATCTCTTATGATAGTAATCCTGAAGGCACCTATTACGTCACCACTGGCGCGGCGGGGCACCGCTGCGGGGCTTCGGAAGCCGATGGCGTTTGGTCTGAAGTGGTGAAGGATGGCGATACGCTTAAAGGCTTAGATCCCAGCAAGACCTTCCTAAACAACAAATACAAGATCGAGGTCGGCGCCATCAAATACGACAACCAATACGAATCCTATACCGTTAATGGCCATGTCTCCGCCCAAGATTATCATGTCGGTGATCCCGCTACCGGCAACGTCAACGCCCAGATGTTTGGGGTCTTAGACCTTGACGAGGAGACTCTTTCCTATAACGTTTACACAGTAAACGGCGAAACAGTTAAGCTCTTCGACAGCGTCGATATCCTTAAGGAATAAAGGGCCAAATATCGAAGAAAACAAAAAGTTGCGAAAAAACTCTAATTGCCGCTTGTAAGTGAAAAAGCCTCTCTATATAATAATCGAGCCGCGAAAGCGGACCCTGGGTGTTTAGCTCAGCTGGGAGAGCACCTGTTTGACGTACAGGAGGTCGTGAGTTCGATCCTCGCAGCACCCACCAGAAAGAAAAATATGCCACGGATTACCGTGGCTTTTCTTTTCTATGGACAGGGGCCCACAAACTCTTATAATAGCAAATGCTCGCACCGTTAGTTCAGTGGTAGAACACTAGCTTCCCAAGCTAGTTATACGGGTTCGATTCCCGCACGGTGCTCCAATTAAAAAGTGAATGAGTAGGAGAGGAATCGGCCTACTCATTTTTTCATTCATTTTTCAGCACGCTAAAACCTCTCAAAGAGAGAGGATTTTTGTTATTTTTTAAAATTTTTAAGGAAAACTTAAGTTTTCTTATGCTTTCAAGGACTTTCTTGCTATAGTTAATTTATAGATGTCGACTAGATATCTTTGCGATAAATGAATTTGGGTCAGACAACCCAATTTAGATAAACAACGTGGGGTCCACAATGATGAAATTATTTGCAGTTGCATATTCCTTCCCTAACTACTCCGATATTTCTTTTTTGCTTTCGATAATCTTAGGTGCGATTCTCGTCGTCTTCTCTGACGTCTTCGCCTTCATGTTCCTCAAGAAAAAATCCTCTGCGGTTGCCCATAGCATCCTTTCCGCTTTGGCGTTGGCCTCCTTTGCTATCGGCCTCTATCCGCTTAACTTCATCCTCCTCGCCGTCGTCGGAGGATATGCGATCACTATCGCCGTCACCAACATCAACGAAATCCGCATCAACATCCTCAACTTCATCAAGGGCAACAACAACCCATTCAAGCGTAGCCAGAAGCAGCCAGAAGCCTTATTCGACCGCGATGCGATGTATAGCATGATCAACGAAGCCGTCCTTTGGTTCTCCAGAACCAAGACCGGTGCTCTTATCACCTTTGAGAAGCGTGACCCCCTTGATCCATTCATCACTACCGGCGTTGCCATCAATGCCCCAGTGAGCGCTGAGATCCTTGAGACCATCTTCTATGAAGGAACCCGCCTCCATGACGGTGCGGTCATCATCCGCAACAACATGATCGTCTCGGCCGCTTGCCTCTATCAGCCAAGCACCAAGCCAGTCGCCGGTAAGATGGGTCTTCGCCATCGTGCCGCTATGGGTATCTCCCAGAACACCGACTCTGTCACCATCGTTGTCAGCGAGGAAACCGGCCGTATCTCCATCGCCTATGATGGCGAGCTCCAGGTCGTCCATTCCAATGACTTCCTCCGCATCTTTGAGGAATACATGGCCCTCACCAAAAATCCAGACGAAGGAAAATAAAACAAAAAAGTTAAGTCCCATCGGCGAAAATACCGCGGGACTTTTTCTTTTTTCTCTAAACATAGAGAAAATTTGCTAAACTATCAGGCAATCCATTAAAGGAGGATTTATTCTATGCCAACACCGCATATCGGAGCTGAAAAAGGAGATTTTGCCAAGGTCGTCTTGATGCCTGGTGATCCTTTAAGAGCCAAATTCGTCGCCGACAATTTCTTGCATG
Source organism: uncultured Erysipelotrichaceae bacterium (assembly GCA_900316365.1). Classification (GTDB taxonomy): domain Bacteria; phylum Bacillota_I; class Bacilli_A; order RFN20; family CAG-826; genus Alloenteromonas. Next base: position 6,109 of record ONCO01000018.1, read on the forward strand.
ACGTCAAGGAGGTTACCCACGTCCGTGGCATCCTTGGCTATACCGGCTATACCAAGAACGGAAAGCGCATTTCCGTCATGGCCTCGGGTATGGGCATGCCATCCATCGGCATCTATTCCCATGAGCTTTACACCCATTATGGCGTTGAGGCCATCATCCGCATTGGCACCGCCGGAAGCTATCAGAAGGAAATCAAGGTCAAGGACATCGTCATTGCCCAGGGTTCCTGCACCGACAGCAATTGGATGAGCCAGTTCGAGCTTAATGGCGGCACCTATAGCGCGATCGCGGACTACGACATGCTCGAGAAGTCCGTTAACCTTGCCAAGGAAGCCGGCCTCCATGTCCACGTCGGCAACGTCATCGCTTCCGACGTCTTCTATGACTGCGATCCAAATTCCTGGAAGAAGTGGGCCAACCTCGGCGTTCTCGCCGTTGAGATGGAATCCTACGCCCTCTATGTGACCGCGGCTACCCTCAAGAAGAAGGCCCTTACCATCCTCACCATGAGCGATTCTTTCCTCGACCCAGTCATCTTGACCGCCGAAGAAAGACAGAAGGGCTTAGTCGATATGATCGGCCTCGCCGTCGCGACCGCCGAGAACTTCGCCGACTAAGGAGTTATTCGGAAATGGACCCACGCGTCGAATTCGTGCTTTGGATTGTCGTCTCGATCCTTTGTGGGCTCTTTTTCCTATTGCTCTTCCTTTATTCGCCAATCAAAAGGTTTCTCTACCGCCTCAAGCCAGTTGAGATGTTCTATAAGCATGTCAAAGGGGCGGTGGAGGACCATGACTTCTACCTCATCAATCGATTCGTCGCCCATGTCAGCGATGGCGAGAATGGCGACGTCCATATCGACCATCTGATCTTCGGGGACAAATTCATCTACGTCGTCAAAGACCGTTACCTCGAAGGCGCCGTCAGCATTAATTCCAACGACCCGAGCTGGGTTTTCTACGGCAAGAAGCACAAGAAGTACATCCGTAACCTCTTGAAGCTCAACATGATCCGCGCGGATAGAATCGCCGCGATATCGGGTTTGCCACGTGACTACTTCATCCCAATCCTCTTGGTCAATGATGATTGCTATATCGCCTTACATGGCGAGCCTATGAAAGGGGCCTATATCGTCCCGGCCGGTAAGCTCTCCTCCTTCTTAGACAAACAAGAAAAGAGAGACGACGTCAAAGCCTTCTCCCAAGAAGAATTATCCATCGCTGTACGCGACCTATACGAACTCAACCTCAATGAAAACAAACGATGCTAAAAAAGAAAAGGAACTGAAGACCTTGGCTAAGGACTTAACCAAGGACAAGTATTTCCGCAATCTCTCGATCACCATTATGCTTTTCAGCATTTTGGTCATTTCCTTATTGCCGGCTTTCTTTAGCATGGGCTTCCTTTTATTTACCGTCCCGTTCTTGCTTCTTCCATCCATCTTCGCCGCCCAGATGAAGATGAGGGGCGCCGCCCTGAGGGAAGAGCCAGACTATAAGGAGACTCTCTCTATCTTCACGGCGTATTTCGTCGCCCCATGGAGAGGTGTGTACAGAGCCTTTAGGACCATCCTTTTCACGGCTTTATTGTGGAGCCTTTTTTCCACCGTCTCGGGCGTGGTTTATTTAGGGTTATCCACCAGCATCGATCCAGCCTTCGCCGCGGCCTATGACGTCTTCCAGGCCAAAGCCGAAAGCGCCGCCAATTCAACGGAACTCATGGAATTCATGATGGATTTCGTCGCTTCGCCTGAAGCCCTTAATTTCGAAAGATTCACCCTCGGTGTGGCCTCTGGACTCTCTGGCTACTATTTCATCCATTCCATCGGTATTTCTTCCTTAACCGCCCAATTCCATTTCTTATTCGATTTAAGAGCCCAATACCTCGATAACCGCATCTTCTTCCAGACCTATAGGTCCTTACGTTCGACGATCGCCCCGAAGTATTGGAAGTACGTCTTCTTCATGCCGATCCTTTATGTAATTGGTTTCGTTGGTGCTTACCTCATCGGTAGCATCTATATCCCTAACCCAGCCTTATTACCATTGCTAGGTTATGCGGGCGCGGGCGTGCTCTTCATCTTCGCCCTTCCATATTATTGGAACCTCCTTATCGCCTTAGGCCTCTACTTCGAGATTCCAGCCTCTGAGAACATCATTTGGCAGGGCAAGAAAGCCATCGAGCAGATGCTCTACACCCCGGGCGTACCGAAAGAGGTGGCTGATCAGACCAAGGATACGGTGGCGACATTAGAAGAAATATTAGCCAAAAAGAAGGCTCAGGAAAATGAACCTCCTAAGGATAAAAAAGAGAATGGAGACCCTCAGAAATAAGAGGGTCTTTTTTCATGCATTGAAGCAAAAATGGTAAGAAAAAACCTCCGACATAATCGGAGGTATTTGCCAATCTGGAGCAAGTGACGGGAATCGGACCCGCGTGTCGACCTTGGCAAGGTCGCGTTCTACCATTGAACTACACCTGCATGTGCCTTTTTCTTTCGGCGAGGGATATTATATGCGAGCCATTTTTAGTTATCAAGTGGAAATATAAAAAATGAAAGGATATAATCCTTTCCGCGAAAAGTGAGGCTTTTTTATGGCTACGAATGAAGAATTAGCAGAATTATTGTTCCCGGAAGTTAAGGGCACAATCGCACAATTAGAAGAAAAATATCCCCCAAGGGCGTTACCAGAAGGCGCGGAAGTTACCCGCTTCGCCCCATCCCCAACCGGTTTCTTACATACCGGCTCCCTCTTTACCTCGATGATCTCCCATCGCATCGCTAAGTCGAGCGGTGGCGTCTATTTCTTCCGTTTGGAGGATACCGACACCAAGAGAACCGTCGCCGGCAGTGGTGAGCAGCTTATCTCCCAGCTTAAGGAATTCGGCATCGTCGCGGACGAAGGCTATTTCGTCACTGGCGATAAAGGCGCCTATGGCCCATATCAGCAGTCCGAAAGAAGAGAGATCTATAAGACCGTCATCAAAGAGTTAATCCGTCGTGGCCGTGCTTACCCAGACTTCTGCACCCCAGAGGATCTCGATAACATCCGCAAAGCGCAGGAAGCCGTCAAGGCGCTTCCAGGCTACTATGGCTCCTGGGCCAGAGACCGTAACCTCTCCGTCGATGAAAGAATCGCCAAGATCAAAGCCGGCACCCCATGGGTCATCCGCTTCTATTCCAATGGCGACCATGATAGAAAGACCTCCTTCGTCGACGCTATCCGCGGCAAGATCGAACTCCAGGACAACGACACCGACGTCGTCATCCTCAAGAGCGATGGTCTCCCAACTTATCACTTCGCGCACGTATGCGATGACCACTTCATGCGCACGACCTTAATCAGCCGTGGCGAGGAGTGGATCCCATCTACCCCAATCCACCTCGATATGTTTAACGCCTTAGGCTGGAAAGCCCCGCGTTACGCCCATATCCCGTCGATCATGAAGCTTGATCACGGCAACAAGAGAAAGCTCTCCAAACGTAAGGATGCCGAAGCGGCCGTCTCTTACTTCTTGGAAGAGGGCTATAACCCAAGAGCCATCCTTGTCTACCTTATGTCCATCGCCAACTCCAACTTCGAGGAATGGGCGATCGAGAATCATAGCTATGACATCGATAAATTCACCTTCTCTTTAGAGAAGATGTCCCTTGATGGAGCCTTATTCGATATGGATAAGCTTAACTACTTCGCCAAGGAGATCATGGCTTCCATCCCGGTCGATGAGCTCGCCGCGAACGTCAAGGCCTGGGCTTCTACCCATGACCATGAGCTTTTCAAGAGAATCATCGACGATGAGGGCTACTTCAAGAAGATCCTCAACATTGAGCGCGATCGTCCAAACCCACGTAAGGACTACGCCAAATATAGCGACATCTATCCACTCACCAAGTTCTTCTACTATGACGAATGGAAGAAGATGCTCGATGCCGGTCTCCCATTCCAGGAGAAGTATGACAAGAAGACCATCGCCGAATTCTTAAGCGATCTCTCTTCCAAGATGCTTTATTCCGTCGATGAGGCTACTTGGTTCGCCGGCTTAAAGGAAGTTGGCGCCGCCCATGGCTTCGCCACCGACAAGAAAGCCTATAAGGCCAACCCAGAGCTTTATAAGGGCAATGTCAGCGATTTCTCCGAAATCCTCCGCGTTGCTTTGACGGGCTCTAGAATGTCTCCAAACCTCCACGAAGTCATCGAGATTCTCGGCAAGTCTGAGGTCTCTGTCCGACTTCACGCGGTCGCGGAGAAAGTTCTCGCTTAATTTGTTGTTGCCTAACTCGGGCCTATGTGGTTTAATTTCACTTGCCCGAAATGGCCCCATGGTCAATCGGTTAAGACGGAACCCTCTCAAGGTTCAATGACTGGTTCGACTCCAGTTGGGGTCACCATTTGGTGACTTTACCCCGTAGAAATACGGGGTTTTTCTTATTTTTGGCCCATTTTTAGCTGTTTTTGGCCCTTTATAGTGAACAGAGGGGTGCCGGAGTGGGGGACAAATATTGGTCTTAGACAATTTAGCCATGACTAACATAAGTATCGAGGTCTATAATCCGACATGTTGACGGAGTAGGCGCCCAAAAAGGCGGCAAACCAACACGCCGGAAATCCCTGGTTTGTCTTAATGTCCGAGAGTCATGCGCAGGAGGTTTTTGCGTATGGATTGGATTGAAGTACTCCTTACAAGTGTCTCGATGGCGGTGGACGCCACGACGGTAAATGCCGCGAATGGCTTAGAAGAGCCTGACATGAAGGTCTCGAAGATGGCTTTCATCGCCGGCGTTTTCGGGCTCATGCAGTTTTTGATGCCATGCATTGGCTATTTCATCGGCTATATCTTCAAGAGCTTCTTAGAGGCCTGGATCCCTTGGATTGCCTTTATCCTCTTAACCTTATTAGCCATTAAGACCTTTATCGATTGGCTTAAGGAAAGAAAAGGCGAAGAGGAGATAGAGAAAAAGAAGATTGGCTTTGGGACCATCATGCTTCAAGGGGTGGCCACCTCGATCGATGCCTTATGCATCGGCTTCGTTTATCTTAGCCTTACGATTCCATATGCCTTATTGGCTTTTGGCATCATCGGTATCGTCACCTTCTTGATGTCCTTCGCCTCTGTTCTTCTAGCCAAGAAAGTCGCTGGACCATTATCCAAATGGGCGGGGTTACTCGCCGCCGTCATCTTCTTATGCATCGGCATCAAAATCCTCTTGGAAGGTATTCTCTAATATATGCAGGCGAGGCTATTAGGCTTCGCCTTTTTCTTTAGAAAAGGATATATTCATAACTATGAGGAAACCTGCTTATCTTAAGAAAGGCGACATCGTCCGTTTCGTTGCCCCAAGCTTCGGCGTTACCACCGAACCATATATGAGCCGTCACGCCAGGAGCGCGAAGAACTGGAAGAGATTCGGCTATGTCATAGAGGAAGGCCCAAACGTCCACCGTAATGACGGCGTGGCTGGATCTGCTTCGCCAAAAGAAAGGGCGGACGAGATTATGGCCGCTTTCGCTTCTGACGCCTCGCTTATCCTTTCCGTTGGAGGAGGGGAGACGATGGATGAGATTCTTCCCTATCTCGACTTTGCCAAGCTTAAGGCGGGAGAGCCTAAATGGTTTATGGGTTATAGCGATAACACCAACCTCACTTTCCCATTGGCCATCTTATGCGACACCATGTCGATCTATGGACCGTGCGGCCCGCAGTTCTTCATGAAGGAACCTCGCTTAAGCGAGAAAGACGCCTTAAGGATGTTAGAAGGGGAGAAGGACTTCGCTGGATATCCAAAGTACTCCAAAACCAAGACCAATCCGGATAAGCCATTCCTTCCGTTCCGTTTGTCCCAAAAGAAAGTAATCACCCCGATTAACTATAAGAAACCGATGAAGGGCATCCTTCTCGGCGGTTGTCTTGATTGCCTCATCAATATGTGCGGCACCAAATACGACAAGGTTAAGGAATTCAACAAGAAACACCCTGAAGGAGTCATCTGGTTCCTTGAGGCCTGCGATTTATCGCCTTTAGGCATCAGAAGGGCCTTATGGCAATTAAAAGAAGCCGGCTGGTTCGAGAATGCGAATGGCTTCTTAATCGGCCGCCCACTATGCGGGGAGGCGAACTGGATGGGCGTTGATAGGTTTAACGCCGTAACGGATATCCTTGGGGAACTTGGTAAACCAATGCTCCTAGATATCGATCTAGGACACGTTCCTCCAGCCCTGCCAATCATCACTGGGGCGAACGCCAAAGTGGTCTATAAAAACGAGAACATCCACATACATTACGAAGACTGAAAATAGGATAAGTCTTGTCAAGCAGTCTTTTCTCTTTTTGGGCTTTCTCTTTTGAGGGCATGCCGAAAACGGGGCATAAACCCCCTTTTAAAATCTATGTGGTTTGCTAAACTATCTCTCGAATAAGGACCCGCTGCGAAGCATTCCCCAGATCGTGACTAGGAGCTTCCTGCAGGCCGCAGTCGCAGCCGCCTTGTGGCAGAGGCCGCTGCTTTTCTTTTTTGAGTAGAACTTCGTGATCGCGTTGTCCGCTTTGGACATGATCATGTTCCCCACGGCGAGGTAGAGGTATTTCCTGAGGAACGAATTGCCCTTCCTCGTTATAGAGTAGTGCAGGCCGTCGTTTTTGCCCGACTGCAATATGGTCGGATCGAGCCCGGCGAACGCGACGATCCCGTTGCGACTGTTGAATCTGGACGGATCCCCGATCTCGGCGCATATCAGCGCAGCCAACGCGTCGCCTATACCGTCGATCGAGGCGATTAGGGCGAAATGGGGCAGTTCCTTGGCAAGGCCGAGCAATCGGTCGGTTATTTCGTCCAAGGCCCTCATGTCCCTAATCACGTCATCGAGGGCGGAGATCAGCGAATCGACCTCGCCGCCGTCGGCCGGGCAGCCGCTCATGGCGTCCTTCGCGTAAGCAGACAGCTTCGACGCTATCGCCGCTTTGGATATCGCGCCGGTCCTGACCTTGGCCCTCTCGAGCCCGCTTACGATCGATCCCTCCTTCGCCTTCGCGAGCGCTTCCGGATGCCTGTATCTGCCCACGGCCCACATCGCGTATCCGCTGAAGGGATCGCAGGTCTCATCGAGCAAAGGCCAGACGGCATCGAGGCTTTTCCTGTATTGGTTCTTCGACGCGACGAGCCTGTCGACGATCGCCGCCCTCCTTCTGGAGAGCGAATAGAGCTGGGAATATAGGGATGATGCGGCGGTGAGCTT
>ONCO01000003.1 GCA_900316365.1 uncultured Erysipelotrichaceae bacterium
GTCCGCGACCGGCGCGTTGCCGAGCCAAATCAAATCAGACTCGACGCCGTTTTTGGCTAATTGGTCCTGCACTTCTTTTAACGCTCTCCAAGTGCATCCGTTCTGATGGCTAGAGCTATTAATCAGGAGAATTTTCTTCATACGTAAACCTCACGAACTATTTAAGACATCTTACATTAAAAACATCCAAAGGTTTAGGGACACGCGCGCCTACGTACGTGTTATAATTCGCTCACATATGAAACTCAGAACGCTACCAACTATAGCCGTCTTTTCGCTAGGACTTAGCCTGCTTTGTGGTGTTTCTTTACCAAAAGAAGCCCCGAAAGTAGTCGAAGCCGCCGCCTCTTCGCTTCCAACAAGCAACATAAAATTGAAGGATACGACCGAAGAAAACATTCGCGGCTATTATTCCGCTTTGAATGACCTCGCTCCAGCAGAGCGTACCGGCGACAAACTATTAGAAAACCTTAAGCCGATTCTAAAAGCCGGCATGCTCTACTATAGCTACGCCAACGTCTGGAAAATATACGAAATCACCGATCGCGACTGGACTTTATCTCCAGCCGAAAACGATACCTATAATGGAACGACATATAACGCAGAAACCGAAACCTATACCACTTATAAATATGGCGAATCATCCTCTAATCCTGGCAACGATCCTTATGTGCATACGCTATATCGCGATAGGAACAACCCTGACGCCAGAATTAAAGAGTGGGGCAACCATAATGGGGAAAATGCCACCAACCGAGAGCATGTCTGGTGCCAATCCCGTGGCTTCAAAGGCCATGATGGTAGTGACGCAGCCTATGGTCCAGCCGGAACCGATGTCCATCACTTAATCTCCGGCGACTGTAAGGTGAATACCGATCATCACAATGACAAACCGTACGGGAATGTAGACAAAACAAAGACTTACAAAGATGCTGGAACCGTCTTTTCTTGGCTAGCCGGAAATCTTGCTGGCAGACCAATCAAGACCTCTTCAAATGACCAGGTAACCGAGGTCTTCGAGCCAAGAGACGAAGATAAAGGCGATATCGCACGTGCCTGCTTCTATATGGTTGCGAGATATAACAACCTCGCCGGTGAAACCGGAGTTATCTCTGACTACGAGCCAAACCTCGCTTTAGCCGATTATGCTACTGGTTCTGGCACCGCAGAATATTCGACTGATACTCAGCCCGTCTACATGGGCATCATGAGCGACCTCCTCGAATGGAATAAGCTTGATCCTGTCGATTATTACGAAATCCACCGCAACAACCTCATTTACGAAAACTATCAGCACAATCGCAATCCATTTATCGACTTCCCTCAGTGGGCCGACTATATCTGGGGCGAAAACAAAGACAAGAAAGCAGCCGTGCCAGCGAGCGAACAACTCAACACCTTCACCACTGTTGGCGCGGACGTTGTCGGAGGCTTCGACGAACAATTCGAAGCCGAAAAAACCAAAGCCAGACTCCGTTTCTCATATACAAGTTCGGTTGTTTATGGAGATAGCAGCGCTACTTGGAGGGCAACCGATTTACCGGAAGAAGCGACATACCCAAACGCTTACAGCGCAGAATTCGGTGGCTGCATGTCCATTTCAACTACAAACCCACCTAATTTAAATTTAAGCGGGACTAACACGACCAAGCGCGTAAACGATGCGTTGCGCATCTTCAATGGCGCGACACTAACAATCTCTATTTTCGACGGCCATCTGAAGAACATAACTTTCGCAACTAGCCCATCGGACTCCGGAACCGGAAAACTGACAAAATCAACCACAGCTTCGGTTGGAACAGCAACCTACAGCAACGGCAACATGACCGTTGTCTTGCCAGGAACCACAACATCATCTTTGACGCTAAATATCGGACAATCTGTGTATCTTTCAACAATCACAGTCGAATATAGCGGCCCAAGCACCGTTTACTCAAACTTCGCAAACGCTGAAGTGCAATTCGGATATGACGAAGTAATCCCAACTTCCGCCAACGTCACAAATGCCGGCATATTCATCACTGATGATCCAATCTTCTTCGCCACAACGGCGAAAGGCGAGGACTTCCATCCAACAGATCCAGACGATTTAGCCGATTATGTAGCGGAAAATAAGCATCATTACACTTCCAAGAACGTCTCTTTCGCGCAGAGTTGGACGGTCGGGGTGCAGATTGATGAAAGCCTATATACGACGGCCTTCTATGCCGCCGCTTACATCTTTATAGATGAGCAGGTTACATTCGCGAAAGTCTCTAGTTATAGTCTCGCCGGACTTCTAGCCGCCTATAGCGAAATGTACACCCTATCCTTAGAGGAATTAGCCATCGTCGCCGCTTTCCAGAACGAGATCAACCAATGAAGAACGATAAGAAATACATCTCGCCAATAGTCGAGGCAATAGAGCTTCCAGATGACATCATCACCGAATCCAAAATCTTTGGGGAAGAGGCCGATGACACAGTCATTTGGCCAAGCAATTAAATAGCAAAAGCCCTCCCGTTAAGGAGGGCTTTTCATATACATTGTGGCTTATTCCGCCGCTTTTTCTTCTTTCTTTTCTTCGACGTTGACCAATTTCCAAGTTGGGTGGAGAGTCTTGATTCTCTGTAAGGTTAAGCCGAGGAGTTTTTCTTCGATGACCTTACGGGACTCTGGAACGTTCTTCATAATTTTTGGAGCTCTTTCCAAAGCGTAGTTGGTTTCGGTTTCGCTGCCTTCGAGAACGCCGGCGACTAAGAGATAGCTGCGGAGCGCTGGAGCGTCTGGAAGAGTGGCGAGGTATTTACGCTGAGGGTTCTCAACATTCTCTTCGTAATAGGTAAGGCCACCATCACGACGAGTGGTGAGGAGAACAAGGCTAAGCTTCATGGCCATCGCTTCATTCGCGGTGGTTTCGGAAACTCTTTCCTCAGTATCTAAGGTCTTCTGGACGATAAGGATGGCATCGCCGTACTTTCCAGCGGCTAAGCACTGATAGACCTTATCCATGTTGACGGCCGCGGTGTAGTCGGTAACGTCATCATAGGTCGGAATTGGCGGGACTGGTAAGCCCATGGTGCTGCAGTATTCGTTTAACAAGTGGCGGTTATAGGCCTCTTTGTTGATTGGTTTGCTGAGTAAGACCATGCGGTAGCCGTCGGTGACGGAGTCGAGATGGGCTGGGAAGTAGTTGTAGAGGAAGATCATACCGCCGACAGCCATAACGACGACGGCGACAACTTTCATCCAAACGGCATCCGCCATAGCGTCGCGGTTAACCATACGATCGCTGAAGGCAATCATAACCATGCCGCCGACAACTTCGACTAAGAAGAGGACGAGAGGGAGAAGGATAACACCAGAGCTGGTGGCCTTTTCGATATCTTTCGGAGCCATCTTAGTTTCACCGGTCAAACCTTCGAAGTTGGAGAAGCCAACTTTGGTTTTGCCGTTAGCGTCTTTCTTGAAGGAAAGGCCCAAGACGGTCCAGCCATAGACGTTATAGTGTCCGGCTTTCGCGCCAAGTAAGTGGCCAAGTTCCAAGAGAACGGAATTGAGGATCGCGCCGCCGAGAACGGAAAGGATAACGGTCAGAAGTCCGTAATCGCTGCTCCAGTTACTCAGGATCGGGCGAACAACTAAAAAACCTACCAAAAGGGCGATGGCAATCATGCCCAGGTAGACAATGTACGTAGCAAAGTCGTTGCGTTTCATTTAACAAGCCTCCTTAGCAAGAAGGGAAACGAAGATAGCTTCCACATCTTTTTGCTCTAGTGGTTGGGGGGTAAGGCCAATCACACGTGTTCCATTACCCGTAGCTAGAGAAACCAAGTTCGGCACGTCTTCTTTTGTAAGTCCAACCTCTTCAAATGAGGTCGGCATCCCTATGGAGGCAAAGAACTCCCTCATAAGGCGTATGCCTATTATAGCGGTTTCGCGCGCGTCCGCACCTCTTTTCCCAAAAACTCGCTCAGTTAAGCGCGCAAATTTAGCAATATCCAGCGAAAATACGTGATTTGCCCAGGCTGGATAAATTAAAGCAACACCTGCTCCATGGGTGATATCCGGGCGATAACCGCTTAAAGCGTGCTCCAAAGGATGGACGGCGAAAGGCGCTTTCTTACCAATGCCAGTCAAACCGTTATGGGATAAGGAGCTATCTAACATCAACGCGGCGTGAGCCTCGTAGTCGGTTGAATTCTCTAAGCATCTCTTTCCGGCTTCCATCGTGTTCTTAATAACATCGAGGGCAAAGTCATCAGAAAGTTGCAAGGAAGAAGAAGCGCCAAAGTATCTCTCAAGGCTATGCATCATGATGTCAGAGATGCCGGCGGCTTTCTGATAGGCCGGTACGCTATAGGAAAGCTCTGGGCTTTCCAAAGCGAAGACTGGGCGGTTTAGATCGTTATTAAATCCAGCTTTAATTCCGGACTTATCGTCGCTGATAACACAGGAGTCAGACATCTCCGCTCCAGCGCTAGCAAAGGTCAAAATAACACCCACGGGGAGGCTTTTTTGAGGTATGGCTTTCTTTAAATTAAAATCAAACGGGTCCCCTGAATAGTAATAAGAGGCAGCAATAGACTTGCAGGTATCGATAACAGATCCCGCCCCGACAGCGAGGATGACATCAGGCTTAAATCCCTTCGCAACTTCTAAAGCCTCTCTAACGAAATCGATGGTTGGGTTTGGTCTGACGCCAGACTTCTCAATCCACTCGAAACCATCATTAAGTTGCTTGACGACTTTGTCATAGAGACCGCTTCTTTTGATGGAACCACCACCATAAACGAGGAAGATTCTCTTATAGCCAAAGGAAAGAAGTGTTTCCTTAAGTTTGTCTTCAGCGTTCTTCCCAAAGACGAGTTTCGTTGGGCTTACAAAGGTAAAGTCGATCATTTGTCTTCTTCCCTCGACATATTAATGATGGTTGGCAAAAGCATATTCACCGCGCGATCGGAGAACTTGCTCATGCGGCGTTTGAATTTCTCTGGGGTAACGTTGCTCTCTTTAAAGCAATCGCCGAATTCATCAGAAACGATACGGGCAAAACGTCTGGCCGCCGCGCGGCAGTCGTTAAGCTTCTTAAGTTCGAGGTTCTTTCTATTTTTAGATAGAATGTCCAAGAATTTGGTACGGAGTTTGCCGAAGATGAATTCATCAGGAAGGTCATGCGCGGCAGAAATATAGGTGGCTCTATAGAAGGAGAAATTTTCCTTAAGGTATTCAAGGAAGATGCTAAGGCTTTCTGGGACCGTGGTAGCCTTTTCGAAATCGCCAAGGTTCTCGTTTAAAAGGATGTCGGCGATAAGGTCATAGATATCCGTGTAATGGTAATAGAAGGTTTGTCTATGGCACCCGCACTTCTTGCAGAGAATTGTAACGGAAATATCATCGATGGATTTCTCCGTCATTAGTGCTTTGAGCGCGACTTTAAATTTAGATTCGGTAGTCATTGCTATTCCTCCTATTCAGCGCGTAAGCAGATAACTGGATCCTTTCTCGCAGCAATCCTTGATGGGATAAAGCCGCTTATGAAAGCCAGAGCTACAGATAATGCAAAGAGAAGTATGGCCGCGAGAGGGCTAAGGTTTGCGATTGTGTCGAGGTTATTTCCAGGATAGAGCGAATCCAAGATGCGGTTGATTGGGATGCAGGATAAATAGGAAATAGTTACGCCTATTACACCCGCGATTGTGCCAGTAATCGCACATTCAGCCTCGAAGAGGCGACCAATGTCACGTTTTCTTGCACCACAAGCACGCAAGATACCAATCTCTTTTGTTCGTTCCATGACGGAAACGTATGTGATGATCGCCGTCATGACGCTAGAAACAACAAGCGAGATAGCGGCAAAGACAACAAGCACCACCGAGACGACATTAATCATGGTTGCGATAGATTCGGAGAGAGTCTCAGTAACATCGCTATAGGCGATACGATCATCGATCGCCCTTAAAGGCTTATTGAGGTCATAGTCGACGTGGTTATAGGCATCGAGATAGTTCTTAAGAGCCTCTTTCTGAGTAAGGCTGTCTGGGAAGACAAGGACAGAAGAAATCGTATTATAGGCCGACATGTATGCGAAATAATTCATGATTCCCTCGTTTAACTCCCTTAAAAGAGTTGGGATTTTCGTCACGAATTCCGCGCTGGACATGTTCTCGAATTCTTGAAGGTCTTTGTAGGTTGGTTCTTCAAAGGAGGCCCCTACCCTACGGCAAAGGTTCTCGAAGAAGTTCGTGATGCCATACCATCCGCCGGCATGGTCGCCAGCAACGCTGAATCCGGCATAGACAGAATCGATATCAGAAAGGATGGTTTCGGTTTGGGAAACGGCATCGAGTTTCTCGTCTGCTACGTCAGCCTGCATCTTGAGGATGGCTTTGTTAAGCATCGCAAGCCCGTCGCTGGCTTCATCGTCCGTGCGGAATAAGCACCAGTTGTCTCTTTGCATATCGGCAAGAGCTTTGCCTGGTCCGGTCTCGACGTCTTCAATCATCGTCTCTTTTAGAGACGGGAGATAGCCGATAGAAGTCGGCATTAAGCTAATGTAGCTATTACGAGATGGACGTAAAACGCCTACAATCTTCGCTGAAATTGGGTGATAAGTAGAATCTTTGTTATAAAGGCTAGCCAAATTCTCGACCGGATAATATTTCATATCGGTCTCGATCTCTTCGCCGGTAATCTTGCCCGTAGCGGTATCGTAACCAGTAATCTTCCAGGCTGGAGTCTCGCCGTCGTTATAAGAAAGAGGCGTCGCAGTGCCGACCTGATAGAAGTCGCTCGGGCGGTAGCACTTATATTCCTTATATTTAGAGTCGCCTTCTCCGTTATAGACGATGTCGGCGAAGTTAATCTTCGTGGTTTTGCTTTCGCTACTCAAAAGACCGAGTTTCTCTAAGGTAGATTTTGGAATCTCGTTATATTGGTCGACGATTAAGACCATCTCGGTCTCATAAGGATCGCTGCTTTCCTTAGGGAAATGACCATAAACAACGTCATAGAGGTCAGAAAGCTGTTCTTGGTTGCCATAGAGTTCATGGACGCAAGTGGCTGGAAGACCAGTAAGACTGGAAATCGAGCTAGAAATGCCTCCAGCAGAACTATATTGGTTAATGCTTCTCACTACGGTGCTTTCGTTTCCGTCCGCATCATAACCGTCGTGGGTCATGAAATGGAAATCGAGGTTCTTGTGGTTATACATGACCGATCTGGCAAGACCTTTGAGGTTTGGATCGGTCTCGAGCTTATCGAGGTAATCAATATATTCCTTAGAGAAGCGGTTACGATGAGAAACGTAGGAGATGCTGCTATCGTCCTTAACGTAGACAACATGCTCGCTTGGATATTTCTCTTTGTCGGTGCTTATCGCCGAAATGTAGTTGTATTGGATTGGTCCAGCAGAGAGAGGAACAAAAGAGGCCATCGACTTCTCGACGTTCTTAACATAAGAGGAGAAACCGTTACGAGTAGCTAAGACGAGGGCGACGCCGATGATGCCAATAGAGCAGGCGGCCGCGGTTAAAATGGTTCTTCCTTTCTTAGTCCAGACGTTCTGGGCGCTAGATCTAAGGGAAGTTAAGAAAGACATAGAGGTCTTTTTCTCATACAAAGTGCCCTCTTTTTCGTTTTTAGGCTCTTCGTATGGTGCGGAGTCGTCCACCACTTCACCATCGACCATTCTGATGATTCTATCGGAATATTGTTTAGCTAATTCCTCGTTATGGGTGACCATGATGACGAGCTTTTCTTTGCTGACTTCTTTGAGAATGTCGAGAACAACGACAGAGGTCTTGGAATCTAAGGCGCCAGTCGGCTCATCGGCCAAGACGATATCTGGGTTATTAGCCAAGGCTCTCGCAATCGCAACGCGCTGCATCTGGCCACCAGAAAGCTGGTTAGGTTTCTTATCAACAACATCGCCCAAGCCCATCTTGGCGAGGATTTCCTGGCCTCTTTCTTTTCTTTCTTTACGTTTAACGCCGGAAAGCATCAAACCAGTCTCAACGTTCTGGAGAATGGTTTCGTGGGCAATAAGGTTATATGTCTGGAAAACAAAGCCGATTCTTCTATTACGGTAAGCATCCCAATCCTTGTCTTTGAAGCCTTTCGTGGATTTGCCATCAATCAAAAGGTTTCCAGAGGTATATCTGTCTAAACCTCCGATGATGTTTAAGAGAGTGGTCTTGCCACAGCCAGACGGACCGAGAATCGCCACAAAACCCTTCTTTGGGAAGGATAAGGAAAGACTCTTAATCGCCGTGACTGGGCGCCTGTCCACGAAATAGTCTTTATGGATTTGCCTGAGTTCCAACATATTTCGCTTTATTCTACAACAAAAAAGCCCCATATCATCGGGCTTTTTATCTCATTTTTATACAGCGACAAAAAAGTATCGATGCCGCCTTATTTTTTATTAATTCTAGTTTCTTTAAAGAAGTTAAGAAGCAGTTCGCGGCATTCTTTCTCCTTGACCCCGCGATTGATTAATGGAGCAGAATCGTTTTTGAAATATTCGAAAGCAGAGAGTTTGCTAACGACCGCGCCGCGATCGACGTCGTCCGCGCCATAAACAAGACGAGAGATCTTACTTTGGATGATCGCTCCCGCGCACATAAGGCAAGGTTCTAAGGTCACATATAGGGTCGCACCTTCAAGATTCCATCTGCCGAGTTTCTTCGCCGCGTCTTCGATTGCCTCGATTTCCGCGTGGCTATGAATCTCGTTTTTAGACTCTCTATGGTTATGTCCCCTACCCACGACCTCGTTATTCATGACCAAAATCGCACCCACGGGTACCTCATTTTCTTGATAAGCCGCTTCCGCCTCTATTAGGGCGAGAGCCATATATTTCTCATCCAGATCCATAAATAACAAATAAACCACCGCGCAAGGAACGGATGCTTAAGGCTGCTTGGTTCCCCACCTGACCTGGTTCGTAAGCGTTCCCTCACGATGGCAGGGAGATTATAGCGCAACAAAAGAGAGAGCGAAAGAAAAGCCCGACACGAATGTCGGGCAAATTTCCTTAAGCTTATTTTTTGATTGGCTTGATGACCTCGAGTCCGCCCATATATGGACGAAGGACTTCTGGGATCACGATGGAGCCATCTTCCTGCTGGAGCTGTTCGACGAGCGCTGGGAAGATGCGGCTGGTGGCAAGACCGGAACCATTCAAGGTGTGCATGAAGTGGGTCTTTCCGTCCGCGCCTTTATAACGCATCATGCCGCGTCTGGCCTGATAGTCTCTAGCGTTAGAAACGGAGCTGACTTCCTTATAGATGCCCATGGATGGGATCCAGACCTCGATGTCATAGGTTCTCGCCATAGAGTGGGAGCAGTCACCGGCGGCAAGCTTATCGACCTGGAAGTGAAGTCCAAGGCCTTCGACAAGCTTCATGGCCTTCTTAACCATTTCGTCGAAGGCGGCATCGCTGCCCTCTTCGGTGGTGTATTGGACCATTTCGACTTTGTCGAACTGATAGCCGCGGATCATACCACGCTCTTCGGTGCGGTAGGAACCGGCTTCCTTACGGTAGCAAGGAGTATAGGCGAAGTATTTACGTGGAAGTTGGTCGAGAGGGAGAATCTCGTCTCTATGTAAGTTGACGAGCGCGGTCTCGGCGGTTGGAAGGATGAATTTGCGTGGTTCGCTGCCTTCAAGCCAGAAGACGTCTTCTTCGAACTTCGGGAACTGACCAGCGGTGTAACCGGACTGGTAGTTGAGGATGTGTGGAGGAAGGATCATCTCATAGCCATCGGCGAGATGGTTGGCGATGAAGTAGTTAAGGAGCGCCCATTCAAGACGCGCGCCGAGGTTGGTGTAAACCCAGGTGCCGGTGCCAGAGATCTTCGCGGCTCTCTTGTAGTCGATAAGACCGCAGGATTCGCAAAGGGTGACATGGTCTTTCGGGGTGAAGCCAAATTCTGGTTTCTTGCCATAGACGTAGAATGGCTTGTTGTTTTCTTTTCCGCCGGCTGCAAGGTCTGGATCTGGAAGGTTTGGAAGAACCTCGATCAAGCTCTTGAGTTCAGCTTCGATGGCCTTGAGTCTCTCTTCGCTCGCCTTGGTAGCGGCGCCGAGCTCTTTGACCTTGGCGAAGATGGCTTTGATGTCTCCGCCTTCCTTTTTGACGGATGGGACGGAGGCGGAAAGTCTATTCTGCTCCGCTTTGGAGGCTTCGACTTCCTTTAAGAGGGAAAGTCTTTCTTCCGATAATTTCTGGATTGGGGCCGGGTCGAATTCCCAATTCTTCTTCTTGAGGGCCTCTTTCACATACTCAGGCTTCTCAAGGATCAATTTGACATCAATCATGTTGACGTCCTCCTTTTGGCTTTAATAATTCGCGGTAACAGGCACGGAGTTTCTTACCGAATATCGGTAAAGCGTTGTCTCTGGCCTGACGATACGCAGTGATTATAATCTCCTGCATTTCTTCTTTCGATAGCGTTTCTAAGAGATTTGGAACATCGCTTGCTTTTTGGAACATCAAGCAGTTCTTTCCGTTAGTTAGGAATGGGGCTTCTTTGTTCTCGCCGATTGCGATGATCGGAGTTTTGGAAGCGAAGGCCTCATAGAGGGAAACGGCATCGTTGCTGTTGCCGAATTTGATGAAGGCGGCGGCGCCTAGAAGGGCGCTGCGGTAAACATCGTCTTCGACAAGCGGGCTATAGAAGAGGTTCTTCGGAGCGTTCGCGTTCTCTTTCCTCGCGCGGAAGGTGCTGATAAACGACCTTGTGCGATTGAAGAGGACGTAGAACTTCATATTCGGGTTGTTTTTGGCGAGTTCGGCGAAGCAGGCGAGCGCGTCTTTATTCGCGTATTCCCCGATCGCTACGGCATAGACGCAGCCTTCTTTGACCGAGAAGTAACGTTTGAAGACGCTTTTCTCGATCTGGCTTAAGGCTTCGAACCTCGCTAAATTGACGGTCGGCTCCAAGATGGTGATCTTTTGACTTACACCACCGCTTTGGAGTCTTTCCTTGGTTTCGACGTCCGGGACAAGAACCAAATCCGCCCACGCGAGGGTCCTGAGGCCTTTGCGTTTCAACACGCACTTGCCGTCAACCATCTTGAAGAAGTTGGTTTTCGCGTCGGAATCGGAATAGCCGACCGAGAAGACGACTTTGCAGTCTTTCTCTTTGGCCTTCCTGGCTTTGGCTTCGTCGTCCGGCGAGATAAAGTGGGCGATCTCTGGGAAGGAAGAGAGGCTATCCACCCAAGTGACGTCTGTGGCTTCACAGGCGCCCTTGAGTGTTTTTCTTAACCTTGATCCTTCGTAGTTCTCGCACCCTTTGGCCGGGCGGAAATCGATAAGGACTTTCATTACATTACGTCGTTTGGATTAACGACCTCTTCAACTGGGGTCTCTTCCACTTCTTCTTCCTCGGCGACATCCTCTGGGTTAACTTCGGATGGTTCTTCGTGTGGGACGATGGAGATAGAAGCGACTTTCTGACGTTCTTCGAGGTTGATGATCTTAACGCCCTGGGTGTTACGACCAGCAATCTTAACTTCGCTTAATGGGGTGCGGATGATGATACCGGCGTTGGTGACGACCATGAGGTCTTCATCGCCATTGACCGCGCGGACAACGACGAGTTTGCCGTTCTTCGGGGTAACTTTGACGGTGGTGACACCTTTAGAACCTCTATGGGTCTTGCGGTAGCCATCATAGTGACGGACGCTGCCATCTTCGGCGGTGATATCGGTGTCCATCGCGTAGCTCATCTTACCAAAGCCTTTGGAGGTGAGGACGAGGAGGAGGTGGCCTTCCATGCTGGAGGTCGCACCGACAACGGATTCGCCTTCGGCAAGGTCGATGCCTTTAACGCCGGCGGCACCTCTACCCATGACGCGGACTTCTTCCTCGTCGAAAGAGCAGAGTTTGCCTTCGCTGGAGGCAAGGCTGAAGACAGCTTTGCCATTAGTTCTCTTAACATCTAAGAGTTCATCGCCTTCTTTGAGACCGACGGCGATCTTACCATTCGCATGGATGGACGCGTATTCGGTGATGGAGGTTCTCTTGACGATACCGGACTTGGAGACGAAGAAGAGGTAATCGCTCTCTGGGTAATCATCGCAAGCCAAGAAGGTGACGATGGTCTCGTCTTTGTCGAGGTTGAGGAAGTTAACGACCGGCATACCCTTGCCAAGACGGCCGGAGTCTGGGATCTGATAACCTCTCATGCGGTAAACCTTGCCCAAAGAGGAGAAGAAGAGGATGTCGGTATGGGTCTTAACGTGCTTCATGAGCTTGACCACGTCGCCGGAAACGGTCTTGATGCCGATGATTCCGCGACCACCGCGATGCTGGGCATCGAAGGTGTCGTCATCCATTCTCTTGAGGTAACCATTGTTGGTTAAGACAACGAGGATGTTCTTCTGTGGGATAAGGTCTTCGTTATTGATGTCAGCAGCTTCGTCGCTGATATCGGTGAGACGCTTGTCGCCGAAGCGCTTCTTGATCTCGAGGAGTTCTTCGACGAACTGGTCGATGATGTTTTCTCTGGAGGAGAGAAGGCGATTGTATTCGGCGATATTGGCTTCGAGCTGGGCTTTTTCGGCCTGGAGTTTGTCTTGCTCCATGCCCTGTAAACGGCGGAGGGTCATCGCAAGGATGGCGTCGCACTGCTCATCGCTTAAGCCGAAGCGGGCGTTCAAACGGGACTTGGACTGCTCATCGGTCTTGGAGTCGCGGATGATGTGGATGACCTCGTCGATGTTGTCATGGGCGAGGATCAAGCCTTCCACGATGTGGAGACGGGCGGTGTCCTTCTTGAGCATGAACTTGGTTCTGCGGGTGATGACCTCGACCTGGAAGTCCACATAGTCGCCGATAAGCTGAGTGATCGGCATGATCTTCGGCGCGCCATCTTCCAAGCAGAGGTTGATGATACCGAAGGTGGTCTGAAGTTGGGTGTGCTTCAAGAGGTTATTCGCGACGATTTCTGGGATGGTGTCCTTACGAATTTCGATGACGACGCGGATGCCGTCTTTGTTGGATTCATCGCGGACATCGGTGATGCCTTCGATGACTTTGTCACGGACAAGGGAGGCGATGTTTTCGATCATCGCGGACTTGTTGACCTGATATGGAATCTCATCGACGATGATGCGGGACTTGCCGTTTTCCATCTCTTCGATGTGATATTTGGAACGGATGGTGATGGAACCCTGACCGGTGGTATAGGCGTCTAAGATGCCCTTACGGCCTAAGATGGTCGCGCCAGACGGGAAGTCTGGGCCCGGTAAGTACTGCTGCATGATTTCCGCAGGAGTGAGGTTTGGGTTCTTCGCGTAGGCGACTGTGGCGTCAATGGTCTCGCTTAAGTTATGCGGGGCCATGTTGGTCGCCATACCGACGGCGATACCCTGAGAACCGTTGACGATGAGGTTCGGGAAGCGGGACGGAAGGACTTCCGGCTCGACTTCGGAACCATCGTAGTTGCCGACGAAGTTGACGGTGTCGCAATCGATGTCGCGAACCATTTCGAGGGAAAGGCGGTTCATTCTCGCCTCGGTGTAACGCATAGCCGCGGCTTCATCGCCGTCGATGGAACCGAAGTTACCATGGCCATCGACGAGTGGATATCTAAGGGAGAATGGCTGGGCTAAACGGACAAGGGTGCCGTAGATCGCGGAGTCGCCGTGTGGGTGATATTTACCCATGACGTCACCAACGATACGGGCGCATTTCTTGTAAGGTTTATTTGGCTGCATGCCGGATTCGTTCATGCCGTAGATGATGCGGCGCTGAACTGGCTTGAAGCCGTCGCGGACGTCAGGGATCGCACGAGCGACGATGACGGACATCGAGTAGTCAAGGAAGGCGGTGCGGACTTCCGAGGCAACATCGCGGTCGATTAAGCCCGGGATGATGCCGCTGACGGCGGCTTCATGGCCGAACATCGCGTCTTCGGATTGCTGACCTTCGCGGGAGGCGACAACGGTGCGACCTTCCTTAACGGAGGATTCTTCGTTTTCTTCTTCCTCTGGCATTTCGCCTTCTGGAAGCTTCTTTTCTTCGTTATCCATGTTGATCTCCTTCCTTCATTAGATGTCTAAGTTCTTAACGAACTTGGCGTTTTCCTGGATGAATTGACGACGTGGCTCGACTTCATCACCCATGAGCTGGGTGAAGAGCTGTTCCGCTTCCGCCGCGTCTTCGACGGTGATGCGGATCATCTTTCTGACTTTCGGGTCCATGGTGGTTTCCCAGAGCTGCTGGGCGTCCATTTCACCAAGACCTTTATAGCGCTGGAACGGATAGCCAGGCTTGAGCTGGAGTTCTTTCTTCAAGACCTCGAGCTGAGCGTCGTTGTAGGCGTAATAGGCAGAGCCTTTGTAATCGATCTTGTAGAGAGGCGGCTGCGCGATATAGACGTAACCTCCGTCGACAAGCGGACGCATGAAGCGATAGAAGAAGGTTAAGAGGAGGATTCTGATGTGGTCGCCGTCGACGTCAGCATCGGTCATGATGACGATCTTGTGATAACGGATCTTGCTGACATCGAAGTTATCTCTGATACCGGCGCCGATCGCGGTGATCATGTTGCCGATTTCGGCGTTGGCCCAGATGCGGTCTTCGCGGGCCTTTTCGACGTTGAGAATCTTACCTCTTAACGGCAAGATGGCCTGAGTCTCGCGGTCACGGCCGTTCTTCGCGGAACCACCGGCTGAGTTACCCTCAACGATGTAGAGCTCGCAGATTTCTGGGTCCTTGCTGGAGCAGTCGGCGAGTTTGCCTGGGAGGGTGGTGATTTCTAACGCGCTCTTGCGGATCTTTTCTCTAGCGACACGAGCGGCATCACGAGCTTTGGAAGCGATGGAGATCTTCTCGATGATCGTTTCGGCGACTTTCGGGTTTTCGACGAGGAACTGACGTAAACCTTCACCAACGATGGAGGAGACGATCTTTCTGACCTCGGAGTTACCAAGTTTGGTCTTGGTCTGTCCTTCGTACTGTGGGTCAGGATGTTTAACGGAGACGACCGCGGTTAAACCTTCGCGGCAGTCATCGGTGGTGTAATTGGACTGGTCTTCTTTGAGGAACTTGAAATCTCTCGCGTAGGAATTGAGGACACGGTTGAGGGCGAGGTTTAAGCCTTCGACGTGGGTGCCGCCTTCCTTGGTGGAGATGTTGTTGCAGTAGGAGAAAACGCCATCGCTGGAATAGCTATCGGTCCACTGCAAGGCGATTTCGGCATAGATTCTGCGGGTCTTGCCATCGCCCATGGTGACGTCTTCAGCACCTTCGAAGTACATGACGTCCTGGTTGACGGCAATCTTGTTGGTGTTGATGTATTTGACGTATTCCTTGATACCGCCTTCATAGAAGAAGCTGTCGGTGACTGGCTCTGGGCCACGCTTGTCGGTGAGGGTGATGCGGATGCCTTTGTTTAAGAAAGCCATCTGACGCATGTGGTTCTTGATGGTTTCGTAGTCATAGACCGTGGTCTCGGTGAAGATCTCTGGGTCTGGCTGGAAGGTAACGGTAGTACCATGCTCGGTGGTGTCGCCGATTCTCTTGAGGCGATCCATTGGATGACCACCATTCTCGAAGCGCATGAAATAGGTGCCGCCGTCTTTGTTGACGGTGACTTCCATCCAAACAGAGAGAGCATTAACGACGGAAGCGCCGACGCCGTGCAAACCGCCGGAGACTTTATAGCCGCCGCCTTCGCCAAACTTACCGCCCGCGTGGAGAACGGTGAATACGGTCTCGACGCCGGAGATGCCGGTCTTGCCGACGATATCAACTGGAACACCACGACCATCGTCCTTGACGGTGATGGAGTCGCCTTCGTTGATGGTGACCTCGATGTTTTTGCAATAACCCGCTAAGGCTTCGTCGATAGAGTTGTCGACGATTTCCCAGACAAGGTGGTGCAAGCCTGGCGCCGCGGTAGTAGCGATGTACATACCCGGACGCTTACGGACGGCCTGGAGACCTTCGAGGACCTGGATGTTTTCAGCGGAGTAATGCTCGTCCGCCTTTTCCATCTCACGTTCGTTCGTGATGTCTTCCTTTTTGTAAATGAATTTATCTTCTTCAGCCATGTTAGTTCCTCCTAGTGGCTTTTCCAGCGGTCACCTCGATGATCGAGGAGCCTTCGGTTTTCGTTTTGGTCGCGGTCACGAAGACTTGTTTCAGCTCTTTGAGGTAGATGCCAAGTCTTTCCGCGTGGTCTTTGTCTAGCTCGCTATAGACGTCATCGAGCACAAAGATCGGTTTTTTGCCCTCATCCTCAATCAGGGAATAAGGAGCCATCATCAGGGAGAGGACCGCCATGCGGTTCTCGCCTTGGGACCCGTAATCGGCAATGTCTTTGCCGTTAAGGAGGAATGAGAAGTCCTCCCTATGAGGCCCGACAGATGTCGTGCGGTGCCGATAATCGCTTTCTTTAGCCCTAGAAAAGGCGTTTCGGGCGTTCTCGGTGAATTTCTCGTCCGCCTTCACGAACGGGCGGTAAACGAGTTCTGCAGCGTTCCCAGGGCCCTTAAGCTTGCCGAGTATGGTCGGCAGGACTTTGTTGAGCTCGCTGATGTAGAGAGCGCGCAGTTTGATGAGGGGGTAACTCACCTCGATCATCTGCTCCGTAAGCACGTCGATGAGGCGGTCGTCGATGTTGCTCGCCTTGAGGGCGGCATTCCTTTCCTTGAGCAGCTTGTCGTAACGGCCAATCAAGGCAAAGTAATCTAAGGATTGTTTGGACAGCGATAGGTCCAGGAACCTCCTTCTTTCCCCGGGGCTACCCAGGAAGAGAGGGACGTCGGCAGGAGAGAAGACGATGACATTCACAAGCCTCGATAATTCAGAGAGCCTGCGAATCGGCTTGCCGTTGAGGGCAATCTTCTTTTTGTCCCGGCCGATGGTTATTTCGATCTCCCGGTGAAGCGCGCCTTCCTCGATCTCGGCGATGATGGAGGCTTCGTCCGCGCCGTCCTTGATTAAGAGACGCTCATCGGAGGTCCTCCAGCTTCTCGCTAAGCTGAGGTAATGGATTGCTTCCGCTAGATTCGATTTGCCAACGCCGTTAGGTCCGACGATTTCGTTTATCGCTGGATCCAGGTCGATGGAAAGAGAATCGTAGTTTCGGAAGTTTCTGAGTTCGAGGTGCTTGAGTATCATTGCCCCGCGATCTCGAAGTCGCCTTCATCGAGGGAGACGACGTCGCCCGGACGCAGCTTTCTGCCGCGGCGGTTGTCGTTCTCGCCGTTGACGGTGACGGTGTGGCTGGCGAGGTAAGCTTTCTCTTCACCTCCCTGACCCACGATGCGGAGGAACTTGAGAAGTTGTCCCAAGGTGATGTACTCGGTTTTGATTGTGACGATTTTCTTATTTTCCATATCCGAAAAGGGGCCTTTCTGCCCGTGATTATAGTTTACTACTACGTAGTAAAAAATGGTAGGACTTTTCCTACCACTTTTCGTTAATTTTTAAATGCCTCTATTTCGCTTAGAAAGTGCGCATTGGAGTGATTAACTCAACAACGGAGTTATCTTTGGGGTTCTTGACGACGAACGGCTTCATTTCGCCCATAAAGCAGATGGTCACATCCTCGCATTTGAGGGCTTTGATGGCATCGATGACGAACTGGGAGTTGAAGGAAACGGAAAGTCTCTCGCCGGCGTACTGATATGTGGAAATCTTTTCCAAAGCGGAACCGTTGGTGTCGCTTTTGGCGGAAACTTCGACTTCCTCTTCACGCATAGTGATAGTGACGACTGGCTCGGTATCGGCGGAAAGAATCCTGACGCGGTTCATCGCGCTGAGCAATTCGGCCGCATTGGCCTCCAAGGTGTAATTGAAGACGGTTGGAATGATAGATCTGGTAACCGGATATTCACCCGGGATAAGGCGGGAAGCGACGATGACGTTATCGAAGTCGAAGAGGATCTTCTTCGGGGAAACGGAGACGATGACTTCTTTCGCATTATCGAACATGTGGACAATGTCGCTGACGGTCTTAGCGGGGACGTTGCAGGCGAAGCGGGTATTGTCGTCGATGGTGATTTCTTTTCTGGCTAAACGAGCGCTATCGGTGGCGGTAGCAACAAGCTTGCCGTTCTCGGCTTCTAAATGGAGGGCGGTCAAGATTGGACGAACGTCCTTATTCGAAGCGGCAAAGGCGCTCTGATCGACGAGAGAGGCGAAGGCATAGCAGGAGATCTTAATCTCGGTGCCAGAACGCTCTAAGTCGATATCTGGATATTCTTCAGCCTTAATGCAGTTGAGCTTGAAGGAAGAACGGGAGTCGTCGATCTTCATGACAGCTTCGTCGATGACCTCGACAGAAAGTTCTCCGCCTTCAACGTTACGGACGATTTCGGTGAGAATCCTAGAGTTAACCAAGGTGGAGCCTAAACCAACGTTACGGATGATTTCTCTATCGTTGACCATGTAAGGAACGGTCGCCTTGATGGAGATATCCCCATTAGAGCCAAGGATCTCTAAGCCTTTTTCGTTTAATTCGAGTTTGAGATTGGTGAGATAAGGAGAAGCGCTCTTGGAAGGAACCGCTTTGCTAGCGGCGTTCAACGATTTCAAGAATTGTTCTTTATCAATGGTGAAACGCATGTGTGTGCTCCTTTTAATTTTTTGTTTATTAGTTCTTGTTTAATTTTTAACGGCAATAATAAGCCCGGTGGATTTTGTGGAAAAGTCGCCTGCCTAATCTCGTTGTGGTTATTGTAGCACGCTCCTTTGCACAAAGGGGATTTATTTTATAAATAAATAACTACTTCTTTAAGCGGCTTGTCAGTTCCTTGATCGCGTCTTGCATATCGCGGTCGGTTTTCAACGCTTTTTCCACTTTCTTTACACCGCTCATAACCGAGGAATGGTCTTTGCCGCCCACCGCTTGACCGATCTTTTCGAATGGGTCATCGAGGAGAGTGCGCATCAAGTACATGCTGATGTGCCTGGCCATCGCGATTTGGCTGGTGCGGATCTTTCCGGTGATCTGTGATGGGGTCAAGGAATAGTAATCCGCGACTGTGGCGATAATCTTGGTCTCAGAGAGCTTAGAGGAGTCATCTTGTACCTTGATAAGGCCCTGAATCGCTTCTTTGGTAACGGCTAAATCGATGTGTTTGGTTTGTTTGATGTTGACGGTGTAGAAAAGCAAACGGTTTAAGGCTTCTTCTAACTCACGGACGGAGGAAGAGAAACGCTGGGCCAAAAAGGTAATGGCCTCGGCTTCGAAGTCATTGACGTCTAAGCCGCCCGCGGTGATGCGAGAACGCAAGATTCCTTCGCTGGTTGGAAGATCTGGGGCTTTGATGTCTAAGGTTAAGCCGGAGATAAATCTGGTTCTAAGCCTCTGGTCTAAGCCGTTTAATTCGTTTGGATGCTGGTCGCTGGTGATAACGACCTGCTTGCCCTGGGCGTACAACGTGGAGAAAACCACGAAGAACATTTCCATGGTGCCTGGTTTCTTGGAGATAAACTGGATGTCATCGACCAAGAAGACATCGACTTCGTTCTTGAAATAGGTATCTAAGGAATCCCCTACTTTGCTGCCGGTCGCGTATTGGATGTATTCGTTGATGAAATCCGCGGAGGTGCAATAAAGGACTTTAAGGTTTGGGTGTTTCTCTCTGATAGAGTTACCGATCGCGTGGAGGAGGTGGGTTTTACCCAAGCCGGAGTTGCTATAGATAAGAAGAGGGTTATAAAGCTTGCCCGGGTTTTCCGAGATCATCAAAGAGGCTTGGTAGGCTTCGCGGTTGGATTGACCGACGACGAAATTCTTAAAAGTATAGTTTGGATTGAGATGGCTTTCCTTGAAGAAGGAAGGTTTTTTATCAACTGGAGCCTCTTTTTTGAGGTGCTCCTCCTCGACGAAAACCAGACCAAGATTGGTTCCGGTGGTCTCGAGGATGCAGGTGTTAAGGAGACCCCTGTATTTCGTGTCTAATAAAGCGGCTGCAAGACCGGTATTGGCGACAACCACTAAAGTGGAGCCTTCCATATGATCTACATAAGAGGCCGCGAAAAAGGCGTCGAAAATATTGGAATCGTTAAGCTTTTCCTTTACCTTTTGAAGAATTCTGCCCCAAAGCGAGGCGATTTCGGAAACTGTTTCTACCATAATTTGTACCAGGGTAATTAAATCACTAAAAAAGTCGCTTTCTAGTCTTGACAAATAGAAGAAATTGATTTTTCCACAATCGCTTTTTTTCTACTCGCGGTACAATCGAATGTTTTTCGTTTCCCACAAAATGAAAATTGTGGAAAACTTGTGGAGAAATTTAGCGAAAATTTACTTTTGTGGAAAAGATGAAAAAGTTTCGATGAAGCAAGAATCTTTCAACAATGAAAAATGCTAGATGGCGCCTAAATTAGACCCACATTTCACACAAAATCCACAATGCTTGACCCACAATGGTGTGGAGAAAGTTCTATTTGACATGCTTTTTCTACGCGTGTCCCTTACGTATACGCGCGTTTTTTCTTGTGTTAACCACAAAGCACCCCTATAATTGCAACCGCTATAAAGCAGCTAGGAGAAAAATCGTATGCCAGCACACAAGACTTACCAACCATCTAAAAAACAGCACGCCCGCGTCGCGGGATTCCGTGGCAGAATGGCCACCAGCAAAGGCCGCAAGATCATCGCCGCTCGCAGAGCCCATGGTCGCGCGAAGCTCAGCGCCTAATTTTACTTGTTCCATGAAAAGGGAGTACCGAGTCCGCAAACACGAAGATTTCGACCGGATCATCCAAAATGGAGTTGCTCTCAGGAGCCCTCATTTCTCGCTTTTTCACGAGAGAAATGATGTGAATGAGACTCACATTGGCATCGCCGTCGGCAAAAAGAACGGCGGAGCGGTTGCCAGGGTCAAGATCAAACGCCAGATCCGCGCGATTATTGCTTCGGCTTGGGAAGACTACTCGTTGCCCTTTGACATCATCATCATCGCGAAGTCGTCCTACGACACAAAGGACTTCTCCGCGAGCAAAGAGGAGCTCACGTCGCTCCTAGAAAAAGTAAAGGACAGCCAGCATTGAAAAACACTAAATCAAAATTGCTTGGTATCGCCGCCCTCGGGCTCGGCGCTCTTTTGCTTTCGAGCTGCACCGCCAACTTCTGCTCTGCCGAAGATAGAGCTGCGATGCTTTATCCATATGAGCAGGGTGTCACGGTCTACTGCGCGAAAGAAGATGTAGACGCATATAAGCTCACCAGCGCGTATACCAGCCTCACAGACGAAGACAAAGCGATCTTCGACTCACTTTCAGGCCAGGCTATCGCAGGAAACGAGAATGTCTATAAGTACGTTCCTTTCACCAGAGGAACCTCTTATCCAGTTTTCGCTGCCCAGAAAGCCAGCTTCATCAATTCGCTTATCGTTTCTGCCTCCAATAGCGGTTACGTCCTCCCTTCTGTCCAGTATTGGGCTGAAGTTGATAACTACGTTCTCGCTAACGCGGTCAAGAAACTCCAGGCCGAATTCCCAGAGGCTTCCGTCTCTGCCATCACGGTCAACACCGTTTCCACCAACGTGTGGGCGGTCAACCCTTACACCGAAATCGACACCGACGGTAAGGATGCTCACCCGATCGAACTTAACTTAAAAGATAAGAACGCGGGCAATTCCTTGCTCCGTTATTACGGTGAAGACAAGTTCTACAAATTCAACGGCGATAAGTACCTCGAAGAGAGCAATCTCGCCGGGTGGATCAAAGAAATGAGAGCCTCCACCAAAGCCGGCTTAGGCTTGGATGGCACTATCAACAACGACTTCCTCCAGGGATATCGTAGTCAGGTTCTCGCTAACATCACCACCAAGAAGAGCTGCATTGCCACCAAGACCGATACCTTCGGCCACTACGGCTCCTCCAGCGATTGGGAAATCGCTATTAAGTCCAAGGATTGGGGCTACGCTTGGAGCAAAGGCTTCCTCGAAGGATTGCTCGTTTATCCAATCGCTTGGTTAATCGATACCTTCGCCTATGGTATGGACCCAGCGCTCTCCGGCGTTGGCCAGATCCTCTCCATTATCTTCGTCGCCATCATCGTCCGTATGACCCTCATGCTCTTGACCCTTCGTTCTCAGATCGGTCAGCAGAAGATGCAGGCCTTACAGCCGCAGGTCGCGAAGATCCAGTCCAAGTATCCTAACGCCAACACCAACCAGGCCGAAAAGACCAGGATGAACATGGAAATCCAGGCTCTTTATAAGAGAAATAAGATTAGTATGTTCGGTCCATTCATCGGCTTGATCCTTCAGTTCCCGATCTTCATCTGCGTTTGGGACGCCATGAACGGTTCCGCCGCTCTCTCGACCGGCGCCTTCTTAAACCTCCGCTTATCTGACCCAATCAGAGACGTTCTCTTCAACGTCAGCGGCGCGTGGTACACCAACGTCGGTGGATGGTGGACTGCCTTGGTCCTCTATCTCTTGATGGCCGTGGCCCAGATCGCCGCCGTCTTGGTTCCTAACATTATTAGAAAGCACAACCAGAAGAAGGTTGAGAAACTCTATAAGAACGCTAACCAGGAATCCCAGAACAAGACCATGAAGTGGATGACCTATGGTATGGTCGGCTTTACCCTCATCATGGGCTTCACCCTTCCATCCGCTATGGGCGTCTACTGGTTCATCGGCGCTATCATCTCCCTCAGCCAGAACTTAATCACCCAGGCTGTCGTGAAGGCTAAGAACAAAAACAAAGGAGTTCGTTAATGAAAACCTATACCGCTAAAACCGTTGACGAGTGCCTTGCCGCCGCTAGCAGCGAACTCGGCATTGCCGCCAACGACCTCGTCTACGTCGTTACCGAAGAGAAGAAAACCCTCTTCAAGAAGACTGCCACCATCAGCGTCTACGAGCACGATGACGCCGCGAAGTTCGGTGAGGAATACCTCATCTCCGCGTTAAAGGGTCTTGGCATCGAAGCCACCGCGAGCTCCGTGATGGAAGATGACATCATCAAAATCACCCTCGAATCCGAAAGGAATCCAGTCCTCATCGGCAAAGCCGGCCGCACCCTTCAGGCTCTCAACGAGCTCGTGAAGCTTGCCGTCAGCAACAAGTTCCGCCACCGCTACCGCATCCTTCTCGATGTCGGCGGCTATAAAGAGGATAAATACGATCGCGTCGCCCGCATCGCCAAGCGCAACGCCAAAGAAGTTCAGCGCAACAAGATCAGCGTCCAGCTTGAGCCGATGACCCCAGACGAAAGACGTATCGTCCACAACACCCTCACCGGCTGGGAGCACATCAAGACTGAGAGCTCCGGCGAAGGCAGGGAAAGAGCCGTAACCATCAAGTACGTCGACTAATTGAATAACGGGCGGTTAATCCACCCGTTTTCTTTATCTTTACTCTATAATCATCTCGAATATGGATAGACCAATTATTGCTTTAGCCACTCCGCCGCTTAAAGGCGCGCTTGCCGTCATCAGAACCTCTGGTGAAGGTGTTTTCGCCATTACCGACGAACTCTTCTCCAAGAAGATCTCCGGCATCAAAGAAAGAGGTCTTTTCGTTGGTGAGATGCATAACGCGGAGGGCAAAAGAATCGACCAAGTAGTCGTTTTGGCTTATCCAGGACCAAAGACCATGACTGGTGAGGATGTCGTTGAGATTATTCCCCATGGATCCATGCTCATCGTTAATGAGATTATCGAAGCCTATGAGGCTAAAGGCTGCTCCTATGCGACCCGTGGAGAGTTCTCTTCACGTGCCTTCTATAACGGCAAGATGGACCTCGTTGAGGCTGAAGCGGTCAACGATTTAATCAACGCGACCACGATTGAGAGCAAAGACTTAGCCCTTAAGTCCCTCTCTGGCGAAGCGTCTAAGCTCCTTAAACCTATTAAAGATAGGATTGCCTCTTTGATGGCGCTTATCGAAGTGGGTATCGACTTCCCAGAATATACCGATGTCGAGGAAGCTAGCGCAGCTAAGATCGCCAAAGAGAGCAAGGAAATCAAAAAGGATGTCGATGCCTTAATTGCCGATGCGCATGATGGACAAATCATCAAAGGCGGCGTCAATGTCGCTATCGTTGGTGAGCCTAATGTCGGAAAGAGTTCGATACTTAATGCCTTGCTTGAAGAAGAAAAGGCTATCGTCAGCGATGTTCCAGGTACTACCAGAGATATTGTCGAAGGTGATATCTCCGTTCATGGCGTACCTCTCCACTTATTAGACACCGCAGGTATTCGCGCCTCCAAAGATAAGATTGAGGAGATTGGCGTTACCTTAAGCGAGAAATCAATCGAGAAAGCGGACGTTGTTGTCCTCGTTTTAAGCGCGGCAGAGAATCAAATGTCCCAAAAAGAGAAAGAAATCGTCGAGCTTGCCAAAGGCAAGAGGCTTATCCTTTGCTACAACAAGGAGGATTTAGCCGCTTCTAAAGACGAGAAGAAACTCTATGTATCCGCGTTAAATAAGAACGTTGAGCCTCTTAAAGAGGAAATCTATAAGACCTTAAACCTCTCGGAGGAGTCTTTCTCTAAGCCAAGCCTTTCTAACCCAAGACAGATTGGCTTATTACGTCAAATCTCCGAGAACATGCGTGAAGTCTCTATTGATGCGGACAATGACGCACCTATGGACTTACTCTCCGTTAACCTTCAGGCGGCATATCATGCGGCCCAGGATATTCTTGGCGAGACCGGCGCGGCGGACGTCCAGGATGAGATCTTCTCCCGCTTCTGTGTAGGAAAATGAGTTACTTAGATTCGCATTGCCATCTTAACGACGAAGCCTTCCTCGAAGATTACGAGGAGGCGATTAAGCGCGCTCTAGATAATGGAGTCCGCTTTTTGTGCGTGGTCGGCTGGGATGTAGAGAGCTCTAAGAAAGCTGTCGAAATTGCCAAAAAGCATAGCGGTGTTTACGCGATGGTTGGCATCCATCCAGAGAACCTTGAAGGCATATCGGAAAATAGCATCGCTGAATTAAGTGAACTAGCCAAAGAAAAAGAAGTAATTGCCATAGGTGAAATCGGCTTAGATTACCATTGGTTTAAAGAGCCTGAAGAACATGAAAACCAGAAGGTTTGGTTCAAAAGGCAAATCGCCCTGGCTAACGAGCTCCATTTACCTATATCTATTCACGCGCGTGACGCGTCGCAGGACACCCTTAATATCCTTAAGGAAAACGTTCCACAGTATGGCGGCGTGCTCCATTGTTACAGCGCTTCCCCAGAAATGTTGCCTTATTTCGCTAAATTGGGCCTGTATTTTGGTTTTGATGGACCAATCACCTTTAAGAATTCCAAGGCCCCGAAAGAGGCTGTGCGTGTTTGCCCGGACGATCGAATTCTCTCGGAAACCGATTGCCCTTATATGGCCCCGACACCTAATAGAGGCAAAAGGAACGAACCTGCCTATATTCCACTTATAGTGGAAGAGATGGCTAGAATTAAGGAAAAAAGCCTAGAGGAGATGGAACAAATCATTGAAGAAAATTTCAAGCGATTGTTCCATGTGAAACAATAAATGAAGCACTTTGACCCGATACTCGTTGTTGAAGGAGCCAGCGATAAAGCCTTTATCAGCACTTTTTTGGAAGCGGATTTTGTAATAACGAATGGTTCCGAAGTTTCACGTGAAACAATAGAATACCTAAAAGAAGCTAAAAAGACCCGTGATATTGTCGTCTTAACCGACCCAGATTCGCCGGGTAAAAGAATCCGCGATATCTTAGATCAGAATATCCCTGGTTTATTGCATGCGTTCGTGCCGAAGGAACACTCCATAAAACACCATAAAGTCGGCGTCGCGGAGTCCACGGAATTCGACGTAATGAACGCTTTATCGCACATCATCCCTTCTAAAGCGGTTAAAAAAGGCGATTTGACCCTCGCGGATTTCTATGATTTAGGGCTATCTGGAACCCCGGATTCCAAAGCCAACCGCGATAAGGTTGCGAAGAAGTTGCATCTAGGTTTTGGGAATGCGAAAACCTTATTGCAGAGAGCTAATGCTTTAGGCATCAGCAAAGAACAGATTGAGGAGGCCCTCCAATGAACGAAGAAACATATTTCGAGAATGTGCGTTCCTATAAGTTATTGGCCAAGAAAGAAGTTGGCCAGAACTTTTTGGGTGAGCCGGCTTATGCGAAGAAGATCGTCGACCTCCTTGAAAGTGAAGAAAATGACCAAATCCTCGAAATCGGCTGCGGCGCAGGCTCTTTAAGCTATTTCTTGTCCCTTGGCCCAGCCAAAAGCGACCTTATCGACATCGATGAAGGCCTTTTAGCCAAACTCAAAGGCGATTTTGAAGGTAATAAGTTCCTTAACATCCAGCAGGGCAACGCGATGCGTTATGACTATTCCAAATACGACAAGATCATCGGTAACCTCCCTTACTACATCACCTCCGGCATCATCGAGAACGCCCTTTTGGGTGGTGATAAATGCAAACGCATGGTCTTCATGGTCCAAAAAGAGGCCGCCGCGCGTTTATTGGCCAAGCCTGAAACCGAAGATTATTCGCCTCTTACCATTTACCTTAATTACTTATATGAGGGCAAAAGGATGTTTAACGTCCCTCGTAATGCCTTCTATCCAGCCCCGCATGTCGATTCGACCGTACTTCTCTTTAAGTTAAGGGAGAATGTATCGAAAAAAGACGCGGAAGGCATGTATCTTCTCTGCAAAAAGCTCTTCCTTCAAAGAAGAAAGACCATCTATAACAACCTCAAAGGCATTGTTAAGGATCAGGATAAGGCCAAAGCCCTTTTGGAAGCCTCTGGCATCCCACTTAATGCCCGCCCGGAGCAGGTTCTTGCAGAAGAATATCTAAAACTCTCGAAATCCCTATAGGACGGAGTAGAATAGCAAGGTCTCTTATGATTATTAGATCCTACGCGAAGATTAATCTCTCCCTCAAAATCACCGGTCAACGTGAAGAGGATGGCTACCATTTATTGGAGCTAGTTAACCTCCCGATCGACCTCTTCGATACCATTGAGGTCCAGAAAGTCGATTCCTGGTCTTCTTTCGTCACCACCGACGACCCGGATTTGATGCAGATTCGCGAGAATCTTTGCAAAAAGGCCCTTGATAAGATGCGTGATTTCTACGGCTTCAAAGACCAATTCCGCATCATGATTCATAAGGATATTCCATTCGCTGCTGGCTTAGGCGGAGGTTCCTCCAATGCCGCGGCGGTCATTCTTGCCATTAATAAGATTCTTCGCCTCAACGCGAAGAAATCCGACTTACATCAGATTGCCTTATCATTAGGCACCGATGTCCCATTCTTCCTTGATCCAAAACCAGCTTTTGTCTCTGGCGTTGGCGAGAAGATTGAGCCAATTAAGGTTAAGAAGCAGTATTACTGCTTACTCGTTAAGCCAAACAAAGGTCTTGATACCCAGAAGGTCTATCAGGCCTCTGATAAATTCCCGAAAACCAGAATCGACACCGAAGAGGTCATCAAAGGCCTCGCGATGGGCGATGATGAGATGATCGAAAGATGCTGCGGCAACGACTTGATGTCCGCGGCGGAAAGCCTCTGCCCAGAAGTCGGTCAGGTCTTCGCGATGTTAAAGAAAGATGGCTTCTACCTCTCTAACATGACTGGTTCTGGCTCTACCTGCTTCGCCCTCTCTAGCGACCTCAAGAAATGCAGAGAAGCGGTGAAAAGATACGAAAGACTCGGTTATATCGTCCACCTTTGCAAAACCATGAAGTAAGACTCGGCTCGTCCGAGTTTTTCTTTTGTCTAATAGACATAAAGAAAGGCCCCTCATTTCTGAGGAGCCTTTTTGCTCATTGGAAGGAAAGCTTATTTGGCTTTCTTTTCGCGGGTGTGGATGATGTTCGCCTGAGCAGCAGCTAAGCGAGCAAGTGGGACACGGAATGGAGAGCAGGAGACGTAGTCGAGGCCAACGGCATCATAGAACATGATGGAAGCTGGGTCGCCACCGGTTTCGCCGCAAACACCGATAAGGAGGTTTGGACGGGTGGCACGGCCACGCTCGACAGCGATCTTAACGAGTTCGCCGACACCGTCGACATCGATGGTCTGGAATGGGTCGAATTCGTAGATCTTGCGATCATAGTAGAACGGTAAGAACTGACCGGCATCGTCACGGGAGAAGCCCATGGTGAGCTGGGTTAAGTCGTTGGTACCGAAGGAGAAGAACTCAGCGTCTTTGGCGAGATCCCCGGCACGGAGAGCGCCACGCGGGATTTCGATCATGGTGCCGACGTGATAGACGAGCTTTCTGCCCTGTTTGGCAAATTCGTCTTCGACAGCGGCGACGACGGTTTTCTTGGCCCAGAGGTATTCTTTGGATTCACCAGCAAGTGGGATCATGATCTCTGGCTCGATTTCCTTACCGAGTTCGTTGGACGCTTTGATGGCGGCCTGGATGATCGCACGGGCGAGCATCGCGTAGATTTCTGGGTAAGCAACGCAGAGACGGATACCACGGAAGCCCATCATTGGGTTGGCCTGGTGTAACTGGTTGATACGATCTTTGACCTTCTGTTCGGAAACGCCGAGTTTTTCAGCGATTTCCTTGATGTTCGCTTCGTCGTGGATTTCTGGTAAGAATTCGTGGAGTGGCGGGTCAAGGAGACGGATGTTAACCATGGAGTCTGGGTTGGCCATATACATCTCGTAGAAGTCACCGACCATGAATGGACGGATTCTTTCGAGAGCGGCTTCACGCTGCTCGGTGGTATCAGAGAGAATCATAGAACGCATGTTGAGGATGCGGTCTGGAGCGAAGAACATACGCTCGGTACGGCAGAGACCGATACCTTCAGCAGCGAAGTTCTGAGCATTCTTGGCGTCTTCTGGGGTGTTGCAGTTCGCACGGACCTTGAGGCGGCGATACTTGTCAGCCCAACCCATTAAGCGACCGAAGTCGCCACCGAGGTCGGCTGGGACCATCTTGATCGCGCCTTCATAGACGAGACCGGTGGAACCGTTGACGGAGAGGACATCGCCTTCTTTGTAGACTTTGTCACCGACTTTGACGGTCTTTTCTTCTTCGTTAACGATGATTTCAGTAGCACCAGCGACGCAGCACTTACCCATGGAACGGGCAACGACAGCGGCGTGGGAGGTCATACCACCGCGAGCGGTGAGGATGGCTTCGGAGTTGACCATACCGATGATGTCTTCTGGGGAAGTTTCGGCACGGACAAGGACGACCTTCTTGCCAGCATCATGCCATTCTTTGCAGGTGTCAGCGTCGAAGACGATCTGGCCGGTGCCAGCGCCTGGGGAGGCTGGGAGACCATGGATGACTGGATCATGGGCTTTGAGGTCGGCGTCGTCGAAGGTTGGGTGGAGTAAGTCATTCAACTGCTTCGGTTCGACGCGGAGGACGGCTTCCTGTTCGTCGATGAGGCCTTCATCAACGAGGTCGCAAGCGATCTTGAGAGCGGCACGGGCAGTTCTCTTACCGTTGCGGGTCTGGAGGAAGTAGAGGGTACCCTTTTCGATGGTGTACTCCATGTCCTGCATATCGTGGAAATAGTTTTCCATGCGCTTGATGGTGGCCATGAATTGCTCATAGACCTCAGGCATTCTCTTCTTTAATTCGTCGATGTGAAGAGGGGTACGAACGCCAGCGACGACGTCTTCGCCCTGAGCGTTTGGAAGGAATTCAGCGTAGATCTGCTTTTCGCCGGTCGATGGGGAACGGGAGAAAGCGACGCCGGTACCGGAATCTTCACCCATGTTGCCGAAGACCATGGACTGGACGTTGACGGCGGTGCCCCATTCATATGGGATGCCGTTCATCTGACGATAGACGTTGGCACGTGGGTTGTCCCAGGAACGGAAGACCGCGGAGACGGCTTCGCGGAGCTGTTCGTATGGGTCGGTTGGGAAGTCTTCACCGAAGACATCCTTGTAGTATTTCTTGTATTGGGCAACTAAGCCTTTGAGCTGCTCGGTGGTAACTTCGGTGTCGAGCTTGTAACCGTTCTCTTCCTTGAGTTTGTCGAGCATCGCGTCCATCTGAGTACGTGGATGGCCTTTGGCGATGTTGGTGAACATCAAGATAAAGCGACGATAAGAGTCCCAAGCAAAGCGATCGTTACCAGCGAATTTCGCGAGCTTTTCGACGACGACGTCATTGAGACCGAGGTTGAGGATGGTATCCATCATGCCTGGCATAGACTGTCTGGCGCCAGAACGGACGGAGACGAGAAGTGGCATAACGCCATCTTCGACACCGCCGAAGGATTTGTGGTTGTTCTTCTCAACGTCATGGACGTGAGCCACAATGTCGTTCCACACGTAATCTGGGATCTTCTTGCCAGATTCGTAGTAGAGAGTGCAAGCATCGGTAGTGACGGTGAAACCGGCTGGGATTGGAACACCAGCGGCGGTCATCTCGGCAAGACCGAAGCCTTTTCCACCAAGGATGTCCTTGCCAACTTTGGCTTCGTGGGCTTCCTTGAAGGAGTATACATACTTCTTTTCTGCCATTTTGTCCTCCTAATTGACAAAAGTTAGGGTTTTTATAAAACCCAGCGCAAGAATATTAACACAGCAAAAGGCCCAGAAGAACCAAAAAGCGCGCAACTTTCCTCTTTAGAGGACTATTCACCGATTTATCGTTTTATTTGTTCAGTATTTTTTCTACCGCGAGCAGTAGATCGTCCGCTTCAAAGTCCGCTTTAGCGTCTGGGAAACGCTTCCTAGGTCTTGGGTCGCCACAGAGCAATAAAGCAGCGTGCGTTCCAGCATTTAATCCCGTTTGTACGTCTTGAGTTGTATCTCCGACCATCCAAGAGGAGGCGAAATCGATGTTGTAACGTTCTTTTGCTTTCAGCAACATCCCGATTTTTGGCTTTCTGCAATCGCAGGAAGCATTCCATTCCTTGGTCTTGTCGATATCGTGAGGGCAGAAGTAGATGTCGTTTACATAGCAGCCTTCCTGCTCCAAAAGAGTCTCTAAGCGGCAGTGGATTATGTCCAAGGTCTCTAGAGTAGCTTCTCCTCTAGCGACGATTGGCTGGTTGGTGACAACGATAGGGATGTATTCGGAGTCATCAATTAAGCGGATAGCCTCCGCGGACTTCTTCATGAGGATGAGCATGTCTGGACGGACGACGAAATCACCGAAACGGTTAATCGTTCCATCCCTATCAAGGAAGATGGCCTTTTGAGGGTTCTTGAGGTTTCTCTTTTCTGGGATTCCTCTTTTGATCGCGTCTTCGATTGCTTTTGTATCCGTTAAAACGCGCGCGTATTCGGACGTGTGATAGATACCGCTTAAGCCATCAACGCGGGCAGGCATGACGATGTCCTTAAAGAAGGAGCAAGCCGTATTAGCAGGGGTTAAGGCAAAGACCTCAGGGCTAACGATATAGATTCCTAAGTCAACGAGGTTATGGACATCGAAGCCTCTTTTCTCGTCTTCTAAGATTGCGTTTCTTAATAAAGAATTCTCGCCTTCGATGAGGACGCGTTGACCTTTAAGTGGGACTCTTGGGCCAGCGAAGATGGTGATCCAGTTATTGGAGGAGCGGTGGTGCTCCAACGCCCTCTTTAAATCGACGTTGAAGAAAATTGGGGCGGGAATGTATGCGAAATTAGAGGAAATCTCCTTGCTTAAAAGAGAAAGAACACCTCCATCTCCTAAGCCAGGGTCTTTAATAAAAACCACGTTCTCTGGAAGAACTGCTGGTTCCTTGGCGCCCACTAAAAAGATCGTGGTTACGCCGTTATCTCTAAGGTTTTCGATATTCCAGGCGAGGAGGCTTTTGCCACCTATAAGCTGGAAGGAAGAATCATTGATTCCGAGAACTGCTTTCATATTTTTATCTTAGTTTCTCGTAGTTCACACAAAAAGCATATTTTGTCTCGTCTAGGTGTTATCATTACTTCGTTTTAGGAGTTTCTTATGTCTGAGCCACTAGTTTTAACGATTGATTTCGGCACGCAATCGGTTCGTGTTTCCATTTTCGATAATAAAGGCACCATCCTTGCCATGGAGAAAGAGACCTATGATCCAGCTTACTACTCTGCTAAGCCGGGTTATGCCGAACAAGACCCTGACTATTATTACGATTGCCTTTGCCACTGCACGAAGAGGATTGTTAAGAAAAACCCAGAGTTGATCGAAAGGGTCGCTGGTATCACCGAAACCTGTTTCCGTGATTCCGCCGTCTTGCTCGATAAAAACGGCAATGTCATCCGCCCGATGATCCTTTGGTTAGACCAACGCTTTGCCCAGTGCAACAAGAAACTCCCGCTCACCGCTAGACTTGCCTTTAACCTCGTTGGTATGGCCAAAGTCATCGACATGAATCGTAAGCGCACGGTTTCCAACTGGTTGATTGAGAATGAGCCGGAGAATTGGAATAGAGTCGATAAGTATTTGGCTGTTTCGACCTATTTTGTCTATCGCTTAACCGGTCAAATGAAAGACAGCGCAGCTAACCTCACTGGCCATTACCCAATCGATTTCAAGAAAAAGAAGTGGTATCCAAAACCTGATAAACACCTCAAAGGACAGATTTTCTCCATTAAGGAATCCATGCTCTGCGAGATCGTTCCTGAAGGCGACAAGATTGGCAACATCCTTCCGAAGGCCGCGAAAGAAACCGGTCTCCCAGAAGGTCTTCCAATATTCGCCGCCGGTAGCGATAAATCCTGCGAAACATTAGGCACGGGTGTTGTTGATTCCGATTATTTGGCGGTCTCTTTAGGCACCGCGTGTACCGTTGAAACGACTGTTACGAAATACATCGAGCCGATTAAATTCTTGCCATGCTACCCAGCCTGCGTTGATGGTTACTACAACATGGATGTCCAGATCTATCGCGGTTTCTGGATGATCAACTGGTTCTTGAAGGAATTCGGTGCGACCGTCATCGATGATGTCACCCTCAGCGAATATGTCGCGGATGACTTCAACAAGGAGATGATGACCATTCCAGCTGGAAGCGGTGGTTTAGTCTTACAGCCGTTCTGGGGGCCTCTCCTTGACAGACCTGCCGTTAAAGGCGCGGTCGTCGGCTTCAATGACAGCACCAGAAGAATCCATTTCTATAAAGCCATCATCGAAGGCATTGGTTATGCCTTAAGAGAAGCGGCGGAAGGATTCGAGAAGAAACTCCATAAAGGTTTTAGAGGAGTCCGTATTTCTGGTGGCGGTAGCTTAAGTCCAGAAATCTGCCAGGTTATGGCGGACATCTTTGGTCTCCCAGTCACCAGAGTCCAGACCAATGAAGCGTCTTCTTTAGGCGCCGCGATGGCGGCCTTCATTGCCCTTGGAACCTATCATGATCCAAAGGATGCGGCTAAGAACATGGTCACGATTCGCGATACATTCCAGCCTAACTTCGTCAATCACCAGGTCTATAACAAACTCTACAAAGACGTTTACCTTAAGCTCTATCCATCTTTAAAGTCTTCCTACCAATATCTTTGGAATTTCGCTAAGTAAGTGCTTTCCGCCTATTGAGTAGTTGCCCCACATTAGTGGGGCTTTTATAATCGCCAGTATGAATCTGTTGGTGTTTGATGTAGATGGAACCCTCCTCCCATTCGGGCAGGAATTACCTAGCAAAGAGACCATCAAGGCCGTCAGCGAGCGACTTGCCAAAGGCGATGTCGTCGCGATTGCCTCCGGTCGTCCTTTCCCTGCTATCAAACGCTTCCTCGAACTCTTCGGTCCGGGCGAGAAATACGTCATGGCCGCGAACGGTGCTGCCGTTTATGACATAGAGGGAAATGTAATCGAAATTAATGGTATTACCCTTGGCGATTTTCATTCCTTCGTTAAGAGACATCACGATTTGATTGATCGTGGGGCGCATGTCTATTGCTACATGCCGAGCGAGCTTGGTTATTACTACTTCAACGAATCTGTTGAATGGGAGATTAATTGCAACCATTTCCCGGGTAAAGATTTAAGCAAGCACCCGATGAGTGATGACGCCCCATTGCTTAAGATGATGGTTTCCGCCTCTCCTTCCCTTATCGACACGATCGTTGTCGATGATGTTGATAAAACCTTCAATGTCTTAAGGACTGATCCGCATTACCTTGAGTTCATGAATCCAAAGGCCGATAAGGCTACGGCAACCGAGATCATCCGTCTCCGTTTAGGTCTCGACAAGGAACATGTCTATACCTTCGGTGACCAGGGAAATGACCTCAGGATGATTAAGGAATATCAGGGCGTTGCGATGGGCAACGCGATTGATTCCGTTAAGCAAGCGGCGAAGTACATTACGAAAAACGATACCGATGAAGGTATCGCCTACGCCCTGCGTAATTTCATCAAAGATTAACGTACGGGGGCCTTATTTAGCATCCCTAAGACGATGTCAAAGGAACTAAGGAGGTCCTTTTTCTTTAACTTCATCTTATAGGCGGATTCGATAAGGTAGATGGTGGTGGCCACGATCTCTTTGACGTCGCCTCCAAGAACCTTGCCTTCGCCTTGGCCTTCTTTGACGAATTTGGTGAAGAGCTTTTTGGTGGCGATTCTTTTCTTAATCTTTGGGCTGAGTTTAGCTTCGTCTTCGACGCTTAAAGATAACAATGCATAATAGACCGCCGGACCCTTACCGACCTTTAGGGCCGATTCGTAATAGGCGATTAAGGCATTAAGTCCAATCCAGCCGGATAAGGAGTTAAGTTCTGCAAACGGCGGGAGATATTT
Source organism: uncultured Erysipelotrichaceae bacterium (assembly GCA_900316365.1). Classification (GTDB taxonomy): domain Bacteria; phylum Bacillota_I; class Bacilli_A; order RFN20; family CAG-826; genus Alloenteromonas. The sequence continues at coordinate 34,610 of ONCO01000003.1, forward strand.
CTCATCCGCATCATTGAGTAATTCGAGGAAGATTTCCTCTAAAGAGGAATAGTAATGGTAAAAGAGGCCGTGAGAGGAATCGCTGGCTTTGCAGATATCATCGACGGAGACGCCAGAAAAACCTTCGTTAGCGAACAACGAAAGCGCGGCTTTCTTAATCGCAGCCTTACGTTTTTCCTGCAGAGCTTTAGTTTGTTCCAGAGTCTTCGGCATTTGTTTCTTCGACTGCCTTCTGGGCAGACATCTTCTTTTTGACTAAGAAAAGCATCAGGACGCAACCACAGATTAAGAGGGCGGCACCTAAGACGTAATGCCACCACGGATTGCCGCCTTCGTAATAAGGAAGGGTGTCCTTGTTGATAAACATGGAGACAAAGCTACCGAGGATTAAACCGAAAACGGTGGTAAAGGTGCCTTGATGATGTTTTTCCATGAGGTTGTGCATGATTTTGGCGAAGGCGATTAAGCCAACGACAACGCCGACGAAGAGGATAAGGGTAAGGATGATGCCGGTGCCGATTCTCTCGTGATTATGGATCATGGAATCTGGTCCGCTATAGAGAGCGACGACTGGGTTATATAAGCCAAAGATGAAGAGAACCATGGATCCGGAGATGCCAGGGAGTAAGCACGCGACCGCGGCAACAAAGCCAATGAAGAAAGTGACTACATAAATGTAAGGATTCTCATTCGGGGCCATGAAGGCGGCGCCGAAATCAAACCAATTGAATTTGCCCGCTAAGGCGGAGACGACACCGATGCCTGCAGCGATAACGAAACCAACAGAAATACGTACAAAGTCGGCTGCTTTTAATTCTTTCCATGGGATTTCCTTAACGATAATCGGAAGTCCACCGAGAATTAAACCGGCTAATAAAGCGATGATTTCAAATGGCGCGTAATCCTTCAAATGGGAATATCCCCAGAGCAAGATAACTGCGCTGATGACAGTACCCAAAGCGATCGGAAGGAGGGCTAAGAAAGAGACCCAGAACTTCTTCAATAACCCCGAGATGGAGTTAAGCAATTTGTCATAAACGTTGACGATAATGCCGACCGTGCCGACAGAGACTCCAGGAAGAATGCCAGTGCCTAAGGCAGCACCTCTCCCGAAATCGAGAAACCAATCTTTAACTTTCATATCGTTAAATATACGTTTTTTCCGAGTGCTTTCCTAGTTGTTGTGTTACTATTTTTTCGCTATGCGAACACTTGTTATTTACGAAAGCCAATCCGGCAACACCAAACGTTATGCGGAAGACATCGCCAAGGCGGTCTCTGCCGACATCCTTCCACGTAAGAAATTTAAGGCGAAGATGATCAAGAATTACGACGTCATCGTCTTCGGTGGTTGGGTTAGAGGCACTCAGATCGTTGGTCTCAACGACTTCTTGGCGTTTTACGACGACATGGACGGCAAAGACATCATCATCTTCTCCGTCGGTATGTCTATGGCTACCCCTGAAATGAGGAAGAACCTTATCTCCTCCAATATTCTCGACCTTTATCACGTCCGTTATTACGCCTTCCAGGGCGGTTTCGACTTCTCCAAACTCAATTGGAAGAACAAATTCTTGTTTAACACCGCGATCCGCCAGATCGAGAACGATCCAAACGCCACCGCGGACATGAAGATGGCCTCCTACGTCAAAGACCACCCAATCAACTATTACGATGAGGCGAAGGTCAACCGTGTTATCGAAGTCATCAATAAGCTTTCCTTAGAGAAAGCGGGAAAAAGCGCATGAAATTAATTGTTGGATTAGGAAACCCAGGCAAAGAGTACGAGAAGACCCGCCATAACATGGGCTTCATGGTCATCGATGAGTTCGCCGACATGGCGAGTGTCGATTTGGACCGTTCCATGTTTAAGGGCGTTTACGGCGTTTGCAAAGACGACCGCTTCCCTGAGCCGTTTATCCTCGCTAAACCAGAGACCTTCATGAATCTCTCTGGCGAATTTGTACGTCCTTTAATGGACTACTTCAAAATCGATGTCGAAGATGTTCTTATCATCTATGATGATATGGCCATTGCTCCAGGCAAGATCCGTCTCCGCCCAAGCGGTTCCAGCGGCTCCCATAATGGCATGAAGAGCATCATCGCTAACCTCAAGACTGAGAACATCAAACGCCTTCGTGTTGGCATCGGGGAACCAAAGCACACCGGAGTCGATTGGGTCCTTGGTAAGATTGGCCCAGACGACGCTGAGCCGATCGCCGAAAGCATTCATAACGCGGCTTTAGCCATCAGAGATTACCTTCTCCATGACTGGAACTATGCGATGAACCATTACAACAAATAGGAGAAAAACATAACGAAGAACCTACTAGAAGAGATCCAAAAGCTAATCGCGACCTCCCCCCTTTCCGACAAAAAGGGTTCTTTCGTTATAGATGATACCTACGGCACCGCCCTTACTTTTGCCGCGCTTTTCAAAGAAAAGAGGGAGAATTATGCTATTGTCGCGAATAACCTCTATTCCGCGGAAAAGATCTATAACTGCCTCTTAAATTTCTTAAGCGAAGATGATGTCATCTTCTTCCCGGCGGACGAGCTTCTCCGCGCGGAAAGCTTAACTTCTAGCCGTGAGCTTTTATCCCAAAGGCTTTATGCCATGGGCAGGCTACTTAAGAGCAAGGACAAGGTAATCCTTATTACCCATCCAGCCGCTCTTCTTCGTTATCTTCCAAACCCAGACCGCTTCAAAGAAGAGACCGTTCTCCTTAAGGTCGGTGCAACTTTCGACTTACCTAAACTTAAAGAGAAACTCGTTGAGATGGGCTATCAGGGGGTTAATAAGATTGAGCATTCCCTCCAATTCGCCTCTCGAGGCGACATCCTCGATATCTATTCCGTTTCTTTCCTCGACCCAATCCGTGTTGAGTTCTTTGGCGACGAGATCGAATCCATCAGAAGCTTCGGCATCGCCAATCAAACCTCTAAAGATAACCTCCAAGAGGCGACTATCTTGCCTGCTACCGACATCTTCTTAAACGACGATGAACTCTGCAAATTCGTGGAGAGGGCAAACGCCCAGATGCAGGAGGACAAAAAGCTTCTTACCCCAGAAGTCGGGGCCCTCTTAGAGCAGAATGTCGGCATCGATTTAGAGGACTTTGTATCAAGAAATTACAAGCCAACCTTATATAAATACTATGGATACGCCATCCAGGAAGGCTTCTCCGTTTTGGATTACTTCGACCCGAAACTCATCTATATCGCCAACAAAGGATCCTTCACCTCTAACGTCGATATGCTCCAGAAAGAGGCGTCTGATTTCTTCAATGACTTACGCCTTAAAGGCAGGCTTATCTCTCATATGGAGGAATATCTCCCATTAGAGAAAGCCATCAAGCATAAGAGCCGCATGATCGCGAGCCAGACTTTTGCCTCTAAATCGGATGATTTCCGTTTCTCGGTTAGACCAATCGTCATGACCGGCAGAAGCTTGGTCCATGTCGTTCCATCTATCCAAACTTATCTCAACACCGGTTCCAAGGTCATTCTTTCTTTGAAAGAAAAGCAGCAGAGGGACAGCATCATCTCCCTCTTAGAAGATGCGGGTTTGCCTTATGAATTGGTATCTGGCTTTGACCTGCCTTCTGGGAACCTCGCTATCACCGACGCCTACCTTAACGAAGGCTTCGACATCCAAGAACTTAAGATTGCATACTTCTCTCCGTCGGAGATCTTTGGCCATAAGATTGTCTCCTCTCGTTTCACCGCGAGATTTAAAGACGCGACGATCCTTAGATCCTATGAAGACCTCCATCCAGGGGACTATGTAGTCCACGAATATAAAGGTATTGGCCAATTCATCGGAATCAAAACTATCGAGACCGATGGCATCCACCGTGACTACTTACACATCGCTTATGCGGCGAATGAATTCCTCTACGTCCCTTTAGAGCAGTTCCGCTTAGTTAGGAAATATGCCGGTAGAGAAGGTGCCGCACCTCGTTTATCTCATTTATCTTCTGGTGAATGGGAAAAGAAGAAGGCCAAAATCAAGAAGAGAGTCAACGAACTCGCGGAGAGATTGCTGGCCCTTTATGGCACGAGAAGCAAGATCGAAGGCTTTTCCTTCCCGCCTGATGATGAATTCACCGAGCAGTTCGAGAATGAATTCCCATATGTCATGACTCCTGACCAGCTCCGTTCTATCAACGAGATTAAGGCGGACATGGAGAAACCAGAGGTCATGGATCGTCTCTTAATCGGAGACGTTGGTTTCGGTAAAACTGAAATTGCCTTTAGGGCGGCTTTTAAGGCCATCAACGCCGGCAAGCAGGTTGCGATGCTCGCGCCTACTACCTTGTTGGCGAGGCAACATTACGAAGTAGCCCTCGAAAGGTTTGCCTCCTTTAAGCCAAAAATCGCTCAGTTATCTCGTTTAGTCTCTCCAGCTGACCAGAAACTCATTATCGATAGGATCGCCAAAGGGGATGTCGATTTAGTCATCGGCACCCACAGGCTCCTTTCCAAAGGAATCGCCTTCAAAGACTTAGGCCTTTTGATTGTCGACGAAGAGCAGCGTTTCGGCGTTGAGCAAAAGGAGAGAATCAAGGAAATGAGGCAGAATGTAGATGTTTTAACCCTCTCTGCCACCCCAATTCCGCGTACTTTGCAGATGTCTTTGGTTGGTATTAGACCTCTTTCCCAGATCAACACCGCACCTCCGACGAGAATGCCTATCCAAACCTATGTCGTGCCTTATAAGTTCACCCTCGTCAGGGAACTCATCGAAAGAGAGCTCTCTCGTGGTGGTCAGGTTTTCTATATCCATAACAACATCAACACCATTTATTCCATCGCCTCGAAGATTGAGGCTAACTGCCGCGACTCCCATGTAGGCGTAGTCCATGGCCGTATGGATAAAGAAGCGGTCGAAGAGGTTATGGAACGCTTCTACGACGATGAACTTAACGTCTTGGTCGCGACTTCTATCGTCGAGAATGGTATCGACGTTCCAAATGCGAACATGATTATCGTCGAAGACGCGGATCGCTTTGGTCTTTCTCAGCTTTACCAAATCAAGGGCCGTGTCGGTCGCGGCGACCGCATCGCCTATGCCTATTTACTCTATAAAGAGCAGAAGGACATGAACGAAGACGCCGAGAAACGCTTAAGGGCGATTCAGGAATTCACCGACCTTGGCTCGGGTTATAAGATTGCCCAACGCGACCTTATGATCAGAGGCGCCGGCGACATCCTTGGCCCAGAGCAAGCGGGCTTCATTGACTCAATCGGCTTGGATTTGTATCTAAAAATGCTTAATGAGGCGGTGGAGGCGAAGAAGAAAGGCGAAGAGGTAACGCCACCAAAGGCCAACAAGCTCTTCTCCATCGACGCCTACATCCCGAAAGAGTACGCCGAGAGCTCCGATAAGATTGAGCTCTACCAAGAACTCGACGATATCCATGACATGGATGCCCTTAAGAGTTTCCAAAAGAGGCTCAGGGACATCTATGGCAAACTTCCGGAAGGAACCAAACTCCTTATCCAGAAGAAACGCATCGACATCTTGGGCGATGGGCCTGAATTCTCCGCGGTTGAAGAGACCAAAGATTATATCGACCTCCTCTTAACCGACTCCTTCTCCAAGATCGATGGAGTAGGCAACGACCTCTTCAATGACCTCCTTGATTACCTCTCGGTCATCAGGGTCTCTTACTTAGAGAAAAAACTCAAAGTAAGAGTTACCAAAGAAGAGAATTGGATGGATGATTTGGAGCACATCATGGAGGCAATCCATAAACTTTATACGAAGAGAGCGCAGTAAACCTTTAGGTTTGTGTTAGACTAACCGCATGAGAATCGACAAGTTTCTAAAAGTATCGAGGCTCCTTAAGCGAAGAGAAGTAGCGAAAGAGCTTTGTCTTGAAGGAGATATCCTCCTTAATGGCAAAGCCGCGAAACCGATGAGCGAAGTAGACGAGGGCGATGAAATCAAACTTCGTTTGGGCCGACATGATCTCGTCGTCAAAGTCGAGAAAGTCGTGCCGTTTGCCTCAAAAGAGAGCGCTTCGCAAATGTACACCCTGATATCTGACACGGTAGTGGTACAATAGCGAGCGAAAACCTTGATTAAAAAGAGTGAGGCAGTAATGTTCCCTTGCTCATAGAGCATTATGACCTTAGTCAGACGCATAAATTGAAAGCAGAAAGGATAGAAATATGAATGATGGAGAAAAACCAAAGAGAAGTATATTAAGCTACATTCTCCCTTACCTCATGATGGCTGTGACCGTTGGCCTCTTTATTTGGCTACTCGTCAGCCAGATGAATACCGGTGCGGTTTGGAAGGAGTCGAACCTCGACGCCTACTTTGGCTACACCGTCGTCAAAGAAGAAAGCAGCTATAAGTACACGATCGACGAGTCCGCCCAGAAGTACAAGATCACCAGCTACACCGTATCTCAGGGCTATAAGGCCGTCACCATTAGCGGTACCTACAAAGACAACACCTCCCAACGCGATGGCAACTTCAGCGTTTTGGTGGAAGAGGAACGTTGGAACAATAACTTCGACGTTGTCGTCAAACGCGATAACAACGTTATCACCCTTGAGCACGTTTCCTACGCCAGCTTATTCTCCAGCGACGCGGTCTTCGCGCCAGGAGAAAAAGGCGGCTATTCCGTTAACGATGCCTTCAAGGCCAGCTGGTGGGATACCTGGGGACCAACCGTCATCATCGTTGGTGGTACCTTGCTCCTTGGCTTGTTCTTCTTCTCCAGGCTCAACGCTTCCGTCAATGGCGCCAACAAGCAAGCCATGGACTTCAACAAGAGCCCAGCCAGAAGAGAGAATGACACCAAAGTCAAATTCGACGATGTCGCCGGATGCGATGCCGAAAAGGCTGAGATGGTTGAGTTAGTCGAATACCTAAAAGACCCGAAGAAGTACTCGAAATTCGGTGCTAGATTGCCTAAAGGCGTTCTCCTTATCGGCCCGCCAGGCACTGGTAAAACCTTACTTGCTAAAGCCGTTGCTGGTGAAGCCGCGGTTCCGTTCTATAGCATCTCCGGTTCCGACTTCGTCGAGATGTATGTCGGTGTTGGTGCCGGTCGTGTCCGTGACCTTTTCAAGAAGGCCAAGATGACCGCTCCATGCTTAATCTTCATCGATGAAATCGATGCCGTTGGCCGTCAAAGAGGCGCTGGCCTAGGCGGTGGCAACGACGAGCGTGAGCAGACCCTTAACCAGTTACTCGTTGAAATGGACGGCTTCGATGCCAATAAAGGTATCCTTGTCATCGCCGCGACTAACCGTGACGACGTTCTTGACCCAGCTCTCCGCAGAGCCGGTCGTTTCGATAGAACCATCACCGTTTCCCTTCCAGATAAAGCTGGCCGCGAAGCCATCTTCCACGTCCACGCGAAGAACAAGAAGATCGATCCAAGCGTCGACTTCGCCGCTCTTGCGAAACGTACCGTTGGTTTCTCCGGCGCTGATATCGATAACGTCTTAAACGAAGCGGCTATTCTCGCCGTTCGCGGCGGCAAAGAAGCTGTCACCATTGCCGAAATCGATGAAGCCATTGACCGTCGTATCAGCGGTCCAGCCAAGAACAGCAAAGGCTTGTCCGATAAAGAACGTAAGCAGGTTGCCTACCATGAAGCCGGCCATGCCGTCATCGGTCTCAACTTGCCATATAGCGACAAGGTCCAGAAGATCACCATCGTCCCGCGCGGCAATACCGGCGGTCACGTCTTGATGACTCCAGAGGACGACCGCTTCCTCATGACCAAGAACGAACTTATCGCTCGTATCACCGGTCTCCTTGGTGGACGTACTTCCGAAGAAATTTTCTTCAAAGACGTATCCACGGGTGCCTCAAATGACATCCAGGAAGCTACCCGTCTCGCTCGAATGATGGTTACCGAATTCGGTATGTCAGACCTCGGTCCAATCCAATATGAGAGCAACACCGGCTCCGTCTTCCTTGGTAGAGACTACACGAATACCCAGAAGAACTTCTCCACTCAGGTTGCCTTCGAAATCGATAAGGCCGTCCGCCAGATCATTGATGAAGCGCATGAGAGAGCAGAGAAACTTCTCTTGGAGCATAAAGACCAGGTCATCCTCGTCGCCGAGACCCTTCTCGATATCGAGACCATCACGGCCGAACAGATCGAAAGCTTAGTCAAGAATGGCAAACTTCCAGAAGCTCCTGCCAAGGAAGAGGAAAAGCCAGCTGAAGAAGCCAAGGTCGAAGAAAAGCCTGTCGAAGTAGCAGCTGAGGAAAAACCAGTCGAGGCGAAAGCCGAAGAGAAACCAGCCGAAGTTAAGGCTGAAGAACCTGAAGCTAAGCCTGCGGCAAAGAAAAAACCTGCCGCGAAGAAAACTTCCAAACCGAAAAAGGAAGAATAAACACACCTAGGCGTCCTTAACCGGGCGCCTTTTTGTTGCGACTCTATATTCGAAGTAATGTATAATCCCTCCGATGAAAATCGGAGACATTGAATTAAAAGGGAAAGTCGTGCTCGGTCCGATGGCCGGGGTCACCACATTGGCATATCGCGAATTCATGAAGCCTTTCGGGGTTGCTCTTTCCTATAGCGAGATGATTTCCGATTGCGGAATCGTCTATGGCAACGACAGGACTTATGAATACCTCAAGACCTCCGAAGTCGATAGGCCAGTTGGACTTCAGCTTTTTGGCTTCTCTATTGAGAACACCATCAAAGCCATCGATATCGTTGAGAAAGAGGCCCAATACGACATCCTCGACATCAACTTAGGCTGCCCTGTATACAAAGTCGTTAAGACTGGTGCGGGATCTGCTTGGCTTAAGAGGCCACAGGAACTTTACGAATACATGTCCGCGGTTGTCGCACATTCTCATAAGCCAGTCACCGCGAAGATCCGTTTAGGTTGGGATGATGAATCCATCAACTTTGAAGAAGTTGTCGCTTTGCTTGAGAAGGCTGGCGTTGCCGCGATTACCATCCACGCGAGAACCTCTAAAGCGGGCTATTCTGGCACCGCCGACTACGAGAAACTTGCTGGGCTTAGGGACAAGATGAGCGTTCCTCTTATCATCTCTGGCGATATCTTCACCCCAGAGCAGGCCAAGAAAGCGATTGATATTACCCACGCCGACATGGTCATGGTGGCTAGAGGTGGTTTAGGTAACCCATATCTTGTGACCCAGATCAATGAATATCTGGAGAAAGGCGTCCTGCTCCCATCTCCGGACGTCTTAAAGCAAGTCGACTACGCCGAAGACTTCGCGAATAGGCTTATTGCCTTAAAGGGCGAGCATATCGCGATACAAGAACTCAAAGGATTGTTACCGCATTTCTTCTCCGGGTTCCCAGGATATAAGAAAGTCCGCATGGAAATCGCGATGAATATGAAGAGCGAAAAAGACATGCGCGGGCTCCTTAACGGCATACGCCGTAGGGCCACTTTGTAAACGCTTTTAGCGCATTCCGCTTAACCAACGCAAAAAAGACTCCTAAAATCGTACGGAACCGAACTAATATAGGGAGGTAACCGAACGAAATTTATGGAAAAGACAGTAATTAAAGACATTTGGAGATTCAACAAAGGCGTCAGGATCAAGATCGAGCAAAACCTCAGCGTCGATCCTAACAACGATCTTTCGCTTATTCAGTGCCTCGTGCTCGTTATGCTTGCCTGCAGGAGCAAAGAACGCGTTGGCGCGAAGGAGTTACAGGAAATTTTTGCTTTATCTAAAGCCACGATTTCCGAAACCTTAAGCGCTTTGGAGAACAAAGAATATATCGTCGTCACCCAATCCTTAAAGGATAAACGCAGGAATGATATCGTCCTTACTCCGAAAGGCGAATCTTATGTAAGGAACGCGCATAGGCGTTTCAACAAATTGCAGGAGAGCCTCGTGGCCGACATCGACGAAAATGATGTCCAGACCTTCAAGCGAGTGCTCGAGAAGATGGGTGAGAATCTTAGGAGGGCAAAATGAAAATAGTAAAAGAATTAGCAAAATACGTAAAAGGCTACTGGGGCCAGATGATTGGCGCTTGGGTCGCCGTTATTATCGAGGTGGCTTGCGAAGTCACCATCCCATTCATGATGCAGCCTCTCATCAACGCGATTAAGGCTGGCGAAGAAGGCGGCGTCATCGATGTAGGAACCATTTGGCTTTACGCCGGAATCATGATGGGTTTAGCCGTCGTTAGCACGGTCATGGGCATCTTAGGCGGATATTTCGCCTCTGGGGCCTCGGCTGGCTTTGGCAAGAACCTCCGTCAGGAGATGTATTACCGCATTCAGCGTTTCAGCTTCGAGAACATCGACCGCTTCTCCGTCTCCAGCTTAGTCACCCGTTTGACCACCGACATCACCAACGTCCAATTCTCGTTGCAGATGATTCTCCGTATGGTCGTCAGGGGACCGCTTATGCTGGTGCTCGCTTGGGTCATGGCCTCCATCACGGCCTTCAACCTCTCTTTGGTCTTCTTGATCTCTATCCCGGTCATGGCGATCGGCTTATTCGTCATCGTGAAGATCGTCCATCCGACCTTCGTCAAGGTCTTTAACGCTTATGATGACCTCAATGAGTCCGTCAAAGAGAACCTTGAGGGTATCCGCGTCGTCAAATCCTTCTCCCGCGAAGATTTCGAGAAGGAGAAATTCGGCAAGGTTTCCTGGTTTATCTATAACAACTTCGCCAAGGCCGAAAGAGTCATGGCTTGGAACAATCCAGTCGTCCTCTTCTCCGTCCAGGCTACCATCTTAGCCCTCGCCTACTTAGGCGCGAGGATGGTCGTAGATAGCAACGGCGCCTTCGGTGTTGGCCAATTATCCAGCTTCTTCACCTATACGATGCAGATCATGATGTCTTTGAACTTCATGTCTATGGCCGTCGTTATGGTCATCATCTCTAGAACCTCCGCGGAACGTATCCACGAGGTTCTCATGGAGAAACCTTCCCTCGTTTCCCCGGAGAATGCGGTCAAGGAAGTCAAGGACGGCTCGATTGAATTCGATCACGTCTTCTTCTCCTACAGCAAAACCGCGGAGAAAGATGTTCTTTCCGACATCAATTTAAAGGTCGCCTCCGGTTCTTCCTTAGGCGTTATCGGCACGACCGGCTCCTCCAAATCCACCTTGGTCTCGCTTTTGGCTCGTTTATATGACGTTAAATCCGGCGCGGTTAAGGTCGGCGGAGTCGATGTCCGCGAATACGATTTGGAAACCCTCCGCGATTCCGTCGCGATGGTTCTCCAAAAGAACACCCTTTTCACCGGCACCATCGCTAGCAACCTTCGTTGGGGCAATGAGAACGCCACCGACGAAGAATTAAAGGAAGCCTGCGAAATCGCTCAGGCGGCCGAATTCATCGAAAGCTTCCCGGCCAAATACGATTCCCCAATCGAACAGGGCGGCACGAACGTGTCGGGCGGTCAGAAGCAGCGTCTTTGCATCGCTAGGGCGCTTCTTAAGAAACCGAAGATCTTGGTCCTCGATGACTCCACGAGCGCCGTCGATACCAAAACCGATTCCTTGATCCGCAAGGGATTCATGGAAAAGCTCCCTGGCATGACTCGCGTCATCGTCGCGCAGCGTATCCTCTCCATTAAAGATTGCGACCAGATCGCCATCATCGATGATGGCAAAATCATCGGCTTGGGCACTCACGATGATTTGATGGCCAATTCCCCAGTCTACAAAGAGATTTATGACGCCCAGTTAGGAGGTGACTTCGATGTCCAATAAGAAGAATCCTGCTTCCCGCAGAAAGATATCCGGCAAGGCCATGATGAAGAACCTCGGCCGTTTGATTTCTTACATGTTTAAGTACTATCCGGTGCACTTTGTACTTGTTTTCGTCTTCATCTTGCTCAGCACCGTCTCTAGCGCCGTCGGCTCTTTATTCATCGGTCAGATCACCGACTTTATCGGCGGTGGCGTGGCCGAAGCCGTTTCGCCAGACGACAAAGTCGTCCTCTTCCTTAAAGTGGTGGATGTCTTCAATGGCCCGGCCGGAGTTAGCTATGGTAACGTCGGCGACGCCGCGTGGTTCGCCTTATTGGGACAGATGTCCTTAATGATGGGCATAGTCTATGCGATCGGTATCGCGGCTAACTACGGTTATCAGAGATTGACCGCCGTTATGTCCCAAGGCGTCCAGAGAGTCATCCGCGAGGAACTCTTCTCCCAGATGGAGTCGCTTCCATTACGTTACTTCGATTCCCGCAACCGCGGCGACATCATGTCTATCTACACCAACGACATCGACTCCCTCCGCGAGATGCTCTCCCGCGCGCTTCCGACCCTCGTCTCCTCCTTCGTTACCATGGCCGTCGTCTTGGTGGCGATGATCCTTCAGTCTTGGCTTTTGACCATCGTCGTCTTGACCTTCTTCCTTATCGAGTTGATCGTCATGGGCTACGTCACCAAGCAGTCTGCTAGATTCTTCATCGCCCAGCAGGTTTCCTTGGCTAAGGCCGACGCCTACATCGAAGAAATGACCACCGGCCAGAAGGTCGTTAAGGTCTTCAATTACGAAGAACGCGCGAAGAAAGACTTCGACGTCCTCAATGAGACCCTTTGCAAATACACCACCAGCGCTCAGCGCTTCTCCTCGATTCTTGGCCCTATCACCAACAACCTCGGCAACCTCCAGTTCGCCGTCATCGTCTTAATCGGCGGCTATGGCATCATCAACCATGTGCCTGGACTTACCGTCGGCGGCATCGTCGCCTTCCTCTCGCTCTCCAAATCCTTCATGATGCCGGTTAGCCTTGTCTCTCAGCAGATTAACCTTATTACCATGGCTCTTGCCGGTGCGGAGCGTATCTTCAACCTCATCGACGAACCAAGCGAAGTTGACGATGGCTACGTTACCTTGGTCAACGCGAAGGCCGATGAGAATGGCAACCCAGTCGAATGTGAGGAAAAGACCGGCCGTTGGGCTTGGAAACATCCTCATTCCGAAGATGGTTCCGTCACCTATACCTGGCTCGAAGGCAAAATCACCTTTGATGATGTCGACTTCTCCTATGTTCCAGGTAAGACCGTTCTCCATCACATTACTCTCTGGGCCAAACCAGGTCAGAAAGTAGCGTTTGTTGGTCCAACCGGCGCAGGCAAAACCACCATCACCAACCTTATTAACCGCTTCTATGACATCGAAGATGGCAAAGTCCGTTACGATGACATCAACATCAATAAGATCAAGAAGGCGGATCTTCGTAAATCCTTGGGCGTCGTCTTGCAGGACACCGCCTTATTCACCGGCACTGTCCGCGAGAACATTGCCTATGGCAATCCTGACGCGACCGACGAGGAAATCGTCCGCGCGGCCAAACTTGCCAACGCGGATAACTTCATCCGCATGTTGCCTCAGGGCTATGACACCGTCCTCACCAACGCCGGCGCAGGCTTGTCCCAGGGCCAGAGACAGCTTCTCTCCATCGCCCGTTGCGCGGTTTCGAATCCGCCGGTCATGATTCTTGATGAGGCTACCTCCTCCATCGACACCCATACCGAAAAGCTTGTCCAGCAGGGCATGGACGCCATCATGAAGGGACGCACCGTCTTCGTCATCGCGCACCGCTTATCCACCATCCAAAACAGCGACGCGATCATGGTCCTCGAACAGGGTTCCATCATCGAACGCGGCAACCATGAAGACCTCATGAAGCAGAAGGGCAAGTACTTCCAGCTCTACACTGGCGGTCAGATCCAAGAAGAATAAACATATGAAAAAGCAAGAGACCCATGGCTTCGGACCATGCTATGACGCACATAGCGAGGTTTTAATCCTTGGGTCTTTTCCTTCTAAAAAGAGCAGGGACGTGTGTTTCTTTTACGGGCATCCGCAGAATCGCTTTTGGCCACTCATGGGGTCGATATTTCATGAAAATGTCCCCGAAAGTGTAGAAGGCAGAAAAGCCTTTGCCTTGAAGCATCACATCGCCTTATATGATGCGATTGAGTCATGTGAGATAAGCGGTAGTAGTGACGCCTCGATATCAAACATTGTTCCTGCCGATTTAACCCCGATACTTAACACTGCAAAGATTCGCCTGATTATCCTTAACGGTAAAACCAGCGAGAAGGCGTTTAAGAAGTATCAGCATATCGAAGGAATAGAAGTGGTCACAATGCCATCGACTTCGCCTGCAAACGCGAAGCTAAGGCTAGAGGACCTTGTCTCCATTTGGGGTCCATTATTTGTAAACAAATAAAAAGAGGCGGAATTACCGCCTCTTTGTTGTTAGATCGGCTTATTTGGCCGCTGGCTTCTTTTTGGCAGCAGGCTTTTTAGCGGCTGGTTTCTTGGCCGCGGTTTTCTTCGCCGCTGGCTTAGCCTCGGTTGGCTCGACGACTTTGGCGTTATCGATGAAAGAAGCGACGGAAGTGGCGGCGGAAATGGCGCGATCCTTGCTCTCATAGGATTCGCCACGGACGAGAACCGCACCGGTGGTGGCGGCGAGTTGGAACTGGAATCTGCCCTGTTTATCCTTAAGGATACGGAACTTGTTGCCGTCGATAAGCTTCTTGATGGATTCAATGGCGCTGGCGGCAGAGGTCTTGGAGGCGTAAGCGCCGTCGGTGACAAACATGACCTGACCATTGTTGGCTAAGAGACGGGCACGCCACTTATTGTTCGCCTCTGGATCGGTGAAGTATTCAATCTTGCCGCCTTGCTTGGCTTCGATGGCAATATCGACCTGCCATTCGCGGATTTCCTTTTCTGGGAGTTCGGCCAATTCGACAATCTTTTCGGCGCCGGCAAACTTCATGACGGAGTTGAGGGCGTTGTTCGCGGAGTCGACAGATTTGTAGACTTCGCCGGTGGCGATTAAGCGGCCATCGTTAGGGGTGAAGATGCGGAACTGGGAGAAGCCGTTTTTGTCGGTCTGTACCGATTTCACGCCATCTTGTATGTTTTTCTTCAAGGTTTCGATGCCGGAGAGGGCGCCTTTTTTGGTGGAATAGGCATTGGAGACGATGAGGATTTCGCCATTGTTGGCCTTAAGGCGATATTTATAACCGCCGGCTTCTGGGAAGATCTCGTATTTGCCAACGACTTTTGTTTCTTCCTTGGCTGGAGCAGCCTTCTCTTCTTTCTTTTCTTCGACTGGGGTCGGCTCTTCTTCTGGCTCGGCCTCTTCGGCTGGCTTTTCTTCTTCAGCCGGTTTCTCTTCTTCGACTGGAGCTGGTTCTTCAGTTTTTTCTTCAACTGGTTCTTCCGCTGGAGCGGCTTCTTCTTTGGTTTCTTCAGCTAAAGCTGGAGCTTCGCTTTCTTCTTTTGGAGCCTTGAAGATCCATTTCTTGCGGCTTAAGTAGTTCCAAACGAGGACGATGAGGGTAGAGACGCAGAAGATGATGAAGTAGGCCCAGAAGTCTCCGGATTTAAGGAAGCTGAGGTTTAAGGAGATGGACTTACTGCCTTCGTAGACGTTGATGTCCTTGTTGATTAATGGCAAGAGGTAAACAGCGCCCCAGAAGATGCCCAAGGAGATGAGCAAGCCAATGAATCCGAGGAAAACGAATAAGAAGAACTTGCCAGTAGAGTTGGCCTTCTTCTTGTCCGCGACATTCTGGAAAACCCAAATTCGGGAGAGAATGTAGTTAACAATGACGCCGATGATGAAGCCGCAGACGATCGAAAGAGTGTAATTCAATCCGGCTTTCGTGAGGATTTGGATGTTGCCGTTGACGTAGATCTCGCCGTCAATTCCCAAAGCGGTTAAGCCTTTAGCGGCCAATAGCTTGGTTAGGAAATCGAAAATCGTCGCGGCGACGCCGACAATAAGAAAACGGACGATTTCTAAACCAATGGACTTAGATTTGTCTTTGTTTGTCATAAATATCCCTGACTTTCAGTTGGTTATTATACATTTGCTCGCATTTTTTGTGCGCATTCTTTTCTCTTTAACGCGCGCGAGTTTATTTTTGACTCCCTTTGGGGTATGCTTACTCCCGCGAGGTTAGAACCATGGAAGAAAAATTAACCGATCAAGAACAAGCGAGACGCGAAAAACTCCCGCGCTATGAAGAATTAGGCGTTGATCCATTCGGCGCCAGATATGACTGGAAAGACAGAATTGTCGATATCCGCAAAAAGGTTGAAGGCCTTACCGCCGAAGACTTAGAAGCGAACCCAATCGAAGTCGATGTTGCTGGCCGTTTGGTCGCCATTCGCAGGATGGGTAAAGCCTCTTTCGTTAACATCAAAGACGAATATGGCCAGATGCAGGCTTGGATTGGCATCAACGTCGTCGGCGAACACGACTACGACGTTTTCAAACTCGCTGACTTAGGCGATATCGTTGGTTTAAAGGGAACCCTTATGATCTCCCGTACCGGCGAGCTCACCATCCGCGTCAACAAGTACACCCATATCACCAAGTGCTTAAAGCCACTCCCAGAGAAGTTCCACGGCTTAACTGACCTTGAGGAACGCTGCAGAAAGCGTTACGTCGACTTAATCATCAACGATGATTCCCGTCGCGTTGCCCTTCTCCGTCCAGCGATCGTTAAGGGTATTCGCGATTATTGCGATTCCCTCGGCTTCGTCGAGGTTGAGACCCCGGTCCTCTCTCCGATCGCCGGTGGTGCTTCCGCCCGTCCGTTTATCACCCATCACAACACCTTAGATAAGGACTTCTATCTCCGTATCGCCACTGAGCTCAACTTAAAGAAACTCATGGTCGGCGGCATCGATAGAGTTTACGAAATCGGCCGTATCTTCCGTAACGAAGGTATGGACAACCGTCATAACCCAGAATTCACCACAATCGAGCTCTACCAGGCTTATGGCGACCTCTCCGATATGATGGCCTGGGCCGAAGGCGTTATGCACTACGTCGCTGAGAAAGTAGTCGGCAAATCCGTCTTCAAATGGCATGGCCAGGAAATCGATTTATCCAAACCATTCGCCAAGATCTCCATGGCTGAGGCCATTAAGAACGTCTGCGGCGTCGACTTCACCAAGGATATTCCATTCGAAGAAGCGGTTAAGCTTGCCAAGGAACACAAGGTTCCGCTCGAAAAGAGCTGGAACAGCACCGGCTATATCATGCAGGCCTTCTTCGATGAACTCGTCGAACCAACCCTCATCCAGCCGACCTTCCTCCACACTTACCCAATCGAGGTTTCCCCTCTTACCAAGAAGACCGACGATCCACGTTTTGTCGACCGCTTCGAGCTCTTCATCTGCGGCACCGAATTCGGCAATGCCTACAGCGAGCTCAATAACCCATTCGACCAGAAGGAACGCTTCTTGGCTCAGATGGCCGCCCGCAACCGCGGCGACGATGAAGCCAACGAAATCGACTATACCTTCCTCGATGCCCTTGACTATGGCATGCCGCCAGCAGGTGGTATCGGCATGGGTATCGACCGTCTCTGCATGCTCATGGCGGAAGAAGATACCATCCGTGAGGTCCTTCTCTTCCCAACCATGAAGGATGAGAAATAAGTCCCAAAAACAGCAAGCAACCGCCTTTTATAGGCGGTTTTTTCGTTATTGCTTATTGCAATAATTCTCCATTTAGTTACTCTAAATGTAAGCAAGTACATAGATGGAGGTTTTTCCCATGGAAAAAACACGTATCCAAGATGATTTATACCAATTCGTTAATGGCGAGTGGCTCGAGAAAGCCGTAATCCCGGACGATCGCCCGACTACAGGCGGTTTCGCTGACCTTGATCAAGGCGTGGAGAAACTCCTCATTGCCGACTTCAATAAGTTCGCCAAAGGAGAAGAAGAGATCCCATCCAAGGAGATGGCGGAAGCGGTGGCCTATTACAAAAAGTTCACCGATGTTTATCGCCGTAACGAGGAAGGAAGCTATCCGGTTTTAGCCACTTTGGCGAGAATCCGCGATATCAAGACGATGAAGGAACTCCTTTGGAAAACGAAGGAGATTATCTCTGTTGGACTCCCTCTCCCATTTAACTTCGGCGTTGAGCCAGACATGAAAGACGCGACTAAGTATTCGTTTTCGGTGTCCGGGCCATCAACAATCCTTCCTGACGTTCCGTATTACGACGAGGACAATGAGACCGGCAAAGCTCTCTTAAAAGTCTATTCCGAGATGGTTGCCAAACTCCTCGCCGAAACCCCATTAAGCGATGAGGAGCAGGAACAATATTTGGCTGATTGCCTTGCCTTCGATAAGGAAGTCGCCAAGCACGTTAAGACATCTGAAGAATGGGCCGACTATGTCGATTCCTATCACCCAATGCCATTAGAAGAAGTGGAAGGCTATTTGCAGCCGTTCCCATTCAAGGCGTTCTTAAAGGAGATCTATGGCGAGAAGATCCCAGAGACCATCGTCGTCAATGACCCAAGAGCCATTAAGGAATTCAAAGAATATTTCAACGAAGAGAGATTCGACCTCTATATCCATTGGCTCTACATCAAGTGTTTGACACTTGCCTCTGCTTTCTTAACCGAGGAAATGGCCGAAACCGGCAGAATGTTCCGTAAGGCTTTATTCGGCATCTCTGCCTCCCCAAGCCTTGAGAAGCAGGCCTATCGCATGACTGGCGACGTCTTCTCCGAACCTTTGGGCGTCTACTATGGCCGTAAGTATTTCGGCGAAGAGGCTAAAGCCGATGTCGTCGAGATGGTTAAGAAGATCATCAACAAATACAAGGAAAGAATGGCCGCGAATACCTTCTTAAAACCTGCCACGAAGGAGAAGGCGATCCTCAAACTTTCTACGATTGAAATTAAGATGGGCTATCCAGATTCCATGGACCCCGTATATGCGAAAATCCACGTCGATGAATATAAATCCTTGCTCGACGTGACCATTGACGCGACCCGTTTGAAGGTTATGGATTCCCTTATGAAGCTCTGGGAGCCAGTCGACAAGTCCAAGTGGCTTATGCCAGGACACATGGTTAATGCCTGCTATAACCCGTTCGCGAACGACATTACCTTCCCAGCCGCGATCCTCCAGGCTCCTTTCTATAGCATCAAGCAGTCCAAGGAAGAGAACCTCGGCGGTATCGGCGCGGTCATCGGACATGAGATCAGCCACGCCTTTGATAACAATGGTGCGCAGTTCGACGAGAATGGCAGCCTTAACTCCTGGTGGTCTAAGGAAGACTACGCCGCCTTCCAGAAACTCACCGATGACATGATCAAGCAGTTTGATGGAATCGAAATCCATGGCGGCAAGGTCAACGGCAAACTCACCGTTAGCGAGAACATCGCCGATAACGGCGGTATGGGCGTCACCCTCGGAGTCATGAAAGACATGCCAAAGGCAGACTATAAGAAATACTTCATCAACTGGGCCAAGATCTGGTGCATGAAAGGCCGTTTGCCATATCTTCAGTATTTGCTCCAGAACGACGTTCATGGTCCAGTCGTCCTAAGAGCCAATATGACACCGCGTAACTTCCCTGAATGGTATGAGACTTTCGGGGCTAACGAGAAAGACGCGATGTATCTGCCAGAAGATAAGCGCATCAGCATCTGGTAAGAAAAAGCAGCTATGCTGCTAAAAGATTTTTAATGCCAAAGTTACATTTGGTCACTACATCAAAAATAGAGGCAGACGCTCGGTTAATGCCTCTTCTCCCGACTCTTTTCCTGAGGTGAGTCGAGAGGCCTTGGAAGACTTTCCTTTACTTAGCCGGCTTACACCTATAAAATAGGTGAGCCTTTAGAAGGAAAAGGCACACACTCTTATGGTTGCACGTCTCCCGGCGATGCAATCCATAGACCGAAACTAGGAGGTGCAAAATTTATGGGAAAGTACGAGATCATGTACATCCTTACGGCGACCCTCGATGATGAGGCTCGTAAGGCTGAAATCTCCAAACTCCAGGGCATCCTTGACGAGAACAAGGTTTCCGTCATCGACACCAAGGAATGGGGACTCCGCGATTTTGCCTACCCGATCAAGAAGCAGCTCAAAGGCTACTATGTCATTCTCACCGTCAACGGTGGAATCGAAGGTATCAGAGAGTTCGAACGTCTTGTTCGCTTAGACAATAACGTTCTACGTCACCTAATCACTGTTGCTCAGGAATAAGGAGGACATCAAATGGTCAATAGCGTCGTTTTAGTCGGTCGTCTCACCCGCGATCCGGAATTAAGAAAAACCTCTTCTGGCATGAGCGTGGCATCCTTCACCATCGCTGTCGATGATTCCAGAAAAGGTCCTAACGGTGAAAAAGTCACCGTCTTCATGCCGATCACTGTTTGGGGAGCAGCTGCCGACACGGTCGTAAAATTCACAAGGAAAGGCGCGCTTGTGGGCGTCGTTGGACGCATCACTCAGCGTAAGTACACCAACCGCAATGGCGTCGAGGTCACTTCTACCGAAGTCTCCGCGAACCAGGTTGAGTTCCTTGAGCCGAAGAACGCTAGAGGCCAGGACGATATGGGCTTCGCGCCCGATCAGCCAGCGCCTGGACCATCTAACCAGGCCAAGGCGAAAGAGGAATCGAAGAATTTGGATTCAATCGACATCGTCGATGACGATCTTCCATTCTAAGGTCCTCCAATAGCCAGAAAGGATACAAACATGGGTTTCAAGAAAATGAGACCGCGTCGCAAGGTCTGCTACTTCAAGAAGAACCACATTAAGTTTATCGACTACAAGGACGTTGAACTTCTTCAGAGATTCATCGCTCCAGACGGCAAAATCAGCCCACGTAGCGCGACTGGTACTTCTGCGAAATATCAGAGAGAGCTTGCCAAAGCGATCAAAAATGCCCGTTTCATGGGTTTACTCCCAGAAGCTGGACAGCGCTAATTGCGCATGTGCTAGGACAATATCCTAAGCACGAAGCGAAAAGCGAATTAGACCGTCCCTCGTGGACGGTTTTTTCATGCCCGTTTCATGGATACGTTGATGTATGATAACATACAATTGAGGACCGAAGGTTATGGCTGTAAAACGCGCTGATTATATACGTAGATACAACAAAGATAACTACAAGATGTATCCTTTCAGGATTAAAAGAAGCGATACGCGATTAATCGATAAACTAGATTCCGTTTCTAATAGGAACGGATATATTACAAATCTCATTTTGGAAGACATTGATCCTGCCGTTCTCACGATCAAACAAATCAAAGACAGAATAAAGCCGATTGTAGAGAAACACGGCATTAACAACGTTTATTTGTTTGGTAGCTACGCCAGGGGCGAGGCTAATAGAAATAGTGACGTTGATATTTACTGTGACCCCGGCGACATTGATTCGCTGTGGAAACGCTCCGCTTTTCAAGATGAGCTCGCTGAGGCGTTAGGAAAGGACGTCGACGTGATTACTGTTGGGTCTGAAATGCATGACTACTTCAGACAACAATTAGAAGAGGACATGATTAAGATCCGCTAGCGCATTAGGCCGTCCATCGCGGTCGGTTTTTCTTGTTTTTACTTTATAAAAAAACGCTAATATATTATCAAAAATAAGCAAAAAGCATTAAAAAGTGCTAAAATAGTATCAATGGAAGAACAAGCATTACAATTTGTTACATATTACGAAAAGCAACTTGAGATAGCTCAGCGATTCGTTGCCATCAGAAAGACGAGGAAGATAACCCAGCAAAGGCTATCCACGCTTTCGGGCGTTTCTTACGCTTCGATTAGAAGGTTTGAGAAGACCGGCGATATTTCCCTCGCCTCTTTAGTGAAACTTGCTTTGGCTTTACAGCTTTATGACGATTTGGATTCACTTTTCAAAAGAAGGCACGAATATCGCTCAATCGAGGAATTAATCAATGATCAAAAGGATTGATGTGGTCGCCAATAAGGTAAAAGTCGGTACACTCGCCATTTCTAACGATGGGGTTGTGGCTTTTCAATACACCGACGATTGGATCGAGAAAGGTTTTTCGATTAGCCCATTTAAACTTCCTTTATCCAAACAGGTTTATTATGCGAACTCTCCTTATTTCATGGGTCTATTCGGTGTATTTGCCGATTCTTTGCCTGATAGCTATGGGGAACTGCTCTTAGATCGATATTTAAGAGGCAGGAACGTGAAAATCGATGGTATCACTTGCTTAGACAGATTGGCTTATGTTGGTTCGTCCGGAATGGGCCTCTTGGAATATATTCCTGATTTAAGCGAGAAGCCGTGGATGGGCGAGATTGATTTCGACGCTATGCAAAAGGACTGCAATGACCTTTTGGATTCAAAAGAGGTCGCTGCTATCGATGAGCTTTATTCGTTGGGCGGTTCCAGCGGTGGCGCTAGGCCAAAGTCTTTAATTAAATACGAAGGCGAAGATTATATCGTCAAATTCTCCTCCAAATTCGACCCGAAGAACATTGCCGAATTGGAATATCGCTATATGTCTTTGGCTAAGAAAGCCGGAATCAACGTTCCTGAGATTAAGTTGATTACATCCAAAAGCGGACGGCATTATTTCTTAATCAAAAGATTCGATAGAGAAAACGGGGAAAAGATTCACATGATTAGTGCGGCGGCTTTGTTGGAAGTCGATTACAGAGCGCCGTCCCTTGACTATAACGAACTTATAAAACTAACCAGGGTGTTAACTAGAAACGAGGGGGACGTCGAAGAAATGTATAGGCGTATGGTCTTTAACGTCTTAATTGACAATCAAGACGACCATGCGAAGAACTTCTCCTTCCTCTATGATGAGCAAAACAAGGTCTTTAGGCTTTCTCCGGCTTATGATATAACGCCTGGCAAAACCTATTATGGCGAACACACCACTTCCGTGAACGGGAAGGGCCGCAATATTACGGAAGATGATATGCTTAAAGTCGCCTCTAATAACAAAATCGACTTAAAAGTCGCGAAGAGAATTATTGCCACTTGCCGCGATGTTTTAGGAAACTAAACAACTTTCATCAGAAAACCTTTGTGTATCGCCACGATTCATGTATAACTAAATCGAGGTTCACATATGAATAAATCAAAAACTCTCTTTTCTTTTGTCGCGTTAGCGCTTTTGCTTTCCGCCTGCACCGGAACTCCAAAAGAGTCTGTCGTCTCGAACGTCCCTTCCACATCTACGACCGTAAGTAGCGGTGACCCAATTGAGCCATCCAGCTCTCTTGCGGTGTCAAGCACTTCTAAGGAAATCATCCAGGACAAGCTTTATACCGATTCTGGTTTAGAGGTCTTCTTCAACGCGAAAGGCGCGCGTATAGATAAGATTAATTGGAACGGCAAGCAGATCGCCAAAGACGGCTTTACCGTCGGTAGAGTCGCCAATCGTATCGCTCAGGGTAAATTCACCCTTAATGGCCAGGAATATAACGTCACCAAGAATAATAACGGCAATTCCCTCCATGGCGGCGGAAGCCAGTGGAATGGCCCTTTCGCCAATGCCAACTGGACCAAAACCGAGCAAACCGCTAATAGCATCACCTTCACCTATCATTCCCCAGATAAGGAAGCCGGCTATCCAGGCAACATGGATATGACCGTCAAATATTCCTTAACCGAAGAAGGCGCCTTATCCATCCAATACACCGCCACAAGCGATGCCGACACCTTGTGCAACCCAACCAACCATTTGTATATCTCCGTTAATGGCAACACCAGTTATGACGACACCGATCTTTACATTAACGCGGAGAAATACACCCCATTAAATTCCAACCAGCTCCCGACTGGCGAAATTGCTTCCGTCGCTGGAACCAAATATGACTATCAGGAAAAGCGCGCTTTCTCCAAGAATGACGAATATGACGACAACTATGTCCTCAAAGGCGAGGGTTTCCGCACCGTCGCTTCCTTAACCGGACATAAGACTTTCTTGAATATCTTGGTCCAGACCGATAGACCTTGCATGCAGCTTTATAAAGCAGGTCAGGGACAAATCTGCTTAGAGACTCAGATGATGCCTGATGCCATCAACCATAGCGAATTCGACCAATATGGCAGCACCATCCTTAGAGCGGGTGAGACCTTCTCCTCCAAGACCACTTACACCTTCCTCGCTATCGATTAATTTGCTTCTTCCAATTTGAGAAAACGTCGCCTTTTTACGAGGCGGCGTTTTTGGTATCTTTTAAACATGAATATAAAGAGAGTAATCGTCATTTCCGTTTCTGCTTTAGTCGGCGCCGTTGTTCTCGCTGTTGCGATCCCTTTTGCCGTGCTTGCAGTTAAGACAGCCAACATCAAGAGTGACTACGCCTACCTAATAGAAGACGCGAAGTACAAAACCGCAGTTGAGGTTGAAGGACTAGAACACGTCACCCAAGAAATCTCATGCGGTTATGCGACCATTGAGATGATGTCCGCTTTCTATGGTGAGAGAGTCAGCGAAGAAACGTTAAGCGAAAGGAACGACGGGGCGATTACCACCTCCTCCTCTTCAGGCTTCCTTGACGAGATAAATAAGACCATCAAGGATAAGGAATTTAAGAAGAGCAGTTATCTCAAAAACGACGAATTACTTAAAGAGATTCATGATTCCCTCTCTAGCAACAACCCAGTCGCAATTGAATGGGCCGCCAAATATAAAGATGAGTGGACCCTCCATTTCTCCGTCATATCCGCGCTTGATCTAGAAGGCGATAACATCGTCGTCTATAACCCTTATGGCTATATCGAAAATCTCCAGATCGACACATTTATCGAGAGGTCTACTTTTGAAGCATACAAAGATATGCCTTTGTTTTTAAACTTCGGCTTCGCTTTCGGGGCGTTTGAGAAGAATACAATCTTTCACGTTTAATTAAGCGAATCCCTTAAGGCCAAGAGCTTTGCTTTATTGTCTTCGCTTACGCGGAAACTTTCCCTTGCCTTTGCGATGGCTTTCTTTTTGATCCACGAATCGAGAGCGGCGGTGGATAAGTATTCGTAAGTTTCATCAAAAGAATAGATGCAAAGTTCCGCGAGTATCCACGCTTCAACCATTTTCACATAGTAATTCTCATGGTCTTTAAAGAGAGGGAACAAACGTTCGGGGTTTTCTCTCTTATAGAAGAAAAACATTAAATAACCATAGCGCACGGCAAAAGGGTTCTTAGAGGAAAGGAGTTTCTTTATATAAGGAAGAGCCTCTTCGAAAGGGCGTTTTTCTATTGATTGATAAGTGGTGTCTGTTATAGCCCAGGAATCGATATGTTTGGCTTTCCCTAGTATGAAGTCTATTTGCTTATGGAGGCGTTTAAGCCTCTTTAAGGCTATAGAAAAATAGATGAGATTAGCCTCGTAGCTTTCATCTAAGATAAAAGAATCTAAATCGATGTCTTTATATTCCTTGGCCAAAGCAGCTATATCTTTGGCGTATAGACCGTAAATGGGAAGTTTTGTCGCGGTGACCTTCTGGGCAAAAGAAGGGTTCTTCTTCCCGGGGTGATTCTCCAAAGCTGCTTTGAGGTCAGAATAATTCATTGCTTACTTCCCAAAGTTAGGCCAAACAAAGGTGCAGTTAAGGTCTTTTTCACCGTTATCGATCAAGACATCCTGACCAGAGCAGGACTTGTTGATGACTGTAAGGAAATAAACCCATTCGGCGGCTTCCTCTAGGCTAACCCACTTCTTAAGGGGAGTGACGTCCATGATGGCTTTCCAAGAAGCCTCATCATTCATGACCGCATCGTTAAGGGAAGTAAGCACTCCGCCAAAGGAGATTGAGTTACAAACCGCCTTATATTCTTTTGCTAAGCGCCAAGCGACATTCTTGGAATAACCGAGGAGGCCAGCCTTGGATGCGCTATATTCGGCGAACTCGAAGCCTGTATGCGCGGAAGAGGAAGCATTAATCAAAACCGCTTTGATTTTATCGTTAAAGGCGTACTTCTCGACGACATTCATACTGCCGACGAGGTTAGTTTTTATTTCGTCTTTTCCTTGGACTCCGGCGTTAGAGAAAAGAATCTCAACCCCAGGGATATCGGGGAGCGAGTCTTTGTTGGAGACGTCAGCGATATGATGATGGTATTTCTCATCGTTGATGGCGCTTGGCTTGATGTCGATGCCATGGACTTCGTGTCCCAAAGAAAGGAATTTCTTCGCGGCGGCTAAGCCAATGCCAGAACTAGTGCCGGTGATCAGAACTAAGCTCATTGATTCTCCTTAACGGTTTCTTGCTGCTTAATCCATTTTATACCGATATGGTTTTTATCCCAATTCTTAGAGATGGCAAATGTAAGTGGGGTGAAGAGCATCTCGATGACGATCTCAAGGATTGCGCCGTCTAAGGAGCACATGAATGCGGTGCCGAGGCTCCAGCCGAAGAAGTGGATGGAGATTAAGGCGGCGAAGACTAAGTTGTCGATAATCTGGCCGATAAAGGAAGAGGCCGCAGCAGCGACGAGGTAACCCCAGTAACGGTTGCCGTGCTTCTTTTCGATCTTCTTTAAGATTAAGTCCTGGGAGATGTTGTTGAGGACGATACCGCAAGCACTCGCGGCAGCGCTGCCTAAGATGACATACCAGACATTGCCCATGACCTGGTTGATGCTATCGCCAACGGCTTTGGCAACCTCAGGATCGGCATAATTAAATTCTGGGCTCCAGGTTCCAGGGATGACGCCGACAAGGGCGAGCATCGCACTGACGAATAAAGAGATGATTAAGGCGGTTAAGTTGACGCGGATCGCGTTCTTCGCCCCGAAGTTCTTGGTTAATAAGTCACCAGCTAAAAAGCCAACCCAGCTGAGGGTGACGCCGGCGTCCTGAATAAGCCAATATGTGTCAGTATTTGGTATAGGTAACTCAAGAATGGCCTTGTTTGCCAAGACATTCATGAGAATCATCGATACGGTGATTAAGGCTAAGACCAACCCTGGCACTTCCCTTAAGGTCTTAAGCCATTCTTTTGGATTGAAGAAATCCTTCAATCCGAGGCCGAGCTTCTTGAAGAAGCCTGGCTTCGCTTCTTGTTCCATAAAAAAATCCTCCTTGGTTTTAGTTTCTTACGCGCAGGATTTTAGAAAGAAAGTCGAACTGCGCGTCGACGATGGTTGCGTCGATGGAATAGACGATAGCCTTCATCAGAAGGCGCGTAGATAATGCACCCTAAAAGATGAAGATACAAGAGAAATAAGATACGCGCGCGTATAGTGAGCCTTTTCCTTGCGGGCAAAGAAAGTGGTGGTATAGTTGTCTTGCATACCCCTAGGGGGTATATAGGAGAACACCATGGAAGAAGAACTTTGCCCACATTGCGCCTCCAAGCGTCATCACCCAAGAAATGAAGAAGAACTTAAGTCTTTGCAGAATAGAATCTCGAGGATTCAGGGCCAATTAAGCGGCATCTCGAAGATGCTCGATGAGAATCGTTATTGCGGCGATGTCTTAACTCAGATCGCGGCGGTGGAATCCGCCCTCCAATCTGTGGGTTATATCGTCTTGGCCTCGCATATGAATTCCTGCGTTAAGGAAGACATCATTGCTGGTAAAGACGGCGTTATCGATGAGACCGTGGAACTCATCAAAAAGTTAAAGTAGCGGGATTTGTATGATTAAAAACGAAAAATATGATGTAACAGGCATGAGCTGCGCCGCTTGCGTGGCCCATGTAAACAAGGCTGTAGAGGGGGTTGAGGGCGTCAATGAGGTCAATGTTAACCTTCTAACCAACTCCATGCAGGTTAGCTATGATTCGCCAGCCTCCCCGGAGATGATCTGCAAGGCCGTTGAAGCGGCCGGTTATGGCGCGAAGCAAGCTGGCGCGAAAGACAATGCGTCTAAGGGAACTAAGGCCGCTTCCGAAGACCATGAGACCCGCGTTTTAATGACGCGACTCATCCTTTCTTTGATACTTCTTCTGCCCCTTTTCTATTTCTCTTTGGGCTATATGAATCCATCTTGGAATTGGCCGTTAGGGGCGTTTGGAGACCACCCTTTTGCTTTCGCTTTATTAGGTCTTTCCTTGTCCTTGGCCATTATGGTGGTGAATAAGAAGTTCTTTATTTCCGGCGTTAAATCTTTAATCCATGGCGCGCCGAATATGGACACCTTGGTTGCTTTAGGTTCTGGCGTTGGCTTTATCTATGGTGTCGTCTTGACCTTCATCATGGCTTTCTACGTCTCTCCAAGTGTAAACATGGAGTCTTACGAAGCCATCATGAGAATCTCGATGAGCCTAACATTTGAGACTGCTGGTATGATCCCGGCTTTAATCACAATCGGCAAAACTTTGGAGTCTTATTCCAAAGGAAAGACTACAAATGCCATTAAATCGCTCCTTGAGCTAGCCCCGAAAGAGGCAAATGTCATCCGTGACGGCAAGGAAATCATCATTCCTATCGAGCAGATGGTGGTGGGCGACACCTTCATCGTTAGGCCAGGCGAGTCTTTCCCGGCCGATGGCATTGTCGTTGAAGGCGAATCGGCCGTAAACGAAGCCGCCTTAACGGGCGAATCTGTGCCTGTTGATAAGAGCAAAGGGGACAAAGTATCCGCGGCTACGATCAATTTAAACGGCGCCTTAACATGCCAGGCCAACAAGGTTGGAAATGATACTGTTCTCCACCAAATCGTCGAAATGGTGGAAACGGCGGCGGGTACGAAGACCAAGATTTCCCTTATCGCCGATCGAGTCTCCGCGATTTTTGTTCCAACCATTATGATTGTCGCCTTAGTGGTTTTTGCTGGCTGGCTTATCGCTGGATTGGCCTTTGGGGTCTTCCCAGAAGGATCTAATGCGATTGCCTATTCTATCTCTAGGGCCATCTCTGTCTTAGTTATCGCCTGCCCATGTGCTTTAGGCTTAGCCACGCCTGTTGCCATTATGGTCGGTAGCGGCAAAGGCGCGAAAAACGGCGTTTTGTTCAAGAGTGCCGCGGCGTTAGAAGAAACAGGCAAGGTTGCTTTCGCGGTCCTAGACAAGACTGGCACCTTAACCAAAGGTTCCCCAGTCGTAACCGATATTGTTCCAATCAGCGTGGCTGATGAGGCTACTTTACTTGGCGTTGCCGCCTCTATAGAGGCTCTATCCGAGCACCCATTAGCCAAGGCAATTGTCGAAAGAGGCCGAAATGTATCTGTTTTAGATCTTAAGGTCGAGAACTTTAAGGCGCTTCCTGGACACGGCGTATTCGCGCTTGTGGATGGGGAAGAGGCTTATGGCGCGAATGCCTCTTGGATGGAGGAAAAGGGATTGCTCACTCCAGAGGCCAAAGCGATTGGTGAGCGTCTATCTGATGAAGGCAAGACGCCGTTATATTTCGCCAAAGGCGGTAAACTCCTTGGTATCATCGCGGTTGCGGACGTCTTAAAAGATGATTCCAAACAAGCGATTGAAGAATTCCTTAAAGCAGGAATCACCCCGATCATGCTCACTGGCGATAATCGCCGCACCGCAAAGGCTATCGCCGATCAACTTGGCTTAACCTATTTCATTTCTGATGTTTTGCCTGATGGAAAACTCGAAGTCATCAAGAAGCTCCAAGCCTTAGGCAAGGTCATGATGGTAGGGGATGGCATTAACGACGCGCCAGCCTTAACTCAGGCCGATATTGGCGTAGCGATTGGCGCGGGAAGCGACATTGCGATCGAATCCGCGGATGTCGTTCTTGTTAAATCCTCCTTAAGGGATGCTGCTATGGCGGTTAGACTCTCTAGGCATACCTTGGCAAACATCAAAGAGAACCTCTTCTGGGCGTTCTTCTATAACCTATTGATGATTCCAATCGCCGGTGGGGCTTTCTATGCGACCGGTATTAGCTGGATCATGAAGTTGCAGCCTTGGTATGGCGCTGCGGCGATGGCGTTTAGCTCGATCTTCGTAGTCCTTAACGCTCTCCGCATCAATCTCTATGACGCCTATAACAGCAATAGGGACAAAAAGAAGCTTGTTGCGGTAATTCCTGAAGGATTCTTCGGGGAAACCGTTGATAATAATGGAAAGGATGAAACTATGGAAAAGACATTAGAAATCAAAGGCATGATGTGCCAGCACTGCGTCGCCCATGTTAAGAAAGCCTTAGAAGGCGTTTCTGGCGTTAGCAAAGTCGAGGTCTCCCTCGAGAACAAGAACGCGGTCGTTGAAGCCAACTCCGAAATCACTGATGAGACTCTTAGAGCCGCCGTTAGCGAAGCCGGATACGAAGTCACCGCGATTAAATAAGGCAAAAGAAAAGGCAAATCTGATACCCGTGGGTGTTAATTTGCCTTTTATTTTTTACTCTAAGCCAGGGATGCGGTTATAAAGCGCGTCATTGCGCCTAAGGTAATAGTTAACCTCAAAGAGCTCATCTAGTTCCTTTTCGCTGAAGGAGTTTTTGATTAACGGGAGATCCTTGATGGCATCTTTGAATGGGGTGCCACCTAAGGAAGCCTGGATGGCATATGGCTGGATGGTGTCATAGGCCTCTTCTCTGACGGCGCCTTTTTCAACGAGAGCGTTTAAGACTCTCTGGGCGAAGATCGCGCCACGAGAGAGATTGATATTGGCAAGCATCCTCTCTGGATAGACTTCGAGCTTATCGATGACGCCCGCCATACGCGCGGTCGCATAGTCGAATAAGGTGATCATGTCGATTAAGGCGACTCGCTCGACGGAGGAATGGGAGATGTCTCTTTCGTGATATAAGGCGTTGTCTTCCATGATGGAGGTGAGATAACCGCGGATCATCCTCGCGCAGCCGGTGATATTCTCGCTGGCGATAGGATTGCGTTTCTGCGGCATGGCGCTGGAACCCTTCTGCCCTTTGCCAAAGCCTTCGGCGACTTCGCCGATTTCGCTTCTGGAGAGGTTACGGATCTCAACGGCAATCTTTTCTTCCGTGGAAGCGAGGATTGCAAGAGCAGAGGCATAGCCTTCATGGAGGTCACGAGGCAAGACCTGAGTGGTGTCACTCGCGTTCCTTAAACCAAGTTTAACGGCGACCATTTCCTGAACTTTCGGATCGATGTTGGCGAAGTTGCCCATCGCGCCGGAAAGCTTGCAAGAACATAACAAGTCGGCCTCTTTTTCAAATCTTTCCTTGCCGCGAAGGAGTTCGGCATAGTAGTTAGCCCACTTGAAACCGAAGGAGATAATCTCCCCGTGCATGCCGTGGGTTCGACCGATGCATGGTGTGTTTTTATATTCGATTGCTTTGGCTTTGACGGCCTTAAGCAAAGAATCGATGTGTTCGATGATGACCGCGTTAGCCTTCTTATATAGAAGCGACATCGCGGTGTCGACGACATCAGTAGAGGTTAATCCGTAATGGATCCATCTTTTCTCCTCGCCTAATCCTTCGCCGACTTGTCTAGTGAAGGCGACGACATCATGACGAGTGATTTCTTCGATTTCCTTGATTCGCTTAACATCAACTTTGGCTTTGGACTTAATGAGTTCGTAATCCTTAGCAGGAACTATGCCTAAAGAAACGTAGGCTTCGAGAACGGCTAATTCGATTTCCCAATACGCTTGAAAGCGGGATTCGTCGGAGAATAAACCCTCCAAGGCTTTGTTGGTGTAGCGATCAATCACGGAATAATTCCTCCCTAATGATGGTTTGGCTATGGTCTGGGCCGACGGAGACCATGGAGACGTTGACCTCCAAGGCTTTCTCGATTTCCCTGACGTAGTTCTTCGCATTCTCCGGGAGGTCTTCGTAATTCAAGATATTGGAGATATCTTCCTTCCAACCCGGAAGAGTCTTATAGATTGGCTCCACTTTAGTATAAGTGGATACGTCGCATGGCATATAGTCGATTGTTTCGCCGTTGATCTTATAACCGGTGCAAACCTTGATTTCATCAAGTCCGCCGAGAACGTCGAGAAGCATCAAACCGACGTGGGTGATGCCAGAGATGTTCTTAACGTACTTCAAGACGGCAAGGTCAAGCCAGCCAACGCGGCGAGGTCTCTTGGTAACGGTGCCATATTCATGGCCTTTTTCTCTGATCTGATCGCCGATCTCGTCGTGGAGTTCGGTTGGGAATGGGCCTTCGCCAACGCGGGTGGTGTAGGCCTTCATAACACCGAGAACAGCATTGACGGCGGTAAGTGGAAGACCGGTGTTGACCGGGATAGCGGTGGCTAATGGGGAAGAGGAAGTGACGTATGGATAAGTGCCATGAGTTAAGCAAAGCATCGCGCCCTGCGCGCCCTCGAATAACACCTTCTTATTCTCCTTGATGCATTTCTGGAGGAAGAGGGAAGTGTCGGTGATATGTGGGACGAGGTAATCACGGACTTCCATTAAGCCTTTCATGATTTCTTCTTTGGAAACTGGCTCGGCGCCATAGGCTTTGAGTTCGGCATTCTTGATAGCAAGCTCGCTGGAGAGTCTTTCATCCAACTGCTTAAGGTCTAAGAGGTCACCCATACGGAGGCCTAAACGGGCCGCTTTATCTTCGTAGCAAGGGCCAATTCCACGCCCCGTGGTGCCTATTTTCGCATTACCGAGCATCTTTTCCCTCGCGTGGTCGATGGCGATATGATACGGGAGAAGCATCGAGGCGCGGTTGGAGATAAGGAGGTTGAACTTGGTGACTCCCTGTTCCTTAAGGCCGTTGATTTCCTCGATTAAGGCCATCGGGTTGATGACCATTCCGTCGGCTAAGACATTGATGACGTTTTCGTTAAAGATACCGCTTGGGAGAAGACGTAAAGCGTAACGTTTTCCGTCCCTGACGATAGAATGGCCGGCGTTGTTACCACCCTGGGAACGAACGACGACTTCGGCGCGCGAAGCGAAATAATCGGTAAGCTTTCCCTTACCTTCATCGCCCCACTGCATTCCTTCGATTGCTAATGTGCTCATATTAAACCCCTCCAAAAGTTAGGTGTAACAAGGGGTTGGCTTATTACTTACGGATTTTAGCACTCGAATTTATATTCACTTCTTGTAAGCGGTCACATGGATCGAAGGGAAAAAGTACATTTTTCTTAAAAATGGTGGCCAAAAATTAATGTTTTGTAGAAAAAACCGACTTGCATTGATTTGTAAGGCGGCTATCTCGCGTTTATGTGCAGGCGATTATTTCTTCGTAACTATAGCCTGTATGTAGTCGATGAAGTTCTCTTCGATGACTGAGAGCATGTGGCCCTTACGCCAGACGAAGTAATACTCAATCGAAGAACTAACTCCCTCGATTTCCTTTCTGACGATGGAGCTGTTCAAGATGTAGCCCGTCCTTGGGAAGACGGAGATACCGACAGACCTACCTGCAAGAGCGGCCGCGTCGAGGTAGTTATCCATTTCGCAGACGATATTCGGCTCCACCCTTAAAGGTCGGAACCACTTACGGATATAGTCAGAGGTCGCCTTCCTGCTTGGTACGATTAAAGGCTCGTTTTTGATGTCGTGGATGGTGATGTTCTTTTGCGTTGAGGCGAGAGGATGGTCTTTATTCATGAATAAGCCGAGTTTCTCTTCACCAACCTTGATGGAATTAAGTAAGTTCGCATCTATTGGTGCGGTTACGACAGCGAGGGAGATTAAACCAGCGCGCATCTTTTCGATAAGGTCGTCGCTATTGCCATCGACGACGCGGAAGTGGACGCTTGGATATTGACGCATATAGTCACTGATCCATTGGGCGGCGATATCTGGAGCCATACCTTCGACTAGTCCAATGGAAATTGTCCCGGTCAGGGCGTTATTCATGTCGCGGATCTCGGTGGTGGTCTTATCGACTAAGCCTAGGATGTCTTTGCTCTTCTGGTAGAGGTATTTGCCTTCCTCGGTCAGGGTTAACTGTCTTTTGCCGCGGATGAAAAGCTTGGTGCCAAGTTCTTCTTCTAAACCCTTCATCTGGTTTGAAAGAGGTGGTTGAGACATATTTAAGATTTTCGCGGCTTTGGTGATATTGAGTTCTTCCGCGATAACGACGAAGTAAGTAAGCGTTCTAAGATCCATGGTCAAATTCTATCATACAAAAAAGATATGATACGCATAACATTATAAGTAGTTTAAATCCCCCATGGCTTGCGTACTATAAACTGGTTCTTAGATTTTCCAGGGAGGAAGAGCATGGGTAGAGAAGTTGGAACGGTATCGAGTTACCTCGGCCGCGACGCCTCCTCTTTCGTAGCCTCCCTTGAAATGAGCCCCGCCTCAGACGGGGTTTCTTTCTTTATCGAACAGTAGAGGTGAATATCATGAAGTACATTTTTGTTACTGGCGGCGTCGTTTCTGGTTTAGGCAAAGGCATCTGCGCAGCATCCCTTGCTAGACTCTTGATCCAGAGAGGCTACCGCGTCCAAAACCAGAAGTTTGACCCATATCTCAACGTCGACCCAGGCACAATGTCCCCATATCAGCATGGCGAGGTCTTCGTTACCGATGACGGCGCGGAGACCGACCTTGACTTAGGCCATTACGAGAGATTTACCGACGTTCCGCTTGATGCCTCGAGCTCCGTTTCCTCCGGTAAGGTCTATTGGTCCGTCTTAACCAAAGAAAGACGTGGCGAATATCTTGGCAAAACCGTCCAGATCGTCCCGCACGTCATTAACGAGATTAAGAGCTTCATCTATACCGCCGAGAAGAAAGACATCGACATCTCCATCGTTGAGATAGGTGGCACCGTCGGCGACATCGAGAGCCAGCCATTCCTTGAAGCTATCCGCCAGGTTGCTAGAGACAAAGGAAGGGAGAATGTCGTCTATATCCACGTTCCTCTCGTCGTTGAGATTCCAGGAAGCGGCGAACTTAAATCCAAGCCAGTCCAGCATTCCGTTAAGGAACTCCAGTCCATCGGTATTCAGCCAGACATTCTTGTCTGCCGCAGCGAGCAGAAGCTCACCGACCACATCAAGGAGAAGATTTCCCTCTTCTGCAACGTCGAACCAGAATGCGTCTTCGATAACCTCACTGCCCCAAGCATCTATGAAGTCCCTCTTTGGCTTGAGGATCAGGGCTTATCCCGTCAGGTCTTAAAGAAACTCAACCTCCCATGGGGTAAAGAACCAGACCTCACCGCTTGGAGAGAGATGGTTGGCAAGATCAACTCCGCGAAAGGCGTTGTGAAGATTGCCCTTGTTGGTAAATACGTCGAATTACATGACGCCTACCTCTCCGTCGAGGAATCCTTGTTCCATGCCGCCAGTGCCTTAGGCGCGAAATGCGAAATCAAATGGGTCGACTCTGAAACCGTCACTCCAGAGAATGTTAAGAAGGTCCTTAAAGGCGTCGATGGCGTCCTTATCCCAGGCGGCTTCGGCCTCCGTGGCATCGAAGGCATGATCCAGGCCGCGAAATACGCCCGCGAGAATAAGATCCCTCTCCTCGGCATTTGCCTTGGTATGCAGATCGTCACCATCGAATACGCCAGAGACGTTCTTGGCTTCGCGGATGCCAACTCCACCGAATTCGATCCAAAGACCACTCACCCAGTCATCGACTTAAGCGTCGAGCAGGTTGATGTCAAAGATAAAGGCGCGACTATGCGTTTAGGCGCTTATCCATGCCGCATCAAAGAAGGCACCCTCGCGGAAAGTCTCTACCATAACCTCGACATCTCCGAACGTCATCGTCACCGTTACGAATTCAACAACAAGTATCAGGCTGACTTCGAAAAGGCCGGCCTTGTCCTTGCTGGTACATACGTCAAGAGACAGCTCATCGAGATTGTCGAACTCCCGAATCATCCATACTTCATTGCCTGCCAGTTCCATCCGGAATTTAAATCCAGGCCAGACAATCCACACCCTCTCTTCCTTGGCTTAATCAACGCCGCGATGAAGAAACACTAAGGCTCCCGAAAAGGAGCCTTTCCTTTATTAGACTAAAAATAGGTCGCCCTGTGGAATTAATAGACTTAAATATTTATAATATTTCAGCCCTTGGTGACCTAGATGAGGAACGTATACGAATTTTTAAAATCGTCTGCAGAAAAGCATCCTGATAGAGTGCTTTTCGATGATTCCACTCCCTATACCTACGAGACCTCCATCAAAACCGTTAAATCTATCGCCTGCTATTTGCATAATCTCGGCATCAAAAACGAGAGGATTTTGGTCAATGTCGGACGTGATGCGAGAACCGTCCTCCTCTTCCTTGGCATCGCCTTAAGCGGTAACTGCTATGTGCCAGGGGATGAATCCTACCCAGAAGAAAGAAAACATGACATCATCTCCATCGGCGAGATCACCTATGGCTTTGATATCGAAGGCTTAGGTGGGTTAAAAGCTAAAGAGGCAATGTCCACCGAGATCGATGAAGCGGTGGTGGCCTCTCTTGAAGCTGACTTTGACGAGAACGCCCCGTTATGCCTTTTGTTTACCTCTGGTTCTACAGGTAAACCTAAGGGAGTCATGAAGAGCCATAAGAACGTCATCGCCTTTGTGCGTAACTTCTTAGATACATTCCATTTAGATGCGGGCGCGCGTATATGCAATCAAACCCCATTCTCTTTTGATGCCTCCGCAAAGGATATCTATTTAACCCTCGCTTTAGGGGGAAGCTTATTTATCCCAGATAAGACCAAGTTCGCTCTTCCGAAGATCATCGTCGATTATCTAAACGAGAAAGAAGTCGACACCATCCTTTGGGTGCCTACTGCTTTAACGAGCATCGCCAAAACCAGAACCCTTAACTTTGTTAAACCGACATTCTTGAAGAACGTCTTCTTTATCGGCGAGGTTTTCCCTCCGAAATATCTCAATATGTGGGTCGAGGCTATGCCTAATACCCATTTCGTTAATCTCTATGGTTCGACCGAACTTGCGGGCGCTTGCCTATATTACGAAATCACCAAA
Organism: uncultured Erysipelotrichaceae bacterium; assembly: GCA_900316365.1. GTDB lineage: Bacteria > Bacillota_I > Bacilli_A > RFN20 > CAG-826 > Alloenteromonas. The sequence goes on from ONCO01000003.1 coordinate 71,178, forward strand.
CCTATGCCGATTGACCAGCCTCTTCCGACCGGTAAAGCCATCTCCGGAAACGAGGTTATCCTCAAAGATGGGGAGATTTGTGTTCATTCTGACCAGGTTGCCCTTGGTTATTACGGCGATGAGGCTAAGACAAACGCCACCTTCAAAATGGAGGACGGGAAACGTTATCTCCATACCGGCGACTACGCTTGCTATAACGAAGAAGGCGACATCGTCTTCCATGCGAGAAAGGATTTCCAGATCAAACATTCTGGATACCGTATTGAACTCCAAGATATTGAGGCGGCTCTGTCGTCTTTGTCTTATTTAGGCGATATTTGCTGTCTATACGATGAGAATAGGGGCAAAATTGTCTTATTCGTAACGCTTAGTTACGAGATTGATGGCGCGACCACCAAGATTCTTGCCGACGCGAGAGAGAAATTACCGTATTACATGGTCCCGAACGTCGTTAAGGTTTTGCCATCAATGCCGCTTAACGCGAACGGCAAAATCGATCGCGCCGGACTTAAGAAGAGTTTGTGAGGGGAGAAACATGGAAAACGTCAAAGAACAAATCATCTCGATCCTTTCCGACATCCGTGGCGATGTCGAGGATTGGGAGGCGAATAAAGAATTGGTCCATTCCGGAGTCCTTGACTCCCTTGGGATCGTTACCCTTATCGGAGAGTTGTCCGATGCCTTTGATATTGAAATCCCGCCTCAGGAAATCGTTTATGAGAACTTCGATTCGGTCGATGGCCTTGTAAAAATGGTTGAAAGGTTATCCGAATAAACATGTTTGGGATCGACTTCGGCTATACCACCTTTGCCTTCCTTATCTTTTTCGCCGTTGTCGTAATCCTTTATTGGGTCACGCCTAGGAAATATCGATACATAACCCTCTTAATTGCCTCATTGGCCTTCTATGCCTTGCTGAGTTGGCAATCGCTTTTCTTCATCGCCGGGACGATAGTGTCCATGTATTTCTTCGCTCGGGCGATAAGCAAAAACGCCTCCGAATCCAAGGCCTATATCCAAGAGCATAAAGGCGAAATGAGCCTTGAGGAGAAGAAGTCCTATAAAGAGAAAAACCGCAAGATCCGGAAAAGATACATGGTGCTCGCGGTCGTTATTAACCTCTTGATGCTGGGCGTCATGAAGTATACGGACTTTATGATCGGAAACATCAACGGCATCATCCATTGGTTTAACCCTAACTTCAGCTTCGCCTTCCTCCATCTCTTCTTGCCATTAGGGATTTCCTTCTACGTCTTCCAGGCCATCGCCTATATCGTCGATGTCTACTGGGGCAAGATCGAGGCGGAGGCAAACTTCGCTAAATTCGCTTTGTTCCTTTGCTATTTCCCGAAGGTCATGCAAGGTCCGATCGTCCGTTATGACGAGATGAAGGAAGCCTTATTCGGCGAGCACGTTTTCGACTATGACACCTTCGCGATGGGCCTAATCAGAGCGGCTTGGGGTTATTTCAAGAAATTGGTCATCGCCGACACTTTGATTACCTTCATCAAATTCGGCTTCGGCTACGTTGACGAATTATCCAATATCGAGGCATTCCTGGTTATTTTGTTCTATTTCATCCAGGACTATTGCGACTTCTCTGGCTACATGGATATCTCCATCGGCATCTCCCAATCCATGGGCGTCAAACTCCCAGAGAACTTCGCCCGCCCATACTTAAGCCGCGGCATCGACGAATATTGGAGAAGGTGGCATATGACCTTAGGCGCTTGGTTTAAGGATTACGTCTTCTATCCTCTATCCATCTCCAAGTTATCCCTTAATATCGGCAGAGCCTCCAAGAAGGTAATGCCGGAATTCGGCAAAAAGATTCCGGCGGTTTTCGGTTTGATAATCGTCTGGTTCCTGACCGGCTTATGGCACGGCGCCAGCTGGAATTATGTGCTTTGGGGCCTATATTACGGGGCGATAATCATCCTCTCAGTTGCCTTTGATCCTTTGACTAAGAAGTTCTATGCCTCGACCCATATCAAAGAAAAGAAAGTCCTTGGTAAACTTTGGGCCATCTTCCAGTGGCTTAGGACGATCTTGCTTTTGGCCATCGGCAAAATCATTTTCATGGCCCCGAGCGTCGAAGAAGCTTGGAAACTTGTCGCCAAGATGTTCGCCTTTGGCGATTACGACGTGACAATCACCAACGTTAACAACCAGATTGGCTATATCTCTATGATCGTAGCCCTTGTCTGCTTTATCGCGGTGGTGGTCGTCGATCTTATTGAGGAATTCAAACTCAAGGGAGAACTCCTCTTGCCGTATTTCTATAAGAAACCGCTGTACGTGCGCTGGCCTCTTCTGCTCGCCTTGTTGGTCATCATCATCTGGTTCGGCTATTACGGTTCCGGCCTGCAGCATTTTGAGTTCGGTTATGCGCAATTCTAGGGAGGTAAACGATGAATAAGAATGTGAAAAACGTCATTAAGTTTGCTACATTTGTCGCTCTTTTCGTCGGCATCATAACTCCGATAGCCCATTTCCTTTTCGTTCCGCTTAACTCCGACATCACCTCTTACGGCTCCTTCTATAAGGAAAAAGAGAACTCTTTGGACTTGGTCATGGTGGGCTCCTCGACCGTCCGCGATGGCTTTAGCCCCTTAGAGGCTTACCACGAATACGGCATCACCTCCCACTCAGTCAATTCCTCGCCGACGCATCTAGAAGTCATCAAAATCGCCTTGGAGGAGATTGAAAGGGTCCAAAGCCCGAAGGTCGTCTACGTCGACCTCAACGGTTTGAATAACCAAACCAAGGACTCCGCTCCATCTTTCGTCCAGGATTATTACGACTGCATGCCGGAAGGCGCAGCCAAAAACGCGATCGCTGAAAAATATAGCTACATCAAAACCAAAGAAGAATGGGAATTCTTCGCCCATCATAATGGCTTCAGACAGCAGATTTATTGGGAGTCTTTCGTCTATAACAAACAGCTTTATACCAAAGGCTATTTCCCTAATGACACTGCGGTTAAGGGCTTAAAGGTCAATAGTGTCGCCAAAGAGAATCCAGCTGACACCCCAACCATCAGCGCCGACGGCCGTCAGTATCTTAAGGATATATTGGAGATAGCCACCAAATATAAAGACAAAACCCACTTTATCTTCGGTCAGATGCCTCGTTACCTCCAAAACGGCATCGCCAGTTTCGACCTTTATCAGATCCATGACCCTTTGACCGCCTATTACATGGTGAGAAGCGTTAGGACTGAGGTCGAAGAAGCCGGCTTTGAATTCGTTGAGTGGTGCGACACGGATTTCTTATCCAACACCCTTATGCTGGATCCGAAGAAAGACCAATTCGATGCCGAGCACCTGAATCATCTAGGGGCCAAGAAATTCACCGCCTATTTCTCCAAATACCTCATGGATAATTACCTCGAGGGCTCCATCGTTGACGGAAAAGAGCGAATGATCCATAGCCAAGAGATCGAGGAGGATTTCCAAAACAGTTATGAAGGCTATCTTGGAGTAGTGGCCCCGATCGAAAAGAAGCTGGGCATGAAGGCGAAATAAAAGAAAAGGAGCACCACGGGGTGCTCCTTTTTGCGTTTTCCTTAGGCGAGCAAGAACGCTTTATAAGCGAGGTAGGCCTCGTAGACGTCCGCCTTAGAGACGAGCTCGAGAGGGGAGTGCATGGAGAGGACTGGAACGCCGGCATCGACGACATACATGTTGTAGTTGCCGAGGATATAGGCGATGGTTCCTCCGCCACCGGCATCGACCTTGCCGAGTTCGGCGGTCTGGTAGTGGATTTCGTTCTCATCCATGACTTTGCGGATGAAGGCGAAGTATTCCGGCATCGCGTCATTGCAGCCGGATTTGCCACGGGCACCGGTGTACTTGTTAAAGACAAGACCTTTGCCGAAGTAGCAGGAGTTATTCGGTTCGCAGACGGAGGCATAGATTGGGTCAACGGCCGCGGAGACGTCGCTGGAGAGCATCTTGGTGTTGGTCATCGCGTGACGGACGCAGAGATTGCTTTCCTTGCCTTCGAGGGCGAGGAGCTCGGCGACGGTATTCTCAAACCAAGCGGACTGAGCGCCGGTGGCACCGATGGAGCCGACTTCTTCCTTATCGACGAGAACGACGACGGAAGCATATTCTGGAACTTCCTTCTCGTCCAAAACGGCGCGGAGGGAAGTGTAGGCGCAGACCTTATCGTCATGGCCATAAGCGGCGACCATGGAACGATCTAAGCCGTAGTCACGGGCTGGGCCGGCTGGGACAGCGGTGAGTTCGGCGGAGAGGAAGTCTTCTTCCTCCATGTCATATTTCTCTTTGAGAAGCTTGAGGATAGTCGCTTTGACTGGATCAGCTTCGACATCCTTTTCTGGGATGGAGCCGACGTTGATGTCGAGGTTCTCGCCTTCGACGACCTTGTTGGCCGGCTTGCTCATCAAATCGCCGGAGAGGTGGATGAGAAGGTCGGTGACGCCGACGACTGGGTCGGTTGGGTCTTCGCCGATGGCCACGTCAACGTGGGAGCCGTCTTTCTTGTAGACGACGCCATGGATGGCGAGTGGGGTGGTGACATAAAGGTATTTCTTGATGCCGCCGTAATAATGGGTTTCGAAATAAGCGAGGCCGCCCTTTTCGGTTAATGGGTTCTGCTTGATATCAAGGCGCGGGGAATCGATGTGGGCGCCGAGAACTCTCATGCCCTCTTCGATGGATTTCTTGCCGATGATGACGGCGAGGAAGTTCTTGTCTTTGTTGACGGCGTAGATCCTATCGCCAGGTTTGACGGACTTGACGTCCTCTAGGTTTTTGAAGCCAGCGGCTTCGGCGAGCTTAATGGCCTCTTTGGTCGCGGTTCTCTCCGTCTTGGCGATGGATAAGAACGCTTTGTAGTCTTCATTGAAGGAGAAGATGCTTTCTTTCTTTTCGGAACTTGCATCTGTCCAAACGTTTTTTGCGTACATGTGTTTACCTCCTTAAAGCCTTGTCAGTATACCCCGTAAAAATGTTTCTAAAAGAAAAATGACTACTTTTGCTTCATTTCCTAGCACTTTGTGATTCAATTTCCTCATGGTTAATTTGAATCAAGCCTCTTTAGATAAGCTCCTCGCCTTTGTTAAGGAGAGATTTTCCGGTGACTCTTCTGGTCACGATTATTTCCACACACTCAGGGTCTATAAGATGGCGATGAATATCCAAAAGAAAGAAGGGGGCGATGAAGAAATCATTGCCTACGCTTCTTTGTTACATGACGTTGATGACCATAAGTTATTCCCTAATGGACATGCGGCGAAAGACTACCTTGAAGGTGAAGGTTTCGCCTTTACAAAAGTAGAGAGAATTCTAAAGATAATCAAAGACGTTTCCTATAAAGGAAGCGACTCCGTTTCACCAGACACCTTAGAAGGTCAAATCGTCCAGGATGCAGATAGGTTAGATGCGATAGGTGCCTTAGGTATCGCGAGGGCTTTTGCCTATGGTGGCTCTAAGCATAGGGTCATGCATGATCCAGACGTCAAACCAAAGCTTTTCATGAACGAGAAAGAGACCTTTGCCCATGAAGGAACGAGCGTGAATCATTTCTACGAAAAACTCCTCAAGCTCAAAGGCATGATGAATACCAAAACCGCGAAGGAAATCGCGGAAGAGAGAACGAAATATATGGAAAACTACCTCGAGGAATTCTTCGCCGAATGGGATGGCGTAAGGTAGCGATAATCCGATAGCAATAGACATACATGTCGGAGAATCGGTATCGGTAAATCCCAATTTTGCAAAGTTAACCTTATAGGCAATCGTAAGATTGTCGTTTGTTTTGTAAACGGTTTCATTTTCAATAAACGTAACGTTTTATGGAGCAGCCCAAAAAATGAAAAATAAGTTGTTTAAATTCCTTTGCCCAGCGGCGGTTCTTCTTTCTTTAACCGCCTGCACCGGCATGAAGCCTAATTCAAAGCCCAAAGATGAGGCTGTAGAGGCGCATAGCAAATTAGCCAGCATGGATGAAGAAGAAGCGGCGGCGATCAAAGAAGAAATCAAGATCGTCGGCGAAGACGCGATCTACGGCAACGTCTATCTTCCAACCGAATATGATGGCGCGACCATCTTCTGGAGAAGCAGCAACCCAGACATGGTTTCCTACGAAGACGATGGCAATCTCAAAGCCGGTATCGTCACTAGAGGCGAAGAAGACACCAAAGTCACCATGAAGGCCTACATCGAGAAAGATGGTAAAGGCGCGGTCATGGAACAGGAAATCAACGTCCTCGCGGCCCCAGCGGAATTAACCGACGATGACTTCGAAGGCTATATGTTCGCCCACTTCATCGGCGAGAATGGCCACGGCCAGGCCGGTGAGCAGATGTACTTCGCCCTCGCGGAAGATGGCTTCAAGTTCAACGACATCAACTACAAGAACGGTTCCTTACAGCCGGTCCTCACCAGCACCGTTGGTGAAAAAGGCGTCAGAGACCCATATATCTGCCGTTCCCACGAAGGCGATAAGTTCTTCATGCTCGCGACCGACCTTTCCATCTATAACAGAGGTGGTTGGGGAACCTCGGCAGGCCAAAACGCTTCCAAGGAAGGCAGCTACAACTTAATCAAATGGGAATCCACCGACCTTGTTAATTGGGGCGAGCCAGAGGAAATCAAAGTCGCCCCAGAGAACGCTGGTATGGCCTGGGCCCCTGAGATGGTCTACTGCGAAGAGACCGGCGAATATGTCATCATCTCCTCTTCCTCCATCGTTAACGAGAATCGTTCTGCGAAGACCCTTCCAGACCACATCTATTACGTAACCACCCGTGACTTCAAGCACTTCTCCGAATCCAAGCCATTCCTCCTTGGCCAGCCAAAAAACCCAAGCACTTTGGAATATTCCGATGATGGCAAGGCCGATATGTCCGATAGACGCTTAATCATCGACGCCTCCGTCTTACGCGTTGGTGATTACTACTACTGCGCGGCCAAAGACGGCGACAACAACGAAGCCAACGGTAACATCCGCCTCTTCAGAAGCGAAACCTTATTCGACTGGAGATCCTGGGAATATGTCACCGACTTAGACGAACTCGGCATCGCCCCAAATAACTCCCGCGATGGCATTGGCAGATTCGACAACTCCCAGCTTGAAGGTCCAGAGCTCTTCCGCTTCAACAAGAAGGATTGGGCCAGTGAAGATACTCCAGAATATGGCATCATGGCTGACCGCTATAAGAGACAGGACCTCGGCTACCTCCCATTCAAGACCACCGACTTCGAAGATAGAAAGAACGAGAATGGCTCTTGGTCCATCCTCAACAAGAGTCAATACGCCTTCCAAGGCGGCACCTATCGTCACGGCTCGGTCATGAATATCACCGCGGCTGAAATGGAAAGACTCAAAGAAGCCTATCCAGCCAAGAACTAACTAACCTCCTAAAAGGAAGGCGGCGTACCCGTTGGTGCGTCGTTTTTCTTTATCCTAAAGCACGGCATATAAAAAATTTTTCTTCGATTTCATCGATGTTTTGAGGAGCATTAATGCCCTAAAGTATTGACAAAAATGCTATGGTTATGGCGATGAAAAACACATTGAAGAACTTATTAATCCTGACCAGTGCCTTCGCCTTAACAGGATGCGGGCCAAAAGAAGCGGATGACGGCAAACTCAAAGTCTATGCCTCCTGCTACCCTGTCTATGACTTCCTTAAGCAGATCGGCGGCGAGAATATCCACGCCTATATGCTTCCAACCCCAGGGTTAGAGCCACATGAATATGAGCCTACCGCGAGAGACTTAACCAAGCTCATGGACGCGGACGCTTTCTTTGCCAACGGTTTAGGCATGGAGAAATGGCTCAACAAGCTTGACGGCGATATGGCTTCTAGCGATGCGGAAAAAATTAAAAAGAAAACCACCTATCTTGGCGATAACCTCGGCGAGTTAAAGATGAGCGTCGATGGAGTGGTGGATCCTCACGCCTGGTTATCCACCGTCTGCGCGGATCTTTATGGCAAATATATCTATGAGAAACTTAGCGACCTCGATAAGGAGAACGCCGAAATCTATAAAGCCAACTACGAGGCGGTGAATAGGAAAATGGAAACCTTAACCAATGACCTCAAAGAAGGCGTTAAGGAAATTACGAATAAGAAGTTGGTCGTCTCCCATGCCGCGTTTGGCTATTTCGCCAATCAGTTTGGCTTTGAGCAGATCTATTTAAGCGGCCTTGCCAGCGAAGAGGTCACCGTCCGTGACGTCGAACGCGTCATCAATGAAATCAAAGAGAACGACATCAAGACCGTTTATGCGGAAGAATTAGATGGTTCAGACGCCTTAGACCGTATCCAGCAAGAGACCGGCGTTGCCATCAAAGTCCTTAATCCGATTGAGACCCTTACCAAAGAGGATATGGATAAGGGAGAAGATTATTACTCGATTATGAGGAAAAACCTCGCTACCCTTAAAGAGGGTGACCTCAAATGATTTTACTGGAGAATGTATCGTTTTCATTCAAAGATGGCGAGATTCTGCATGATGTGAATCTCGAGGTTAAGAATGGCCAGTTCGTCGGTGTCATCGGAGCGAATGGCGCGGGTAAGACCACGCTTATCCGCTTGATGCTCGGCCTTTTAAAGCCGTCTTCCGGCAAGGTTGTCATCGATGAGAAGAGCGTCGCTTATGTCGCCCAGACGACATCTTTAAATGATGGCTCCTTCCCGGCAACCGTAGAAGAAGTTGTCTATTTAGGCCTCGCCAAGATGAAGCCGACCTTATTCTCTTATAGGAACAATAAGAAGAAGCTTAACGACATCTTGGAGGAATTCGGTTTAACCGAGTTCCGCCACCGTTTGGTCAATGAGCTTTCTGGCGGTCAGCTCCAAAGAGTTAAGATCGCGAAAGCCTTAATCTCCGATCCAAGTCTCATCATTCTTGATGAGCCAGACGCCGGAATGGACCATGAATCCCACGAAAAACTCATCGAGTCCATCAAGGAACTTAATAAAAAGAAGGGTAAAACCATTGTCTTTATCTCCCACCATCTCCATGACTTAGAAGACGCGGACGCGATCTTCCAGGTCAAAGCCGGTGTGGTTTCTACATTCGAAGGAGGCGACGAACATGCTGCATTATGAGTTCATGCGCATCGCCTTGGTGGTCGGTATCCTTTTGGGTATCTCGATTCCGCTTGTTGGCTCGACCGCGGTCTTTAAAAGACTCTCCGCTTCTGGTGATGCGTTAGCCCATTCTTCCCTGGCTGGTGTAGCCATCGGTTTGGCCGCCGGATTAAACCCATTAATCATCTCAATCATCGCCTGCGTGGTGTCGTTTTTGATAATCGAAATCATCCGCAAGAGATTCGCCAAATATAGCGAATTAGGGGTAGCGGTGGTGCTTTCTTTGTCCGTTGGCCTGGCTGGTATCCTCATGAATTACTCCAAGACCGGCAATATCGAATCCTACCTTTTTGGCTCCATCCTTTTGGTCAATAACCTTGAGTTATATCTGGCTATTGGAATGACGGTTTTAGTCATCATCTTCTACGTCTTGTTCCATTCGCAGATCTTCTCTTATATCTACAACGAATCCGAGGCTAAGGTTCAGGGTGTCAAAGTTGGCGCGCTTAACTTCGTTCAGTCCTTGCTCCTATCTTTGGTTATCGCCATCTCCGCGAAAACGATTGGTTCCTTAGTAGTCTCTAGCCTTATCGCCATCCCGGTCGCAGCTTCCCTCCAGCTAAAGCTGGGTTATAAGATGACCTTGGTTACTTCGGTAATCATCTCCGTCCTCTCGGTAGTCCTTGGCATTGTCGTGGCTTATTACGCGAATTTCACTCCAGGCGCGACCATCGCCCTCATCGCGGTCGCCTTGCTTTTCTTGCTTATCTTTTTCCGAGTGGCAAAAGACTTTTTCTCGCGTTTAGCGAGAGCAAAGAAATAGACAAAGTGCCCTCTTTTCGCTTTTTTGACGGCGGAGAGGGCTTTTTCTATGTCCCAATCATAGTTACTAAAACTATGATAAAGGCCATTTACTGGCTATAATTTGTCTTACATGGCAAACGCATTAAGAAAAACTAGAATCGTGGCATTTATCCTTGCCCTCATTGAGATTGGTCTCTTTGCTACCGGCATCGCCCTTTATTTATACGACATCCCTTCTGGCATCCAGGCGGCGATCAAACCGCAGTTCTGGGCCTTCGGCGCCGGGGTTGTTGCTTTCGCCAACATCGTCGCTGTCGCAATCATCATCGCCCACATTTCCCGTATCCGTCAGAAGAGCGACCTTCGCGCTGCCGACGTTATCGGCGGTGACGTCCAGGAAGCTTATAACTTCGGCCAGATTGGTCTTGTCGTTACCGATAATGACGACCGCGTCATTTGGAACAACCTCCTCTTCAAGGAACGCTCCATCGAACTCCTCGACCAGAACATTGAGGAATGGCAGCCAAAGCTCCGCGAATTAAAAGACGGCAATAACAACATGACCGTCATGATCGAGGTCGACTCCCATACTTACGAAGTAAAGTACCTCTCTGAGGCGCATCTTTATATCTTCAAAGACACGACCGAATTCGCGCACCTTAGCTCGTATGAGCGCGCCCACTCGATGGTCCTTGGCCTTATCGTCATCGACAACTACAGCGAGATCGTCGGTAACGCCGAAGACGAGAACAACGATATCGTCTCCCGTGTTCGTGGCGCCATCTTCGACTATGGCAAGCAGTTCGACGTCGTTCTCAGACGTTTCCGTGGCGACTCCTACTTCGCCGTCTGCGACTATGCTTCCCTCGAAAGGATGGTCAACGATAAGTTCTCCCTCCTCGAAAGCGTTCGCCAATTAGGCAAAGGCACCGACACCATCCCAACCTTGTCCGTTGGTTTCGCCCACGACTTCCAAGACCCAGAGAAACTTAGCGATATGGCCGCTAACGCCATTAATATCGCTATGTCTCGTGGCGGTGACCAGGCTTGCGTATCCGAATACAACAAAGAGCTCAAGTTCTATGGTGGTAAGACCCAGGCTGTTGAATCCACCAGTAAGGTCAAAGTCAGAAACTACGCCGACGGTCTTATCGGTCTTATCCGTCAGACCAAGAGCGTTCTCGTCATGGGTCATGAAATGATGGATATGGACGCTTTAGGCGCGGCCTTAGGCGTCATGGTCATCGCTGAATATTGCGGCGTCCCATGCCATATCATCTACGATCCAAAGAACACCGAGTCTAAGACTCGTTACGCCTTCCAAAGCGCCTTTACCAAAAACGAAATCGACCGCATGGTCTATTCCCCAAGAGACGCCTTGGATAAGATCAACGACTCCACCTTACTCGTTGTCGTTGACGTCTCTGTCCCAGAGAAGACCCACGCCCCTAAGGTTCTTGAGAAGTCCGTTAAGACGGTCGTTATCGACCACCATCGTATGGGCACCTCCTTCATCGACCAGAACGTCTTAAGCTACGTCGAACCTTCCGCTTCCAGCGCTTCGGAAATCGTAGCGGAGTTCATCCATTACGCGACCGCGAACCCACGCATGGAAATGAAACAGAGCTTCGCGACCATCATGCTCGCCGGTATGTTCCTCGATACCAACTTCTTCAAGTCCAAGTCTACTGGCGCCCGTACATTCGAGGCCGCTGAGTTCTTGAAGACCTATGGTGCGGATAACGCCTTAGCGGATGATTACCTCAAAGACGAATATGAGGAATATTCCTTAACTACCAAGATTGTCTCCACCATGAAGACCCCGTATTACGGCGTCGTCTACTGCGTAGCTGAAGATAAAGACATCATCGAAAGCGCGGCTATCTCGAAAGTCGCCAACCAATTGATGCAGTTAAAGGGCATCAACGCCGCCTTCGTCATCGGACGCACAGGCGAAAAGACAATCAAGATTTCCTGCCGCAGCGACGCGACCATCAACGTCCAGCTCTTAGCTGAGAAGATGGGTGGTGGCGGTCACTTCTCAATGGCGGCAGCCAATATCAGCGATCAAACCATCGAGGGCGCGGAGACCATTCTCCTCGACGTTCTCGCTACATACCTCAATGAATCTCGTTCATCGGAGAAGGGAGAATACTAATGAAAGTCATATTACTGCAGGATGTTAAAAAGTACGGAAAGAAAGGCGACACCATCAATGTCAGCGATGGTTTCGGCTTAAACTATCTCATTCCGCGCGGCATGGCCGTTGCTTCTACCGAGAGCTCCCAGAAGACCCTTGCGAAGAATAACGCCGCGGAGTCTGCCCGCCAGGCTGAGCTTAAGAAAGAAGCCGAAGCTTTAGCGGAGCGCCTTAAGAACATCAACGTCGAATTCAAAGCCAAAGTCGGCTCTGACGGCAGAATGTTTGGTTCCGTCTCTCCAAAGCAGATCGAAGAAGGCCTCAAAGAGCAGTGGGGCATCACCATCGACAAGCGCAAATTCATCGACAAATATCCAGCCAACGGCCTTGGATACACTAGACTCAAAATCGAACTCTACAAAGGCGAGGCCGGCGAAGTCGTCGGAACTGTTAATGTCCACATCAGCGAAGAATAGTCCAAAGAAGAAAGCCACTAGAACCGTCGAGCTCCCATCTAACGTTGAGGCGGAGCGCGCGTGTTTAGGCGCGGCCATGATTGATGTCTCCGCGCTTTCGATCGTCATCTCTTCCTTGGAAGAGGATTCTTTCAGCAACGTTGACCCACGTAACAAGTTGGTCTTCCGCGCGATTAAGGAATTATCCGACCGCCACACCACGGTCGACCCGGAAACCGTCCACAATGAGCTCGTTACCTTAAAGCTCGACAAAGAGACCAATTCCCCAAACTACTTACTCAATCTCGTCGACTCCGTTATCGATCCCGATAATATTGAGCACTACACCAAAATCGTCCGCGACCAGGCCACGCTCCGCAACCTTCTCCTTACTTGCAAAGACATCCAAGAAGACTACGAGACCATGGAGATTCCTGATATCGGCGATTTCGTCATGAAAGCCAACCAAAGGATCACCGCCGTCGCGGATTCCCGTCAGGTCGGTGACTTCAAGAGCGCAGAGCAGGCCGCGAAAGAACTCGAGATCAAACTCGGCGAAATGCAGAAACCTTCTTCCGATGGTTTGACCGGCGTCACCACCGGTTATAAGAAACTCAACCTCTTCACCCACGGTTGGCAGAAAGAAGACATGATCATCGTCGCTGCCCGTCCTTCCGTCGGTAAGACTGCCTTAACCATGAACTTGGCGTTTAACGCCGCGCTTTATGGCAAAGCCACCGTTGGTTTCTTCTCCCTCGAAATGAATAGCACGCTCATCATGCAGCGTCTTGTCGCTAGCCGCGCTTGCGTCTCCAACGACCACATCCAGACCGGCATGTTGACCACCCAGGAACGCATCAAAGTCCGCGATGCTTTAAGGGAAATCTCCCAGACCAAACTCTATATCGATGACACCCCGAACTCGATGCTTGGCGATATCACTGCGAAGGCCACCAAACTTAAGGCGGCTCATCCAGACCTTGGCTTAATCGTCATCGACTACTTAGGCCGTATCCGTATGGCTGGTGGCGGAAAGATGGAATCCCGTCAGCAGGAAGTCTCCATCATTTCCGGTGCCTTGAAGACCTTAGCCCGCACGTTGCATGTACCTGTCATCGTCGTCTCTCAGTTAAACCGTGCCGTCGAGTCCACCGAATCCAAGAAGCCAATGCTTTCCAACTTGCGTGAATCCGGCTCTGTCGAGCAGGACGCCGACATTGTTTTGCTGCTTTATCGTTCCGACTATTATTCCCCGGATCAGCTTAAGAAGAAGGGCGGTTATAACAAAGACGGCAATCAGCAGCAGGAAGAGGAGCCAAAACAAGAAAAGAAGAACCTTGGCCCAGGGGATATCTCCGTCATGGAGATCAGCGTCGCGAAGAACCGTAACGGTAAGACCGGCGAACTCCAGCTAATGTTCGAGAAAGCCTATTCCCGTTTCTGCGATCCAGCGCCTGAATACGAAGAAGCCTACGCCAAGCTCCGTCAGCAAAACGGCGGCGGGGATGAGTGATGAAGTTCTCCATCGTCGGCAGCGGGTCCAAAGGAAACGCCTGCCTAATCTACAACAAAGACACCCTTATCCAGATTGATATGGGCCTTCCTTTGAAGTCCCTTAAGAAAGAATTGGATCACCTTGGAAAAACCGTTAATGACATCCAAGCCCTTTTCATCACGCATGAGCATACCGATCATATCGCCGGCATCCCTCTTTACCATGACCGCGTTGATCTTTATGCCGGGGAGGGGACTTATGCCTCCGCGAATCCGGTCGAGCCATTTATCCCGTTAGAAGTTGGCTCGATGAGCATCGTGCCATTCCCAACCTCGCACGACGCCACCAACCCAATGGGTTATCTAATCGAAGAGGAAGGTTGCCGTTTAGGCTATGTGACCGACACCGGTTATTTAAGCGATGAGGCTTTAGCCCTCATTAAGGATTGCGACTATTACTACTTTGAGTCCAACCATGATTTGAAGATGCTTATGGATTCCGCCCGTCCAGCCGTTTTAAAGAAACGCATTCATTCCAAACACGGGCATCTTTCCAATATCGATTCCGCCATCTATATGGCCGAGCTTATCGGACCAAGGACCAAAGCCATCTATTTGGCTCATTTAAGCGAAGAATGCAACACGCCTGAAATTGCTCTTAGCTCTTATCACAAAACCTTAGACCGTAAAGGCATTGCCCATGACCATATTAAGATCGTCCCTGCTTCGCAGTGGCATGTCGTTAGGGGAGGGGAATAATGAAAATCACTCTCTACGTCATCGGTCACCTCAAAGAGGCTTATTGGAAGTCCGCTTGCGAGGAATACATCAAACGCCTTAAGAACTATGCGGATATCAAAGTCGTCGAGGTTGATGATATCGGCTATAAAGAAGGCGCTGGTTTAGCTATCGAAACCCAGGTCAAAGACAAAGAAGGGGAGAAAGTACTCGAAAAACTTAAGCCAAGCGACTATCTCTGCGCGCTTGACCTCAACGCCAAAGAGTATGACTCCGTGGAATTCTCCGAACATCTAGAGAAGATGTTTATGATGGGCGGCTCCCACGTAAGCTTTGTCATCGGCGGATCTTTGGGTTTATCCGATGCATTAAAAAAGAGAGCCAATGAGCGGCTCTCCTTCTCTAAGATGACCTTCCCGCATCAGATGACGCGCTTAATCCTATTGGAACAGCTCTATCGGGCTTTTAGGATCGCCCATCATGAGCCGTATCATAAATAATCAGTCAATCAATCCGTAATGGATAAAGGCTTTGGCCCAACCATCATCATCAATGTCGTCGGTTACGTAATCGGCGGCTTTTTTCGCCGCGGGATCGGCACGACCGACGGCAACCCCGATGCCGGTATAGGAAAGCATCTCGACGTCATTCTGGCCGTCTCCTAAGCTCATCGCCTCTTCCGGCTTTAAGCCATAGTAATCAAGCACGGACATAACGCCTTTGGACTTATCGCTGTCCTGGAGCATGATATCGACCGCATATTCATCCCATCTGGCGGATTTGCAGTTCTCGAGGTGGGGCAAGAATAAGGATTCTTCGAACTCATCGCAGAAGGCAATCATCTGATAGACCGTGCGGTCATAATGATCTGGGAATCTTCTTGGCTGCGGGAATCTGGTTCCGTATTTCTCGTGTGCGGAGATAACGCGGTCATCGATCATGTTGATATGGCCTTCGTTCTCCTCAATTAACGTCAGACCGAACTTGAGCCTCTTGGCGAAGAGGATCATGTGGTCGACGACGGTGGAAGGTATTGGATAACGGTAGATGATATTGCCGTCGATAATCGCGTTGGAGCCATTCATGGTGACCAAACCATCAGGTTTGACCATATCCAGGATTCCGGTTTTACGGATTAAATAGAAGTTCCTGCCAGAGCAAAGGAAGACCTTGATGCCCTTGGCCTGGAGCTTCTTAATCGCAGCGATTGCACTTTCGGGGACGTGGTGGGTGCGATGGGAAAAAAGCGTGCCGTCAATATCGGTGAATACGATTTTGATTTTGCTGCTTTTCTCGTCCATCTTTTTCTTTGAAAAGGTCCTCTTTTCGGCCCCTCAATCTCCCTCCGGTATGTTATTATTGTGCGCAAGTATATATGGAATACATAGAGTTTAGCAAGTACAAAAAAATATCTGACCCGAAAACGGTCGTTAATGGCTATGAGGACGAAGAAGGCAATATCTTCTACGTCGAGCCGGCCTTCTATTACAACCTCCAAGGTTTTAAAGATAAGAGGGCTGAAGCCTTTGAGCCAATCCTCAAGGAAATGGAAAGAATCGTTAAGGCTAATCACCACGTTATCTTCACCGGGAACTTCGAGGCCCCGATGTATGAGAAGGAAGGTTTTATCTATAAAGAAATAGAGGATATAAGTGATCCTTTAGGCTTATTCTTCGAAGATAAGTCTCGCGGTTCCGATTACGGAGACTAATAATAAATAATAAGGTTAAGAAAAGGCTCGCCGTTCTGGCGAGCCTATCTTTGTTATATCGCTTAGGCCTGAGGTCTTAAGGTCTTCATGCTGAGCCACATGATTCTTAAGCCAAAGAGGATGATGAAGAGGAACTGGAGGATTTCGACACGGACAAAGAAGCCGATGATCATTCCAAGGAGGGCAGGGGTGAAGGCGCCCCAATAGGACATCTTCTGAGTCATCCAGAAGGTATAGATGCGGTATGGGTTGTTCTTGCCGCGGGTCATGATGAAGATCATAAGGCCCATGAAGAAGAGGAAGAAGACAAAGATGGCTGCCATAAGACCGGTCATTTTCCAAGCAGAACCGATGATCTGCTTTTCGGCGGCTTTGTCTAAGTAATTGCTCCAAGCTTTCTTGGTGTCGGCGATATAGGTCTCGACAGCGTCTGGTTCGGCAGAGACGTTTTTGACAAGGCTGTTGAGCGGGAGCTCACCTCCGCTATAGTCGCGGAGAGAACCAACACTGGCTTCAGCCCATTCGCCATTGGCTTTGGCCTTCATGACGCGGAAGGTGTTTTTGCCGAAGATAATGGTATTGACGTGGTTCTTATCAGAAGTGGTTTCGGCGGATTCGCTAGAAGGGGTGCCGACGTTGACGTTCAAGGTGGTGCCGATTTTGGCGCCGGTGCTTGGGTTGATGCCGTTATAGACTTTCGCGACATAGTCGGAGAAGTCTTTGCCTTCTAACAAGGTCTCGGTTTTGCTATTGAAGGCAACAAAGACGGCGAAGTCGACTTTGTTGGTGACGTTGCTGACGTGGTGGTACCAAGGTTCGGTATCGATGGAACCACTCGATTCGGTGGAAAGGAATTCTTTCCAACGAGTGACGGTTAAAGAACCTTTCTCGACATTCCATTCGACTTTCTTTTCGAAGGCGTTTAAGTCCTGCTGGAAATGGACTAAGCCAGTTTCGTAACCATAGGTCGTGCCTTTTAAGATGTCGCCGCCTTTGGTCTTGAGGCTCGTGGTAAGGATTGGGAGGGCAGCAAGAACGACGGATAAGAGAGCGGTGATGATCGCTCCATACCATGGTTTCTTCTGACCGAGTTCTACTACAGCCGCATTGCTGATAATCGCGGAAGCACCTAACTTGAGGTTCTCCTTGGTGGATGCAGACATGCGGGATTGTTTCTTCTTTTTATTCTTTGACATATCTTTAATCTTCCTGTGCATGGTAAACAATACACGCAAAACGGGGGTTTGGAAACAGGAAAGGCTTAACCTCCTCTTTAAATAAAGAGAACTTTCGCGTTGGTGTGCTCGCCGAAAGGGCGGACGTAAACGCAAATATAGGCGAACGCCGCACCTTATTATCAGTCTTACAACGAAGAAAAGATAATTGTTATTGCTATTGAACTTCTAAGAAAGACTAATTGTATACGCTATGTATTCGAAAAGCACTTTAATAGAATGTGACAGCAAATTTCGTGGTTTTTGTGTAGCAAATTTCAATTATTCGTCTTGTTTTTAATAAACGTTTACACTTGTGGGTGACGCTGTTAGATTTTTAGGAGGCCATTTGAATGTCAAAAAGAAATCCTTTCTATAACAAGATAATCGACGAATGGAAAGTTGCCGCTTTTTTCGATAACTATCCTTTTGACGTCTTTAAACCTTTTCGGAGATGGTTCTTCTTTATGGTTTTTTCTGCCGTGCCTCCCTGCTTAGCGACCATATTTGGCTATTATTTCGGAGACGTCGTGGTTATTGTCAATTTTGGATTTATCATCTTGTTCTTTGGCTTATCCGTCCTCTGCGGAATCCGCTATTGCCAAATAATGATTGAACACTCGATTCCTCGCAAAAAGAGGTATCCGATTATCTTCGTTTCAGTGCAGCTGCTTCTGATGGGTGCTTGCGCAATTGTTCCTCTTTGGACTACGAGATTTGAATATACCCCAAGTGGTTTTTCCATTCATATCAATGCACTTCCTGCGTATTTGGTGGTTGTTTTGACGATAATCATGGTTTCCGTCCATTACTATTCTGTAACCAATTGTTTCAAGAAGTATTACAAGGAAAAGGCCACTACCAAAAGGCTTTAATTGCGGTCCTTTATAAAGAAAAGACACGCGAGGCGTCGTGAAGTAATCATAATTACTTGCGCTTTCTGCTTTTCAAAGCGGAAACCGAAAGATATTATTTATCCGCCCAAGACAACTTGAGCTTCTCTGGGGCCGTTCAGGTTTTGACGGAGGAGAGTTTGGCTTGGATTGCAGCAAGGTGGCGACTTACGCCAAAAAACAATAACTGACAACACTGTCAAACCTTGGATGCTTGGTGGACACCAGGCCTCCTTCGCTCGCGCTTAATTTAGCCCCGACACAGGGATCCCGCTAGGCGGGACGAGCACATTCACCTCTACCTTCGCGTCTTAGTAGGGGATGGGTGTAATACAAGACGATAAGCCTTAGCGTTGGTTGGCGCGAAAGGACGAAAACCCCACAACTGCCTCATGGGCATTCCTCGATCCTATCGCCGCCCATGAGTATGAGATAGGGTCTAAGCTGTAGACGTCCTTGATGAGCCTTCTTCGGACCGGGGTTCGATTCCCCGCGACTCCACCAAATTGATTATCAGGCGAGCGCTTACCATTATGATGGTAATGTGTTCGGAATTATATGCGATGCCACCAAGTACCTGGAGGAAGCGTGCCTCCAATACGGGTACAAGTATTATCGCGGAAAGAAAATCGAGGGAGACTGAAAATGCTCCCTCTTTTTCAACTGTCGCCTAAACAAAAGAATGCAGAATAGATGCCAAAAACTTGTCTATAAACCCGTCTTAGGCGTATTTGGGCTCGCCATATTCTCTTCTCATTGCTTCTGTTGAAACGACCCACTGCTTGCCGTATTTACAGGCATCGACGCTGCTTTTAATTTCCCATAGGCTATGGCTTTGCGGAGGGTGGATTCATTGAGTCCCCACATCCTGGTAGCCTCGACGAACGCGACGAGCCCGTCGAATGGTGTGGCAATATCGGCTCCACCGTAGAAAAGCTCTTCGCAGGAAAGGTCTATTTCATCATTCCAAATGACCCCATATCCCCCTGGGCCAACATGGGCCTTCTCGAACAGGTCGTTTTCCTTGAGCTGCTGGAAAACGGGACAAAAACAACAATATCAATATTGGAAAACGGGACAAAAAGGCCTATTATTTCATTGGAAAACGGGACAAACGTTTTGGCTTTATGCAGGAGGTATCGCGATTATGCTGTTTCGTAAAGCTTCAAAGGAAATCGTGAAATGGATTGAATCGGGCAAAGACGCGTTGCTCGTCGCCGGGGCAAGGCAGGTCGGGAAAACCTATTTGATCCGCGAATTGCTCGAGGAAAGGAAAATAGATTACGTCGAATTCAATTTCGTCAAGCAACCGGGTTTACTGTCGATCTTCAAGCCAGCCTTGGAAGAGGACGAGAAAACATTTTTAGAGAATCTCCGCATTGCATCGCGTAGGGTGTTACGGGATGATACGGTGATTTTCTTCGACGAGATTCAGGAGTGTAAGGAAATCGTGACCATCGTCAAGTTCCTCGTGGAGCATGGCAAATACCGCTATGTCATGAGCGGGTCGCTTCTGGGCGTCGAACTAAGGGATCTGCGTTCTGCTCCCGTCGGATTCATGACGACGGTTGACATGTATCCCATGGACTTGGAGGAATTCTATATTGCCAACGGACTCGGAGAGGACGTCATGGCCTCTCTTCGTGAGCGGTTTGAGAAAGAGATTCCCGTCGACGATTTTGTCCACAAAACCCTTATTGATGCTTTCTACAAATACCTTATCGTCGGGGGTATGCCTGAGGCGGTGCAGACCTTCAAGGATACCGGGGATTATAACCTCGTCCGTAGGGTACACGCCAAAATCGGGCGCGATTACAAACGCGACTTCACCCGTTATGAAAAGGAGAAAAAGCTTAAGCTTATCAACACTTACAATCTTATTCCGTCGGAGCTGGATCAAAAGAATAAGCGTTATGTCTTTACCCGTTTGGATGGAGAACTGCGATTCGACCGTTACGAGAACAGCTTCCTTTGGCTTACCGAAGCGGGCGTGGCCCTCCCCGTCTATAACGTAACGGAGGCCGAGATTCCTTTGGAGGCGAGCAAGAAGAGCAACCTCTTTAAGCTCTTCCTCTCCGATGTCGGCATGCTCACGTCGATGTATGGGACATCAACGGCGCTGAAACTCCTAAGCCGGGAAAAAGGCATCAACTGCGGGGCGATGTTTGAGAACTTCGCCGCCCAAGAACTCAAGGCCCATGGCTTTGACCTCTACTATTACAACAACAAAAAACACGGGGAATTGGATTTTCTAATCGATTACCAAGGCGATGTCCTTCCTTTGGAAATCAAAAGCGGTAAGGACTATCAATCGCATTCCGCTCTTAGCTATTTCTGCGCAAATGGATTTGCCAAAGGATATGTTTTCTCGGATTACAACATCAGCGTTCGTGAGAATATCCATTATTACCCGATTTACATGATGATGTTCCTCCATGCCCAAGACACAATCGAGGAAAGAGGAGCGTTGGATCTAAGTTCACTGTCGTCTATCAGCAAGGTGTGAGTCCAACTCAAATAAATCAAAAGGCTTGTTAAGCCTATTCGGCGGCTCGCTTTGTGTTGAAAAAAATCTGGTGTTTATAACGATTTCAGAATTAGCGCTTGCTTAAATTATAACGGATACATCGGAACGATTCCTAATAGCGACCGGTGTTCGCATAACGTTGCTACCGGTCCACCAAATGAGATTTCAGAAGAACGAACTACGTCTATGTTGATGACGACGTGTTCGGATTTACTATAGATGCCGCCGATTATCTAAAGAGACATTCTCGTCTTGGGGCCAGCTAAGGCAAAAACAAAGGGAAATGCATACAACCAGATCCAAGGTCGCTTATGGTTTGGTCTATCGTGGTTGCGGGTTTCCTTTGTTCGTTGAAGGGCTCGTAGATAAGACTGGTATTGGCGCAATCCGCCTTTTTGGTTCCCCTGCGGAAGCTGATAAACTATATGTACCACATTAAGTACGATTTTTGCAATACCGTAATACGGGAGGAAAAAAAGATGTCTATCACCAACATTTCCGCATTGAGAAAGAATCTCTTCGGATCTCTGGAAACCGTCGTTGAGTACAACGATACCATTACGGTCAATACCAAGAAAGGCAATGCGGTCATCATTTCGGAAGAGGAATATAACGCCATGCGCGAGACTATTTTCCTTGCCTCACAACCGGGTCTCATCCAGAGAATCAAAGAAGGCGAAAACGAGGACATCTCCTCTATGCCGGTCTATAACCCTAACGAGAAATGGTAACGATGTGGGAAATACGTTTCACGAAAAACGCCGAGAATGACAAAGAAAGGCTGAAAAGGGCAGGGATGGCAGAGAAAGCGAAGAAACTGTTGAACCTCATCGCCGCCAACCCTTATCAAACGCCCCCATCTTATGAAAAGCTTAGTGGCGATTTAGAAGGTTACTGCTCAAGAAAGATCAATCTCCAGCATCGCTTGGTCTATAGAATCCACAATGATTTGCATGTCATCGTGGTCCACTCGATGTGGTCGCATTACGAATATTGACAATCCAAACATAGTTAGAGCGGTTCGCCTAGCGTTTCCGATGATCCACCATCAGTACCCGTATCCCAAACCTTGAACGGCTTGGGATTTTTTGTGTATTGACGTCGGCTTCTGCTGAAAAGTCTGAAGGCATGAAGCGTTTTGTGGTAGCATCATTATAGTCATATAATGTTGATAATATGCGCATGTTATAGTAGTATTTTCTTGGAGGTATTCTTATGGCTAAAGTAAGCACAAACATTTCCATCGATCCCGTGTTGAAAGAGAATTCCGTCGCGCTGTTCGAACAGTTCGGCTTGGATTTATCTACGGCCATTACCCTTTTTCTTCAACAATCCGTCCGCGAGCAAAGGATACCTTTCGAGATTCGCCTTGAAATGCCTAACGCTACAACAAAGGCGGCTTTGGCGGAATTCGAAGAGATGAAGAAAAACAAAGAGAAGTACAAACGCCACGCTTCGTTTGCTGAGATTCTGGAGGAAGTTTAATGCTGACCATCGTTCGCTCTAATCGTTTTTTAAAAGACCTTCGCTTAGCTAAAAAGCGCGGTCTTGATCTGACGTTGCTTGAGGAAGTCGTTGATAAACTTGCGAATCAAGAAGCTCTCGACCCAAAATATCACGACCACCCTTTGACTGGCGAATATCGCGACTTCAGGGAGTGCCACGTCAAGCCCGACTGGCTATTGGTATATTGCGTTGACGACGAGGAACTAGAATTGTTTTTATTCCGCACGGGAACACATTCTGACCTCTTCGATTGACGATGCCTTTCGGAGGTCAAAGTGAAATCCGATTCGAATTGGCCGGAATGTTATTTGATGAGTTGGGTCGGCCTATTGGTTAAGATGGTCTACCGCCAACGCCCATGCCCCAACCCTGACCGGCTTGGGATTTTTATTATTCGACATATTACGTACATTAAAACGTACATATATAATGTGCATGGAGGTTGAACTTATGCCTGTCATGAATGCTACTGCCCTGAGAAAAAACCTATTTGGAACCATCGAGGACGTTGTCGCCTACAACGAGCCCGTGACGATTACTTCGAAATCAGGCAACGTCGTTATGATTTCTGAATCTGACTATAACGCTCTCATGAAGACAGTTTACTTGATGTCCAACCCTTCCTTCATGGAGGGTTATAAAGAAGCAAAGAAACAGGATCGCTCCACCTACGAAAAATTGAATTTGGACGAGGAGTGGTAAACGATGTACGAGGTTCTTTTCTCCAAAAGGGCCATCAAGGACCGGGAGCTTTTGAAATCCGCCGGCCTTTCCGAAAAGGGACCTAAGTGGATCCTATTCTCGCAGAATTAACGTCCAACACCGTCTCGTGTACGAGGTCGACAAAGAAAAACACATCGTCTATGTCTTGAGGATGTGGTCTCATTACGAGTATTGACAAGCCAAACAGAGTTAGAGCGGTTCCACCATTAGTACACATATTTGCCGTTGGGCAAAGTTATTGATTCAAAATTGGACAAAAAGACTTACCAAGATAGATGAGGCCTCCATGTGAGGCCTTTTCCTATCATTTTAAAAACATAATGGTGATAAACTAGTACGAAATATGGATAAAGACGATACGATTAATTTAAGAGTGTTTGTAGAACATCTCCTAATCACATTCTTAATTATGGGGGTGTGTTGGGGATTATGCATTGTTCTAAGCGTCTTTGACATAACAATTAGAAATTGTTTTTGGTTATACCTTCCTTGGTTTATTGGTGGTATATCGCCTGCAATTGCTTCGTTTATTGTCTTGAAAAAGAACCGTATTGTTAATGGATTCATCGATTGGATAAAGCATGTCTTTGATTTCAAACACAAGATTTGGGGTTATCTTCTAGCGATTATATTTCCTATTATCCAAGTATTAATGATGTGTTTAATATCTGGGTTTAAACTTGGCTTGCAACTATATTGGCTTCCGTTAATGATCCTTGCGATGGTGTTCGCAGGAGGATTGGAAGAGGCTGGTTGGAGATATATTACTTACCCATTTCTTAGAAAGAAGTGCGGTTTTATTTTGGCGGCTTTAATAGTAGCCATTATCTGGTGGGTGTGGCACATGCCTTTGTTTTTTATTCCAGCAACTAGCCAATATCATAAGGATTTCCTGGTCTTCGGTATCATGGTGCTTGGCATGAGTTTTATGCTTGCGGCGATAAGAGAGATCACAGGAAGCGTTTGGCTTTGCATTTTGTGTCACGCAATTATTAATTCGGCAGGTAATTT
>ONCO01000023.1 GCA_900316365.1 uncultured Erysipelotrichaceae bacterium
ACCAGCAGCGCTACCATCTTTAGCGAGCATGAAGCCACCGCCCCAATCGGTGCCTTGATCGTCGCCATCATCTTAACGTCCACGCTCGTATACGAACTCATAGGCCCCTTCATCACCAAGGTCGCCTTGGAGAAAGCCGGCGAGATCGAAAGAATCGAACGAACAGAAGTCGAGGCGAAGTAATAAAAAAATGGTCGAGCGAGTTGCTCGGCCATTTTCTTTTTTTATTTATTCGGCGAGGAGTTTTTCTAACTGATCGACGAGTTCCTTCATTCTTTCGGTAACCGCGAGGAAAGCCTCTTTCTTGGTTAAATCCGCACCGCCGAGTTTGACTTCGTCAATCGGATAGGCAGAACCGCCGGAAGAGAGCATCTTCAAGTAGTTATCCCACGCGCCTTTTTCGCCTTTTTTGACCTTCTCATAGATGATCATGGAGGCGGTGAAGCTAGTCGCGTATTGATAGACGTAGAATGGGGTCCTGAATAAGTGAGGGATATAAGCCCAGACAAGCGGCTTGACCTTCTCTTCGGAGATGTCGATGCCATAGTAGGTCTTATAGAGGGAAATCATCTCATTGGAGAGGACCTCATAGTTGATTGGCTCGCCCGCTTCGACCTTCTTGGCGATGTCGTATTCGTAATGTCCGAATAAGGTCTGACGGTAGAAAGTCGAGCAGATCTGGTCGATGGATTTCTGGAGGAGGTAGATCTTATCGTCTTTGGAAAGGTCGCTGTGCTCGAGGAGATAATCTAAAAGATTATGCTCATTGAAGGTCGAGGCGATTTCCGCGACGAAGATGGTGTAGTTCTGCTTGGTGATTGGCTGACCCTCCATGGAATAGAGGGTATGGACGGAATGTCCAGATTCATGGGCAAGGGTGAAGACATCCTCGAGTCCGCCTTCATAGTTAAGAAGGATATACGGATGGATGTTGGAACCACCGCTGGAATAGGCACCGCTACGCTTGCCTGGGGCAGCATAGACATCGACATAGCCTTCGCTGGTCGCTTCTCTTGCTTTCTTCTGATAATCCTCTGGGTAGCTTTCGATGGATTTATAGAAGAGTTCGAGAGCTTCCTTATAGCTATATTTCTTCTTGGTCTTGGCAAGCTGGACGAAACGGTCATAGGAACGGAATTTCTCGAGTCCTAGGTATTTACGTTTGATCTCGTAATAACGATGAAGCGCCTCGTTTTCCGTGGAAGCGACCTCAATGAGGTTGTGGAAGACGGAGGTTGGGATGTTGTTATGGTAGAGATGCTCCTCAAGAATGGAGTTATAGCCACGGGATTTCATCTCCGCGAGCTCGGCCTGGAGGACGGCGTTATAAATTTCGCCATAAGTGTTCTTGTGTTTCTCGAAATCGCTATAGAGGGATTCGAAGACAAGGCGTCTATCATCCTGCTTATCAAGGGATTCGACGATGTTGGTCCAGTTGGAATGGTTGACCTCCACTTCTTCTCCGTTGCTGAGTTTTACCTTTCCCGGGGCGTAGTCGCTGATGGAGAGGGAGGCATAAAGGCTTCCGCCTAAACCAGTGAGCTGGGAGAAGTTAGACATAAGTCTTTCTTCCTTCGCACTTAAGACGTGATCCTGGTCACGGAAGAGCTTCTCGAAATAGAAATCGAATTCATTGAGTTCTGAGTGTTTCTTAAAGAAGGCGTCGATATACTCTTTCCCAAGAGCGAGGATTTCCGGGTCGGCATAGCTGACCTTGGCTCCGAAGTCATTGAAAAGGAGCTCGATCTTAGCAAGGGCGCTGGCATTGGCGACGTTCTTCTTATCGAGGTCGCTCCTCATCGAGGCGAATTCCGCCAAGCGGGATAAAAGCTTATCCGCCTCTATAGATAAGGTTAGATATTGGACGAGGCCTTCTTCGGTCCCGAGTTTACCTTCAAGTTTAGCGAGCGGCTCTAAGATTTCCACTCTGGCTTTTTTGATATCATTCTCGAATTTTTCTTCCGAGTCATAGAGTTTAGTTAAGTCCCATTTTTCCATTGTTAGTCTCCTTTAACATGAGCAAGTATAGCGGGCATTTTTTATTTTGCCAGCGAAAAGCGCATCGCTATCACCTATCATATTCAAAACCTAAGTTGAATCGAAGGAAACAAAACAAATTTCAATTTTTTGACCCAAAATATTGAAATTCGCTTTTTTTTAATGCAAAAATAGCCAAAAAGTATCGATAAGGCCTAAGAAACCTAAAATGCTGGAGTTTCTAAAAAGCCTCTATGGTATAATTTCCCCCGTTCATGGAGGTTTAGAGAATGAACAAGATAAAGATTTTACTGGATTCCACCTGCGATCTTGACATGGATCTCCTCAAGAGATTCGACCTCGATTACATCAAGATGGGTGTGACCATGGATGATAAAGAATATAGCGCTTCTCTTTCTTGGGAAGAATACACCCCGAAAGAGTTCTATGACTTCATGCGTAGCGGCAAGAGATGCTACACCAACCAGGTCAAGGAAAGCGCCTTCGAAGAACGCTTCACCGCTCTTCTTGAAGAAGGCTATGACATCGTCTACATCGGCTGCTCTTCCGGTTTAAGCGGCTCTGTCGCCCTCGGTAAGCTCGTTGCCGAAAGACTCAAAGAAAAATATAAGGATAATACCATCGCCATCGTCGACCCTCTCTGCTCCGGCATGGCTCAGGGCTTAATGGGCATCCGCGCCTCTGAGCTTAGGGACGAAGGCAAATCCGCGGAGGAAATCGCCTCGATCCTCACCGCCGAGAGATTCAACTACCATCAGTGGGCCACCGTTGGCTCCCTTACCTATTTAAAGAATGCCGGCCGCGTTAAAGCCAGCAGCGCTTTCTTAGGCAACTTATTCGGCGTCAAGCCAATCATCGTCAGCGACCGCAATGGCTATAACACCGCCATCAAGAAGATCCGCGGCAGAAAAGCCGCCCTCGACGAAATCATCGAATCCGCGGTCAATAACGTCGTCGACCCAGAGAACCACTACTTAGCCATCAGCCACGCCGATGACTTAGAGACCGCCCTCCAGGTCAAGAAGGCCATCGAAGCCAAGATCCACTGCAAGGGCATCTTCATCACCGCCTTAGGCCCAATCCTCGGCGCCTCCTGCGGTCCAGAAACCATCATCATCAGCAATTACGGCACCGAGAAAGCACAATAAAAATGGAACCAGCAACTATCACTGGGTCGCTATATCGCGAGCTTTTGGAAAATGGCTATAAGAATTTAGCCGCCCACTTCCAAGCCATTAACGACCTCAACGTTTTCCCTGTCCCAGACGGCGACACGGGCACCAATATGAAACTCACTTACGCTAACGGCATGAAGGCCCTTGGCGAAAGCGAAGAAATCGGCGAGATCACCAACGAATTCGCCAAAGGCATGCTTTTAGGCGCTAGAGGCAACTCCGGCGTTTTGACTTCCCAATATTTCAAGGGCATCGCCAATAGCCTCAAAGAGACCAAGGACATCACCGTCATGGAGCTCGCCGAGGCCATGAGGGATGGCTATAAGACCGCTTATCGCGCTACCGTCACCCCAACCGAAGGAACTATCCTCACCGTCGCTAGAGAGGGCATCGAAAGCGTCTACCCACGCCTTAAGGCCGGTAAGACCGATCTCACCTCTTTCTTAGCCATGGTCATCGAGGCGATGAAGATTTCCCTCGATAGAACCCCGTCTTTACTCCCGGTCCTTAAGGAATCCGGCGTCGTCGATAGCGGAGGCAAAGGCCTCCTCACCATCTTCGAGGGCATGTATAAATACATGATCAACGAACCGATCGACGGCAAGGAAGTCGAGCTCGACATAAGCCATAGCGCCCTCCCGAGTGTCGACATCAGCGCCTTCAACGAAGACAGCGTTCTCGATTATGGCTACTGCACCGAATTCTTGCTCCAGCTCCTCAACGCGAAAATCAAAGTCGAGGAATTCAACATCGATGGCTTCATCGAGAGCTTGAAGAACATGGGCAATTCCATCGTCTGCTTCCAGACCGGCACCATCGTCAAGGTCCACATCCACACCAAAAAGCCATACGAAGTCATTGAGTTTGCTCAGCGTTATGGCGAATTCGTCTCCTTCAAGATGGAGAACATGGCCATGCAGCACAACGAGGTCGTCCAGAAGAAGGAAGAAAAGTGCAAAGACCGCAAGAAGGTCGCGATTGTTGCCATCGCCCAAGGCGAAGGCATCAAGAATATGTTCAAGGAAATGGGTGCCGACATCGTCATCGACGGCGGCAAGACCATGAACACCTCCGCTTCCGAAATGGTCGATGCCTTCCAGATGGCCAATGCCGATGAGATTGTCATCCTCCCGAATGAGAGCAACATCTTAATGGCGGCCAAACAGGCCGCGGAACTCTATAAGGGCTCCAAGGTCTATGTCGTGGAGACCAAATCCATCCCTGAAGGCTACGCCGCCCTCTCCATGCTCATGGGCGATGAAGAGAATGCCAAAACCGTCTATCAGGAGATGAATGACGGCATCTCTACGATGGTCCCGGGTTTCTTAACCCAGTCCATCCGCGACACCAGACTTAATCACGTCAGAGTCAAAAATGGCGACTACATCGGTGGTTTACACGGAAAGCTCGTTGTCTCTTTGCCAGAGAAGAATAAAGCCCTTGTCGGCTTACTCGGCAAAATCAAAGACATCAAGAAATGCGAGACCGTCATCCTCTTCTATGGCAAGTCCATCAGCGAGGAAGAGGCTAACGGAGCCTCCGAAGCGATCAAAGAGAAATATCCAAACCTCGAAGTCGGCTTAATCCCTGGCGGACAGGAAGTCTACGATTACCTCTTAGGCGTCAACTAAAAACTAAGGCGAACCAATCGGCTCGCCTTTTTCGTTCTATTTATGTTTTAGGTTCGTTCCTTCGAGGGCGTCTAATTCTTTCATCACGTCTTCTGGGATCGAGAAGTCTAACTCGATGTTGGCCTTGATTCTCTCCTCGTGGACGGATTTAGGTAATGGGAGGGTCCCCTTCTGCAAGCAATAACGGAGGCAGAGCTTAGGAACGCTTACCCCGAGTTTTTTCGCATAGCCATCAAGGATTCCGCTTTCGAGGATCCTGCCGGTGGCAAATGGGGAATAGGCCTCGATAAGGATGCCTTTCTCCTGGCAATAAGAGGTAATATCCGGCTCGGTATCCCCAATGTAATAACGGATCTGGTTGACCATCGGGACGAAGCCGGTCGCCTCAATAAGAGGCTCAATATGCTTTTTGGAGAAATTGGAGACGCCGATCGCGCGGATCTTGCCCGCTTTATGTAGTTCGATCATCGCCTTCCAAGCGCCGATATTGCCTTTGGTGCAATTCATCCAAGGAGCAACCCATGGCCATGGGGCGTGGATAAGATAAAGGTCGATATATTCTAGACCGAGGTTAGCAATGCTCTTCTCGAAGAATGCCATCGCGTTCTTATACCCTTTCTTCTCGGCTGGTAGTTTGGTGGTGATGAATATTTCTTCGCGCGGGATACCCGAATCCTTAATGGCCTTGCCAACTTCTTTTTCGTTGCCGTAAACAAAGGCCGTGTCGATATGGCGATAACCTAATTTCAGGGCACTTAGTACCGCGTTATAAGCGTCGTTAGGTTTGCTTTGCCAGGTACCTAAACCTACCTTCGGAATCTTCACTCCGTTTGAAAGGACGTAGCTCTCGTCTTTGATCATGTATTTCACCTCTTTATTCGCCTATATGATACAGGAGTAAGGTAATTGATAAAGCAATTCGCAACATAGTCCCACGACATTAAGCGCTTTCCTCTAGGAAAGAAGGCGAAAAAACCCCATAATGTCCTAACGGAAGGAAGGTTTCTTATGGGAAAGAAACGCATTGTGGTCCTGGATTTTGGGGGCCAATATAATCAATTAATCGCTCGAAGGGTCAGAGATCTTCACGTTTATTCGGAAGTTCTCCCTTACAACACTCCGCTAGAGCAGCTTGCCGACGAAGACATCCTCGGCTTCATTTTCACCGGCGGTCCGAACTCCGTTTATGAGGAAAGTTCCCCTCATATCGACAAAAAGGTCTTTGACCTTGGCAAACCAGTCCTTGGCATCTGCTATGGCTGCCAGTTATCCGCCTACACCTTAGGGGGCACCGTCTCCCCAGCCGAATATAGCGAATACGGCAACACCGAACTCGAACTCACTGGCGAATCCATCCTTTTCGAAGGCGTTCCAGCCAAGAGCCAGGTCTTCATGAGCCACACCGACAAGGTCACCAAGCTCCCAGAAGGCTTTAAGAACATCGCCAAGACCGCCTTAACCGAAAACGCGGCCTTCATGAATGAAGAGAAACGCGTCTATTGCGTCCAATATCATCCAGAGGTCGAGCATTCCATCTTCGGTCAGAAGATGCTCGCTAACTTCGTCTACAAAGTCTGCGGCGCCGAACCAACTTGGCAAAGCGATTCCTTTATCGAGGAAAGAGTCGCCGAGATCCGCGCCCAGGTCGGCAACAAGAAAGTCCTCTTAGGCCTCTCCGGCGGCGTTGATAGCTCCGTCGTCGCGGCTTTACTTGATAAGGCCATCGGCAAACAACTCACCTGCGTCTTCGTCAACCACGGTTTACTTCGTAAAAACGAAGCCGAGCAGGTTAAAGCCATCTTCACCGACAAGAGCCGCTTCTCCCTCAACTTCATCGGAGTTGATGCGAGCGACCTCTTCCTTGACCGTCTCAAAGGCGTCATCGAGCCAGAGCAGAAACGCAAGATCATCGGCAAATCCTTCATCGACGTCTTCGAAGCCGAAAAGGAAAAGCTCACCGATTGCAGCTTCTTAGCTCAGGGCACCATCTACCCAGACCGCATCGAATCCGGCTTAGGCATCTCCGCCACCATCAAGAGCCACCACAATGTCGGCGGTCTTCCAAAAGACCTTAAATTCGAAGGCATCGTCGAACCGCTCAAAGACTTATTCAAAGACGAGGTCCGCGCGGTCGGCTTAGCCTTAGGTCTCCCAGCCGAACTCGTCTATCGCCAGCCATTCCCAGGCCCAGGCTTAGGCATCCGCATCATCGGCGAGGTCACCAAGGAAAAAGTCAGGATGGTCCAGGAAGCTGACGCCATCTACCGCGAAGAGCTCGATAAGGCCAACAAGACCTTAGGCCTTAAGCTCAGCCAATATTTCGCCGCCTTAAGCAATATGAAGAGCGTCGGCGTTAAAGGCGACCACCGCTCCTACGATTATGCGGTAGTCCTCCGCGCCGTCGAAACCGATGACTTCATGACCGCTAGACCAGTCAATCTCCCATATGATTTATTGGCCAGGGTCTCCGATAGGATCGTCAACGAGGTCGAAGGTGTTAACCGCGTCCTCTACGATTTCACCTCCAAACCACCGGCAACGGTCGAACTCGAATAATCAAAAAAGCCTTATCCCGACTAATGAGATAAGGCTTCTTTTTTAACGTTTGAAGGCTTCCATGAAGAGCACGCGAACTTCGTCTTTCGTTAAGACGCGATAACCGCCATTAAGGATGCTGACGCCGTTAACAAGGTCGTCGAGCATACTCTTATCGGCCCCTAGTTCGCGGATAGAGGTGACTAGACCTATATCTTTCATCCATCCTTCCATCTTCGCTAAACCTAAGGAGGCGATTTCGATATCATTCTTGCCCTTAGGATCAACGCCCCAGACATTCTCCGCGAAACGGACGAATTTCGGCAAACCATCCATCATGATGAAATGGTAATAAGGGATAGACATGGCGGCGAGGGTCATGCCGTGGGTGGCATTAGTCAAAGCCCCGAGAGATTGGCCAAGCATATGGACCATCCAGTCCTCGGTTTTGCCTTTGGCGATCAAGGTATTCAAAGCCCAAGTGGCGTCCCACATGATGTTGGAACGAGCCTCATAATCCTTGGGATTCTTAACCGCCTTATAGGAGGCGCGGATCAAATTCCTCATGAGTCCTTCCGCGATATCATCGCTTGGGCAATCGTCATTCCCGGAGAAATACTGTTCGCAGATATGGTTGAAGATGTCATAAATGCCCGCGACCATCTGGTAGGTCGGAAGGCTCATCGTCAAACGAGGATTCATGATGGAGAAGCGAGGCATAACTTCTTCGGAGGCGAAGACGTGCCCGACTTTTAATTTCTTTTCGGGATTAGTGATGACGGAGCCGGCATTCATCTCGCTGCCAGTGCCAGCCATCGTGAGTATCGTGCCGATAGGGACGATTGGGCAAGTCGGCTCCTCGAAGCGGTCGAAGTATTTATCCCAAGGATCCTCTTCTTCATGGATGGATACGGCGAGGGCTTTCGCATAATCCAAAACAGATCCGCCTCCGACGGCCAAAATGAAATCGACGTTATTGGCCCTGGCTATTTCGATGCCTTCGCGGAGCTTATCGATAGTTGGGTTAGCCATAACCCCAGAGATTTCAGCAACTTTTTTGCCAGTCTTATTTAAGATGGTCATCACTTGGTCATAGAGACCGCTTTTCTTGATGGAGCCACCACCATATACGAAAGCGACATTGTTCCCGTATTTCCTTAATTCCGGCTCAAGGTTATCTAGCGCCTTCTCTCCGAAATAGAGTTTTGTTGGATTGCAATAAGTGAAATCTCCGAGCATGTGCATGCCTCCGTTATCAGTCCCATAAATCTTAACATTGTTCTTTAGATTTTTGGATTTATGACCTTGTTTTTTCTTCTGGAATTCTTTGAGCACTCCGACGATGTAATCCTGACGTCTCAGGAGTTCGCCGAAAAAGACGCGAATGAGCAGGAAATCCCTTGGGGATTCGGAGACTAATCTGCCACAACAACAAAAAAAGATCCCGTTGGTCGTCCCAGCGGGATTTTTCAATAGGCTCGGTCTTATACCATTTCTTTTAAAGCCGCATGAAAAGGTCGCTTCCCTAAAACGTTAATTCGCCTGAAATCATTTTCTCAATCAAGGCTTTCGATTCTTCTAACGAATAATCTTTTTCACCAGCTTAAGAGGCGTCTGTGGCTTCCATAACCAACCGCTGCACTCACAATACCTGTTTCTGCTTTTCTAGGATCGCCTCGCCGATTAGATCATCGTAAGATTTGTCGCCAAGATCCGCCTTAAGGCAACCGCATAAATCCTCTAATGTTCGGTAATACTGCTTATCAGGGTTAGACAAAACGGCAATCACTTTGCCTCTTCTGGTAATAAGGACATCCTCTACCGAGCAACGCTCAATGTAGTGAAATAGGTGTCTTCTAAACTCGGTGACGCTGACTTTGCACATAAACCCAAACCTTGCTTATTTGATTATACTTCCGTGCGCCGATCGGCGGAAGAACAAGCGCTGCGAAGACCAATTTAAAAGGCCGGACATATTCGCTCGGCCTTCGTTGTTACATTGTTTAGTCGTTAGTCTTGGAGTAGTTAGGGGCCTCAGACGTGATAGAGATATCATGCGGATGGCTTTCCCTTAAACCGGCGTTGGTGATCTGGACGAAGACGCTCTTTTCTTTGAGAGCAGGAATATCTTCGGCGCCGCAATAACCCATACCGGATCTTAAACCGCCCATAAGCTGATAGATGGTATCG
>ONCO01000008.1 GCA_900316365.1 uncultured Erysipelotrichaceae bacterium
GACGTCAGAACCGCACATAAACGCCTGTTTATACCCGTGCGAGGCCAAAACATCGGTTAAGGTGTTGGCCTCAGGGAAGAAGGAACCATCTTCACCAACGGAGTTCTCACCAGTGAAAACGGGAACATTCAAAGGTAAACCAGAGGTTTGGGCGAATAAGGAACCGGCGGTCCAACCGGTACCAGGTACCTGAGTCGCGCCATTTAAGAGGCCATCTTGGCCGCCGAAGTCTTCACCATTGAGTATATTTTCTCCTGGGAAGGTAGCTTGAGCCATCTTAGTAAGGTTAGGGAGGATGTCCTCAACCTCATCAGTGGTCTTGTTCTTGAGTTCGAAAGCTCCGCCGTTATCTTTGAGGGCGAAAGTAATTTCCGTGGACTCAAGAAAGAGGATGATGACATTGCGATCTTTCTTCCCGCCATCCAACTCAGAAGGGAATAAAAGATTGGCCTTTTCCGGGTCGACGTAATTGTCATCGATGAGCCTAGATTCGGAGTTGGATAAGACGATATATTCGGTAACGCCGACCCATCTTCCGACGACGGCAAGAGAGATGACGATAGTCGCAAAAACGAAGCCTAAAAATGCACGTCTCGCGTCACGCTTATTCCAATTGTTAAAGTAGTGGAGGAAGATAATGAACAAGACGCTTGTAATGATGGCTGGGAGCAAGGCCAAAAGCATGTAGTTGGCAACCATCGAGGAGGAACCAGTAAGCGGTGTTCTCAAATGGTAGACGAGCTCGGTCAGGTCGAGCGTGCTCCAGGTGCTCATGACCCAGAGACCAGAGCAGGCGAGGAGTGCGCCGAGGAAGATTAAAAGGTAGACGACGATTTTCTTGGCGACGATCTTGTTGAAGGACGGTGCTTTCGCGTCAACTTTTCGAGCCGCTAGAAAGTACTGCGATGCTGGTGCATTAAATGGATTCTTTTTCGGCTTCTTCGAATTCATACGAACATGATTCTATCATGTTGTCGAAAATCCTGTTACAGATAAATGGGCTTAGACGCAAAATGCGTCTCTTGCGACTCATACTGCAATTCGCTGGCTTTTTGCTAAAGACCATTAGACCTCGCATGAATATAGGAATAAGGCCAAAGAAAAGAATCCTTAGGCGGAATGCGGGTTTTCTGGGATGCCTATTCATGAACAAATATAATATAAACTATCATGCATATTAGAATGCTAGTTATAACTAAAATGGAATTACTAAGAGTTAAAATAGTATAAGACTAGTAGAAAAGCAGTAGAAATACAGGCGTTTTGGAAAGTGGCGTTTTATTAGGTGTAACCACGCATATTTATCCTATTATTAAATTGCTTCCGTTTTTGATTTCCTAAATTTATCATTAATGGAATAACTTGCGTCATTGGCGGTTAATTCTTGTTGCTATCTCTTAATGAACATAAATCCTTGGTTTTCTAAGGTTTCGCTGGCCATTTTTAGGCAAACTTAGAAGATTTAATCTTCTCGCTATACTTTTGAATTGCCTTTCCTTAGAATAAGGAATGTTATCAAACGTCTATTTGTCCCTACGTTTTCTGCCATTCCGGTCTAGCTAACAATCGGTAGCAGATTCGCCGTATCGACATCGTTTCTAACCATTTCGCACTTTCGCTGCATGATTAGAATCAGCAAACGGTTCTGCTAGCGATTTGCCACTTGGAGATCGTCGATGAAATTGTTAAAGCCAGCCTTTATTCCAAAACTGATTATGGCTTTTTTCGTCTTGATCGAACTGGCCCTAATCGTCATTGGCTATTTATACGTGGCTGATCTTTTAGTCGTCTCTGAGGCGGACCCGAATTTGGTCCTTTTCATCTTTGCCGGCATCATCGTTGTCAATATTCTCTGCAGTATCTACATCATCAACAGCACCGTCTCAGATGCCTATAAAATCACCTGGTTGTTTTTTGTGAACGCCTTGCCTTTGATTGGCTTATTCTTCTATCTCATTTTCGCCAACAAACAAACTTCGAGATCGCAAAGAAGAAAGTACATCAAGTGGTCTAGAAACATCCAAAAGGAAGATGCAGATCCAGCCGTTTTGGAGATGGTAAAAGAAGACCTTCCAGGCTCCGCTCCACTCATCAGATATTTGGCTAGTGTTTCTGGTAGCGGTATCTATCGCGACACCTCGGTTGAGTATTTCAGTCTTGGCGATTATGCCTTCCCGAAAATGCTCGAGGAACTTAAGAAAGCCAAGCATTACATCTTCATGGAATTCTTCATTTATGCCCCGGGCGTTTTCTGGGATTCCATTCTTGAGATCCTTAAAGAGAAAGCCGCGCAAGGCGTTGATGTGCGTGTCCTATA
Source organism: uncultured Erysipelotrichaceae bacterium (assembly GCA_900316365.1). Taxonomy (GTDB): domain Bacteria; phylum Bacillota_I; class Bacilli_A; order RFN20; family CAG-826; genus Alloenteromonas. The sequence continues at coordinate 2,318 of ONCO01000008.1, forward strand.
TGATGACGTTGGTTGTTTAGGCACTCTCCCGTTCGGCTATAAGAAAGAACTTGAGAAGTTTGGTATCAAAGCAGGCGTCTTTGAGCCATTTAGACCATTGCTCGATATCCGCATGAATAACCGCGACCACCGTAAGATCATGGTCATCGATGGCCATACTTGCTTCACGGGTGGATGCAACATTGCGGACGAATACATCAATAAATGCGTTAGGTTTGGCCACTGGAAAGACAACATGATCATGCTTAAGGGTCAGGGAGTCTATGGTTTCACCCTTATGTTCCTCTCGACCTGGTGCTCTTTATTCACCCCAAACGAAAAGATCGACCGTTCCGCTTATTTACCGGCCAAATATATCGATGAGGCTGGAGGATTCCCGAAGAGCGATGGCTATGTCCAGCCATTCGGCGACCTTCCTTATGATGACGATGCGGTAGGGGAAACCGTTTACCTTTCCCTTATCCAGCATGCGGAGAGCTTCATCTATATCTCCACACCTTACCTTCTTATCGATAGCAAGATGGAGAGCGCCCTTATAAATGCCGCCTTATCTGGCGTTGAGGTTCACATTCTCACCCCGCATATCCCTGATAAGAAAGCCGTCTTCCATATGACTAGGTCTTATTACGGCGGTTTACTCAAATCTGGCGTCCATATTCACGAATACACTCCAGGATTCGTCCATGAGAAGACCTTCTTAGTCGATGGAAAGGCGGTACGCTTCTAGTTAACTGCAAAGCAGTTGATGACATGAAGAAAGACTTTGAGGATACCTTCTCCAAGAGCGAGGAAATCACTCGTGAACATTGGGAGAAGTGGTATAAACGCCATATGGCGTATTGGGCGGTACTACGTATATTCGCCCCGCTTATGTAAGGAGGAAAGTATGAATTTCTTTGCCAAATTTGGATGCAGAGTCTTCCAGAAGTCGTTCTATTTAGCCTCGTTCCTTTTGCCTTTCCGCGAACCGTCCGTCATTGATGGTTCTGCCTCTTTATCGGAAAAGCTCCCAGGAGAATTAAAGAAGAGGGGATTTGTTAATCCTTTCATCGTCATTGACCCGTTCCTCCACGGGAAAGAGGCCGAAAAGGCCTTATTGAAAGCCTTAAAGGAGAATGGTCTAGGCTATACCTTATTCACCGAAGTCATTCCAAACCCGCCATTCGATGCGATCGAAGATGGCGTCATCTCTTACCGCGAGAATAATTGCGATTCCCTTATCGCCATCGGCGGTGGTTCCGCGATGGATACGATGAAGGCTATCGGCGCGAGGGTCTCCAACCCAAAGAAAGATTTATTGCACCTTAAGGGCTTGCTTAAGGTTGGTAAACGCCCGCCATTCATGGCCGCGGTTCCAACAACCGCCGGCACTGGTAGCGAAGCTACGGTCGCCGCGGTCGTGGTTAATCCGAAAACCAAAGACAAATTCGCGATTAATGACCCAAAACTTATCCCTGACGTTGCCGTCTTGGATGATAGTTTGCTCGCTAGTTTACCTCCGGCGATTATCGCCGCGACCGGAATGGACGCCTTAACTCACGCGATCGAAAGCTATATTGGCAAAAGCTCGACCAAAAAGAGCAAAGCCTTCGCTTTAAAAGCGATCGCCCTTATCAAAGATAACCTTGAAGCTTTCTATAAGGATCCATCCAACCAGGAAGCCAGGAAGAATATGCAATTCGCTTCCTATTATGCCGGCGTCAGTTTCACCAGAGCCTACGTTGGCTATGTGCACGCTTTAGCGCACGCCCTGGGCGGCTATTACAACGTCCCACATGGCTTAGCCAATGCCATCCTTCTTCCCAGGGTCTTAGAATCCTTTGGTCCTAAAGCCTATGTCCGCCTTTCGGAAATTGCCGATACTCTCGCTCTTTCCAAAGGAAAGAATAAGGAAGAAAAAGCCAAAGCGGTCATCGCTTGGATTGACGAGATGAATGAGAAACTCGGCATTCCAAAGGGCTTTAAAGACGTCATCAAGGAAGAGGACATTATGCCTCTCTCTGAGCACGCGGCCAAAGAAGGCAATCCGCTTTATCCAGTGCCGAAAGAGTTCAATGCCAAAGAGCTATCCCTAATCCTTAGGAGGGTCATCTTATGATCGTTAACGTCCTCAAAGGCGCGAACGGGAAGATCGTTACCCTCGATAATGAGAATGGCTTCGTCGCTACGTTAGGTAGTGTCGGCGCGGGCATCTATCAGGTGACTCTAGACGGAGAACCGATGCTTGTGGCTCCAAAAGGCTATTTGGCCTATGAGAAGAGCATTGGCTATTTCGGCAAGACCATTGGTAGATACGCCGGACGCATCGCGGACGCGGTTATGACCTTCCGCGGCAAAACATATGAACTATCGATCAATGACGGCGAAGAACCTTATTACCATTGTTTACATGGTGGGGTAGAAGGCTTCTCCTTCAAGGATTTCGAGACTGAAGTAGGGGAGGATAGAGTTACCTTTACCTACACCTCTCCTGATGGCGAAAGCGGCTTCCCAGGGACGGTTACCCTCAAGGTCGTCTATTCCCTTAAGCCAAATGAAAATACCCTCTACATCGAGTATTTCTTATCATCTGACATCGATACTCCGGTTAATCTTACCAATCACGCCTATTTCAATCTAGGCGGTGAATATGATGTCTTGGATAACTATCTGGAGATTCCGTCCTCGAAGTATTACAAGACCAAGAACAAAGCCCCATGCTCTGTCAGCGGAGTCACCCCGTTATTGGACTTTAGGAAAGGTAAAAAGATTGGGGACGTCGCCAAAGACCCAAGCTTATTGTCTGATCCAGTAAATGGACTCGATTTCCTTTATATAAAGGAGAGCGAACTAGCCTGCAGTTTGGAGAATGATGAATATAAAGCGATCATCAGAAGCGACATGCCGGCCGTAGCCGTATATAGTGACAATTATCCTAGAGAAGGGATGCTCTTAAATAACGGCACGGCAGAAAAGAAATATTCTGCTTTAGCGGTGGAATGCGAAGAACTTCCGAATGATTTCGAAGCCATGTGCGTCAAAGCGGGCACCGTCAAGAAACGCTACATTTCCTATACGTTTATTAGAAAGGAGAAGCTATGAGCCAAGAAGCCTTAGAACTATTTGCCAAATTTGCTCCAGGCGTCAAACCCCTTCACATGAAGAGCCATGGACGTCTTGAGATTGTTGGTAACCATACCGACCATAACAATGGCCTTTGCCTTGTTTCCGGCGTCAATATGGGCATCGATGCCTATTTCGCCAAAAGAGACGACGGAAACGTCGTTATTAAATCCAAAGGCTATCCGGTTTTCACTCTTAACGTCACTGATTTAGCTAGACGAGAAAGCGATAAAGGAACCTCTTTAGGTCTTACTAGAGGCGTGGCCTTTAAGCTAGTAGAGCTCGGCTATAAGGTCGGTGGTTTCACCGCCATCTTAGAGAGCGACATCTTCCCAGGCGCCGGCGTATCTTCCTCGGCCTGCTATGAATCTTTGATCGTCGCTATTTTCTCGCACCTTTATAACGAAGATAAGGTCACCCCATTAGAGATGGCCAAGGTCTCGCAGTTCGCGGAGGCCGCCTATTTCGGCAAACCTTGTGGCTTATTGGATCAGGTTGGCACGTCTTTTGGCGGCATCGATTACCTTGATTTCGCTTCCACCGAGGAGCCGATTGTTTTCCCGATGAGTTTCTCTTTCCCGCTTCAGGTCGTCCTCGTTAATACGGGTGGAAGCCACGCTGGCTTAACGCCTTTATACGCGGAGATCCCGACTGACATGAGACATATTGCCTCGACCTATTTCGGCAAGAAGTCCTTACGCGAAGTTAACCCGGATGATTTCTATAACCACGATTGGTCTTCTCTTCCATTAGAGGAGAGCAGGGCCTATAACCGCGCGAAGCATTATTTCGAGGAGAATAAGCGCGTCGAGAAAGCCAAAGAGGCGATTCTAAATAACGATATGCCATCTTTCCTTGAGGCCATCAACGCTTCTGGCGAATCTAGCTCCAAATTACTTAAAAACACGATGATTCCTGGGATTTATGAAGGTAGCCCTGAAGCTGCGCTTGATATCGCTAGACCGATGTTAAAAGACGGCGCCTGCCGCGTTATGGGCGGTGGTTTCGCGGGTTCTATCATCTGCTTTGTGCCACCTCATAAGGTTAAGGAATTCGTCTCGAAGATGAAGAAAGTCTACGGGAATAAGAACGTTGTCCCTGTGGAGATTGTTGATGGAGGACCGAGATTGGTAGATTAAGCATGAATGCGGTGAAGATCGGCAACTTCCTCTATTGGCTCTTTGTGGCCTTCTTTTTGCTGTTCGGTTTCGCCGCCTTCTATCTTTCCAAACGCTTCGGCAAACGTTTCGCCCATCGTTTCATTTTGGTTATGGTGTGGACGAACTTCGCCTTCCATTTCCTTAAGCAGCTCAACCCGGCCTACATCAAGGCTTGGCCGAATGCCTTAATGCGTTCTAGCCCAGAGAATCTCTGCGCTTTCTTAGTTATGGCCGCCCCATTTATCTACATCTGGGGCAATCAATACTTTAAGGATTATCTGGTCTTCTTCGGTTTCTGGAGCGGGGTAGCGGCCATTCTTATCCCAACCGTTCCGATGGAGGTTGGAACCGACATCCAAACCGTCGAAGGTTTGCTTGAGGTCGTCCGTTATTATTTCTGCCATATACCGCTTTCCGTAACTGCGGTCTTGATGGTGGCCTTCGAATTACATAAACTCGATTACCGTCGCCTATGGGCGATGCCGCTGATGATCATGTCGGTCTTCTTGATTATCTTCCTGGATTTGATGCTCTTCACTGCCTTAGGCGTGCAGAAAGCCAAGCATTTCTGGGAATTATTCGATAGGAACTTCTATAACCCGTCGATGGCTATGGGTCCTACTAGAGCGGTGGATAAAGCCCTGGGCTGGTCATATCCGGTCATGTCGCCATTCCAATATAACCTCCCGAATGGCGAAAGAGCCTTCATCCCTGTTATTTGGCCGATTTTCTACCTCTATCTTTGGGGTGTGCCGTTCGCCTTACTTTGTTATCTGCCATTCGAAGGCGAGCATATGAAAGGCGATTTCCTCGCCTGGCGCGAAAGAAGGAAAAGCAAAAATGAAACTTAAGTCTAGAAAAGCCGGCATCTTGATGCCTATCGCCTCTTTGCCTAACGCCTATGGCGTGGGTGATTTTGGCTTTTCGGCGTACCGTTTCGTCGACCTGATCAAAGAAGGTGGCTTCTCCTTATGGCAGATCCTTCCGATTAATCCTATCGCCTATGGCCATTCCCCATACCAGCCATATTCAAGCTTTGCCATAGAGCCTCTATATATCTCTTTAGAAAAACTCCACGAGAAAGGGCTTCTAGATGAAGTTCCTTCCTTTAATAAGGAAAAAGAGAGAATCGATTATGAGGCCGCGAGAGCCTATAAGATGCCCTATCTTTATGAAGCCTATCAGGAGGAGATGAGGCGTAACCGTTCTTGTCTTCGTACCTTCGTCAAGGAGCATCCGTGGGTTGTGGATTACGCCGCATACATGACCTTCAAGGAAGAAGAAGGTGGCTCCTCATGGCACTTATGGGGCAAGAGGAAGCGCGATTGGGCCTCAGGAACTCGTGTCCTTAATTCTAAAGAGAAAGACACATTCAATTTCTATGTTTGGCTCGAGAAGACCCTTTTCGCCCAGTGGCATGAACTACACGCTTACGCGAAAAGCAAAGGCGTCTCCATCATCGGGGACATCCCTTTCTATGTCGGCTTTGATTCCGCGGACGTCTGGGCCAATCAGAAATACTTCCTCCTTGATAAGGAGAGCAAAGAGCCATCCTTTGTCGCGGGTTGCCCGCCTGATTATTTCTCCAAGACCGGTCAAAGGTGGGGCAATCCTATCTATAATTGGGATCTATTGGAGAAAACTGACTTCGCTTTCCTTCAGGAAAGAATCCTAAGAAGCGCGGAGATTTATGACATCATAAGGCTCGACCATTTCCGGGCCTTTGATACCTATTGGAAAGTGCCATCTTCTTGTCCTACGGCCGAAATCGGCGATTGGATCGAGGCCCCAGGCTATGCCTTCTTTGATTCCTTATTGGAAAGAAAACCCGATTTAGCCATTATCGCCGAGGACTTAGGAATGCTTCGCGAAGAGGTGTATGAGCTTCGTGACCATTATCATTTCCCAGGGATGAATGTCATCGAATTCACCTTCCATGACGCGGAAATCGAAAAGAAGGAAGGATGGAATAAGGAAAACATGGTCTGCTATATCGGCACCCACGATAACGACCCTCTGAAAGGCTATCTCGAAAAGATGGACGCGGAGGAGAAGGAGAAATGGGCTTCAGCCTTAAAGAAGATGAAGGCCAAAGGGGAGAATATCGAAGAACAACTCCTTTACTATGCCTTCTCCCGTAAATGCGCCTACACCATCGTGAGTTTGCAGGATTTATTGCTCCTAGATTCCTCTAGCCGCATCAATGAGCCGGGCTTGGTCAATGAGATCAACTGGACCTGGAGGCTGAAGGATTTTGAGGGCGTAGAGGGCGCATTGCTTGCCTTTAGGCATTTAATTGAGGAAACTGGTCGTATATGAAGAAGATTGGAATGTTGTCGCTTGGCTGTGCCAAGAATTTAGTCGATAGCGAGATGATGCTCGCGATGTTTGATAAGAGCCGTTATGCCTTGGTCAATGACCCGAAAGAGGCCGATTTGATCATCGTCAATACCTGCGGTTTCATCGCCTCCGCGAAGGAGGAATCAATCAATGCGATACTCGAGATGGCGACTTATGGCAAAAAGCTCGTCGTCACGGGTTGTTTGGCGCAAAGGTATACGGATGAGCTCCGTAACACCATCCCTGAGGCGGATATGATTATCCCAATCTCCGAATACGCTAACCTCAACGAGCTTTTCGCCAAGGTCCTTGGGGATGAAAAAGAAGGCATCGCCCCATTAGATCCGTTAAAGAGAGAAATCTCCACCCCGGATTATTGCGCATATCTTCGCATCTCCGAAGGCTGCAACAATTTCTGCTCCTTCTGCGCGATTCCCTATATCCGTGGCCGTTTCGTCTCCCGTCCTTATGACGAGATCATAGAAGAGGCCAAGTTACTTAAAGAAAAAGGCATAAAGGAAATCTCCATCATCTCGCAGGACACCATGCATTATGGCTCTGACTTCGCGGGCGGTAGACCTAACATCGTCGACCTCATGAAAGAGTTAGACGGCATGGGCTTTTATTCCATTAGGCTTCTTTATCTCTACCCAGAAGAAATCCCGGATGAGATGATCGATTTAATCGCGAATAGCAAATCCATCAAGCATTATTTCGATATCCCGGTCCAGTGCGCCTCCGACCATCTCCTAAAGCTTATGAACCGTCATGGCACGAAAGAAGAGATGATGAGGTTATTCAAACTCATCAAGGAGAAAGTGCCTGACGCTATATTAAGGACTACCTTGATCGCCGGTTTCCCGGGCGAAACCGAGGAAGACTTCAAAGAGACGATGGAATTCCTCGACGAAGTCAGATTCGACCATATGGGCTGCTTTGCCTATAGCCGTGAGGAGGGGACCGCGGGTTATAAGATGAAGAACCAGGTTCCTGATAAGCTCAAGGAAGAAAGAAGAGCGCTCCTTATGGGGCATCAGAGGAAAATCTCCTACGAACGTAACAGGACTCATATCGGGGAAGTTATGGAAGGCATCGTCATCAAGGTTAATAAAGATGGCGAATACACCCTCCGTTCCAGTTGGAATGCCCCAGACGAGATTGACGGCAATATCTACTTCAAGAGCAAACGCCCTCTTAAGAGCGGAGATATCGTCAAGGTTAAGATTACGAACGCCTTCGTCTATGACCTCATGGGCGAAGAGGTGATCTAATTGCGCATTTTCGAGGCGAAAAATCATTAGTTTTCGCCGAAAGAAATAAGGGTTTGTAAAATTGTGATTTTCCTTGTTGCGGAGCGCGCGTAAGGTGGTTATAATCTTCCTCGCCGATAAGGTTTGTAGCGAGCCCAATCGGTATTAGGGAAAACCCGCCCCTTTAGTTAAATGGTATAACGGATCCATGGTAAGGATCTGTCCGTAGTTCGATTCTGCGAAGGGGCACCATATCGCTAGTAGAAGCCACGATGATATCGTGGCTTTTTTCATGCTTTGTCCTATTATTGCGTAGTAGGTTAATAATTTACTTTGAGAATATTTACCTTATGGTAAAATCAGTGATAGTTATTGATTAGGAGCCTATCTATATGCGCGTTGCCATCTCCGCCGAATCGACTATCGATTTGCCAAAAGACCTTTTAGCAGAATGGGATATTCACACGGTGCCTTTCACCATCATGATGGGAAATGACACTTACCTCGACGGGGAAATCGAGCCGACAAAGCTCTTCGAATACGCGGATAAGAGTGGCAAACTCGCCAAGACCAGCGCCGTAAACGTCTTCCAATTCAAGGAGCATTTCGCCTCCTTATTAAAGGAATATGACGCGATTGTGCACGTTTCTTTATCTAGCAAAATCTCTTCCGCCTACCAAAACGCCGTCACGGCCGCGAAAGGAAAGGATAACGTCTTTGTCATCGATTCCCTCTCCTTATCTACCGGCATCGCCTTATTAGCCATCTATGGCCGTAAGCTTGCCTCTAAGGGGTATGAGGCCAAAGAGATTTATGAGAAACTCTTAGCTAGAGTCCCAGCCGATCAAGCTTCCTTCAGCCTTGAATCCGTCAATTACCTTTATAAAGGCGGAAGATGCAGCGCTTTAGCGATGCTTGGCGCCAACATCCTTAGGATTAAGCCGGAGATCTACGTCAAAGATGGCGGCATGATCGCCGGAAAGAAATACAAAGGCCCGATGAAGAAGGTCGTCATGTCTTATGTCAACGACACCTTAGAGGCCTTCGCTAATCCTGACTTAGAGCAGGTCTTCATCACCTATAGCACCGCCCCAGACGAAGTTTTAGAAGCGGTGGAAGATAGACTAAAAGAAGTCGGATTCAAACGTATCGACAAGACCCATGCGGGCGGCACTGTTTCCGCTTATTGCGGTCCGCACTGCTTGGGCATTCTATATTTTAATGACGGGGCACACCCGATTGAGGTTAAGGAATGAAAAAGAAAATTCTACCCATCCTGGGCCTAATGGCCCTCTCGCTCGCCGCCTGTGGCGAACGGGAAGTAACGCTCAAAGATTATGAGAAGACCCTCGATATCTTTGCGTACAAAGACACCGTGCGAATCATGCAGATCGCCGATTTGCATTGGTCGATGAACACGGATTATCAAGCCGAGAAGAGGTATATCACCAAACTCGTCGCGGAAGTCGATCCGGACATCATCATCTCGACCGGCGATAACGTCCTTGGCGGCGATGTCACCACATATAGGGAGGTTTTCTCCTTGCTAGACGGCCTAAAGAATAGCTCTGGCAAGCCGATTTATTGGGCCTCTGTTTGGGGCAACCACGATAGAAGCGGCATCTATAACCCAGACTTCCCAAATGATCTCCAGCTCAATTACGCGAAAACCAAAGACTTTAAATATGGCGAAGAGACCAAAGGCCATTCTTTTTATAGCTCCCCTGAAGATAAGGTCTTCGGCCGCAGCAACTTTGTTTTCTCTTTAACCGATGGGAGCAACACCATCTGGCGTTTATATGGCGTCGATAGCAACACCGACACCTATAGCGGCAACCGTTACGTCTATGACCATATCCACAAGGACCAGATCGAATGGTTCGAGAAGGAGGCCAAAGACGTGGTGGTGCCATCTCTAACTTACTTCCATATCCCGCTTTGGGAGACGGTCGACGCCTATAGGGCCGCACAGGCTGGAGAGCTTCCAGAAGGCACCTATGGCGGCGAGATCAGAGAAAGCGACTTCACCGCTGGCCCGCTTGATGAAAAGGACGGTCAGCCTGGCGTCTATATCGCCGATGAGAAGACCAATTTCTTCGATGTCTGCAAAGAAAACGGCGTTAAGGGCATCTTCAATGGCCATGACCATATCAATGACTTCCACGCCATCTACAAAGATGTTTTATTAGCCTATGGCATCAAGTCCGGCAACGGCCTTTATAGCGATAACGACATGATCGGCGCCGCTTATATGGAAATCCATAAAGACGGCAGCTTCGACGGACGTCTTGGCCATGATTTCCATCATTGTCTCATGACGTATGACGGCGTCGTCACTATCGATGGAGGTAACAAATAATGAAAAAGAAGTTCAATTATCTCCCTCTTATCGAGGCCATCTTCTACGTCTTCGTCGCAATCTGCTTCTACCGCTTCCTTTGGATGTTCTTAATCGACATCGGTTCTAAGCATGATGGCGGCGCGCCATTCTATCTCTTCCCAACCATCTATCCGCGTTATCTCCTTATGGCGTTACATATCTACGCCTTATTCGTCCTTCATCATTTAATCCGCCCTTATAGCGCGGAAGGCAGAAGGAAAACCTGTTTAATCAACGGCATCATCCTTGGTGCCTTAGGATTACTTTTGCTCATCGTCTGCATCGTTAAGATCGCGACCGGCAACGCCCCGATCGACAGCTTCTGGAACATCTCCCTCATGGTCGTTTTCGATTGCCCAGTCTGGGGTGCCCTCTACGCTTTCTTCGGCGCTCTTATGTTCTTCTATGCCAAGAAGTACATGGTCAAAGACGAAACCATCTACCGCGAGAAGAAAGGCAACATCGTCCTTCGTTTCTTCCGTGCCTTCGGCGCGGGGGCCTATACCGTCTTCTCCCTCTTCTACAGCGGAGATTTCGTCTCCTCTATCCTGACATTCGACCATAGCTTCGCCCATTTCTGGTCGATGGTTCCTATCTATCTCATCATCATGCTTTTCCCGGCATCCCTCATTTTCTATGAGCTTGTCTATAACAAGGAAAACTTCGATTACGTCGCCAAAAAGAGATGGCAGCTTCTCTCTAGCACCATCCTTTTAGGGGTCATCCTCGTTTCTATCGTTTGGCTTTTAATCGCCAAAGCGGTGGACCCAGATTTCCTCACTGAGAGCGGAACCGCCCTCTTCCCGATTGAGCATATGCTCTTCGGCATCCCGGCGGTTGGTCCAATCATCGCCCTCCTCTTCGTCGGCGTGGCCTCTTGCCTCTCGATCGTCAATTTCATCAAACCTGAAAAGAAAGAAGAAGCCGAATAATGAAAGTCCTGCTCTATTTCGAAAATGAGGACTCCATCAAGAAAAGCGGAATCGGCCGTGCTTTGAAGCATCAGCTCCAGGCCTGCAAGGATGCGGGGGTGGAGACGACGACCGACAAGAACTCTTCCTTTGATATCGCCCACATCAATACCCTCTGGAACAAATCCGAGAGGTTGCTTAAGAAGTGCAAGAAGAAGGGCATCCCGGTCATCGTCCATGGCCATAGCACCTACGAGGATTTCCGCCGCTCATTTTCCTGCTGGCAATTAATCGAGCCTTGGTTCGATGGAAGGATCCGCAAAATGTATAGCAAGGCGGACCTCATCATCACCCCGACCCCATATAGCAAAGGCTTGATCGATGGTTATGGCTTCGGGGTCAAGACCATCGCCATTTCTAACGGCATCAATATCCCTGAATACCTTCCAAACCCGGAAGGGCAGAAGAAATTCAAAGAGAAGTTCGGCATCAAAGACGGCGAGAAATTCGTCATGGGCGTTGGCTTCCCTTTTGAAAGAAAAGGCATCCTCGACTTCTTTGAAGTCGCGAAGTCTTTCCCTGATACCAAATTCATCTGGTTCGGCCATTTGGCCAAGATCCTCACCAACCTCAAAATCAGGAGAGCCATCCGTAAACGCCCCGCGAATGTCATCATGGCGGGTTATTGCTCTGGCGACATCATCCATGGGGCATATGACCTTGCCTCTTGCATGTTCTTCCCAAGCTTAGAAGAGACTGAGGGCATCGTCGTCCTTGAGGCCCTTGCCTCACACACCCCGTTGCTTGTTCGTGACATCGGGGTTTATGAGCCATGGCTTTCCGACGGCGTTAACTGCCATAAGGCCAAGACCAACGAGGAGTTTGAGAAGACTCTCCGCCATCTCTTGGAAGAAGGGGAGGATCCAAAAATTCTCGAAGAAGGCTACAAAGTCGCTTTGGAAAGAAGCCTTGATAAAGTTGGAGAGCAACTTAAGGAAGCTTATTTGGGTCTACTAAAATAGAGAATGATTTGACGCTCGAATCCTAAACTTTTGGAGTACCGTATGAATAAGAGTGAAATGTTAAATCTACTTATTTGCTGCGCCTCATTGGCCTCCTGTTCAACGCAAGTTGCGGTGGAATCTAGCCATGTGTCTTCAAGTTCGATTTGCGTCGATGATTCTGGAACACATCCGGCTGCTGCTTCCTTCTTCTCCAAACATGATGGCGGCTATGTTTACATCTGGCGCAATCAATGCGGTGCGGTAAGGTGTTACTTCGATTGCGAAACTTTTGGCGATCCAGGCTTTAAACTGTCTCTTGGCGTGCCGGCTTATTCGACTTATCTGTCGTGCACGTTAGAGGAAATGCGAAGTGTCCTTGCGGAAACTTCATATTTCAAACGTGGCCTGTATATAGGCGTTTTTGAGATTCCTTACGTTTTAGGAGACGGCATAACCGAACAAATCGCAAACGATCCGTATCCCTATATTTGCAATGACAAGTCCGTTTACGAGAAGCTGGGCCTGAATTATTGCTATGACATTGCTGAGTCATATGGTTATTTCGACCTTTTTGCAGCCGATTATTTAGCGGATAAAAACAGCGTTAATAAAGAGGAACTCAATCGTTTTACGCCTCTTTGTTTCAAGGATTATGTCGTTGTGACCTCGACTTCCGAAAATCACATCTTTAGATTCGATGGGGAGACCATGATATCTCACGAAAGAAAAGGTTTTGTCTTTTTTGACGCTACGAAAAAAGATGAGTCTATCGGCGGGTCTTTCGAAAACATGATCGGTGCCCTCGGTTGCCCTGATTACATAAGCGAAGACGGAGTCTCTGTCGATTATATTGACAATCAGTATGTCTACAGATATTGGCTAAATGATAATGGAGGAAACGTGAGCGTGGCTGGCGTGGAGCAGCTTAGTCGTTATAAAGCGATACATGACAATCGTCCGGAAAAGAAATTACCAGCCTCCATTGCCGAGCAAACGCACGATTACATGACGATCGCCAAAATGATTAGGAAACTTGGCAAGCCTACCGCAAGAGTTAAAAGCTCGGGCAATCTTATATATGCGTATAATTTGGACGATGGCACGGCGCTCATTTTTAACACATACTCGGCTGGCCTTACGTATGAGAGAAATGGCGATACATGCGCTTTTTCGTTTGCTTTGAGAGACGAGGCTTTATTGGAATCGTACGGTTACGCTACCGATTAGGAAACGAAACGGTGCTGAAATAGCGTTACTCTTTGCTTCTCGCGCGCAGGTGTGGTACTATCTCCTCGCGGAAATCCCAGCGTGGTTCCGTTAAGTCCAAATTTTAGGAGTGGCCTTAGATGCCACTCTTTGTTTTGTAAGGAGGATTATGGAAGAAGAAAGGAAAGTCAGAGAGGTCTTAGAAAGCCGCTTAAAGGAAAAGGGCTATACGCTTGAAGGCGTACGCTACTACCTCTCGAAAGAAGGACCAAAGCTTGAGTTAGTCGTTGATCGCGATGACCCGATTTCACTCGATGACATCGTCGCCCTGTCGGATTTCATCTCTCCGATCTTGGACGAAAACGATCCAATCGCCGGGGCCTATACCCTGGATATCTCAAGCCTAGGCGCGGAAAAACCGATCGCCCTTGAGAAACTCGCCAATTACGATGGCCGCTACGTGCATCTGCACCTCAGCCATCCGGTGCAAGGGGAGAACATCCTCGAAGGGACCCTCAAAGTGGTGGACGAAGAGACCTTAGGCCTCACGTTCTTCATCAAAGGGAGGAAGAAAGACGTCACCTTCCCTAAAAAAGACGTCGATTCAGCACGTTTAGCCATTAAATTTTAAGAAAGCACAAGGAAACAAACATGGACACCAAAGCATTTAATGAAGCTCTTACTCAGCTTGCTGAGAGCAAAGGCATCTCCAAAGAGGCCGTCATTGACGCCTTACGCGAATCGCTCGAAAAAGCCTATATCAGATATCTCGGCGGCGGCGATGACGCGAAGGTCCTCGTCGAAGTCGACCCAAATACCGGCGCGATCACCCTCGCCCAGATTAAAGCCGTCGTCGCGGAAGTCGAGGATGACTATCTCGAAATCTCCGTCGAAGACGCCAACGAAGGCAGAAAGAGAGCCAAATACAAAGTCGGCGACGAATATAGCATTCCATGCCCAATCGAGGATTTGACCAAGCTCACCGCGATGGCCGTTAAGAACATCCTCCGTCAGAAGATCGCCGAGGCCGAAAGAAGCGCCCTCTACGAAATCTATAAAGACCACATCGGCGAAATGATCACCGGCACCGTCGAGAAAGCCGACGATCGCTCCGTTTCCGTCAACATCGGCCGCACCACCGTCGAACTTGGCCGCCATGAGATGATCGGCGACGAATACTTCAAGGTCGGCGATACCATCAAGGTCTACATCCAGGAAGTCAAATCCGCGCATCCTGAAGAAGAGGCCAAGAATGGCAAAAAGCGTGGCCCACAGATTGAGGTCACCCGTTCCTCCGAAGGCTTCTTGAAGCGTTTATTCGAGGAAGAAATCCACGAAATCTATGACGGCACCGTCGTCATCAAATCCATCGCCCGCGAAGCTGGCATCCGTAGCAAAGTCGCCGTCTATTCCAATAACGAAGACGTCGATGCCACCGGCGCTTGCATCGGCCCAGGCGGTACCCGTATCCAGAAGATCGTCACCCAGCTTGGCAATGGCAAGGACAAGGAGAAGATCGATATCATCAATTACTCCACCAACCCAGCGGTCTTCATCATCGAGGCCTTGCGTCCAGCGAGCGTCATCGGCGTCGCTTTGACCGATCCAGAGGCCACCCCAAGCCCGAAGGCTACCGCCATCATCAAAGACGGTCAGCTCTCCGTCGCCATCGGTAGAAGAGCCGCCAACGCGAGACTTGCTTCCCGCATCACCGGCTGGTCCATCGATATCAAGGAAGAATCCCAGGCTGCCGAACTCGGCATCGAATACACCTCTAGCGAAGAATGGATCGCCGAAGCCGAAAAAGAACGCCGCGAGAAAGAGAAAGAAGCCTTCCTCGCCAAGGCCCGCAAAGCCGCCGAAGAAGCGGAAGTCGAGGCCAAGAAGGAAGAGGCTCCAGCCCCTGTGGCTCCAACCCCAGCCCCAGCGCCAGTCGCGCCAAAGGCTGCCGTGAACCCAGACGAATTCCCAGAAGAAGCCGCCAACCCAGCCGCCGCCGCCTTAGCCTTTGCCAAGGAAGAGGAAGAGAGAAAAGCCGCCGAGGCCGCTAAGAAAGCCGCTGCGGAAGAAGAAGCCAAGAAGGCTGCTCCAGTCGAACCGGCCGAACCAACCTTCGTCCATACCACGACCACCTTAAGCGATCTCGAGAAAGAACTCGAATCCGCCAAGGAAAAGAAGAGCAAACCAGTCCTCAAGGGCCGTCGTCCACGCAAGATCACCGAAGAAGAGGTCAAGAATACTGCTGCCCCAGCTTCCGAAGAGAGCGTCACCCCAGCCATCAACGCTATGCCAATCTATAGCGAAGAAGAAATGGAGGCCATCGCCAAGGAAGAAGCCGAAGCCGCGGAAAACGCCGCTTACGACGATGACATCGATTACGAAGATTACGACCAGTACTACGACGATGACGACGGAGGCCGTCGCTAATCGTGCAGAGGGTTAATACCCGCATGGATGCTCTCACGAGGAAAAGCTTTCCGAAGGAGAGTTGCTTCCGCTTCGTGAAGAAGGAGGGGAGACTTGTGCTTTCTCCTTCCGAAGGGCGAGGCATTTACATCCATAAGAGCCTTGAATCCATCGAACGTTTATCTAACCCGAAAATGGTGGAGAAACGTTTAGGGGTCAAGGTAGACACTAGCCTAATCGAAACGCTGAAGGAGGCCTTATGAAGGATAAAACAAAAGGCTTCCTCGGCCTTCTTAGAAAAGGAGGGCGCCTCTATTTCGGTGAGACGCTCCTGTATAGCATCGACAAAGTAAAGCTCGTCATCCTCGCCCGCGATGCGGAGCCGGGGACCAAGAAAACCTACTTTAGCAAAACCGAATCACGCAACATCCCGCTGCTAGTTCTCTCCGACAAGAAGACTCTGGGCGAAGCCATTGGTTTCTCCAAGGTCTCAGCCATCGGAATCAGAGACGCCAAAGCAGCTAAGAAAATCATCGAATTAGAGAAAGGAGACCCAGATGAAGAAACCAACTTACTTCTCGAAGAAAAATAATGCGAACCGCGATAAGGGCAACACCCAGAACCGCGTTTCCAATTTCTCCGACCGTCCACGCGGCAAGAAGCAGGACTACGCCAAAGTCAACGGAGGCGTGTTCGTCTATTCGAAGCCGATCTCCGTCGGCGAGCTCTCCAAAGCCATCAACGTTCCGACCCCAGCCATCATCAAATTCCTCTTTATGCAGGGGAAGGCCGTCACGATCAACCAGATCCTTGACGACGAGATGATCGGCACCGTCTGCTTGGAATTCGGTTACGACTTCAAGAAAGAGGAAATCGTCGACGCGACTCACTTCGAGAACCTCGAAATCGAGGATGATCCGAAGGACCTCGTCGAACGTCCAGCCGTCGTCACAGTCATGGGACACGTCGACCACGGCAAGACGACCCTTATTGACGCGATCAGATCCTCGCATATCGTCGACACCGAAGCCGGAGGTATCTCCCAGGCCATCGGTGCTTATCAGAAAGAAATCCACGGCAAGAAGATCACCTTCATCGACACCCCAGGGCACGCTGCCTTCGCGGAAATGCGCGCTCGCGGTGCTTCCGTCACCGACATCGTCATTCTCATCGTCGCGGCGGATGACGGCGTCATGCCGCAGACCATCGAGGCTATCGGCCATGCGAAAGCTGCCGGCGTCCCGATGATCGTCGCCATCAACAAGATGGATAAACCAGGCGCGAACCCACGCCGTGTTAAGGAAGAACTCCTCCAGCACGAAGTCGTTCTCGAAGAATATGGCGGTGACGTCATGAGCGTCGAGATCAGCGCCAAAAAGAAAGAGGGCATCGACGATTTGCTCGATATGGTCCTCTTGAAAGCCGAAATGCTCGAGCTCAAGGCCAACCCGAACCGTTTCGCGATGGGTACCGTCCTTGAGGCCAATCTTGATAAGGGTGAGGGTCCGAAGGCGACCTTACTCGTCCAGAATGGCACCTTGCAGTCCACCGACTATGTCGTCGTTGGCGAGATCTATGGCAAAATCCGCCGTATGTCCAACGAATTCAGACAGGTCTTAAAAGTCGCTACCCCATCGACCCCGGTCTCCGTTATCGGTCTCTCGGGCGTTCCAAATGCCGGCGACCGCTTTATGGCCTTCCCAACTGAGAAAGAAGCCAGGGAAATCGCCGAGAAGCGCGCTCTTGAGAAGAAGGCGCAGACTCAGGCTGGTTCCGCGGCTATGTCCTTAAATGACCTCAACAACTTAATCAATGCCGGTAAGATCACCGACATCAACTGCGTTGTTAAGGCCGACACCGATGGTTCCGCCCAGGCCCTTAAGGCCTCCTTGGAGAAACTTAGCAATGACAAAGTCAGAGTTAAGGTCCTTCTCGCTCAGGCTGGCGCCATCAGCGAATCCGATATCCTTTTAGCAAGTGCTTCGCACGCCATCATCTTCGGCTTCAATGTCCGTCCAGACGCCCGCGTCAGAGCGAAAGCGGAAGAAGAGCATGTCGAACTTCGTTTGCACCGTATCATCTATGAGCTCCTCGATGAAATGGAGGACGCCATGAAGGGTATGGTCAAAGCCGAACTCGTTGAGAAAGTCACCGGTCAGGCGGAAGTCAGACACCTTTATAAGGTCAGCAAAGTCGGTACCATCGCCGGTTCCTATGTCACTTCCGGCGTCATCAAGTCCGGTTCTAAAGTCCGCGTCTTGCGCGATGGCGTCATCGTTTACGAAGGCGCGCTTGCTTCCCTTAAGCGTTTCAAAGACGACGCGAAGGAAGTCAAGGAAGGCTATGAATGCGGCTTTACGATTGAGAACTTCAACGACATCAAGGAGGGCGACATCGTAGAAGGCTACGAGATGGTCGAGAAAGAATAATGGCCAACCGTCCTGGTAGAGTTAAAGCGTTGATCGCGAGAAACGTCGCCGAAATCTGCCAAATGGAGCTGAAGAATCCGCATATCGGACTCGTCAGCGTCAATGAGGTCAAAGTCAGCGACGACTATTCCTATTGCAAGGTCTTCGTTACCTTCTTGGGGGCCAAATATCCTCATCAGGCTTTAGAGGAACTTAAAAAGACCGAGGGCTTCGTCAGAAGCTCCTTGGCCAAGAAGATGGACCTCTATAAAGTCCCACGCATCGTCTTCGTCTATGACGAATCCTATGATCGCGCGGCCCGCATCGAAGAGGCTTTGGCCTTAGAGGCGGAAGAGCTTGAATCCTTGAAGAAGGATAATGGCGAGGACTAACGCTTAATCTTAGTAATGAAGAGACCTGATTCGTCAGGTCTTTTTATTTTGAAGAAGGAGAAATCAAGATAGGAGGAGATGATGATCGGGTTGGCTAAGGATGATAAGTAGTGGGCCAAAAGAGTTTCGATCTTCTCGTTTTTCTCTGGGGCGTAGAAAGAGAAGATATTAACTTCGTGGGCGGTCTTCCTTTCAATCGAAACCTGGCCGATAGGGGAATGATTCTGATATATCAGGTAGTATTCGCGATTTTGAGAAAAATGAGGGATGATGGCCTCTTTCTCGAATTGAAGGTAAGTCGCGATATCGCTTGGGGTGACGACTTTATGAAGGGTGTATGGAAGATATTCTTCATCACCCAATTCTTCGTCTTTTAGGAAGGTATCGAATAAGGCGATGCGTTTCTTAAAGGAGGCATCTTCGATTGGAGAAGAGGCGATTTCTTCTTTGGCCTTCTTATACCTTTCGCCTTTGGAAATAACCTCGCGCACGCACGCGGGAACATCTTTTTTAATAGAGGCGTCTTCGATGATGTCTTTGCTAACGAATAGGAATGGCCTGATAAGGGTGAGCCTTCTTTTGCTATCTTTCTCTTTGATCGGGAGCAAAGGCAGATTCACGTCTTCTTTGAAGGATAGGTGATAAGCGATCCTAAGGTCTTCTAAGTCATTGCCTAGGACGATTTTGTTATAGCCAAATTCGTGGGCGTATTCGAAGAGAGCGCCTTTGATGAAACGGGAATAGATTGGGTAGGAGAAGACGCCTTTTTTCTTATAGAGCTGATTCTCGAACGCCAAGGATTTATCAACTATTTCTAGCTTATAGCCTAGTTTAGAGACATAGTCAGATACCTCTTTGATTCTATCTTTATCTAAGCCGGTATCGATAAGGATTGGGGTGACCTTAAAAATCTTCTTTTGGAAAGAGGAATAAGAAGAGAGGATCGAAAGGAAAAGCAAAGAGGCCTTATTTAGGGAAATACCCAGGAGAAGTCTGTCTCCTGAATCCAATAGGCCATAACGGAAATCGTCGTTTCTTAATTCACCGAGTAGTTTTCTTATGCTTTCCATATGGGAAATTATATAATTTCCCCGATGAAAGACGGGATACTTTTTATTGATAAAGAAGCGGGAATGACTTCTCGCCAGGTGGATAATGCCATTCAGCATCTTTTCCACACGAGGAAAGTGGGGCATTTAGGCACCCTTGATCCTTTCGCGACGGGACTACTCATCCTCTCAATCGGTAAAGGCGGCAAATTCCTCCCGTTCTTAGACGATGGCAATAAGTGCTATTTAGCCTCCTTAAGGCTAGGCGCCTCTTCCTCAACGGGCGATCCTGATGGGGAGATTAAAGATGGTGTGGGGGTCCCATCTTTAGACGCGAATAAAGTCAAAGAGGCCTTGGATTCTTTCCTTGGGAAATCTAGCCAACTCCCTCCGATGACTTCGGCGATCAAGATTGACGGCAAAGCTTTATATAAGTACGCCCATAAAGGCGAGGAAATCGAAAGAAAACCACGCGAAATCGAGGTTTTCCAAATTGGCTTAATCAGATTTGAGAATAATGTCATCGACTTCGTCGTCCAGGTTTCTAAAGGCACATACATCAGGACCTTGGGCGAAGATATCGCGAAGAAATTAGGCACGGAAGGCTATCTCTTATCTTTGCGTCGATTAAGCGTTGGACGCTTGGACTTAAGGTTCGCCAAGCCTTTAAGCGAAATTAACGAAGACGATATTCTTGACCCAACACCGTTCTGCTATACTTTGCCGCACGTCGAAGTGACCGAAGAAGAAGCCGTCAAGGTCAAAAACGGCGTGAAGCTCGACTTAGAGAAAGATTATGGCGAGAAGGCCATGTTGACCCGTGGAGGCGTCGCCCTCGCGGTGTATGAACGGAATAACGGAACGATTTATACTTCTTGTAGAGGACTCTTTTGATGCGATTAATCCATTTTGATAAAAACAGCAATCTCTTAAAAGGCGCAGCCCTCCTTTTAGGCGATTTCGATGGAGTCCATCTCGGCCATCAAGAACTCGTCAAAGCCGCTTTATCCTATAAGGATATTCCTCACGCTGCTCTATTATTCGATCAGGATCCATCATTCTTTTTGGATAATGGCAAAAGCAAACGCATCTTGACCACTTTGGAAGATAAGATCGCCCTCTTTGAGTCCTTAGGCTTAGATACGGCCTATATCATCCACGTCGACTCCTCATTCTTCTCTTTGACCCCAGAAGAGTTCATCGATGCCTACCTTAGGCCAATCGAACCATATGTTCTTATCTCCGGGAGCGATTATCGTTTCGGCAAGAAAGCGGCAGGGGATGTCACCCTTCTTGCTAAGTCTTTCCGCCTCAAGACGGTTGATCTTCTTTATCGTGAGGAGAAGAAAATCGCCTCTCGCGACATCAAGAAGATGATTTCTGATGGGTTGGTGGAAGTGGCCCAAGAAGAACTTGGCCGCCCATATTGCCTTAAAGGCGTGGTCCACGAAGGCTTCCATAACGGCAGAACCATCGGTTTCCCAACCCTTAACCTCCATCTTGAAGAGCCATATATCCTCCCAAAAGGAGGCGTCTATCTCACCGAGACCGAGGTTAATGGAAAAAGATATAAATCCATTACCAACATCGGCACGAACCCAACAGTAGGCTTACTCCATCACGAAAGGGTGGAAAGCTATCTCAAAGGCTTCGAAGGGAATGCCTATGAGGAGCGTATCTCTGTCTATTTCCTAAAGCGAATCAGGGACGAGGAGAAATTCTCATCTTTAGATGAGCTTAGGGCGCAGCTAGAGAAAGACAAAGCCTTGTTGGATTAAGATAAAAGAAAATCGCCTAGATTCGATTCCAGGCGATTTTTTGTTTTAGTTGTTGTTCTCCATCGCGGCCTTTTCGGCTTTCTTCTTCGCGTCGTATTTCTTACGTTCTGGGGTGGAGAGGATACGCTTTCTCATACGGAAGGCGGTCGGGGTGATCTCGACGAGTTCGTCTTCGTTGATGTAGTCGAGGCAAGCTTCGAGGCTGTTCTTTCTCGGGGCCTTCAAGACAATCATCATTTCCTTGGTGGAGGAACGGATATTGTTCTTTGGCTTCTCTTCGGTGCAGTTGGTGGCAAGGTCAACTGGGTAACGATGCTCACCGACGATCATGCCCTCATAGACGATATCGCCCGGGACGATGAACATGGTGCCGTGGGCTTCGACTTTCTGAAGGGCGAAGGAAGTGGCAGGGCCGTTGGAGGTAGAGACGAGAACGCCGATATTGCGCTCGCCGACGACCTTGTTAAACATCGGTCGATATTCCTTGAAGGAATGGTTGATGATGCCATAGCCCTTGGTTAAGGTGAGGAAGTTATTGACGAAGCCGATGAGGCCGCGGGAAGGGATGACGTAGGTCAAACGGGAGATGTTGTTATTGTCGGTCATGTCGAGGAGCTGCGCGCCACGATTGCCGAGGGTCTCCATGATGTCGCCGACGAATTCGCTTGGGACGTCGATCTGAAGGTCTTCGTATGGTTCGCACTTGACGCCATCGATGGTTTTGATGATGACGGTTGGCTTAGAGACTTCGAGCTCATAGCCTTCGCGGCGCATATTCTCGATAAGGACGCCGAGGTGAAGTTCGCCACGGCCGGAAACGGTCCATCTTTCGCTATTCGGGATTCTCTGGAAGCGGAGGGAGACGTCTCTTTGGGCTTCCTGGTATAAACGATCCTCAATGACGCGGGCGGTGACGAATTTGCCATCCTGTCCACGGAGTGGGGAGGAGTTGGTGCCGAATTCCATCTGGAGGGTCGGCTCATCGATACGAAGCGGTGGGAGTGGATTCAATTGCTTCTGGGCGCAGACGGTTTCGCCGACGTTAAGGCCGTCATAACCGGCAATCGCGCAGATATCGCCAGCTTCGACTTCATTGACCTCAGTCCTCTTCATACCGAAGAAGGTGTAGAGCTTCATGACCTTAAAGTCATGGGTGGAGCCGTCTAAGCAGATATCGGTGACGGTATCGCCGACATGGACCTTACCCTGACGGATGGTGCCGATGCCGATACGGCCGACGAAGTCGTTGTAGTCAAGAAGCGCTGGCTGCCACTGGAACGGGGCGGCTGGATCGCACTTTGGCTCTGGGCAGTATTTGAGGATGGTCTCGAAGATCGGGTCCATCGTGTGCTTCTGGGTGCTTAAATCAGGGTCATAGGAGCTGGTGCCGTTAAGGGCGGAGGCGTAAACGACCGGGAAATCGAGGAATTCGTCTGGAGCGCCGAGCTGGATGAATAAGTCTAAAACTTCATCGATGGCTTTCTGGACGTCGGCGTTTGGACGGTCGACTTTATTGATGACGACGATTGGCTTAACGTGGTTCTCGAGGGCGTTCTTAAGAACGAAACGGGTCTGTGGCATGGTGCCTTCGAAGGCGTCGACGAGAAGCAAACAGCCGTCGATCATGTGCATGATACGTTCAACCTCGCCGCCGAAGTCAGCGTGCCCCGGGGTATCGACGATGTTGATCTTGGTATCTTTGTATTTGATAGCGGTGGTCTTGGCCAAAATGGTGATGCCGCGTTCGTGCTCGATCTGATCGCTATCCATCATGCGATCCTGGATGGCTTCGTTCTCGCGGAAGGTGCCGGATTGGGCCAAAAGCTGGTTAACCAAGGTGGTTTTACCGTGGTCGACGTGGGCGATAATGGCGATGTTTCTCATGTTCATAGATAAAACCTCCTGAGTTTTCAGACTTGCAAATAATAGTCTTCGCGTGTGCTACGCGCAATAAAAACATGCGCATGAGAGCAAAAAGTGTTGTTATGAGGACCTTCATCGCGTATAGTATTAGCCGACCTCGCTTAGCGGCGACTCCTCTCCAGAATCCCGCTTCGCCTCGGCCAAGAACTACAAAAGAAAGGAGAAAATCACAATGGCTCTTACCAAAGAAGAGACCGCTTCCTTAATCAAGAAGTACGGCAAGAACGAAAAAGACACCGGCTCCGCTGAAGTCCAGATCGCTCTTCTCTCTGCTCGCATCAAGGATTTAACGGCTCACCTCAAGAAGAACGGTCAGGATGCTTCCGCTCGCAGAAGCTTATTCATCCTCGTCGGCAAACGTCATGGCTTACTCAGCTATCTCCAGGCTAACGATATGGATGCCTATGCCAAGCTCATCGCTTCCCTCGGTCTTCGTAAATAAGTCGAAAAAGCAAAACAAAACCACCTTCGGGTGGTTTTTTCTATGCTTAAGCATAGTAGGAGTGATAGACTACTCGCGTTAAAGAATTAAAGGAACAGTAGAAAAGAATGAAAAAAGTGTTCGAAACTGAATTCGCTGGCCGCCATCTCAGCGTTGAGACTGGCGAGATCGCGAAGCAGGCCGACGGTTCGGCCTTGATTCGTTTCGGCGACACCGTTGTCTTAGCGACCGCGTGCTGCGCCGACGAACCAAAAGATGGGGACTTCTTCCCTCTCACCGTCAACTATGAAGAAAAACAGTATGCTATCGGCAAAATCCCAGGCAGCTTCTTAAGAAGAGAAGGCCGTTCTGGCGAGCATGCGACCTTGTCCGCTCGTTTGATCGACCGTCCAATCCGCCCATTATTCGCCGATGGTTTCCGCAATGAAGTCCAGATCGTCGCCACCGTCATGAGCTGCGACCCAGACAACACCCCAGAAATGACCGGCTTGCTCGGTGCTTCCCTTGCCCTCTGCATCTCCGACATTCCATTCGACGGCCCAGTCGCCGGCGTCTATGTCGGCCGCGTTGATGGCAAATTCATCATCAACCCAACCGTTGAGGAGAAGGAGAAGTCCGACATCGACTTAGCCGTCGCTGGTACCGAAGAGGCCATCATGATGGTCGAGGCCGGCGCTGCCGAAGTCCCAGAGGAAGAAATGCTCGACGCCGTTATGTTCGGCTTCGAGGCCATCAAGGAACTCTGCCGCTTCCAGAAGAGCATCATCGCTGAAATCGGCAAGCCAAAGAGAGAAATCTCCCTCTATGCCCCAGACCCAGTCATCGTCAAAGATATCGAAGATAGAATCGGCGAACGCTTAGTCAAAGCCATCTCCATCTTCGACAAACTCGAAAGACAGGATGCCGTCGATGCCCTTAAGAAGGAAATCAACGACGACTATGATTCCCGCGAATACGACTCCGAACGTGACCACAACTTAACCATGCTCATGGTCCATGACATCGAAGAGAAGATGGTCGCCAAGGAAGTCCGCCGCTTAATCACCGAAGAGAAGATTCGTCCAGACGGCCGTAAGGTCGACGAGATCCGTCCTCTCGACGCCCAGGTCGACTTACTCCCACGCGCCCATGGCTCTGCCATGTTCACCCGTGGTCAGACCCAGGTCATCGGTACTACCACCCTCGGCCCATTAAGCGATAAGCAGATCATCGATAACCTTACCGGTGAGACCTCCCGTCGCTTCATGCATCACTATAACTTCCCACCATATTCCGTCGGTGAAATCGGCAGAATGGGTGCTCCTGGCCGTCGCGAAATCGGCCATGGTAAGTTAGGCGAAAGAGCTCTCTCTTACGTCCTCCCAAGCGAAGAGGAATTCCCATACACCATCCGCTGCGTCGCCGACGTCGTCGAGAGCAACGGTTCCTCCTCCCAGGCTTCCATCTGCGCCAACTGCATGTCCTTAATGGCCGCTGGCGTCCCAATCAAAGGCATCGTCTCTGGTATCGCCATGGGTCTTATCACCAACGATCCATCCCGTTCCCCAGATAAAGAAACCAACCATTACACCATCCTCACCGATATCCAGGGTCTCGAAGACCACTTCGGTGATATGGACTTCAAGTGCGCTGGTACCGCCAAAGGTATCACCGCCCTCCAGATGGACATAAAGATCCACGGCGTTACCCGTGAGGTCTTAAGCGAAGCTCTTGCCCAGGCCAACAAAGCCCGCGCCGAGATCCGCGAAGTCATCGCGAAAGCCATCCCAGCCCCACGTGCTGAGGTCAGCAAATACGCTCCAAAGATGGTCTCCTTCAAGATCGATACCTCCAAGATCCGTGAGGTCATCGGCAAAGGCGGCGAAACCATCCAGGGCATCATCCGCGACACCGGTGCTCAGATCGACGTCGAGGAAGACGGCACCGTCACTATCTATCACAGCGACAAAGAGAAGCTCGAGCAGGCCAAAGCCATCATCGATGGTATCGTTCGCGAAGCGAAGGTCGGCGAAATCTTCGAAGGCGAAGTCACCCGCGTCGAGAACTATGGCGCCTTCGTCAACCTCTTCGGCAACTGCGATGGTCTCTGCCATGTCTCCAGACTCGATTGGAAATACATCGAGGATGCGAATGACGTCATCAAAGTCGGCGACACCCTTAAGGTCGTCGTCATCGGCATCGAAGAAGGCAAAGTCAAAGTCTCCCATCGTGAGTTCATCGACAAGCCAGCCGATTATGTCGAACGTCCAGAACGCCCAGCCGGACGCCCACAGGGCGGAAACCGCGGCGGTCATGGTAACTTCCACGGCGGTAACCGTGGTGGCAACAAAGGCGGACACCGCTAATAGGCAAATCGCTTAACACAAAAAAGCCCTCATTCCGTTAGGAGTGGGGGCTTTCATTATCTTTAACGCTTAGGCGATAGAAGAGAGTTCCTTTAGACCGTTCTCGCTCAGTAACGCTACGATGCTTTCGAATGAGGTCAATTCTTTGTCCTTGATGGCGAAATGGAGCCGATTGATGATTCGATCCAATTCGCTTTCGGAATGCTGGTAATCATCATCTGTCGCGCCGCTATATTCTTCGCTTATCAAGGTGATTAGGATTCGTCGATAATAGGCTAGGATGCTTTTCTCAATCCAGTAATCCAAGGGGAGGTTTTTCTCCTTTTGGATTTTCTTTAATGCCATATAAAGCGGTAGGGCATCATCTTCCCTATGCCATAGATCGGCGAAGATGTAGTCATAACGTGCTTTGCTATTTTTCAAAAATGCGATCGCATCGCCTTTAATGATGTTGATCTTCTTTTTATTCGGGAATAAGGGGAGGAGCTTCTCTTTAAAGAGGGCGATGACGTTTGGGTCAAACTCAATTATGTCTACCGAGGTCACGTCCTCTTTTTTCGCGGCCATGAAGGCGAAATAGCCTAAGCCAAGACCGAGGGTAGCCACCTTGCCGTGAGCCTTTTCCAGAGGAAGGGCCATCGTGCGAATCTCATGCGGGATCAGACTCATCCAGGTTCTTTTGCCTTTGGTTAAAGCAGGGAAGGCAAAAGACTTATCAAAATAGCCTAGAGGCATGACTTCACGGCCATCTGAATCGATATGCGTTTCATCCATCAAGAAGGCTTCGTATGGGTAATATGCTGGATGGACCAAAGCGACGTCTTTCTGCTTTAGATTGACCTTCTTCAATAGCTTGTAGTAGGGTGTGTTCTCGTATACACTTGCATTGAGTTTAGTAAGTTTATCAAAACCATATAGTTTCGATATTCTCTCGTAATCTTCGATTTCATCATCATTGATTGATTGACCAAAAACGCGTGACACGGCTTCTTGCTCGTTAAGGCCTTTTCTTTTATAGAGGTTTACCAAGGCTCCATCGTCTTCGTGGCTATTGCTTAAATAGGCGTTAAGGATATCAGAGGCGTAAAGGTTATCCTCGTGGATCAGGAAGAGTTCTTCCAATTGTTTTTTATCTGTTTCTGATAGGGAAAATTTCATGCCGCAATTCTAACCAGCCAAAAATGAAAGCGCAATTATGGCAATTCGCGTGCAAAATGGTGATGAGTAAAGGTATACTACGTATAGCAAGTGAGTTAATAGCCTTCGAGGCGGACGACTTTATTTGCGATGTAGTCATGAGAATTTTTGTATTATCGGACACTCACGGCCGTTTGGAGGCGGTGAAGCAAATCGCCAAAAGAATCGATGATTTCAAACCGGATAGGATTATCCATTTGGGTGATTTCCTTTATAACGGACCGCGTAATGGGGTGCCGAAGGACTATGACCCTATGGGCGTTTGCGAAATCCTTAACCGCTACGCCGACAAAATGGTCGCGGTCAGGGGCAATTGCGATTCCCGCATCGATCAGAGCCTCCTTAATTTCAAATTCGATGACGCCAAAAGCGGCGTCTTGAATGGCTACCACATCAAAATGTTCCATGGCGATCTCACGCCTTCCGATCTCTTCCAGATCGAACGCGGTGACATAGTCATGTTTGGACACACGCATGTCTATATGTTGAAGAAGGAGGATGGGGTCATCTACCTTAACCCAGGATCACCAAGCTTCCCGCAAAACGGCAATCCGCCGACATACGCGATAATCGAAGACAACCATATTGAGATCCGTTCCCTTGAATCCGGGGACGTGATGGTCTCAATGAAACTGTAGAAAGAGGTAAACACATGAGCGAAAGAATCAGAATCTTCGGCCTTGGTGGCTTAGACGAAGACGGCAAGAACTGTACGATCGTCGAGATTAACAACGATATTTTCGTCATTAACTGCGGCATCAAATTCCCGGATAGGACGATGCCTGGCATCGACTACGTCATCCCGCAGTACGACTACTTAAAAGAGAACAAAGACCGCATCAAGGCTTACTTTTTACTCCATGGCCACGATGACGAGACCGGCGCGATCGCCTATATCTATCCTGACGCACCAGCGCCAGTCTATGGCTCGGCCGTCACCCTTCAGATGCTTAAGATCTTCACCAAGCACATCGGCCGTGATAAGGATGACAAATACGATTTGAGAGTGGTGGCCCCAACCTCCACCTTCAAGGTCGCCGGCAGGGAGATCCATTTCTTCCATACCGCCCATAACATCGCCGATTCCAGCGGCATCGCCATCTCCACCGAATACGGCAACATCGTCTTCACCGGCGATTACGTCGTTGAGAATAATGCGAAGCCAAGCTTCCTCCATGACATGAATGAAATAGGCAAGATCGCCGAGAAGCCGACCTTGGCTTTATTGACTGAGTCCGTCTTCGCCGATCGTCCTGGCTACACCGCTCCGATGTATAAGCTCACCCCGCTTGTCGAACAGCAGTTCAAAGACGCCCCAGGCAGAATTTTTATCTCCATTTTCGGCGTCAACTTCTATAACCTCGACGAGCTTATCCAATTGGCCGTCCAGACGAAACGCAAGATTATCTGCTACGACGAAGAGACCGAAGGTCTTATCAAGGCGATGCAGGGCGTTGGACAGCTTATGATCCCTCGCAATAATTACGCGCCGATCGATGATATTCTCCGTTTACGTGACCAAGACATCATCGTCCTCCTCTCCGGCTTCGGGGCGAAGCTTTATAACAAAATCGCCCTTCTTGCCGCGAACTCCCAGGAAGATAAACGCATCAAAATCAAACCAGACGACACCTTCATCGTTGCCTCCCCGGCTAACGACAACACCGAAATCGAGGCCACCGACGCGGTGGACGAACTCTTCCGTTCCGGCTGCCACGTCACCAACATCACCAAGAAGGTCTTCAAGAACATGCACGCTTCCGAAGAAGACCTCAAGATGATGATCTCGATGTTCAAGCCGAAGTATTACATCCCGGTCAAAGGTTTCTACAAAGACCTTCTCCGCAATGGCTTAGTCGCCCTTTCCATGGGCATTGGCTTAAGCCACCAGAACGTCTTCGTCGTTGAGAATGGCGTCTCCGTCATCATCGACGAGAAAGGCGCGAAGATCGTTGATGAGAAGATCCCGCATGGCGACCTCTTGATCGACGGCATGGGTATCGGCGATATGGGCGCGAACGTCATCGATGACCGCACCAAGCTCGCTGAAGGCGTAGTGGTCCTTGCCCTCACCGTCAGCCGCAAGGAGAAGCGCATCGTCGCGGGACCAGACGTCCAGATGCGTGGCTTCGTCTTTGTTAAAGACGCTGACATGATTCTTAAGGACGTCAGCAAGATCTTCGTCGCCACGGTCGAGGAATTCCTCTCCTCCAAGATGATCTATAACCTCGATGAGATTAAGCAGAACGTCTACGAGAAGTGCCTCCGTGCCATCAGAAGACAGACTGGCAAAGAACCGATGGTTCTTCCTCTCATCGTCGAAGTCGAGTAAGACAAGTGTAAAAAAGTGCCCCCTTATGGCTTCCATAAGGGGGTTTTCTTGACTAGAATAGAGGGTAACATGAGCGACTCCACATCTATCAAAAGCGTTAAATCAAAAAGCATTCGCATCGCCTGGGGCGTACTTCTGCTCATCATGGCGTTGCTTGGATATTTAGTCCCTGGTACCACCCTCCGTTTTTATGATTACCCAGCCTTGTTCCTTTTCGGCTTACTCGGCTATTGGCTTTTCTGGGGAGTTGTCGCTTCTTTGGGCGTCTATTTAATTCTCAAAGACGGCATCAAAATCGAAATCCCTGTCGCCAGGATTCTACTTGGCTTATTCGTCCTATGCTTAGGCTTAGGCACTTTCCTTAGCTGCCTTGGCAATAACCACGGCACCGACGTGAAGTTGGGCGATTATTTCGAAAGCCTTGGCGCCTCCATCGTCCCTGATAAGAGCGGTGCCTATCCTTTCGACATCAAGCTCGGCGGCGGTTTATTCGGTTATAGCTTGCTCCTCTTGTTCATGCTCCCGAAGATCGTTCCGTTGGCATTCGCCTTCGCGGTCGTTATTTTCCTTTGCGGCTTAGTCATCATCTTCTTCCCGGAGATTGTGCGCTTCATCTCTTATTTAAGGGCTCAGCACGTCCTAAGGAAATCCCGCAAGGAAAGAGAAAAAGAGCCAGATACCACGGCCTTATTCGAGCAAGAAAGCCCAAGCAACGATGACCTTAATACGGTCTATGAGACCCCATCTCTTCCGAATTACGGGAACGCTCCTGAAGAGGGAAATAAGGAAGAGAAAGCGGGACAAAACGAAGAGCAGCCTGCTTTGACTAGATACGAGCTATATCATCAAGCCCCAGACTTTGGACCTGATCCTCTTTCTCCAAAACCCGCCCCGTCTTTTGATAATTTCAGCTTTGAGAATTCCAACACCCAGGGCCTACAGGAAGCCATCTTCTCCTTAGACGATGACGATACGAAACCAGTCGAGGCCGTTAAGGAAGAAGCTTTAGCCCCAGCCGAGCCCGAATCCTTCATGGAGGAAGAGGATTCTCTTGATGTCACCCCGTCTTTCATGGCGGAAGAAAAAGCCGAGGTAGAAGAAAATATCAAAGAAGTGGAGATTCCTACCGCCCCAATCGAGACCCCAATCATCCCAGAAGTCAAAGAGGAGGTCGTTATCCCTGAGCCTCCAGTGGAAGAACCTTATATCGCCCCAGTTGAAGCGACTCCGCTAGTTACTCCAACTCCAGCGCCGCAGGTTGCGCCAGCCGTCCAAGAAAAGGTCGTTGAAGCCGCTCAGCTCGAAACCCCCGCCCCGAAGAAGAGCGTCGAGGAGGAGTGGGTCACATTCGGCTCCGTCAAACAAAGAGCCGCCAAAAAGCGCCCAGCCTACACCATGCCAGGCCGCGAATTGCTTAAGACTTATGATGATGACCCGCACGCCGCGCAGAACGAATCCGACTGCTTAGAGAGAACCGAATTAATCAACCAGGCCTTTAGAGACCTTAAAGTCGGCGCTTTCGTTGAAAGCCACACCATCGGTCCTTCCGTCACCCGTTATAACATCAAGACCGACGCTTCCGTCTCCATCAGCGCAGTTAAGCGCGTCGTCGATGATGTCATGGTCCGTTTAGGCGGTGTCCTTGGCCGTTTCCAGGATGTCGTCCAGGGTTCTTCGACCTCTGGCTTAGAGATCCCGAACAAAGTCCAATCGCTCGTCTCCTTCCTTGAGACCTTTGATGCTTTACCAACCGATCCAAAGAGTAACCTCTATATTCCGTTTGGTAAATCAATCGAGGGCAAGGTCGTCTCCGCCGATATGAGCGACTTCCCGCATATGCTTGTATCCGGTTCCACCGGTTCTGGTAAATCCATCTTCGTCCATGGTCTTATCATGTCCCTCATTATGAGGAACCGCCCAGAAGACCTTAAGCTCGTCCTCGTCGACCCAAAACGCGTCGAAATGGGCAAATACCGCGAGATTCCGCATCTTTTATGCCCGATCATCAAAGAGCCTACCCACGCGAAAGTCGCGATGCAGAAGCTTTGCGACGAGATGGAAAGACGTTATTCCCTCTTTGAGGAGAGCAACGTTTCCAATATCCGCCAGTTCAACGCGGACGTCGCCCCGGAGAAGAAGTGCGAGAAGCTCCCATTCATCGTCGTCGTCGTCGACGAATACGCTGACTTGGTCGATACCTGCAAAGATATCGGCGAGCCGATCGTTCGTTTGGCCCAGAAGGCCCGTGCCGCCGGCATCCACTTGGTCATTGCCACCCAGCGTCCTGACACCAACGTCATCAACGGCCGCATCAAGGCGAATATCGCCGTCCGTGTCGCCTTGTCCTTATCTAGCGCCACCGACTCTATGACAGTCTTAGGCGAAGGCGGTGCCGAGAAGCTCTCTGGACATGGCGATATGTTGGTCAGATGCGATTCCGTCTCACGTGCTGGCTTCACCCGTTTGCAGGGCTGCTTTGTCAGCAATGGCGAAATCAAAGCCGTCGTTGATCGCATCAAGGAACAGCAGCACGTCATCTATGATCCTAACTTCATCGATCTTGAGGATCATTCCAACGACTTGGAGGTCCCGACCATGGTTGGTCCGACCGCCGCAGACGTCAGGAAAGCCGCTGACGAGGATAAGTATGAGATGATCAAAGAAGCCATCATGGCTCAGGAATACACCTCTATCTCCCAGATTCAGCGTACCTTCGGCGTTGGCTTCCCTCGCGCTGGCAAGATCTTCAGCCGTCTTCAGGCCGAAGGCATCGTCGCCGCGAAGAGCGATTCCCCATCCTCTAGCAAAGGCTGCCGCGTCCTGATTCATAACAACACCCTCTCCGCAAACCCTGGTAGCTACAGCCAGAGCGAAGTTGTCCCGGCTGGTTTCCCTGCTCCGGGCGATGACTATTGATTCCTATGAAAGACACATTTCTCTCCGCAAGGCTCGTTGAGCCCAATCTCATCAGGATGATGCTCTTCACCTCCGCTTTAAGCGAAAAGGTGAACGCCATCCTTTCGATTGACCATGCGGAGAGTTTTGTTTTATCGCCAAGCCGCCGTTCCTCGATGAATGGCATCACCCTCCTTGATTTCAAGTTGAAGGAGAAGCTTCCTTTAGGGCATAGCTATTATCTTTATCTCTCCCATTTCGGAGGTATGCCCCTTGATGTAAGCGAGGCTACTACATTCCCTGATTTCGATAAGGATTATTCCTATGGTGGGGATGATTTAGGCGCGACTTATAGCAAAGAGAAGACCAGCTTTGCTTTATGGGCTCCTTTGGCGAGTTCCGTCTTGCTTGAATATCGCAAAAACGGCGATGAGCAGTGGACTATTCGCGAAATGGTAAGGAGCGATAAAGGTGTTTACCGCTTAGAGATTAAGGGTGATTTGGCCTTATATCATTACCGTTATAGCGTGGTTAATTCCGAAGTCGCTTCGACGGTGAGCGATCCATATGCGAAATGCTCTGGTCCAAATGGCGAATATTCCGTGGTTGCCGATTTCTCTAAGCTCGACATCTCTCTTAACGAAGATAAGCTTCCGCCATTTGATAATCCGCTTAAGGCGATCATCTACGAAGGCCACGTCCGTGATCTGACGATCGATCCGTCCACCGACATCGTCCATAAGGGCAAATTCCTCGGCATGATCGAAAAAGGCAGGAAGAGCAAAGGTGGTCATCCAGCGGGCTTTGATTACTTCAAAAGCCTTGGTTTCACCCATCTTCAATTATTGCCTCTTGCCGACTATAAGACCGTCGATGAGAAGGAGCCTAACAAAAAATACAACTGGGGATATGACCCGCAGCAATATTTCGTTCCAGAA
The DNA here is from genome assembly GCA_900316365.1 of uncultured Erysipelotrichaceae bacterium. Lineage (GTDB taxonomy): Bacteria > Bacillota_I > Bacilli_A > RFN20 > CAG-826 > Alloenteromonas. Next base: position 35,776 of record ONCO01000008.1, read on the forward strand.
GGAAGCTTCGCCTCTAAGCTCGAAGACCCATTATCTAGGATTATCGACTTAAAGAAGATGGTGGCGGCCTACCACAAAGAAGGCATCCGCATCGTCATGGACGTCGTCTTCAATCACGTCTATGAATATGAGACTTCTATCTTCGAGAAGATCGTCCCGAATTACTATTTCCGCAAAAAGAACGACGGCCGATTAAGCAATTGCTCTGGTTGCGGGAATGACTTAGCCAGCGAGAAGCCGATGGTCAGGAAACTTATCGTCGATGCCTGCAAGTGGTGGATTTCCACTTATGGAATCGATGGTTTCCGTTTCGATTTGATGGGCCTCATCGACGTTGAGACCTTAAAGGAAGTCGAAAAGAACGCTAAAGCCATGAAAAAGGATTTCCTCCTTTATGGCGAGGGCTGGAATATGGCCGTGGCCTCCTTGCCTTTAGGCAATCAGGATAACGCTTCTCTCCTTCCAGGTTTTGCTTTCTTTAATGATACTTTCCGCGAAGCGACGAAAGGCTATTGGGGTGGCGATACTTCCTTCCAACAGATCTTCAAGGCCGGCATGTCTTCGATGTGCCTTGATTTCATCATCCCGAAACGTTTCGTTTCCGCCTCGCAAAGCCTTAACTACGTCGAGTGCCACGACAATGAGACCTATTACGACGTCCTGACCAAGAAATCCCCTGATATGAATGAGGACGAAAAACTAGAAAGAGCCAAAGGCGCGTTAGCTTCGGTTTTGTTATCTTTCGGTATCCCTTTCATCCACGCCGGAGAGGAAATCCTTCTTTCTAAAGGAGGCTTAGGCAATACCTATAACGCCGGAGATAAGGCCAATATGTTCCCTTATGAGAAACTCGACGAGAACTACGCTCTTATCCCTTATTGGAAATCCCTTATCTCTTTCCGTAAGAGCATCGCTACCTATAACGTCAATGAGCCGAAGAAGATCGACGTCGCCATCGATATCGTCGATATCGGCGAAGGTGTCCGTATTTCCTTCCTTGATAAGAAATTAATCGCTCCACATAAAGAAGTGTCCATCTTCTTTAATCCTAGCAATAACGATATTCCGCTTAGCTTCCCTCAGCCTGTAAGCGTCCTCTTTGGGGTGAATGGCGAAGCGGATAAGCATAAACGCGCTGAATGGATCCTCCCGCGCCATAGCGTCGTTATCGTCGGCTTTTAGCCAAGCGGAAGAAAAATAAGTCCTCGGAACATAGATCAAGCCAACGCTAAGGAGGTATTTTTGTGTTATCGAGCGTTTTTCTTTCTGGTCGTTTAGGCGAAAAGATCAGCCCCAAGACGAGGTACGTCGAAATTGATAGGGTCATCCCAGGTCCGACAGGACACTTTGAGACCGATAAGTTCCCGGTTCGCAGCATGTTAGCGACCGAAGGGCCGTTTATGAAGGCGGCAGTGGGGACTTTCGTCGTTCTCAAGGGTCGATTAGAGACCGATGAGGATGGCAAAATCGTCATCGTCGACGAACTCGACGAGATCTTCGTTATGCCTAAAGAAATGAAGAAAATATAAGATAGCTAAATAATAGAAGAAAGAAGATGGACGCTGTCTTCTTTTTTCTTTGTCGCACGCACGCGCGTTTATGCTAATATATTGGAAACTGACGTTTAGGAGAAAATATGGAAGCAACTGAAAACAAGCAGCTTTCGCCATTGAAACTCAACGTGAAGCGCACGATGATTATCGGCTTCGCCTTCTTTGGCATCTTACTTTTATGGGAGGTCTACGATAAGTGGTGCGCGAAATTCCTCGAGCTCCTCTTTATGGAGGCTTTCAACAAGAACGATAACGAGCAGGTCCAATACCTCGTCGGCATCATGATGGGCCTCGATAATCTGGCCGCTTTGATCTTGATGCCGATATTCGGGCGCTTATCCGATAAAACGAGGACGAAACTTGGCAAACGCATGCCTTATATCCTTATCGGCACCTTTGTTTGCGCGGTGGCGTTCCCATTCATCCCCGTTTTCTTCCATTATCACCAGATGGTCGGCGTCATCATTACGATGGCGATCGTCGTCTGCTTCGCCATGATGTATAGAAACCCGGCCGTCGCCCTTATGCCGGACTTAACCCCAAAGCCTCTTCGCTCCAAGGCGAATGGCATCATCAACATCATGGGGTATCTCGGTGGCGCCTGCGCGGCCGTCGCCGGCGTCTTCTTCGCTCTCACCACTTATTTGGGTGATGACAACGCCAATTGGTTCGGACGCACAGCGAACATCTGGACCATCGAGTTGCCGTTCCTTATCGCCAGCGTTTTAATGCTAATTTCCGCGATCGTCCTTGTTCTGACTGTTCGCGAGAACGAACTCGAGGCCAAACTCGCTGATGAAATCGCCGAAGGAGAACGTCAGGCTGCGGTCGTCGATTCTGTCGAGCACGATGACGAAAAACCGATGTCCAAAGCGAATTTGGTCATGCTTCTTTTAATCCTTGTCGCCGAATTCTTCTGGTTTATGTCGGATAACGGCATCACCACCTTCATGATCAACTATTCGACCAACTACCTTTACACCGAATCCGGTCCTGTCTTAGGCATGACTATCGTCGGTGGCGTCGGCAGCGTCCTCGGCTTTGCCCTCGGCGGCTTCATCGCTCAGAAGATCGGCCGTAAATGGACCATCGTCTCCGGCCTTGTCGTTTCCCTTGTCAGCTTAGTGCTCTGGTATATCTTCCAAAGCGTGTTCGTTCCCGTTAAACCGGCGAGCGGATACAACACTTTCCCATGGTATTTATTCCTCGTTTGGGGCGTTAAGGGCTTTGGTATGTCCCTAGTCCACTTGAATTCCTTCCCGATGGTCGTCGAGCTTTGTTCCAAAAAGAAAGTCGGTCAGTTCACCGGTTATTATTACGCTTCCTCCATGGCGGCCCAGACCATCACCCCGACCCTTGTCGGTTTATTGCTTCTCTCCGAAGGAATCAGCTGGAGCTTCTTGCCAATCTATGCGATTGTCGCGACTTCCATCTCGCTCATAATCTTCTGCTTTGTCAAAAACGTGAAGACCAGCAAAACCAAAATCAAAACCGGCCTTGAGGCCATCGGAGACGAAGATTAAATAAAATGCCTGCTTTCTTAACCCATTACACCTTAGCCAAGGAGATTCTCGCCTCCGAGAGCTACGGGTCTTTAGCCGATGTCTTCTTGCTCGGCGCACAAGGCCCAGATCCATTCTTCTATTACGGTCAATTAAAGAAACGTCCTAATGCGAAAAAGATCCGTTCTTACGGTTCTTTCCTTCACCATACCGATTTCGTCCCAATCTATAATGCGATGCTAAAAATCGCTTCTAGCAGCTCGACTGACAAGGAGCTCTTCTTCGCTTATATCGAAGGGCTTTTCTGCCATTACGCTTTAGATAGATTCGCCCATCCTTATATCTTCGCCAAGTCCGGTTGGAGTGTGGATGGCAAATACAAAAAGGCCTTTGATGCCAGCCATTCCTGCTTAGAGACCTATATCGACATTCTCATCGGTAAGAAAAAAGGAACCTATCGTCGTGACCTCGATGCCTGCTTAGCCATCGACGAAGACCAATTGGATAAGATTTCCCTTCTTTGGGCGAAAGCCAATGATGCGGTCACTAAAAAGAGTTACATCGATTCGATGACTTTTGCGACCGCTGCTAAAGATTTCCGCAATTCTGTCCGTTATCTTAACCGCAATAAGTGGCTTAAACGAATCATCGTTTCCATCGTCTTAGGCAAAGATTCGAATGCCTATGCGATGATTTATCCAAACCGTTTCCCAAGCGATAGGGAGCATATCGATTACCTCAACACCGCGAAAAGAAACTGGAGAAGGCCTTTCGGCGATAAGAAAGACAATAAGAGCTTCTTGGAACTCTACGAGGAAGCTCAGCAATATTTCTATAGCCTCAAGCCGATTTTGTGGAAAGCGGAAGAGGGGAACGATGTTTTCTCTGAACTAGAAAAAGTCGTTGGCCTCATTGACCATGATGGCAAACCTATCGGCCGCAAGATGACTCATTATCATGTGATCTGGCCATCTTATTATGGGATTCCGAAGGAGCTCATGAAGCTATAGTCTTTAGTTTGGTTTGGCGTTTAGATAAAAAGTGGTAGAATAGCAAACATGTTTAAGTGGATTAGATTATTAGCGACCTGCGGTCCGAAGATTATCATCGACTATTTCCGCTGGATGAGGAAATATTCCAAGCATCCGGAGAAATACCCGTTGGAGCTTAGATATAAAACCGTTCGCGAAGAGATTCTTTTCTTCATGAAGCATCTCCGCATCGACCTTGATGCGAAAAACATCGAAGCTATCGAGAAAAATGAAGGCCCATACCTTATGGTCTCCAATCATTTGGCTATGGTCGATACCCTTATGGCGATCGCCTTAAGCGAAAAACCAGTCAGCTTCGTCGCCAAAATCGAATTGACCCACACTCCATTCATCGGACGCGTTCTTAAAGCCATCGACTGCGTCTTCCTTGATAGGGGAAACCTCCGTCAGAACTTAGAGGCTTTAGGCGTCGTCGAGGAAAGATTAAAGCAGGGCTATTGCTCTTATATAATCTATCCAGAGGGCACGAGGCAGAAGAATCCGCGCGAAAATATGAAGCCATTTCACCCTGGCTCCATCAAAATGGCCGTTAAAGCCAACGTCCCGCTTATCGCGATGGCGGAATACGGCACTTTCCGTCCTTTCGGTGGCAAGCATGACTACCGCGCCAATTTGATCCAGATGCATTATTTCGACCCAATCTCCCCGGAAGAAATCAAGGAACAGGGCGTCGCGGACTTCGCGCTTAGCTTACAGAATAAGCTACAAAGTGAAATCGACGCTGAAAGAGATGTTGATGATGCCTATATCTTGGCAAAGAAATACAAACAAAAGCTTCCAAAGCCAAATTGGGCTGAAGTTGCGCTTAATAAGAGCAAGGCGAAGAAATAAAATCTTCGTCTTTTTTATTCTGCCAAGGTGAATTTTTGGCGTCTTAGGCCCTTTGGATAATGGTTTTTGGCTAGGCCATGGACGATTTTGACGAATCCAAGCGGGATATCAAGATAAGAGACAATCTGGAAACCATCTTCCCCTTTAAGTGGGAAAGCTTCGCCGCGGATGTATTTTTCGGCCTCTTCTTTGCTTAGGGCGATAGTCTTATCTTTCGTCACGAAATGAGACAGATGATGCGCTGGTTCGATGCGTTTTTCCTTGATATCGAAGCAGTGGACGCCATAACGAAGGAGATTAAGCTTCTTCGTCTCGACTTTCTCTGTCAAAGAATATCCGGCGTCATGGAAGATTTCGTTATCGCGGTTTGTTAGACCGAAGGAAGCGAAGAAAGAATCATATTGCTTAACGCCTTTGCCGATATAGTGCGAGAGATCGCTTTCGCCTGGTTTTTTGATGAGGCAAAGATACTGTCCTTCCCCTTTGAAGAGGTTTGGAAAGAAATGGATTCCCTCTGGGAGAGAAGGGTCATGATAGAAGGATGGATCGTCCTCCAATTTAACGAAAACGGCCTCTGGATGATTGGTTTTTAAAGCGAGTATTACGTCTTCGTTCTCTTCGTATGAGAAAGAGCACGTGGAATAGGAAAGCGTGCCGCCTGGAGCAAGCATAAAGTAGGCAAGTTCAATTAGGTGTTTTTGGACATTTGAGAGCGTTACGACTTTCTCATATTCCCAGTCGAGCTTAGCTAGATCGTTCTTGCGGAACATAGCGGAACCAGAGCAAGGAGCATCAAGGATTATCTTATTGAAATAGCCTTCGTAATCACGGTAGATCTTAGAGAAATCGTTGGAGCAAACAAGGACGTTGCCTAAACCCATTCGCTCAATGTTTTGGGAAAGGTCTTTTGCTCGTGCGTAAGATAAATCATTAGAGATAATCAAACCTTTATCTCTCATCGATAAAGCTGTTCCGATGGTTTTTCCTCCTGGAGCAGCGCATAAATCCAAGACTCTATCGCCTTCTTTCGCGTCCAGGAAATAAGCGACCATCATCGAAGAGGCGTCTTGGATAGAATAGACGCCCATATCATAAAGAGGGTCTTTGCCGAATTCGTATTCATCTTTGTCGTAATAATAGGCGTGTTTCACGAATGGATGCGGTTTGATATTAGGGAACAAGGAGAGGAATTTATCATCGCTCATCTTCTTTGCGTTCAAAAGCAAACAGTGGACGGTTTCACCATCCATCGCATTAAGTAGGTCTTCGATTTGCTCGTCGCTAAGGTAACGTTTGAGATGCTCTTTAAATTCCATCGGGATTATTGTAGTTTTCCATCGTGGAAAAGAGAAGTGCATAGGGCTTGTAAGGAGAGCGTTATGGTCACAGTGAGACTCTTTTCCTAGTCGATCAATTCGTCGAATGACTAGGCCTAACAAAAAGTAATTACTCTTCCCTTTAGGGAAGGAATTTGCTTAAATATTCTGTTATGAGAATGGTAGATATCATTGAAAAAAAGAGGGACGGCGGAAAGCTCTCCCCAGAAGAAATCCGCTTCGCGGTAATGGGATATGCGAAAGGCGATATCCCAGATTATCAGATGAGCGCACTTTGCATGGCGATCGTCTTTAGAGGCATGGACAAAGAAGAGACGGCGACGCTCACTGATGCCATGATGCATAGTGGCGAAACTATCGATCTTTCTTCTATCCATGGCATTAAGGTCGATAAGCATTCAACCGGCGGCGTTGGCGATAAAACGTCTTTGGTCCTCGGACCGCTTGTATCCGCTAACGGAGCCAAGCTTGCCAAGATGAGCGGTCGTGGCTTAGGCCATACCGGCGGCACCCTCGACAAGATGGAAAGCGTTCCAGGCATGCGCATCGCCTTAAGCGAAGAAGAATTCGTCAAACAAGTTAACGACATCGGCATCGCTATCATCGGTCAGACTCAGGACATCGATCCTGCCGACAAGAAGATGTACGCCCTCCGTGACGTTACTGGCACGGTAGAATCAATCCCGCTTATCGCTAGCTCCATCATGAGCAAGAAACTTGCGGCTGGAAGCGACGCCATCCTTTTGGACGTCAAATTCGGTAGTGGCGCTTTCATGAAAACCTTCGAGATGGCCAAGACTCTTGCGACCACGATGGTTGAGATTGGCAAATCCCTTGGTAGGGATACCAGGGCCATCATCACCGACATGGATCAGCCGCTTGGTTTAGCGGTTGGCAATAGCCTTGAAGTCAAAGAAGCGATTGCCACATTGCACGGCCAAGGTCCAAAAGACTTGGTTGAGCTTGTCGAAGAAGCCGGTTCCATCATGTTGGAGCAGGCGCATATCGTCAAAACCCATGAGGAAGGCATCGCTAAAATCAAAGAAACCATCGATAATGGCGAAGCTTTCAAGAAACTCGTCGCCTTCTTTAAGGCGCAAGGTGGGGACATTAGCTATCTTGAGAATCCTGAGAAGTTTGAAAAGGCCAAATATGAGACCAAGATCATCGCCGAGAACGATGGTTATGTCTCCCAGATCAACTCTATGGAAATCGGCGTCTCCGCGATGCGTTTAGGCGCTGGTCGCGCGACTATGAGCGATGTCATCGACATGTCTGCCGGCATCATCCTCGCGAAGAAAGTCGGAGACGAAGTCAAGAAAGGCGATTTGCTTGCCACTTGCTACACCAACAAAACAGGCGTAGACTCCGTCTACAAAGACGTCCATGACGCCTTTAAACTCCAGAAAGAGAAAGTCAAAGTTTCGCCTATCGTTCACGCTTACATCAAATGAGAATCCTAGTCCAACTCGTCCAAAAAGCATCAGTCACTATCGAAAATGAGGAAGTAGCTTCCATCGGAAAAGGCTTCCTCCTTTTCGTGAGTTTTGCCGAGGGCGATGACTCTAGGATTTTGAAGAAGATGGCGGAGAAGGTATTCAAACTTCGCGTCTTCCCAGATGAGAATGGCAAAACCAATCTTAGCCTATCTAGCGTCGGTGGGAACGTTTTAAGCGTTTCGCAGTTTACCCTCTATGCCAACTGCAAAGAGGGAAACCGTCCAGCCTTCGTCGATTGCATGCGTCCTGAAAAGGCGCGTCCTTTATTCGATGAATTCAACGGCTATATGCGTGAGCTTTGCCCGGATATGCAAACCGGCGTATTCCAGGCCGATATGAAGGTCAGTCTTATTAACGACGGCCCATTTACCTTGTGGCTTGATAGCAAGGAGGTCGTGAAATGAAGGTCTTAATTGGTCTTTCCGGCGGCGTCGATAGCGCGGTCGGAGCGCATCTCCTCAAGAAACAGGGCTATGACGTCGAAGGCGGATTCATGCGTAATTGGGACGCCTTAACCAATGGAGATTACCTTGGTAACCCAACCGTCAATGATCCCCAATGCCCACAGGAAAAAGACTATTGGGATGCGGTGAAGGTTGCTGAGAAGCTTGGCATCAAACTCCATCGCTCCGATTTCGTCAAAGAATATTGGGATAACGTCTTTACGTACTTCCTCAATGAATACAAGAAAGGCCGTACCCCAAACCCAGACGTCTTCTGCAACAAATACATCAAATTCGATTCCTTCAAGAAATTCGCCGAATCCCTTGGCTTCGACAAGATTGCCATGGGCCATTATGCAAGAAAAGAAACCTATGAAGGCGTTGAATATATTTACAAGGCTCACGATAAAAACAAGGACCAGTCGTACTTTTTGTCTCAGCTTAACGAAGAGCAGATCGCTTCTTGCCTCTTCCCATTAAGCGACATCGATAAACCAGAAGTTAGAAAAATCGCCCATGAGTTGGACCTTGAATCCGTTATGGATAAGAAGGATTCCACCGGCGTCTGTTTCATCGGCGAACGTAACTTCCGCGCTTTCCTCCAGAATTATTTCCCCGCCCAGAAAGGCAAGATAGTGGAAGGCAAAACCGGACGCGTCCTCGGCGAACATATCGGTGTTCTCTATTACACCCTTGGCCAACGTCATGGCTTAGGCATTGGCGGTATCTCTGGCGAAGAAGGCGGCGCTTGGTTCGTCTATAAGAAGGACGTAAAGAAGAATATCCTCTATGTCGCGAAAGCGGGGGATGAGGAACTGCTTTACTCTGATTCCTGCTATGTCGACGGCATCAACTGGGTCGGACCTAAACCGACTGGTCCGATTGAAGTCGGTGTCAAATTCCGTTACCGTCAGCCAGATCAATTCTGCACGTTGACCTTCGAAGGCGAACGCGTGAGGCTTGATTACCACGCGCCTGTAAAGGCCGTCACCCCAGGCCAGATCGCTGTCTTCTATGATGGCGAAAGAATGCTCGGCGGCGGCATCATTGAGGAGACTTATTATAAAGGTAAACGCACCGACATCTAGTGCATTAACTTATATATTCCCTCGTATATCTGAAAAGTAAAAAGTAAGGCAAGCGCCTTACTTTTTCTTTTTGCTTGATGATGAAGACTTCTTCTTGGTTTTGACTGGCTTGATTTTCACTTTTCCCTTTTTGGTGACCTTTACTTTCACCTTGCCTTTGACGACAAGAACAATGATGACGATCGCAACGATGACGACCACACCAACGGCGATGCCGATGACGAGTATCTTCTGCGTCTGGGTTAAGCTGTCCAAGAAAGAGGTTGGTTCTTCCGGCTTGGACGATGGAGTGGAGGTTGGGGTTGAGCTTGGCTTAGAGGTTGGGACGGAACTCGAAGGGTTCTCTGGAGTCCTTGGACCGTTCTCGCCGACGGCAATCGTATCAGAGGCTGGGTTGGCATAGCCGCTGGCACCACCCCAGATGATGTTGGCCCATTCTGGGAAGTCGATGAATGGGTTACGGTTGCTCTGGTAGTTATTGAAGATCAAATTGTTGCGGTGAATTTCGTAATCATCGACCGGATCGAGAACGTTCCAGGCAAGAAGATCGCTCATGATGCCCATATAGACAGGTTTGGTGTCGGTGGAATATTCCGCCACGTCGGTACCGGTCGCGTAATCGGCTAAGGCAAGGTTTGGCTCGTAGTCGGAGATAACGCCGGTTTCGCCTGCTAGGTTGTTATATCTAGCAACCATATAGAAGCAAGCACGCGCGATATCGCCTTTATCTTCGTCCCTTGGCTCGAAGACTTCGACTTGAGTGTCCTGCGGGGAGGTTTTAATCGGGGTGCCGACGAGGTTTCCCGCTAACCAGGCGAATTCAGCGGAAGCGTCTTTGTAAGTCTTGGTTTTATCGACGTTTCCATAAGGAAGGTCGTTATGGTAATTGGTGTTGACCTTGCCGTCTCCAGAGATAAGGTGGTGGAGGTCGGTGCCCGCTGGGCCATAAGCGGCTGCGCTGCCATCATGGCCTTTAAATCCTCTGGATTGGCACCAGACATGCTCACGGTTGGTGGAATTGGCGCCAGAATGCGCGCCCCATTCCTTGATGCGAGCGTCGGGATTGCTCCTATCGCGATAAAGGGTATGGACGTATGGGTCATTGCCTGGATCGCTGCTTGAGGAACCATAGGAATATTTCGTATAAGTCAAGGTTGCTGGGTCATAGACCGTATCTTTATAGGAATCATTCTCGGCAGGGGAAAGAGTCCAGTCACGATCGGTGATTTCGTAAGCTTTCCAGACGTTATCGTAGGAATAATATTTCATGCCTTCCTTAAGGATTGGCTTGAGGTTCTTAAGGAGATTACTGCCGCTTCTTTCGGATTCGGCTTTGGAATTCAAAGCGGAATAATAGGAACGAATCTCTGTCTCGGTGTTATCGCGAAGGGTGATGTTTTCCTTTGGAAGGGTGGAGTTTTCCGCTTGGGCTGATTGGGCTTCCTTGAAGGAAGAAGAAAAGGCGGAAGCGGAAACTGCTAATAAGCTTAGAGCGAGGATGCTCAATGATGATTTAAAGATCTTTTTCATGGCACCTAAAATGATAGCGGAGTTTTACTATCTTTTTAAGATAGAGTGCGCTAAACTTTACGCGTTCCGAGAGATTTGCCACCTCTCGTGTAAGAGGGTAATGCCTCCGTGTCCAGCGTTAATGGAACTATTGAGAGCACCTATGGTGAAGAAGGGTGGTACCGCGCTAAAGCGTCCCTTCGTTAGGGTGTTTTTTATTTTTTAGGAGCGAACTATGAACAAATTAAAAGGCGCTGAAATCCGTCAGAGATGGATTAAATTCTTTGAGTCCAAAGGCCACCAATATATCCCAGGCGTTGGATTGATCCCACAGGGCGATAAGTCCCTTCTTTGGGTTAATGCTGGCGTTACCGGTTTAAAGAAATACTTCGATGGCAGCGAGGTTCCGCCATGCAGACGTATCGTTAACGTCCAGAAGTCCATCCGTACTAACGATATCGAAAACGTCGGCCACACCGCGCGTCATCATACCTTCTTCGAGATGCTTGGTAACTTCTCCATCGGCGATTATTTCCGCAACGAAGTCATCCCATGGGCTTTCGAAATCCTCACCAATCCAGAGACCGGTTTCGGCATCCCAGTCGAGAAACTTTATATGACCTATGAGCCACATGACCAGGCCACTTATGAGCTCTGGCAGAAAGTCGGCATGCCGAAAGATCATCTTATTCCACTCGAAGGCAACTTCTGGGAAATCGGCGAAGGCCCTTCCGGCCCAGACACCGAGATGTTCTTCGATAGGGGCGAGGAATATGATCCTCAGCACCTTGGCATCAAGATGCTCCAGGACGATATCGAGAACGATCGTTACATCGAAATCTGGAACATCGTCTTCTCCCAGTACAACGCCGAACCTGGCAAACCACGCAGCGAATACAAAGAACTCCCATCCAAGAATATCGACACCGGTTCTGGCTTAGAGAGAATCGCCTGCATCCTCCAGGGCACCGAAACCAACTTTGAGACCGACCTCTTCATGCCGATCATCAAGGCTACTGAAGAGCTTTCCGGCAAAGAATATAAGGCTCCAAACCTTATGTCCTTCCGTGTCATCGCCGACCATGCGAGAACCTTAACCTTCGCGCTTGCCGATGGTGCTTTCTTCTCCAACGAAGGCCGCGGCTATGTTTTACGCCGCGTCATTAGACGCGCCATGCGCTATGGCCAGAAGCTTGGTTTAACCGAGCCGTTCATGTACAAGCTCGTCGATGTCGTCGTTAAGGAATATAGCGACTTCTATCCAAACCTCGGCGATAAGAAAGACATCGTCGTCAAGATGATCCGCAGCGAGGAAGAGAAGTTCGTTAAGACCCTTTCCTCTGGCGAGAAACTTCTCCGCGAAGTTCTTGCCGACCATAAGGATTTAAGTGGCGAAGAGGCCTTCAAACTCTATGATACCTTTGGCTTCCCAATCGAATTGACTAAGGAAATCGTTGAAGAGAATGGTGGCAGCGTCGATATGGAAAAGTTTGCCGCCTGCATGGAAAAACAGCGTGAGATCGCGAGAAATGCTCGTGGCGAAGTTGAATCCTTCCACAAACAGTCCAAAGACTTATTAGCTTTCAAGACCCCAAGCGAATTCACTTATGAGGAAGAAAGCTTAGAGGCTAAAGTCACTGGCTTATTCGTCAATGGCGAAGCCGTTGATATGATCGACGAAGAAGGCGACATCGCCTTTGACGTCACCCCGTTCTATGCCGAATCCGGCGGCCAGGTCAGCGATAGTGGCGTCATCGAAGGCGAGGATTTCAAAGCCAACGTCATCTCCGTCGGCAAGGCTCCAGCTGGTCAGCATTTACATCATGTTCAAGTCGAATTTGGCCAGGTCAAAGTCGGCGATAAGCTTTCCTTAAAGATTGATTCCCTTAAGCGTCACCTCATCATGAGGAACCATTCCGCTACCCACTTGCTCCACGCCGCTATCGGCAATGTCCTTGGCGAGCATGTCGACCAGAAGGGCAGCTTCCAGAATGAAGATTACCTCCGTTTCGACTTCACCTCCCTCCGCGCTTTAACCGAGGATGAGAAAAGAAGAATCGAGAATGAGGTCAATGAGAAGATCTATTCCGCGATTGAGGAAGTCACCCACGTACTTCCTATCGAAGAAGCCAAGAAGCTTGGCGCGGAAATGGAATTCTCCGAGAAATATGGTTCGACCGTCAGAGTCGTCACCTTTGGTGAATATTCCAAGGAATTCTGCGGTGGCACCCACGTCAAAAACAGCGAAGACATCGGTTTATTCGTCCTCGAAAGCGAAGAAGCCGTCTCCTCTGGCACCCGTCGTATCCAGGGTAGAACTTCCTTAGGCGCGATCAAATATCTCGCCCAGAAGCGCGCTCTTCTTAACGAAGCCGAATCCCTCTTCGGCGGTATCTCCGATAAGGATTTAATCGGCAAAGAGAAGTCCCTTATGACTGAGACTTCTTCGTTGAAGAAGGAACTTGCCTCCATCAAAGATCAGATGGCTAGCGCGAATGCGAAGAAACTCGCGGATGAATTCGTCGAAGTTAATGGCGTCCATGTCTTTGCCAAATACGTCAAAGGCGAAGACCGCAATGCCTTGCTCCGTTTGGGCGATAACCTCAAAGTCGTCTATGAAGACTATGCGGTTATGCTTCTTGGCGGCGAAGAAGGTAACGCTCCGCTTGTCGTCCTTGCCGGTGGCAAAGGCGCGAAGCTCGGCGCGGGCAACATCATCAAAGCCATCGCCCCAATCCTCGATGCTCGCGGCGGCGGAAAACCAGAAATGGCTTCCGGTTCTGCTAAAGCAGCCTCGAAGTTCGACGAAGCTTCCGCTAAAATGAAAGAGTTGTTCTAAGGAGGAACCCATGGAAGAAAAAGAAAATAACGAACTTACCATCATTGCTGATGATGGAACTGAGGAATTATTCAAGATTCTCTTCTTCTACGATAACCCGGAAAGAGATAACAAACGCTTCTATTTCCTTTACCGTGAAGAAACCCCGGAAGACGTCATCGTCTTGGGCACTTCCGACGGTGAGCATTTCGAATACTGCACCGAAGAGGAGCAGGAAGAAGCGGAAGAGATGTTCAACACCTACATGGACGATCCAAAAATCTCGGAGGCAAGGAAATAATATATTCCTTGTTGCTCCCTTATTGTGCGCGTATAATACAACCGCGCGAAAGTGAGACAGTAAAATGGCAGAAGATAAAATGATTTTGACCCAAGAGGGTTACAAGAAGTTGCAGGAAGAATACCGCAACCTCATCGACGTTGAACGTCCTGATGTTATTCAGGCCATCAAAGAAGCCCGTGCTCAGGGTGACTTATCCGAAAACTCCGAATACGATGCCGCCCGTGATCGTCAGGCGAAAGTCGAATCCCGCATCACTGAAATCGAGCACATCTTCGATGTTGCCATCGTTGTCGATTCCAGCAGCGAAGGCGAGAAGGCCGGCAAGAAGATCTACCTCGAGAACTTCGTCACCTATCGTGACCTTTCCACCAACGAGGTCAGCACCGTTAAGTTGGTCTCCACGATCGAAGCCGATCCATTCGCCGAACCGTTCGCTTACGTTTCCAACGAATCCGCTCTCGGTAAGGCCATTATGGGTCAGGTTCCAGGTTCCAGAGTTCCAGTCGAATCTCCAGATCCATACGAAATCGAAATCATCAAAGCTTCCAAAGAAGCCCCTGTTAAATAAGATTTCTCAAAAACTGAAAGCCACGATTAATTCGTGGCTTTTTTCGTCTTTTTAAACACTGTCAAAAAACACTTACAACCATTTTTGCTTCTTCCTTACTACTTAATAAGCAGGAGGATAAAAAATGTTTAAGATCATCATCTTCGTCGTCATTGCGACACTCATTGGCATCGTGGCCTTCTCAGTCGTAGAAGGAGATATCAACGCGGATGCCTATAACACCAGCAATTCCATCTCTGCGGATAAGGACGATAGCCTTACCGTAACCCTCTCCGGCGAGGTCACGCGCCCAGGAACCTATTATTTAGTAAAGGGCGCGACCTTAGGCCAAGCCATCGAGAAGGCTAGCGGCGTCACCTCAAACGCCGACCCATTATGCTATGAAACCGACTATATCGTCGAAAGCGGCATGAGTTTTTATATCGCCCCGATCTACGATAACTCGAATACCTGCTCTATCACGCCGTTAGAGAAGGTGAATATCAACGCGGCCGATAAAGCCGCCCTTATGAATGTTCCTGGTTTTGGAGACGCGGTCGCAACCTCGCTCCTTGAATATCGCTCCTCGACTTCCTTATTCCATAGGCTGGAGGACATTAAAAATGTTCCTGGCATCGGAGAAGCGACCTTCACCAAGGCCAGGGACCACATCACCCTTAAGAGCGCCTGATATGGCTCTCTTAGGCTTCTTTTTGGGCACCTTGGCGGGTTTGTTCCTCGTTAAGGACTTCTCCTTAGTGTCGCTTTTCTCCGGCGCAGCTCTATTCTTAATTGGTTTCTTGCTATCCCATGGGCAGAAAGTTCTGAGAATGGAGCTGATCGGGCTCGCCGTAGGGGCGGCACTCGGCTCTCTGCGCTTTCTCCCATACCCCAATGGGGGAGAGCTCAGAGGAGTCGTAATCGAAGCCAAGAGTTCTTATTACGTCTTGTGGACCGGATTTCACAAATATTATGTATCCGAGAGGAATTCTCTACGTGAAGTAGGGGATATCCTCCTTTTGAAGGGCAAAAGCGAAGACTTAGCCTTCACGACATACGAATCCCGTTTCGATTTCAAAAGTTACTTAGAGACGAAGGGGATATTTAAATCTTTCACCGCCAAAGAGACATCGACCCTTTTCCTTAGGCCTTTTAGGTTGAGGCAAAGAGAAGTCTCTTTTCTTTCCGCTTTTTCCGGCGAGACGCGTTATTTATTGGAGTGCGTCCTCTTCGGCAGAAGGGATTCGTCTTCATTAGGCGCTTCGCTAGCGGATTCCCTGGGTCTAATTAATCTCTTCTCGGCCTCAGGAATCGTTTATGGATTCATCGTCAGGACGATTGAGAGATTCTTTTCAAGCGGGCTTCATGAGAAAAAGAGCAAGACGATCACCCTTATTTTCGCGACCTTCTTTTTGTTTTTCGCCCCCAAGAAGATCGGCGTCTGGCGAAGTTATCTAACAAGGCTGTTTAGCTATGTGAACCATTACAAGCTGAAAGATAGGTTTATTTACCTCGATATTCTTTCTTTCGTTGGTCTGTTGCTTCTTGCTTTTGACGCGACTAATGCTTATCAGATGGGATACTTACTAGGATTCTGCATCTCGTTCTTTAATTACTTTTCCATGTGCATGGTAAATAGGAATAGGCGCGAGTGGAGGGGCGTTATCAGTCTTTTAGTAGTATATCTTGTGGTATTTCCTATCTCTTTAAGTGGCTACACCCTCCATTTCCTATATCCTTTCTTCTCTTCCTTGATGATTCCATTACTAGGGATTTTCAGTTTCCTTGGTTGGTTCTCCTTTTTGAGCACTCCATTCAGGATGATACTTATCGGCTACTCAAATTTCTTGATGAGCATCCTAAAATCGATGTCGAGATTAGACTTTTCCATTCCCTTAACGGCCCCATCATCATTCCAGATCGCCCTTTATTATTTCTCCCTGTTTTTCGTCCTCTATTTCTGGAGCATGGCCCATAATGGCATGGTAATAAAGATACTAATTGCCAACATGGCATTGTATGTAACATCCTTAGTGCCATTAGGGCCCGCGGTGACTCAAGAGGTCAGTTTTATAAATGTCGGGCAGGGGGATAGCATCTTGATCCGCGATGGTTACCACGCCGCGCTTCTAGACACTGGAGGCAATATCTCCTTCGATATGGCGGAAGAGGTGCTCATTCCTTATTTAAGGAAGAAGAGGATTTATCATCTTGATTATCTTATCGCTAGCCACGGCGATTACGACCATATCGGGGCCAAGGATTCTTTATTAAAGAACTACTCAGTAGGCAAATTCATCGATTCTACCGAATCTTTTCCGCTTACCTTCGGTAACGTAACCTTAACAAATTACAACCATTACAAAGCCTCTGACGAGAATGAAAAGTCCCTGGTTTTAGGAATGGATTTCATGGACAAGAAATGGCTATTTATGGGCGATGCTCCCATAGAGATAGAGGAAGAGATAATCAAAGATTATCCAACCCTCGATTGCGATATCCTTAAGGCTGGGCATCATGGTTCTAAGACAAGTAGCTCTTTAGATTTCCTAAAAACCGTCACTCCAGATACGGCGATTATCTCCGTCGGCTATAAGAACCATTACGGCCATCCGGACAAAGAAGTTATCGCCAGATTAGAGTCTTTAAACATCGAGATCAGAAGAACCGACGTTGAGGGCACGATTACCTATCAAAAATTCGTGATGCCTAAGTTATAATAACTAGGCATGATTCACCTGATTTTCTCCGAGCAGGACGTCATGGCGAAGGAAGCCGCGTCCAAACTCATCAAAAAGGATTTCCCTGAAAAGACCGAATTCAATTTCGTCTCTTTCGATATGCTCGTGACCCCTTTAAGCGAAGCCGCCAGGGAATGCGAGATGCTTTCTTTATCATTCGACCGTAAATGCATCGTCTTGGAGAATTGCCAGTTCCTTAAGAGCAAAACCAAATGGAAGCCATCTAAGGACGATCGCCCAGAAGACTTGCTTGAATACTTACGTCATCCAAACCCGGATGTTGATCTCTATTTCCTCCTTTACGATGAAGCGGTGGACACGAAGAATCTCTTCTACAAAGCCATCGTTGAAGCGGGAGGAAAAGTCGATGAGGTCAAGACTTTGACCCCGGATGGCTGGCTTAAATACATCCCTTCTTACTTCGCTAAAAGAGGCGTGAATATCGATTTCCAGGCAACTAGGGAGCTCTCCCTTCGCGTTGATGGGGATTATGGCCGCTTCAAGAATGAGGCCGAGAAGCTTATCGCCTATTCTTCAGGCGAAGATATCACCATCGCCACGATCGAAGAGATGGTCGCGCCTTATGTTGAGGATGACATCTTTAAGATGAGCAACGCCTTAACTCGTGGCGACAATCACCAAGCCCTGAAGATTTACCGTGACCTAAAGAGCCGTAACTCCATCGAGGAGATTACCCTCATTGGCTTATTGGCCAAGCAGTTCGTCTTCCTTGACCAAGTCCGTTTCCTTGACGCGAAAGGCTATGACTCCCGCATGATCGGGCAGGAATTAGGCTGCAAACCTATCCGCGCAGAGATTGCCATTAAGTCCTTGTTCCGCATTACAGAGCAAAGGCTAAGCCGCATCATGGAACAGCTTTATGCCACTGACAAATCAATCCTCAGCGGACGTGTCGATGGCGAATACGCCTTCACCTTGTTCCTAACAAACTTCCGTTTAGCATAAAACAAAAAACCTCGATTGGCTCGAGGTTTTTTCATTATTGATTAGGCTTATTTGTCGCCGTCTTTCGCTTTGCCATCCTGCATGTCGAGGATCTGTTTGGCGAAGTCGTTGACGGTCATAAGGGAACCGAAGAGGCTATCTGGGATCTTGACGCCGATATCGGTTTCGATGGCCTGGATCATCTCGATGTAGCTCATGGAGTCACCAGAGAGGTCAGCGCCCCAGTCGGCGTTGTAGTCGATCTTGAATTCCGGAAGGAGCAAGACGTTGGAGAAGATCTTCGCGACAGCGGTCTGCATAGCCGCGACTCTTTCGGCGTCATAGCCTTCGAAGGAGACCTTCTTTCTCTTGCCTTCGAAGTCGAGGTAGTCATCAGAGCCTTCTTCGAGGCCTTTCTTGACGGTGACGCGCTTGATCTTCATGTTGTTGGACATTGGAAGCGGGTGACGGTCTAAGAAGATCTTTCTGACTCTCTTTTCGCTTGGGAGGGATTCGTTGATGGACTTGATGTCCTGCTTAAGCTGGGCGATATCCTCAGCCTTCATGGAGTTCTCGACCTCAACGACTAAGCAGATCATCTCTTCGCTTTCGCCTTTTGGCTTGGCGCCTAAGACGACGCAGTGGTTGATGTGCTTAACATCCTTGAAGTAGTCTTCGATTTCGTCTGGGTAGACGTTCTCGCCGTTGGCAAGGATGATCGTATCTTTGATGCGGCTCTTGATGTAGTAGTAGCCCTGCTCGTCGCGGGAAGCGATGTCGCCGGTACGGAAGAAACCGTCCTCATAGTTCATGCGGGTGAGGGCGCCGCCTAAGTATTCGCGGGTATGGACGATGTCGGAACGGACGAGGAGTTCGCCGATGGAATCGTCATCGCTGCCTTCGAGAGGTTCGATCTTATATTCGATGCCATAGAGCGGCTTACCGATGGAGCCTTTAAGACGCTGCTCGACATTCGGGCTCATCTCAACGCTGGAGACGCCGATTTCGGTCATGCCATAGCCGTTATAGAGCGGATAGCCGATACCGTTGATAAGGGAAGCGGTCTTCGGGGAGAGATAACCGCCACCGGAGATGCAGTAACGGATGTGTTTGCCAAGCAACTGTTTCTGGAAAGCGGACTTGACGATGCCAGAAGCACCAGCGCCAGCTTCGGATTTGTCGATCTTGTGGGTGTTGTAGGCGACCATCTTCTCGAGGAGTTCGACGCGTTTTGGGCCCATCAT
>ONCO01000019.1 GCA_900316365.1 uncultured Erysipelotrichaceae bacterium
ACCGGCTCAAGCGCGCTGACGGGCAAAGACTATGACTATGGAGCAGAGACGCACATCGGGACCGTCGGCACTTATACGGTAGAGTATTCCGACGGCTCTTCGGAGTCCGGCTCAATCCAAGGCGAAACCGTATCCGCCACCGTCACCGAGAACCGCAATTATGTACATAAATACACCTGCCGTTTCTGTGGCTACCATTACGAGAACGAAACAAGGCTCGAAGGCGTTAATTGGTTAAGAAAAATCAAAGACGCCATCCAGCACGACGAAAGAGTAGATTAGAGAGTCACGATAACCTTTAGTTTACTTGGCTGTTGATTTCGGTCGCCTTTTTCTTGCGCCTTTCAAAAATGATTAGTATCAAAACCACGATAACAGTTAATAGGGAAATTATCTGCGAAGTAGATAAACCGAGGAAGAAGCCTCTGTAAGTGTCGCCCCTAAAGAATTCGATAATAAATCTAACTATTCCATAGGAAAGAAGATAAATGAAAAGAATGTGTTTCCCTTTCCACTTTCTTTTGTCGAAAAGATAAAAAAGGACGAAGAATAGCATTAGGCAAAAAGCCGATTCTACTAACTGGATTGGAAAACGTGGAACCCCTGCCGCTCCCGGGGCGTGCGAATGCGCTAAATCAATCCCATATTCCCATTCCACGCCATAGCAGCAGCCACCCAAAAAGCAACCGATGCGGCCAAAGGTGTGAAATAAAGGAATACAAAGGGCCCCAATTCCAATGTATGGATCCAAATCAAGCTTCTTCTTTCTCGCATAAAGCCAAGCGGCGAACATACCGCCATAAAGGCCACCATAAAAGACCGAACCGCCGAAGATGAAAACCATCCAATCGATGAATATCAGGAAGTTCGTTACGGTATGAAGGTTATTAAAGAAAGCGATGATCCTATCGAAAACCGTGATGGCATAAAGAATATGTCCGCCTAAGACGATGCCGATAGACGCAAAAAGAAGAAGGTAAAGCATGAAAATCTCATCATGCCCCTTCTTCTTTGTGTAGATTAGGATGAAAGCCAGGACGACGAGAATACCCACTAACGCCGCAATGGCATAAAAGGAAATCGATCGACCGTTAAACTCGATGTCTGGCAGCATTTAGAACTACTTATAAAATGACGGCGCCAACGGTTTGAGAGCCATACATACCGGCCAAAAAGCCGAGACCAGCAATCGCGCAGGCGACGCAAAGAACAAACAAACCACAGATAACAGTGGCGATGATGCCAGTGACAAGACCAGCAACGGCCATGCCACCGCCTTCGCCAGTGACTTTGGCGTTCTTCATGCCTTTAGCACCAAGAACGATCGCAGTGATGCCGAGTCCCAAACCGCCGATGGCGAGGTAAAGCGTGAAGCCCGGAACCGGAATAAAGCAGAAAACGACGGCAACTATGCCGCAAATGAGTGCGGCCAAACTCAAATTGTTAGGTTTTTGCATAAATTGAACTCCCTATTTTTTAACTTTAGCATAGCATAGCAAAATCAAATGCTTATTGGAAGGGGCGAGCATAAAGAAAAAGCCCTGCAAGCAGGGCTAGTTTCCTTTATTCGATGATATCGGTGACGGTCGTTTCCTTACGTTGAACGATTGGGTTCATGACCCCATCGATCTTGACAAGACCGACGGTCGTGCCGACATAAGGCATAATCGCCTTCGCACGCTGAGATGGGACAACGATGATTGGCTGGATGGCTAAGGAGGTGAAGTAATCCATCATGGAGTCGATATGGTCGCCGTCCATGTTGTTGAAGGCTTCGTCCAACATAAGGAGGCATCCCGCGGACTTCCTGCCGATCGAATTGGTGAGAATCTGGTCGAAGGAAGCGGCGATGATGACATAGAACGGGGTCTGGGTCTCACCACCGGACTTCTCTTTGTTGATCTTGGAGAAGTAAGACACCTCACCACGCTTATTGGTGATGACGATATCGTAATTCATGAACTTACGGTAATCGGTGTATTCCTTGATGAGCTTCATCGTCTTCTCATCCGCGTCGATCGTGGTGAGACGGTTGAATAAGTCTCTCATGAGCATGAGGTCCTTATCATCAAGCTGATTGGTGAATAAGTCCTTATCGCTGTAGTCCTTATTGGACTTGAAGATGTCGTAATAGACGCCGAAGGCATCATCTAAGCTTCTGCCGATCTTGAATTGGTAGACTTCCTGATCGCTGCCGAATGGGCGTTCCTGGAGGATGGCGTTAAGCTTCTGGATGTCTTTCTCTTCCTGGAGGATGAGCTTACGGATTTTGCCGATATATTCGTTTTTGAAGGTTTCGGCCGCTTCGCCCTGGATCCTAACGACCTTCTCCTCGAACTGGGCCAAGTCGCGTTTGACGACGAGGTTATATTCGCTATGGAAGACGTCGAGGGATTCAACCTCAGGGACGGCATCGAAATGGAATTCGTTGACATAGTCGCTCATGTAGCGGACGAGTTTGCGGTTGGCGTCTCTTTCCTCGCGGTCGGCTTCATCAAGGAGTTCCTTGACCTTATTGAGCTCAACAAGCTGGTTGGCCATAAAGTCTGGTAAGTGGGCCGCGACCTCTAAGTCCTCGAGCATCTGATCTCTTTCCGGGACCATCGATTCAAGGGCGGCGTTCGCATTATAGACCTGGGTCTCGTATTTGCTCTTCTCCGCGGAGAGGGCACGCTGCTTCTCGATCGCGCCTTCTCTTTCGGCTTCGAGTTTCTTGATTTCCTCTTTGAGGGAGGCGATGGCTTCGCCGCCTTCCTGGTCCATCTTCTCTAACATCGCCTTCTGTTTCTGGAGGCGGGTGAGCTTACTCTCGCTCGCATCGAGGTTATTCCAAACTTCCCCTGCCGAATCAAGGTTAAGCGGGAGAGAAGAACGTTCGATGATGGCTAAACGCTCGCTATATTTCCTAAGTTCGTCCTCTCTTTGCTTTAAGGAGAATTCAATCTCCCTTAGGCCCCTTTCGATGTTACTGGTCTGAAGGGCGATGGAGCTTCTTCCGATATACGGAGTCTGATAGACGCTTTGTCTGGTCTGTCTGGCCGCATGGTTACGGTAGACCATGACGGTCTTGGTGATAGCCGCATCATGACGTTTGAGTTCCTGTTCGTTCTCAACGCAGACAAGCTGGCCTAAAAGGTAATCGCAATAACGTCTTGCCTTATCGTCTTTGGTGACGACTTTCTCGGCGAGGGAATCCGGTAAGACTTCCGTGGATCTGATAGCCGCGGTATTGACTAAACCGACGCCATAGATATGACGGACGTTCTTTTCTCTTTCGTAGATAGCGATGGCCTTATCGTAATATTTCTCCGGCACCAAAAGGTCGAAGCGGCGGGTGTTGAGATAACCTTCGACGGCGTCTCTCCACTCCTCTTCGCCTGGGGCGATATCGATAAGTTCGCATAATGGGGTCGCGTGGACGACAACGCCTTCTTCCTGCAAGATGCCCTGCTCGATGACGGAGATGAGGCTATTGACCATTGGGTCATAGTCAGGGACGCCACGACGGAAGCCGTGCATCTTCTCTTCAAGGGCGGCTTTCTTTTCTTTTAAGGCGGTTATCTCCATAGAGGCGGCATAACGCTTGGAGCCAACCTTCTCTCTTTCTTCGCTGAGTAACTTGCGGTAATCACGGACGGCAAGGAGCAATCCCTTCTGGTCATGGGAGGCAAGCGGAGTTCCTAAATCGACCTTGAAGCCTAAGGTTTTGGCGATGTCTTTTTCTCTGGCGAGTTCCATGTCCAAGGCTTCCGCTTCTTTCGCGGCCTTCTGGACATCTTTCTCGACGAAGGACATCTCCTTGTCTAAGTCGGCTAATTGCTGATAGGAGTCGCTATGCTCCATGGCAAAGAGGCGGACCTGGAATTCCTTGATATTGTCATCGGCCCTCTTCTGGGCGGAAATGGCTTCTTTGACGTTGTTATCAGAAACAGCGAGTCTCTTTTCATAGTCTTCTTTACGTTTGGTGTAGAGCTGAATCTGCTGTTCGATCTCCGCGGCATGGAGGAGTTTGGCCCTAAGGATGGAGTCATGGAGCTTATCACCGGTCTCGATGATCTTCTCTAAGATTTCCTTCTTGGCTTTATCTCTTCTGATCGCGGATTGGATCTGGGCGTAGTCAGAGACGATGGAACGGATGTTATCGACATTGACGTCGGCCTCTGGCATAAGGAATTGATAAACGAAGTCATTGACGTCAGGGATTGGCTTGAAGGCCATCGCCTTGGCGAGGATTTCGTAATACTTAATGCCATCATCGATGCCAAGCGCGCTATAGAGTCTCGCGCGGATATCTTTACGGGCGCCTTCGATTTCGTGGACCTTCTCGCCGAGCTCTTTGCTCATCGCGCGATAGTTCCGATAATTCTTAACTCCGGCTTCCTCAAAGGAGTAGTACTCCTCCTTAAGCTCGCCATCGATCTTGTAGAAAGATCTAAGGACTTTGCCTTCACGGCCTTCCTGGATTTCAAGGCAGACGCCTAAGACAAAGTATTCGTTGGTGGCCCTATCTAAGAATTCGAGGGCAAGGTGGCTGATAAGCGGGGTCTCCGCGCGTAAATAGGATTTGCCTTCAACGCCGGTTTTGCCGCGCATATAGGATTCAAGGGTACGGTTGGTGGAGTCATTAGCCGCGACGTTGAATCTATTGGTCTCACCGCCGGAAAGGAGGAAATAAAGCGCGTCGACGAGGGTGGATTTACCAGAGCCGTTCTCACCGGTGAGAAGGATGGAATCGCTCACTGGGATAGTCTCGTCGAAGAAACCGTGCCAGTTGATAAGTTTGATCTTAGTCAGCGTTTTCGTCTTCATTGCTATTAGCCTCCTCGGCATTCTCTTTATCCTCTTCCTTGACGCGGAAAGCCTCTAAGCGTTTCGCGAAGTCGACCAAGCTATCCTGCGGGAGGATAACCAAGATGGATGGGAGAATCTGGATATTCATGTTCTCGTCGACCTTGCTGCCGGCGAAGTCGATGATCTTGTGGCGGCGGAGTTTACGGAAGGTCTCTTCATATGCGGTAGCCTTCTTCTCTTCGTCGAAGATCTGCGCGGTGCGGACTTCCTCGATGATGGTCTCGACGTCGACGATGACCTTATCCTCGAAGCTGACCTCGCCTTTCTTGACGTTATAGAGCTTCCTTAGAATTAGGAGGACGACCGTGTCGAACTTATTGAGGTGGACGCGGTTACGGCCTTCGACGTTTCTAATCATGACGAGGGCGTTATCCTCATCGCAGATTAATTCGTAGTCGAGCATCGCAAGATAGGAACTAAATAACTCCTTCTTCTCGATGACGGCATAAAAGTCGTTGGTGTCCCCTTCTTTGCCCCTGAAGAGGAAGGTGCTGTTAAGTAGACGCGAGACGATGCGGGCGAATTCGCTCTTCTTCGTTTCGCTTAATGGACGGTAATTCTCGGCGAACATATCAAGCGCCGTAAGCTTGTCGATCATGCTGTGACCTCCTTTTTGTTAATGGTGAAGGCGTTGAGGATATATCCGCACGCCGTATAGGTTTTCTCTTCGAAGACGACGCTGTAGCACATGTCGTCATAGCCGCTATAGAGCTGGACCATGAGGAGCCTGATGATGTCGTCGAGGTTGTTGGTCGGAATCTCCCAAGCCTCGATGCTCTTCTTATGGCCAAGGGCTTTCTTAACGAAGCGATTCATCTCTTCCTTGGAGAGTTTGTCATCGCGGAATAAGACGGCCGCATGACGTTGGAGTTCCTCAAGGCTAACCACTGGCTTGCTCGCCGGGGTGGCATCGACCTTCTTGCGGTTGAATGGTTTGACATAGAGGGATTCTTCGTCCAAGGTCTCCTGGCAATAGATCGGGATGACCTCGCCATAATCCGGGACTCTGCCTTCGCTCTTTAAGCTCTTTAAGGCATTGTCCACTAGACCCGTGATATCACGGCCGTTATTCATCAAGAACTTAATCTTGCTTAAGGCCGCGTCATGGTACTTGGTGTTCTTGGCATCGATCGCGTTGACGAAGCCATCGACGGCCATGAAGCGGTCGATCGTATCATCAAGCTTCTCGATGAGCTCTTCTTTTAGGGCAAGTTCCCTATCTGGGAGAGGGACTTCGTTAAGGGAGGCAAGGTAGCCCTCGAACATGACGTCGAAGTCCTCATAACGGATCTTGCGGAGCTTATCGAGGATGAAGGAGACGTAACGGTCCGGGGAGTCTTTGGATTTGAGGTTATTAAAGACAGTGACGAGGACCTGCTCACGATATTTGACAAGGAGGTTATGGAGAACGACCTCTGGGGTGGACTGGTTATCGTCCATGAGCTGCTGGATGAAGCGCTTGATGGAGGAGTTAAGGCCCTGGAGACCGTTAAACAGATACCTGGTGTTGGTGAAGACCTGCTCTAAGCGGGCCTTGGATTGCTTATAGTCATTGAAGTCTAAAAGCAAAGAATAGATGGTATAGAAATAGCCGCTGTACTCGAGCGGACGGTCGAAGCGGTCGACCATCTCATCGAAGAGTTCAAGCATCGCGAGGGCGCAGTCATTTAAGCCGATGGTCGTACGGAAGCCTTCGGTGTTATCTTCCTCGAGCCAGCCGGCCTTCTTGAATTGGCGGACCTTGATTCTGGCCTTTTCCCTGATCGAGGCGTTATTGATGGAGATTCCATTCTCATCCTCGAGGTCATCGAAAACGTGCGTTTGGAAATAACGCATCAAAGCGAAATGGATGTCGTCTTTATCAAGCGTGTCCGATAAGCCATCCCTCGTGTAGAGGCGGTATATCATGGACAAGATCTCATAATTGCTTCTTCTATCGTCCCTCGCAAAGACGGAGAACATTTTCGGGTTTATTACGTCAAAGAGATTCTTCATTATGTTCCTTCCTTTGGAGATAGTTTTTAGTATAACTAAAAAGAAGGCGCAAATAACTACGTTTTTCAACTTTTTAACCGAATAGCAAAAACTTAAAAAAATAGTTAAGCAGCTAGATAAAATATCTCCCTGACGTTCAAGGTCCAACCACTCAAATAAATAAGCCCGAATTAATCGTCTTTATGCGACTATTTCTCTACTTTTCATCAATAAAGGCGCAATAAAATAGGCGCAGGAAAGGAAACGAAAAGACTAATCGGTAAATCGTTTTTATCTTCTTTATTCGACTTCGTCCAAAAGGGCGATCAACTTCTTGATGGAAAGTTCGCTTTCTAGGGTCTTAGAGTGACGGATATAGTGATCGATGATATGCGGAAGGGCGACGATCGAGGCTTCTTCTTCTTTCTTGTTGAGGAAAGCTTCGTCTTCGCTTCCCCAATAATAAGCAAGAGAGCGTTTATAGAATTTATTTATCGCCTCTCCCGGGGCCTCAAAGAACTTCTCGGCGTTCTTCGGATCGGCGATGCCATAACCGACATATGCGCTCCAGACGGAAGCCCATTCAAAGATTGGGTCCCCCACCGCCAAGGTATCCATATCAATCAACATGATGCCGTCTTCGGTCATCATGAGGTTTTTGATGTGTAGGTCGCAATGGAGCATCGTGTCGCTATCTTCGAGGGAGCAGAAGAATTTAAGAAGCTTTTTATAGGCATCCTCAGGCAATCTGTCCTTGATGTTCTCGACGCATTTTAGTTCGGCTTCTTTCTTCGAAGGAAGCTGATGATCAGGGACGTGGGTAGAATGGATGAGCTTAACCAAAGAGGCGTATTCTTTGGCAAGTTTATCGATATCGACATCGGGTTCTCCTAAAAGAGTGGCAAAGCTCTTGGCGTCAATCATCTCGAACATCGAGGCGTAATGGTTATCGACCTTGACGACGTCATAGCTCATCGCGGTCGGGATGCCTAAGACGAAGGCTAATTTGGCCACTTCCCTTTCATGCTGAATCACATCGAGGGAATCGTCATTGAGGTAGACTTTGACAACCGTATCCGGGTCAAGGCGATAAACGATGCCGTTCGCCCCTTTGCCGATGACCTGGCAACCCTCGACCGAGACTTTCCGGTAAGCCTTATGGATTTCCATCATCTCGGTGAAGCCGGTCATCTCGAAGACTTCATAGACCTCGCTTCTGGCATTGATAACTTTGGTGTCAGGATGGGCTTTCTTGATTTTGAGGATCAAACGAAGACCGGCGCTGGAAGTGTATTCAAGCTCATCCAAATCGATGACCACCGGTTCCTTGACTTCGCCGATCGCTTCTTCGATGGCGCTGACGTTCCCGGAATCCATCCTGCCTTTTACTCGGATGATGGTCCCATTTTCCTTAATGAGTTTTTCGACATTTTCCATAGGTTACCTCCTTACCTTTCGTAATCGACCTTTACGTGGAGAATGTTTTTATTTCCCTTACGGGCGTAAGACATCTCTTTGGACATCTTCTTAACCATGAATAAACCAAGCCCGCCGATACGGCGTTCATCAGCCGGGACGTTAATATCCGGCTCTTCTTCCTCTAACGGGTTATAAGGCACGCCGTCATCGATATATTCGAGGGTTAATTCCTGTGGGCTATAAGCCATGGAGATCTCGCAATAGACGGCGCCTGAATATTTCGCGATGTTGCTTACGATTTCGTCGGTAATGATATTGATCTTGTTGATGGTCTTCTCGCTGAAGGAGTTGCGGCGAAGCCTCTTCTCGAGATATTCGATCGCTTCTTCGGTGACGCCTTCCCTGACCATCGTGTGGAGGACGTTGTTGCCTTGATAGGAATTCATGCGTATGGAAAGCATGGTGATGTCATCGAATTGCTCCGCCTCACCGACGAAGGAGGCGACATCTTCTCCGACTGACTTGACTATCTCCGTCGGCCCTTCCTTAAGGTGGGCGTTAATAACCTCTTTCAATCGTTCTTCGCCATAGAAGGCATCAGCCCCGTTTTTGGCTTCGGTGACGCCATCGGTATAAAGGAAAAGCTGATCGCCCGGGGAGAGCTTAATCTCGTTCGCGCTATATTTGACGCCATCCATGCCGGCGAGAATAAAGCCGCGTTTGCCAGATAAATAGGAATATTGCTCATTGCCGTGCCTTATCAAAACCGGGTTATGGCCAGCTGAGACATAACGGAGCAACCCTTTGGTCAAATCCAAAGTCGCCAGCCACACGGTGACGAACATCGACGCGTCATTGCCTTCCGAAAGCTTCGCATTGGCCCTCGTCATGACTTCTTCCGCCGGCAAACCCGTTTCGGCCAGAGACTTAATCGTCGCTTTGGTCTGCATCATAAACATCGCGGCGGGAACGCCTTTATTGGAGACATCGGCGACTAGGAAAAGAAGTTTCCCATCAGGCAGGAAATAGAAATCATAGAAATCGCCGCCGACCATCTTCGCGGCCTTCATATTCGCATAGATATCGATGTCTTTGCGGTTAGGGAAAGGAGGGAAGACATTAGGCATAGAGGAATTCTGGATGCTTTGGGCGAAGGATAATTCTTGCTTCACGCGGTTTTTCTCCGCCTCAGTATAGCTCTTAAGGACCTCGACGGTCTGGTTGATATCGCGGGACAATAAGCTGAATTCCCGCGAGCCATGGACATCCACCACCGCATTTAAATCACCTTTAGTGATCTTCATCAGGGAACCGTTAACCTTATCGATGTCTTTGATGATGAATCGCTCGATTAGGGAATAAACGATCATGAAGAGGACCGAGAAGATGATGTCTTCTGTGTAGACGGTGATTAAAGAGCTTAAGTCGCGGTTATAATTGACCTCTTCCAAAGGAAGAAGAGACAAAATGTAATAACCGCCGAGATTACGGAAAGAATAATAGATGTCTCTCTTGATGGTCTTGCCAGAGTCTTCGACCCTCAAGATGGCTTTGTAATAGCCGTCATCTTTTTTATTGTCTAGGCTTAAACCAATCTTAGATAAGACATTGTCCTTATAAGTCTGACCGACGATGTTCCCTTCTCCATCGGCCAAAAGGATATAGCCCGTTCTTCCTACCTGGCGGTAAGAAGCGGCAACATCGATCTCCGCGCCGATCGCCGCGCCGAAATCATTGGCGTCTAGTCCGATCTGGACATAATCGCCATTATCTAGCCTCACCCCGGCGTATTTCATATAAACGCCGTATTCATTGGTGGAAAATTTCGCGACATATGCCCCTTCGCGGAAAAGATTGTCCATGAAAGTCTCGGACTGATAATGGTTGCCGCGCTCCTCGCCATACATCGAGAAATTGATATATTCCGGATTGGTGGAATAGGTAATCACATAAGTCCTTGAGATGTAATTGATCTCCTTGACCCCATATTCCTCGCTTAAGGAAATAAGCACTTCATTGCTCGGCGTCTCTATATTATCCAGTTCGTTAGCCACGCTCTTAGCGATGCTTAAAGTCTTCTGATCCCCTAAAGCCTCGACCGTATTGGCGACTTCGTCTAAGGCCGAAGTCAAAGATTCCCTCGCGTTCTTATAGCTGACCTGCTCAAAGACGAAATAGGTGAAGGTGGTCGTAAGAATGGCTGAAGCGGAGATCGTTAAGAATAAACGTAACCCAATCTGCCTATGGAGGGATTTCTTCTTATTCGTGGAGTTGGTCTTATAAAGGATGTTCCTGAGTATCGAGGCCAATAAGACGGCCGCGCCATTAAGCAAGACCATCGGTAAGCCTAAGCCTTTGACGATCGAATAGGCTCGGTCGACGTCATTCATATGGGTGAGGAAGACCATCATCATATGGAAGGTCTCCGCTACCAAGCCAGTGAAGAAAGCACCGAACCAGGAAATGTTCTTATTCTGGAAAATGAAACGGTGGACGGTCGCCGCGAAGACGCCAGATACGAATGTCGAGATCGAGCAGGCTAATTGGGTATAAGGCCCGCTGCCGCCCCAATAAACCGAGACGAAGCGGTATAAGCCGCCCATAAAGCCGGCGATGACGCCAGCGGGCCCGCCATAGAATAAGCCCGCGGTCACGGCCGCCGCGTCTCTGACGTTTATTAGGATGCCTTCGGAATAATTTAGGCTCATCGGGGTGCCGGCCACGGAAGCAAGGCCGAAAGCCAAACCGAAAACGAGCTGCCTCTTCCAATAGGACCAATCTTTGAATTTGGTCTTGCTATCTAGCAAATAGAAGGCAAGGCAAAGAAGGGTCGGAAGCAAACTTGCGATGGTTAAGCAAATATAGCCAGGCACGCCATTCATCAAGAAATCTCCAAGATATCGCTGAATCCGGTCATATCGAAAACCTCTTTCACGCCTTGGCAGACGTTGATTATCTTCAGCCCGCCTTTGGCCATGAAGGCCTTATAGGCAATCAAGATGCAGCGAAGTCCCGCGCTTGAGGTGTAATCAAGGCCGGCGAAATCCAAGACCAAACTATTGATATCGGCAGGGATCTCATCCAATGCTTTTTGCAATATCGGGGCGGTCGCGGTCTCAAGTCGTCCTAGACACGATAACGTCAAAACATCGCCATCTCTTCTCGGGGTTATTTCCAGACTCATATGAACCTCTTTTTATGACTTGATTATAAAATAAAAAATCGAAACTGTCTTTATCCGCGCATAAAAGCAAAGAAAAAGGGCGGTTTTTATTTAATCGCCCATGAATAGTTCTTTGATCAGGCCATAGTCTCCGAAGACCACGATTTCGTCATTCTTCGCGAGAATCGTATCCTTCTCGACGCTTAAGGCTTCGCCCCCGCGTTTAAGCATGACGATGTTGAGGAGATACTCTTCCTTCAGCCCTGTCTTGCACATCTCTTTGTCTTTTAAGAAAGTTGGGACGCGGTTAAGGATGATATCGCACATCGCCTTATCGCCATAATTATCGAGAACGGAAATCTCGTTCTGGGTCTTCTCGTAGATCTCCCTAGAATCCTCGGCTTTAAGTTCGACGTGGCCAAAGAGATCTTTGATGTTTTGATAATCGCCGAAGACGGCGATCAAGTCGCCTTTTTGGAGAATCGTATCAGGCGTTACATCTAAGACATGTCCTCTGCGGCGAATGGTCAACACGTTAATGCCATAAGCCTTATTGAGCTTAAGGTTCTTCAACGGCTTATCGGCTAGTTCGCTTGGGATGTTATTGAGGGTGACCTCCACGACCGCTTTCTTGCTATAGACGTCAAGGGAGGTGAGGACGTTCTTCTTGTTGCGTTTCTCCATCAACTTGATGGCGATGTTGCCCAAGATGTTATGGACGTGCTTGCTGATCGGAGGGAGCTTTAAGATAGCAAGCAACAAGAAGACACCCAAGGAGACAAAGAAGAAGGTATAGGCCATATCCGAAGCTTCCTGGTTATTCAAGTTGAAGAAAAGGTTCATGACCAAGCCGATGACTAACGCGGTAAAGATATGGCCGGTATACATGCAGGCCACCGCGAGTCTTCTTCTGGCTGGGTTGATGGCGATGAGTTCGGATTCCTGGGTGGTGAAACCGGCCCCGGTAAACATAGAGGCGACCTGGAACCTAACCCTATCGGGAGATAAGCCCGTAAGCCTAAAAGCGACCTGGAAGAAGGTCGTGACCAACATGTACAAAGACAAGACGATCAAGATAAGGGATGCGGAAAACCAAAAGCTCATATATCTATTATCTCCAAATTGTCGCTAAGTTGTAGCGACAAAAGAAAAAAGCGCTCGCAAGTGATATGTACCCAGTTTCCTGGACAAGTTAATCGGATTATATCATAAGGCTCTCATGGATGCTTCCCGGTATTTCGCCGGGGGCATCCATTTTGTTTTG
>ONCO01000005.1 GCA_900316365.1 uncultured Erysipelotrichaceae bacterium
GCTAGCAAGGATAAGCGCCATAAGGTTATGGATTTTCTTTTTCATGGTTGGTTCCTCAAAGAGAAGCCTTGGCACCTAAATTTTAGGCGCCAAGGGCTTGAAGGTGAATAGATGTGATTAGGCAACGTCAGCGACGGTGAGAACAATCATGTCGCGGTTTTCAAACATGTTGCGGATGTGTAAGCTGTAGGATTTGCCAGAGACAGTGGTGTTGGATTCTTGGAAGTCAGGAAGCAAGTCGGCTTTCTTTTCCAAGTCATTGGTGTGACTGCCCAAGAACCAGTGGACGAGGTAATCGCCATTGGCGAGAGTGCCTGGGATGTTGAGGACAATGGTCCAAGCGCCGTCAACAACCGTGGCCTCGGAAGTAACTTGTGGATATTGCCAGTCATAGGTGCTCTGGAGGTCAGCACGGAACATGGTGTTGTCGATGTTCTCGCCAGTGCCGGTCATGGTGATGACGGCCGCATCGGTGCCGGAGACGCTAGCGGCGCCAATCGTGGCTGCTGGTGGGTTCTCCTGTTCGACCATAAGACCGACGCAACCCCAGAATTCAGTGCCTTCGTTGGAGCCTGGGTGGCAGACCAACTGATAGGTCTTGTCACCTTCTTTGACGCTTTCCTGAGCGGTCCAAGTGGCCGGTTTATATTCAGGGGTGCTATTGCCTGTTTTAAGACCGAAGTGCATGGTGTAACCGCCAGCGCCTAAGGAAGTGACGTCAAGTTTGAAGGAAGCGACGTTGCCAGCGATGGTCATTTTGCTAGCGAGGGCTTCTTCTTTAAGAACAGTGGCCCAGCCGCCTCCGCCGATGTTGTCGTTATTCTGGAAGTCAATGTACCAAGGGAGGAAGGCGTCGTTGGTGTAGTTCTCGAAGCCAATGTTCATCGCGAGGTAGACATGGCCTTCTTCTTTGGAGAGGGCAATGCTATTGACGGCCCAGCTTGGCGCGCCTTCATCAGCGATGGTAAGGCTTAAGTTGCCCCAGCAGTAGTCTGGCTGGTCTTTTCCAATGTTGTAATTGATGGTGTAGACGCGATTGTTGAAGGTGACGGATTTAGTCGCATCCTCAGCGTCGATCTTAAGATCCATCTTCTGCATGCCGCCGTTGTTGTTTGGCACGAGCTTATGGCCGAAGTGACCGGTATAGAGCTTGTTGTCGAGCGCAGTTACGTCGCGGGTATAGGTGAAGACGCCGTTTTCGGCATTCATGACGACCGCTTCATCGGCCTTTTCGGCCCAGCCGCCATCCCAAGAGCCGCCGTTA
This sequence comes from uncultured Erysipelotrichaceae bacterium, assembly GCA_900316365.1. GTDB lineage: Bacteria > Bacillota_I > Bacilli_A > RFN20 > CAG-826 > Alloenteromonas. Next base: position 1,265 of record ONCO01000005.1, read on the forward strand.
TAGCCGTTTTCTTGGAAATCGGCGCTCCAAGAGAAGGCTTTGAATTCTTCGGCGGTTAAGCCTTCGTAAGAACCGGTGATGGTGACAATGACTTTGTCTCCGGCAAGGGCGATATCCGCCGCGGTGGCCTTATAGGAGCCGACCTTGACTGGATAAGTGGCCTGTTTGCCACGATAGGTGACGGTGACATCGCCTTCACCGACGGCGCCGAGGTCTGGTCCGGTAACCAAGACTTCGCTGGTGGCGATTTCGGAGGTGGTTCCGTCATCGTAGTTGGCGATGACCTTTAACCCGGTGGCGTCGAGCTCATCGTTGAGGGTGGACGGCATGAGGGAGTTGAAAAGGTAGGCCTTTTTGACGTTGGTGGTGTCTAAGCTGATGCCGGTTAGCTTCTTGGCGATCGGGGCGACGCTAGAAGAGGCCGGTTCACTAGAGACGGCTGGAGCCTGGGAAGACTCCGCAGCTGGGGTGCCGCAGGAAGCGAGTAACATCGCGCTGACGGCGAAGACGAATAAACGAGGTTTCATGTTTGGGTTTTCTCCTTTTTCTTTAACTTCGTATTCCGGGATATTTAGGGTATTAGGTCAAACGACTCAGAAAGCCCTTTCCCATTTGTATGGCTAAGTTTTCCCCACATTTTGGGGTCTTTGTTGTAATGTCGCGCAACCTTAAAAAAACGCTACGTAACCTAGTGAAAAGAAAGAAAAACCGCTTACATTGCGGTCTCTCTTAGAAGTTGATTTTGGCTTTTGCAGCGTTCTCTATGACCTCGCAAAGGGCATCGTTTCTTAAGAAACCCTTACGTTGATCCCTGCCCCATTTACGTTCGATCTCCTCGAAGGAGTCGCTATTGATCTTCGGGATTTCGGAGAATGGGATATTCGGGTCTCCTTCGTTATCGGTCCTAATGTGATAGAGGCCCCATTCGGAATAACCTCTGACGCGGTAATTCCAATTGGTCCAATGGATGTGGTTCTCGTTGAAGAGGTTAAGAATATCGGCCCAGCCTTCATAAGAACAATGCGGGCAGAACTCACCCATATATAGTGGCACGCCGAAGTTGGCGTTAATGATATTGCTCACCCTGTATTGATGGGACCTTAAGGATCCTTCATCGTCGGTGGTGGAGTCGTAATGATGGAATTCATACATGACGTTCTCCCAACCGTAAGTGGTAGGTTGAGGTAAATCTTCCGCGCCCCAGCAGCTCTCCATGATGATCGTGTGGTTTGGGTCAATCACCCTAATGGCCTTATAGAGGTCATCGAAATAATCCCATTGGAGTTTGCCGGTGGTGGAGGTAAGGCATCCCGGGTCATTAGCGTCACCCGCCGGCTCATTGAGCAAGTCATAGGCGGCGATGTTTTTGTAGTCTTTGTAATGCTCTGCAAGAACGGTCCAAAGCTCTAAGGTGAGTTCGCGGAAAGCACTGCCGACATCATCTTGCCTCCAAAGCCAGTCATGCTGCCTGGAATCGATGGAATGGTCATTGCCGTTTTGGGAGCCGTAGGCGCCATGTAAATCGAGGATTATATAGATTCCGCGTTTCTCGGCCTCGACGATGAATTTATCCATCTTGAGGAGATGGTCCTTACGGAGGGTAAGGGTCATGTTGAGCAACTCTTCCGCGGTCGGGTTATCGCTACGCATCAGGTCGAAATCGCAATCGAAGACATCCATGTAGCTGATTGGGAACCTTAAGCAGTTAAGGCCTAAGGCTTGGACCGCGTCAAAGTCTTCGCTGGTCCAGAAATTAGTCTGATAGATATCAAGCAGTTCGAATGCGGCGTCCCTATCGAATCTCTCAGTTAGCTTATTGACCGTGTAGAGCATATCCGGGGAGTCGGTTAAAGCCATCCAGCGTTCGTGGAGATAATAGCTGCCTAGATTGGTGCCCCTAAGGAGGAACTTATTGCCCTCGCTATCAAGGAGATCGGCGCCATCGGCCTTCACATAGTCCTTACGAGCGCTTTCGTATTTGGAGGAGGAGGGGATGATTGCTTGGCTAGATGATTCCTTAGAGCCGAAATTGCACGCGCTTAAAAGGAGAAACGAAGTCATCAAAAGCGTTTTGCTTAAACTCTTCATGCGCTCTCTCCTTTAAGTGGGTAATTCTCGACTAAGGCACGGAAGGAACCGCCGCTACCGACGGCTTCCCCGTAATCATTGACCACGTGACGGATGCCTCCGCTATCGTAGCCGCTGAAAGTGGTGGTGACTAAATGGGTGAGGGAGATACCGTCATTTTCAGGCACCTCAATCGCCCTTTCTAAAGAATCAGGGCTCCAGTGAACCCAGTATACGCCTAAGGCATAGGCTTTGTGGCTCTTCACGTTATCCTCGACTTTGTAGGAGGCATAACCATCAAGTGTGTTGTTATGGGATTTCCACGCTTCTTGGTTAGGGACGTTATATGGGGTTTCGGACTGATACATATAGGTCGCCCCATTCTCGCCCTTCCAAAGGGTCTGATATTTCTCAAAGTGCTCGACCATCAAGGCGTAGCAGGTCACGTTATCGCCATTAACTAGCAAGCCTGTATCGCCAGGATTGCCATAGGTTATATCTTCGCCTTCTCCATAGTCGTTCCAGGCGATGCCGCGGGAATGATCGGCTCTCCAAAGCCAGAAATTATCCCCGATGACGTCGTTCTGGTTGATGATGACCATCGTCTCTACTTCCGTGTGGGCGTCTTCTTTGCCGCCTAAACGGCCAAAGATGTCGGAGAAGATGCATGGGTTATCTTTATGGGAGACGTTGGTTTTGCTATTTCCAACCTTAAGGAGATAGTCAGACTTTTTGCCTGCGTCTAATAAGAGAGAGCCGACACGAACACCGCCGACATCGTCGATGAGGATGGCGCCTTCAGTGTTGGAATTGCTTACCTCTAAGGTCGCATAGCCTAAACCCAATAAGAGGGTGTTCTCGTTCTTAACGTGGAGAGGTTTATCAAGGTGATAAATGCCAGGAGTGAAAATGATGCCCTGCCCCTTATCAAGAACGGCATTTAAGGTCTTATCGTCATCGATTCCTTCTCTAGCGAGGTAATAACGATCTAAGGAGATGCTTCTACCATCGCCTATTTCATCGCTATCCCAAGATAAGCCCGAGGTGTTTTTCTTAACATCAGGCAGGAAGACATAGAAATCATCACGTTCCTTATAAAGGAATGGCATCTCAGCAATAACAGGAGTCTTTTCCACGATGGTGGTTCTAGATGTCTCCTCGCTCCAAGAGGAAAGAGGAAGCGTTCCTTCGCAGCCGATGAAGGCGTAGTTATGTCCAGAGCCGGACCAAACACCCATATCATCGTTTCTGGATAACCATTGCTGTTGGGTACGTGGATAGACGGTCTTATCGACTTTGGAGTCGGCTAAGAAACCGCCGGAAGACCAACCGCTTGGATGGGATAAAGCTAAATTTCCTTCGAAGTGGCATCTTCTGATCGATGTAGCCTGAGATACAGCGAATTGGGTATCGCTTGATGTGCTTACGTTTTCGATATTCCTCCAGAAGGTGCAGGTGGAGTTGTTATTGCCTAAGACATTCGTGGAGACATAAATCTCGCCTAGCTTGGTATCGTCAGGAGTCTCGCCTAAGCCGTAAGCGGAAGTGTAGTAGCCTAGCCTCATGGAGATATCAGGATAGTTCCCTTTAAGGAGCATAACTCCATAACGTTCGGAGGAGAATTGGCCGTCGTTACCAGACTCTAATCGAGCGTGGGTTTGGTCAATCTCGTCTTGGACTAATGACATGTTGTCATGTTCCCCAACGATCAATGTGGAATCGCCAAATAAGCACAAAGTGCCCCCGATTTGGGTTTCCTTATTGTCTTTGACGCCCATGACCTTGAAGTAGCCATATCTATTGGTCCTCGTGGAGTAATTCTCCACCTGGAGAGGAGTAGAGCCGCTTACTAAGGAGTAGGTGCCGTATTTGCTCTCGCTAGAGTAGATGCGGTAACCGTCGTATTCAGGTGCCTCCCACCAAAGGATGGCCTCGCCTTCATGGAGAGCGATTTTAGCTTCGCCGTCCTTAAGTTCTGCATAAACAAACGGGGCGTGGCTAGATGAAATCTCTGGGCGTGAGGAAACACCCGGCTCCGCGCAGGCGAAGAGGGTCGAGGCAAATATGGCTAAGGCGAAAAGAGATTTCCTCATGTTGTTTCCTTTCTTTTGGGGGAGATGAAATGGCCGACTCTCGCCGGCCATTAAAGATTTAGTTTTCTTTCTTCTTGCCGAACTTAAGTCCTGGATGACCTAAGACAAGGAAGTAGATGATCGCCGCGGCGCCGGCATAACCGACGACGTTGATGGCGACGATAAGTGGGCTGACCCAGTCAGTCGGTGGGGTGACGATGGCGGAAGAGGATTTCTTGCCAGCGTATGGATGGGTATCGTAATCAGCCTTCGCAAGCTTAGCGCGGAGGTTAGCGTAGATTACGCCTTTGATGGCGTCGCGTAAGGCGATTTTTGCTCTTCCATCTCTCCAGGAGAAACGGAGGGAGACGGACATACCAAGCGCGCCGCCATAACGGAGAGTCTGATCTAAATGCATGTACTGGTTGTTATCGGACCAGTCGGTGATGATTTCGCCAACGAAGCCCCATTCCTTGGCTAAGACGCCTTTTAGGAGGGCAGCGCTACCGCCGGCCCAAACCGCGCCAATACGGTTATAGGAAGTCATGATGCCATTGCAGACCGGCTCATACTGATGTCCTTTCTCTTTGTACTCCTCGGCTCCTTTGCATAAGCCTTCGCCCTCGACCGCCATACGGAATGGCTCGAGGTAGATTTCTCTTAAGGCCTGCTCGGAGGTGTAGGTATAGAGGGAGTCACGGCTGGTTTCGGTTTCCGCTAAAGCGAAATGCTTAAGGATGGCCAAGTGACCAGTAAGCTTAACGCCCTTCGCGTAGTTAACCGCCATCGCGCCGGTGAGGTAAGGATCTTCGGAGAAATATTCATAGTTTCTGCCGCCGAATGGGTTGCGGTGGATGTTCATGCCGCAGCCATAGACGCCATAGATGCCGTAGATGCTCATCTGGGCGCCCATCTCTAAGCCGACCTCGAATAAGAGGTCTTTGTTCCAGGTCTGGGCTAAGACCGCGTCGCATGGGAAGCCAACGCCGGTGTCTTTGCCGCTTCTACCGAAGGAGCCGATCTGGGCTGGGCCGTCTAAGGAAGTGGTTTGTGGGTAGTTGAGGACGGCGATGCCTTTGGTATTTGGGTGGGCATCGTTAACGAAGCCAACCGCGGTATCGTAGCTGATCTGGGACATGACGTCGTTCCAATAGGCCTCGTCATCATAGTTCTCAGCAAGGTCTTCACCCATCGCGTTGAGGGTGCCGTCATTGTTGAATAAGGTGCCGGTTTCATAGTTTCCGCCCCAAGTGAAGTCATCAATGACGATTGGGTCGCCGAATTCATCAACGGTCGCGGAATTCCAAGCGTTGAAGTTGGTGGCGTCCGTTCCGCTGCTTCCGGCGAAGAGAACGAGGTTCTGAGTCTTCGCATCCATCGCGCGGCCGGTGCTCTTATCGTGCGTGGAATGCTGTTCCACTGGACCGGCAGGCATCGAGGCGCGGCTGATATATGGGATATTCCAGCCATCGACGTCTTTGCCGTCTACCGCACGGCCATCAACGGCCTTATCGCCGGTGAAGAGGTTATCAATGGTTTCGCCGGTATAGGCGTCTTTGTCCATGATGATGGTCTTATTGGCCTTATAGGTTCTGGTGGCTTTCGCACCATTGAGGAGTTCCTTGTTATGGTGGGAGTCGGTCGCTAAGCGGAGAGTGTAATCGCCTGGATCGATTTCATAGGTGGTCTTGCCGTTATTGTTCTTGTCGTAGCAGTCATAGGAAGCGAAGTCCCTGGCTTTGACGTTAAGGGTGACGACTTCGGTTTCGCCTGGCTCTAACATGCCGGTCTTCTCAAAGTCGACGAGCTTAGTCGCGCTCTTCTCGATGCCGCCAGAGATGTATGGCTGATCAAGATAGAGTTCGACGACATCCTTGCCGATGGTGGTGCCGATGTTCTTAACAACGACCTGGACGGTGATCTTGGTGTCCGCGGTGATGGCTTCGCTTTCTGGCATGGAGACGTTAGCGATCTCCCAGCTGAAGTCGGTATAGCCTAAGCCATAGCCGAATGGGAATTGGACAACCGCGTCATAGCCTTTGGCGGTGGTGCCGTCTAAAAGGGTGCGGGTTTTGGAGGAGAAGACATTCATCTTGTCCGCGGTCTCGTAATAACGGTAGCCGACGTAGATGCCTTCGACGTAATCGACATACGGAAGGCTTGGGCGGGTATTTAAGCCAGCGTTGGTGGATTGGTTGGTGCCGTAAGAAGCGGTGTTGGAGAAGAAGCTAACGCCTTCATAGCCGCAATATTCGTAAGCGACGTTCTCGGTGAAGTCATATGGAAGGGTATCGGCGAGGTGACCAGATGGGACAATGCCATCGCCATATAAGGCTTTGGCGATGATGTCCGCGCCTTGGGTACCGGATGGGCCGATGAGGATAGCGGCATCGATGCCTTCAATGCTCTCCAAGAAATCCATCTGGAAGGAGTTGGTGGAGTTAATGACGACGATGGTCTTTTTGAAATTCTGACCAGCGAATCTAAGAAGGGCTTCTTCCTCTTCCGAGATTTGCAAGTCATGACGGGAAGCGTCGATCTTATTGCCGGCTTTATATTGCATCTCCGGCATATCTTCGGATTCGCCGCCCTGACGGCCGATGACGACAATCGCGGTGTCGGAGAAAGAAACCGCGGCGTTTAATTTATTCTGGTATTCGCCGGTGATGGCTGGATCATAAAGGTCGAACCTATGGCCATCGGATTGGCGGTGGAAGTTGAGGGTGTCGATGTTTGGGTTAGCGCCAGCGTCATGGATGGAACGATAATAGGTCAAAATGTCCTCGTTGAGGGTGACGCCATAACCGCGGAGAGAAGAAAGGATATCCGCAAAACCGGTATCCGCGGTGCTTTTAGAAACCATACCAGAGCCAGAGCCGCCGTGTAACCAGGCCACGCTATGATAGCCAAGGACATTGAGGGTCTTCTCGCTGCTCTTTAATGGGAGGGCGTTGTTCTCGTTCTTAAGTAACACCATGCCATCGGCTAAGGCCTGTTTGGCTAAGGCGTCGCCACTGGCTTTGCTCGCGGTCTTCTCTTCATCGGAGACGGCGACGTTATTGGTGAGCAAGAAGCCTTTGATCGCGGCTTCGTTCTGCTTATAGATTGGGGTGCCAACCGCTGGGATGGCGACTAAAAGGGCTGCGGTGAGCCCAAAGACTACTTTTCGGATTATTTTTCCTGCTGCCATAAAGCATGACCTCCTTTAACGGGGCGGCGACGCTTCAAAAGGAATGCATGCTACCCGCTAAACGTTAGCTTTATTTTATGAAGACACACGCAAACTCCAAAATCGAGGGTAAATGGCGAAAAAGAGACTGAGTTTTTAGGAACTAAACATAGTTTAAATCCTTAAATCTTAGGTGGTTTAACTTAGAAAAGTCGCCATTTTGTAACCGCTTTTCACGCAAGTTTGAAAAAACGCGACGCAATTTGAGGGGGTTTTCGGCCTATTCCTCAGGGCTAGAGCCCTTGGTGTGTTTGAAGATGTAGATGGCGTATAGGACAAGAAGCGGAGTCAAAACGACATCCGCGCCAATGAAGATCGGCTTCCAGATTGGATGGATATCATTCTTAGCCCCAGTGAGGTGGTCGAATGGCAAAGACTGAGCTTGGTTAGCGGTGGCCATGGTATCGGCATAGCAATAGATGGCGTTCTTGGCCGCTCTAGCGATGTTATAGAGGAAGGTGTCGGAATCGGTGTCGTCGAAGTTAAATTTCTCGCCTTCGAGGATCAGGTCAACTCCCGCGCGGATTGCTTCATCGGCGTCCATGACGTTGCCCCCGACGTAATAGTCGGTGATGACCGCGCCTTGGAAGCCCCATTCCTTACGGAGCAAGTCTTGGATAAGGACGCTACTACCAGCGGCACGGGTATAACCAACGCGGTTCTTGGAAAGCATTAAGGCGTTGGCTCTACCTTTCTTGACGGCAATCTCGAATGGTCTTGCATAGATTTCCCTTAAGGCCTGTTCGGTCAAGAAATGATATTGGCCATTGGTGCCGGTTTCGTTCTCGTCAGCGGCAAGATGCTTAACATACGCATACAAACCGCCGTCTTTTGCCCCCATGACTACGTAAGCGGCGGAAGTGCCTGCTAAAAGAGGATCCTCGGAGAAGTGCTCAAAGTTACGTCCGCTTAATGGGGAGCGGTGGATATTTGCCCCTGGGGCATACCAGCCGTTGACCCCTAAAGCGAGGGCCTCATTGGCGACGGAAGAGCCATATTGATAGCAGAGTTCCTTATCCCAGGATTGGGCGATAGTTGATGCGCTTGGATATGATGCGGCATTACCTGGGGAAGAGGAAAGAACGGTCGTGTTGATACCGCATGGGCCATCAAGGTCAAGGCAACGAGGTTTCTCGATCGCACTCAATGCCGGCGTGCCAAAGCCAGAATGCTGGACCAAGTTGATTAACTCGCCTGAGTTGCAGCTATAGACGAGCTTCTCATAAATCTCATCATCGTAATCTTTGCCGAAGGCTTCGGTGATGCTTTTTATTTCTCTGGTGCCGAATTCCTTTGGATGGACGTTTTGGGTGGTTGGGGAATGGATGCCATAGGTATCGCTGATGCCCTTAGATAAAGACCTGGTCGCTTTCTCTTTTGGGAAAGTGGAGGCGATATCGCTTCTGGTGAGATAAGTGATGTTTTGGTCTGTTCCGCCGTCGATAGAAAGGGAAGCAGGGGATTCATCTTCATGGATCTCGGAATGAGCCCCGCTAGTTTCATTGCTCGTGGTGGTGAATAGGTTCTTGATCTCAGTTCCGGTCACTTCGTCCTTGTCGTATCTAAGGCCATCGCCGCCGATAGAGAAGGCAAAGCTTGAGGTGGCCTTGCCCATTAAGGGGTGATCGACGTGGGCGTTCTTCCTGAAGGAGAGGAGATAATCGCCTGCTTCTAATTCGTAGCCGATAAAGCCATTGAGATTCCTGTCATAGCAGTCATAGCTAGATAAGTCCTTAAGGGGGACTTCGATATTAACGAGTTCGCCTTTGCCTGGCTCCAATAAGGAGGTCTTCGCATAGCCGACAAGATTAACCGCGCTCTTCTCGATGCCACCTTTGGTATATGGCGGTCTTGAATAAAGTTCTACTACATCTCGGCCTGCTTTGGTGCCGGTGTTCTCAATCCAAAGAGAGAAACTAAGTTTCCCATCGTTCTCGATGCGTGCCCCATTGGGGATTTGACTAGTCGTATCATCAGGCTCGATGAATTTGCTCTCCAATAAGTCCCAGGAGAATTCGGTATAGGAAAGACCAGAGCCAAATGGATAGGCCACAACTCTAGAGTATTCCCTTTCGTTACGTTCGTTCTCCTCGAACCAGGTTTCGTAATAACGGTAGCCGACATAGATGCTTTCGGCGTAGTCTACGTAGCTTGCCCCATTGGATAAGACATGATTGCCTTTTTCACCGCAGTTGATGGAGGCAGGATTGCTCATCGTGTCATAGACGAAGGTGTCTACACTTCTTCCTGATGGGTTGACGTTACCCAAAAGGATGTCGCCCACGGCCTTACAGCCCGTATTGCCTGGATAGCCGATATTGAGGACGGCTTGGATTTCAGAGTCATCGGCAAAAGAGGCCTCAATCGCATTGCCGGAGTTAAGCAAGACGATGACGTTCTTGAAACTCGCGACGACGGAGTTTAGGAGATAGATCTCGTTATTGCTTAAGGCCAAAGCGGTCCTAGAAGAATCTATCGCGCCATAACGGTCATAGGAGACGGAAGGGATGTCTAATTTCTCGGTCGCAGGACGGGAGAATACCACCGCGGCATATGGAGAGAACTTCGCCGCTTCCTTGAAGAAATTCTGCGGATAGACGGTTGGGTCTAGTTCGTAGTTCCTAAATTGAAGCGAGGCGATGGTCGAATCGCTGTAACGGTTGTAGTTGAAGGAGTTATAGAAGGAGACGAGGCTTGGGTTTAATTCAATGCCCGAGGCGGTAAGGGAATCATAGAAGGAGGTTCTGGCGTATTCGCTGGTCCTACCAGATCCGCCACCCTGGTGGATGAAACCTCTATCGCCAGAGCCATAGCCAAAGACGTTGAGCTTGTTGGTGCTCATCGGCAAAGCGTTTTTATCGTTCTTAAGAAGGACGATTGATTGTTCTTCGATTTCCTTGGCGAAGATCGTGGCCTCCGCTCTAGCGTGCTGGGCCTCTGGGGCATCGAAATTAATGCCATCGCCATAAAGGAGCTTGGTGAAATCCTCATCAAATGAGAAAGCCACCATATTCATGCCTAAAAGAGCCAAAGCAGAGACGATTAAGAGGGACAAATGGAACTCCCTCGAACGCAAGAATTTAGGCACGCTCATGCCATGATTGTGTCTAATTCTAGGCAAAAGGCAAATGAAATAATTATTTTAGAGTACCGTTATTTCATAACCCCTTTTTGCTTTAGTGCATGGTTTGTCTTTCGAACCAAAGGACTGCTATCATAAGCGTATGTATCGTATCGCGTGCGTAGAAGACTCCCCAAAAGAGTTTGAGCTTCTCTCCCAATCAATCGAGAGGTTCCAGAGTGAGAATAACATCGATCTTCGAGTGACGCATTTTTCTAATGCCGAACGCTTTTTGGAGTCCTTTGCCTGCCAATACGACATCATCTTCCTCGATATCGCCTTACCGGAGATGTCTGGCATGGCTTTAGCCGCGGCGATCAGGAAAACCGACACGACCGTCCCAATCATTTTCGTTACCTCTTTGGCCCAATTCGCCGTCAATGGCTACGAAGTAGGGGCTTTCGATTTCATCGTCAAACCAGTCGTTTATGGCGACTTCGCCTTCAAGATGAAGAGGCTTATGCAGCATATGGCCACTTCTTCGGTCGCGAAGATTATCATCTCCTCCTCCAGTCAAAAAACCGTCTTGGTCTCCAATGAGATTTTCTATGTTGAGATCATCGGCCACACGATTATCTACCACACCAGCAAAGGCAACTTTGAGACCTATGACACCATGCGTAACGTCGAGGCCAAGTTATCCAATTACAATTTCGCCAAATGCAACGCCTGCTATTTGGTAAACCTCGCTTTCGTGGAAGCGGTGCAGGGTTATGACTTAACGGTCCATGGTGAGACCATCGCCATCTCGCATCCTCGCAAGAAGGAATTCGTCGCGGCGCTTAATGAGTTCTACGGCAAAGGCATCAACTAATGGAATATTTCTCTTCACCACGTCTTTTGATGTACCGCGCTCTATTTATGAGCGAGCTTTTGGTTGCGATTTTGCTCTTTTGCTTCACCCTTCCTCGCCGTAAAGGTTTTGCCTGGAGGCTTCCTTTGGCCTTGCTATTAAGCTATGCCTCCTGCTTTATCTTCCCGACTCAGTCGAATGCGATTATCTCCGTCTTCTCATTCTTGGTGATGTTCCTCGTGGCATTTGGGGCGTGTTTCATCGTCTTTGAATCCCAATGGAAGACCCTCCTTTTCTGCGCGGTCGCCGCTTATAACACGCAGCACGCAGCCTATGAGTTATATGACCTTCTTTTACGTATCTTTAGGGTCGGTACCGCAGGTAGTTTCTATGAGACTACGACCGACGTTTCCCTATTCTCTTCGCCACTTCAGGCCATTTTGTATCTGGTTTCGTATTTACTTATCTTCTGGCTCTTCTATCTCTTCTTCGCCCGCCGCTTAAAGAAAGATAGCCCGCTTACGATTAATCAGGCGATCGTCTTCGGCCTTGTCGTGGTCTGCGGTTTAGCGGATAACGTCATCAATTCCGTCGTCATCGAATTCGTCCAAGAGGCCAATAATGCGACCCTTATCGTCTTGGCTTTCTTGTCATTGCTCTTATGCTTTGTCTGTATGACCATGCAGTTCGAGATCGCCGCGAGATCTAAGCTCGACAGCGATATCGCCACCCTCAGGGTCGTTAGAAGTAAAGAGAGGGAGCAATATAGGGTCTCGAAAGAGAATGCCGAACTTTTAAGCATCAAGGCCCATGACCTTAAGCACCAGATTTACGAGATTGGTCAACGTAAGTCCATTGCTGAGGAAGCCATTAAGGAGATTAGCTCCCTTGTCGATATCTATGACTCCGATATCAAGACCGGCAATCCTTCCATGGACATCATCCTCACCGAAAAGAGCCGGTTATGTAATAAAAAAGGCATCCGTCTTTCCCTTATGGCGGACGGTAAAGCCTTATCCGGAATCAGCGAATCCGATGTCTATTCCCTTTTAGGTAACATCATCGATAACGCGATTGAGGCAACGGTCCAATTACCAGAGAATGAACGCTCCATATCCCTGAAGATCCATCATGTTAAGAGCTTCTCCTCCATCGTCAGCGAGAACCCGTTTAGGAGCGAGAACCTTAGGTTCGGTAGAGATGGCCTCCCACTTACCAGCAAAGAGAATAAAGCCAACCATGGCTTCGGTATTAAGTCGATTGCCTACGTCAGCAAGAAGTATGATGGCGACCTTAAGATTAAGGCGGATAACGGCATCTTCAGCCTCTCTATTTTGTTACCTGATAATCCGGCCAAAAAAGAGTAATTGCACCCCTTTATAAAGCTCAAAGAACAACAAAAAATCCCCGGGTTTTCGACTCTCGGGGATTTTTGCTATTAGGCGTTATAGATGTAGAGGATGACGGCGAGGTGACCGCTATAGACGCAGGTAGTTAGCTCAACGCTGACGGCCTTGTTGGCGGTGTAGCCGTAGAAGAGGTAATAGGCGCTGCCATTGCCGATGAGGTCTGGATAGCCTTCGGCTGGGTCACCGAATCCAGCGGTTTCGGCAAAGACTTCTTCTGGCATGTATTGGAGGAGGGAATCCGCCATCGCGGTGACTAAGATTTCGGTCGCTTCGCTATATTCACCGAAAAATCCGACTAAGGAATATTTCTTGCCTTCGGCATCGTAGGAGACACGACGATCGCTTTTACCGGCGGCATCGACATTCTCATTCCATCTATTGGCGATATAGGTAGCGCCGACAGAGGTTCCCTGCGGGATGATGTATTGACGGCTGAGCCTGACGATGAAGGCGCCGAATGGGAGAGTGGAATCATTAAGCTCCGTGCCGGTGCGGTATTCGCATTCGACTTTGTAGTAACGGGAAGCGTCACCGCTCTTCTGGAGGGTGTAGGTGGTGATAGAGGCGGACTTATCTTCAACGAAGCCTTTCGCGGTTAATTGGTTGCCATAGGAGATGACGTCGTTTCTACTTGGGTTAGGTTCGACCATCACGAATTCGCGATCGGCGATGGAATAGTCGGTCATGAAGGCATAAGAGGCGAAGTTTGGGAACGGGAGTTTGTTCGCGTCATTACCCATGATCCTCACGATATAGTCATGGCTACCGGAATCGAAGGCGGTAGGGGCATTGACCTGGGTTGGGTTAGCGATGAATCGATCCAAGGTGCTGTTGGTTGAGACACCGAAGGAAGAGAAGCAATATTCGACTTTCTGGGTACCGACAGTGAAGGTGTAGGTGATGGTTTCTTCACCGACTAGGAGCGCGGCGGTGTCAAAGCTTTGGTCTTCAAGGCCGAGGAGGCCCGCGCCGAGCTTTAAGAGTCTTGGGTCATTGGAGGTGAATTTCTTTTTGTCTTGGGCGTCGATTTGATAGATGTCTTGGCCTAAGAGAGCGATATCCATGCCGGAAACATAAGGTTTGTGGGATAAGTTATTGACTGAGACAACACCACCCAAAACGATTTGGTTATTGGTGATGGTGTATTTAAACCAACCTTGGCCATTATAGACGACGCCACCGGATTCGCCGTCATAGGTTTCGGTATAACCTTTGTCGGTGAAATAGATGGATCCATAGTTCTTGCCATCGACCGCGGTGGTCATGGACTGCTTGTTGGATGATAGGTTGGCCATCGCTTGTCTCAGCGTGGATTCTTTATCCACATTCGTATTGGAACTAGCTACCTGATTGCCGTTGCTCCTTTTGTTGCTTGTGGTTAAGTTACAGGCAGAGAGAAGTAAGGCTCCGAAGAGGAGGGCGACTAAGGCTTTTGCTTTCATAGGTGTTCTCCTTCGCGTTGCGCGTAGCGCGTTGACAAAGCCCTATATTTTTAGACAAAAAAGTAAAAACGTCTATAAAAAACTACATCGGAGTAAAGAATGTATATTAGATGTATGGAATTTTGACTCTTTTTTAGCGCGCTAAAAGTGCCCAAAAACATGAAAAACATGTATTTAGCAAAAAACATCGAGGCTTATAAAGGCAAAAAACCCGCTGGAAGCATACTTACACGAGATAGCGTTAAAAGCTCTCCACGAATACCCTTTGATTGGCGAGCTTACAGAGGCTGTGGATCGTTTTTAGAAAGACGTTCCTATATCGACGCCCAAGACTTTAGCGAGAATAAATTCCCATTATAAAAACTATTTAGTCTCTATTCTCACCAACATAGAAGATGGCGACGGTACCAGGACCGACATGGGCTCCGGTGACTAAGTCGTATGGGTAGATCTCGATGTCGTTGATGCCACCGGCGATGAGGTCTTCTTTAACAGAATTGGCATCCTCAACGCAGTTGCAGTGAGTGATGTAGACCTTGGAGTTTTTGTCTTTGATCTTCTCTAAGCAAGTGGTGGAGAGGTTTTTCAAAGCGGTCTTTCTGCCGTGGACTTTCTTGGTTAAGGTGATTTCGCTTTCGTTGGAACCTTTGAGCATGACTTTAATGCGGAGGATGTTCGCGATCTTAGCGACGAGTGGGCTGACGCGACCGGTATTGGAGAGGTAGACAATATCATCGACGGTGAACTCGCTTCTTACTTTGAAGACAAAGTCTTCGGCGTTCTTGACGACCTCTTCGAAACCCTTGCCCGCTTTGACGTCTTCATAGGCGCGTAAGGCCTGCATGCCTTCGCCTAAGCCCGCGGTGGCGGAGTTAACGATATGGACGACTTCCTTGCCGGCGGATTCGTTGATTGCATCGGCGGCGAGTCTCGCGGCGTTATAGGTGCCAGAGATGCCTTTAGCTAAGGTGAAACAGACAACTTGGTTGCCTTTATCGACTTCCTCGCTGAAGGCTTTCTGATATTCGCCGACAGAGACTAAGGAAGTGTGGACGTTCTTCTTGCGTGGGTTAAGGGATTCATAGAATTCCTTAGAGAAAGCTTCGACGTCGATGTTGTCTTCGTAGCAGCGGTAGGTCTTGTTATCGACCACGACATTCATTGGGAAGACATTGATGTCGGCGTTCTTGGTTTTGAGGATGGCGGGATAGAGATTACTGCCCGCGTCGCAGTAGATTTTGATGGACATAATATAGGCTCCTGATAGTAAGTTACGGGGTTAGGGAATTATCGAACTAGTTTTCGAAACTACATCATCATACTAGGGAAAATCGTCCGCGCAACACATACATTTACGCGCACTAGGCTAAGAAATATACAAAAGCCGATGGAATGTATAGTTTTCCTGTAATAAAAGTATCAATTTTTGACACAAAAAAGAGCGAAATCTGGTCTTTAGATGCCAATTAGAGGGTAAACAAGGTAGAGAAGTATCCCGATTATGAAGGAGCAGCAGTTGGCCGCGAGGGTCAATAAGACGATCTCAAAGTATTTCTTTTTATCCTTCTCGACGAGGATGTAGATGAGGGATTCATATATCCAAACACCTATCTCCATGGCTAAAAGGATCCAGCCATAATTTGGGTTCGCTGCTAGATCTAAGAAATAGATTATGTAATTGAGGATTAGGTTAGAGGTTAGGTTGGCTAATATAGCGGCAATGATGAATTTCTTGCTCCTATAGCCAAAGAGGAAAAAGAAAAAGACTTCAACGAGAATGGTGAAAAGACATCCGATGGCGATTTCTAGATGCACCATTTGGAGGATTAGGCCCCTTCGCTATTCTTTTTGCGTTTTTCGCGGGCGATTAAGACGATGACGCTGACGAGAATAACGATTCCCGCTAAGCCGATGGCGATATAAGGGCCAATTTCGTAGAGTAAGCCAATGATTCCGGCGTCAAAGATGTTCATGCTTATTTCCTTCCTTTCTTGTTGGCGACGAGTCTAACGATACATATGGCGACGATTATTAACAAAAGCACGCCTAAGGCAACGAGGATGGCTGGTAAAAATAAGAAGTAAATCGGTACGGCGTCAAAGATTGGTAATAGGCTCATTTTTTGTCTTCCTCCTCATCGTCTTTTTTCTTCGCGGCCCTAGCAAATTGGACAATAAGCAATACGGCTATGGCGATAATAACGAGAACAAGCAAAATCATGGGGAGGTACATTAGGAATTCCCCGATAGGTGAAATGTCGTAAATGGTGGTCATAAAGCCTCCTCCTCCTTTCCTTCGAGCATATCTTTTTTCTTAAAGAAATAGCTAACTGCTATACACATTATCGCGCTAAAGAGGCTCAGGGTCACGCCTAAACATGAAATAACGATTTCATTCATCTGATACGATGTGAGCAGTAGGCCCAATAAAAGTAACGCGGCCAATAAACCGAAGGCAAAGCCACTATAACGAGGCAAAGCCTTCTTCGCGTAGAAGAGGGTAAAGGCCATCGGTAGGTTTACCCCTAAGCAGAAGAGGAGCCTAAAGATCGGCTCGCTATAGCTGATGATGCCCAAAGAGGTAAATACCACCGAGGCTATCATCAAAGGTATGGCTCCGAAGGAATCGAGGATAAAACCACCGATTGCTTTGCCCAAGAAGACAAATAGGGCTACAAGTATCGGTTCTATAGTTAAAGCAGAACCGCTATAGGTTGGGAGATAACCAAGCACCGCGCGGATCAGGACGCCAAGGGAGACGAGGATGATCGGAATAAGGTAGACATTTTTCTTATCTTTAGGCGACGCCTTGGCCTGCTCTTCTTTGACGAGCGGCTCCTCCTTAAGTCTTAGGTAGAAATAAAGGGCTCCAAGAACAACTAGCAAAGCTAAGAAGACGTAACGTAGACGCGGCAAAGAATAATTAAGGGCTAAGGATAGGCCTAATGCCCCGGTGGAAATAAACACCCCTAGTGGCGCGGATTTCTCGCTTTCATCCATCGCATTCTTTCCAGCGAAGACATGGAATAAAGCATTACCTATACCCACGAAGCCTAAAGCAACATATGAGAAAGGAATAAAGAAACCAATAAGCAGTAGGGCGATAGAAGCCAATACAAAGTATTTCTCTTTATGGAGGAAATCAGCGACTACACCGACAAGAGGCTGAGTAGCAAAGGCCAAGAAGTCATAGATCACCGCGTATAAGCCAGCAGTCTCCGCATTTACTCCCAAAGAGGAATTAACCAAGACGGAAATGGAGATATAGTCCACAAGAAAATGGAGGACGGTCGCAGTTAAAACCGACGGTTTAAAATCATGTTTATAGATGGAGAATAGCTTTCGCATGCCACGCTCCATTATACATAGCGAATCTTTTGTGAATAGGATTTTTGTGATAACAAAGAAATTTGATTTATGCCCTAAGAGGCCGAATGTTTTGCATAAATAACTATTTGAGACTTAATTCATTGTTTTTAAGAGAAATTCAAAGGTCGAAAAGCCCATATCTATTACCTATAATGTATCGATTCCCTGGAGGGGCAGAGAATGAATAAACGATTCACCTTAGGCTTGGTCTTGTTCTTGTTGGCAGGTTGCGGAACTCCAACAAAAACTTCCTCTTCCGCGCTTTTGACGCCGTCTTCCGAAGGTAATTCATCTTCTTTAACCGCCTCCTCTTCCGCCGAAACCCCTTCTAGCGCCGCTGAGCCAACCCCATCGCCTAGCCCAGCATCGTCTTCTTCTGCCGCGCAGCCTAGCAGCACTCTCCCATCGTCTGCTCCAACCCAATCCAGCAGCGCCACTCCAACTTCCTCTAGCAGGCCAACTTCATCTAGTTCCTCTAGTTATGGTGGTGGAGACGGCTATGACGTTAATAGTTATTACTCCTCCGTATGCGGAAGCGGCAGATCCTTATTCGATAGCCTCCACACCCGTTTGAATAAAGGCTTCACGACTCTTGGATACGATGGTCTTTTGGACGTTTATCCATATAGCGACGTTAACGAAGACGGCACGATCCACGATTATTATTCCAAGACCACCCATTACCATATGGGCGACGCCAACAAGAGCTACAGCGCTGAAGGCGATTCGTTTAACCGTGAGCATTCCATCCCTAAGTCCTGGTGGGGCGGTTCTAAGGCCAATCAGGGCTGCGACGTCTATATCGTCGTCCCAACCGATGGCTATGTTAATAACCGCAGGAGCAACTTCCCATTTGGCCTCACCAACGGCGAAACCTATAAATCACATGGCGATTATTGCAAATTAGGCCCAAGCTTGATCTCTGGTTACAACAGCACCGATGTCTTTGAGCCTGGAGATGATAAGAAAGGCGATTTCGCCCGTATCCATTTCTACGCCCTTACCAAGTGGGATAACGCTTGGAACTGGACTCAAGGCAATGGCGGTTCCACCTTCTCTGGCTCCTTAAATACCAACATGGGCTTAACTGATTACGCCCTTAATCTCTTCCTCCAGTGGCATAGCCAAGACCCAGTCGACGATTACGAAAGAAACAAGAACGACGTGGCTGTCCAGTATCAGCATAACCGCAACCCATACGTCGACCATCCAGAATGGGTTAACTCCATTTGGGGCGGAAATTATGTGCAGCCAAGCCCAACTTCCATAACGTTACGCGCTTCTTCCGATTTTATTTACGTCGGAGATACGATGACGGTTAATGCTTCAGTCGCGCCGGCTGGGGCCAATGGCCAAGTTACATTCACTTCTTTTAATCCGGATATCGCCTCCGTTGACCAGAATGGTTTAGTCACTGGCTTAAGCGCCGGTATCGCTACGATCCAGGCCATCAGCCAAGTCGATTCCAGCGTGACCGCGACCATCGAGATTGAGGTTAGGACCCGCGCGAATGTCGATATGGAATCCATCACCTGCAAAGCTCTTACCGTTTATGAAGGGAAGGCTTCGCGACTAGAGATTGAGACCTATCCTTTTAACGCTTACCCAAGACCGTCCTATACTTTCGCCTCTGGCAACGACTCTATCGCTACCGTTGATGAGAACGGCGTCGTCACTGGAGTCTCTGAAGGCGAAACCGAAATCACCATTGTTGCCACTCAGGGCGAGATTGTTTTTGAAAAACGGGTCGCCGTAACTGTTTTGGCTAGTTTGGGCAATGTTTTCCGAAAAGCTACATCCCCGATAACCGATGGCAATTACCTCATTGTCTATGAAGCAGGGAAGAAAGTCCTTAACGCGAACGAGGTTAAGGATAATAAAAACAACAACGCGCAGACCAACGTCGCCATCAATAACGGAGTTATCGAAGGTGATTATGGCGTACCATCACTCATGTCTCCCAAGGCTATGCTATCCGCACCCCAGGAGGCAAATACGTCAACGCGAGTGGGAAAGGCTCATTTGACCTTTCTGATGACAATGCCTACTGCGATATCGTGATGACCTCTGACGGGGCGAAGATTGTAAAAAATAACTACACCCTCAGGTATAACACCGACGCTAGCTACTTTAGGTTCTACGAATCGTCCTCTAGTGTAGGTGGAATCGCAACCTTATACCGCGCTGAATAGGAAGTTGACCGCGTCTAGATTAGGTGCGGTTTACTTTTGTTTTCGCTATCTAGTATGAAAAACTAGATTACTATTTTTAGTCGTCTATAATGGTGGCTGTATCACTATGGAAGAACTCAAAGAAACAAAGAAATCATATAAGGAATTAGAGAAGCGTTACGACGATCTCTATGCCCAATATATCAAAGACCGTTACGCGATCATCGATGCGAAGAAAGCGGAGCTTGAAGACCTTAAGGACGAATATGAATATAACCGCCTGATGTTGGAGAAGCCGCTTAAGGCGGAGAAGTATCGCCTTAAGGCTTTGAAGCGCAAGGAGCACCGCAGGCTAAACGAAGGGCCTAAAAGGGGGTTGCTCGAGGAGATTGGCAATTCCGTCTCCCATGGCGTTGGCGCTTTATTCGGCATCGCCGCCTTGGTCTTGATGATCCTAAAGGCTGATTCGCCCCTCTCTTTGATGGCGGCTATTATCTATGGATCATGCATCTTCTTTCAGATGCTCTTCTCCTGCCTTTACCATTCCTTCCGTGCCGGATCCGCGGTTAAGCGCATCTTCAGGCGTTTCGATTATTCTTCCATATATCTAGAAATCGGAGGTACTTTTGCCCCGTTATTCTTGATCTATATGCCCGAGAAGATGTGGGGCTTATCTTGGGGCATAACCCTTTTCTCCATCCAATGGGCTTTGATAATCCTAGGCATCACATTTGTCGGTGTGTTTGGACCAGGCCGCATCAGGTGGCTCCATTTCACTTTGTATTTTTGCATCGGTTGGAGCGCGATCATGTTCTTGCCGACTTGGTTTAGTAAGGACTTCCCTCTTTTCTGCTACATCTTGGGTGCAGGCGTGGTCTATACGGTGGGCATGATCCCCTTTGCCGCGCTTAAAAAGAAACCGGTGGCTCACTTTATATTTCATCTAATTGTTCTAATCGCCAGCGTCTTGATGTGGGTCGGTATTTATCTTTATGTTTTCTAATGGCCGTTATTCAAGGATTGACGGATCGACCCACTCCAATATGACTGCCAATCGATCTTCTTTGTCGTCATATTTAATGTCCAATCCGTAGTAGGTGTGTTTTGTGGGTGAGGAAGGTCCCTTTGGGCTTATCCAGGAATCGTTGGCATCTCTGTAGGACTCCGGCGCATACGGCGACCCATCGAATGGGTCCACGAGCGACACAAAGTCATAATCTATCCGTCGATCGTTTCCGATCGCCGAAAACGCGACCTTGTAATAGCCTCCTTTAAGGGTTTCCCGCAGGACGTTCACTTCTTTGGCTTTGACGTACTCGGCGTCGGTGATTTTCTCGACGACAAAGGTGCACTCATACATACCGGTGGTGTCCTGGCCCGTGAAGACACCGGCCTCCATTGCGCTTGTCCTGATGGTTCCATAATGAATGCAGGAACTTAAAAGCAGAAGCGGGCAAAGCAAAAACGAAGCGAATTTGAATGAGTTTTTCATAGTTTTCTCCGCTAAAGATTCTATGGTTAGTCCTTTTTTTGTCAAGGAAGGCGAAAAGAAAAGGGCAACGTTGGTGGCGTTGCCCTAATTCATGATTATTATTCAAGATTTTCGTCGTAAATCTCGAAGGTGGTCCAAATGACCCATTGACCTTCCGTGGCCTCCCTATCTGGATCGAAAGTGATGAATGTTTCGTAATAGAAGTAACGAGAGCCGTCATCGTTAAGGTCGTAGTACATATCGATGACTCCGCCTTGATCTTCTTCATCGATCGGCGTCCCATCTTCGTCAACGGTATCGATAACGTCGGCGAAACTCGTCGGCTCCGTGTCCATATCGTATTCAAAGCCTAAAGCGATGAGTTTGGTGAGATATTCGTCGGCGACCTCAATGGCATCGGCCTTAGATGCGCAATAGCCATGGAAATAGAGGCAAGCGACAAACGACCCACTCCAAGAAGACATGTTCGCAGTCTGATCACTGCCGTTTAGGGCGATGAGTTTGTCATTATCGTCAATGGTCGGGAAGCTGTTGGTACCTTCGACCATAAGGGTTGAGATAAGGTTATTAACCTCGGCTAAGGTAGTGACGACCTCGGCTGGTTTGACGATCTTCTCAACGGACATGCTGAGGAGACCATATGGATAGGTGCTCACATAAGAAGCCGGGACGGCGGTGATGCTGTAGTAGTTCATGGAGAGCTCATAGATATGGTCATCATCACCAGCGACCGGGAGAGTGTAGATATATAAATCCTTGTCGGTGGCGGCTTCGGCAGGCTTGGAGTTCTTCTCATCGAGGGTCCAGCCGGCAGCGACTAGCTGAGCGCCGTATGCGGTGACCGCATTGGCAGCTGGTTTAAGCTCGATCATATCGAAGGAACCATAGGTCGAAGAGTATTGGGCGGAGAAGGTATAGGTGGCAAAGCTTGGGAATGGGAGCTTATTGGCTTCGCTGCCCATGATGTTGGTTCCTAGGTCTGCGAGAGCGGTTGCGCTGAAGGCAGTTGGGGCAACCTTATCGGTCGGGGAAGAGATGAAGGCTTCAAGTGTGGCATTGCTCGCGGTGCCTAAATTGCTGAATCCATAGTAGAGCTTGTGGGTGCCGAGGCTAAAGCCGTACATTCCTCCGCCATTCTCATCTAATAAGAGGGTCGCGGAAGTGCAGGCGGTGGTGGAACCGACCACGGCGGCGCCGAGAGCCAAGAGTTTGCTATCGGTAGAGGCGAATTTGAGTGGGTTGGATGGATCGACGGTGTAGATGTCTTTGCCCAAGGCCGCGAAATCAAGGCCGGTATAGCAGAAGTCGTCATAGACGGAAGCCGTGGTGTCAAAAGAAACGAAATCGCCCAAGACAATCGCGTTGTTCTCAATGGAGTAGTTAAACCAGCCTTGAGAATTCTTGACCGAACCGGTTGTTTTGCCGTTGGAAGTAAGGGCGTATCCGCCTTCGCCGACGAAGGTGAAGACGCCTGCTTTTTGTTGGCTAATTTGGTGATAAACCTATTGAGCATAGCCGCGGAGTCGATAGGTTCAGAGGATGCTGGTGGTTCGATGGAGGACGAAACCTCGCTGCTCGCTACAGAAGAGTCGAGAGCGCTTGTCTCTGGAGTGCCGCCACAAGAGGCTAAGAGCAATAGAGCTGAGAGTCCGAGAAATAGTTGTTTTTTCATAGTTAAGTTTCCTTTCCTGGAACATTGTATATTCAGTCCTAGCCAAAAATTGTCAACAGTAATACAAAAAAAGAGAGACTGCATCACGCAATCTCTCAGTTTTAGTTTTACCGATTAAGAAGCGGCGTACTCGTAGACCCAAATATCGCCATAGACGTTGCCTCCGTAGTCATAGGCGTAAATTTCGACGATGACCATGTCTTGGGTAGCGCCGAAATATTTGTAATAGGCGCTGCCATCACCAACATAGTCATTCGCGCCACTAGCTGGGTCCTGTGGTCCAGAGTAAGCTGCGTATTGGGTGACGTAGGATGGCAAGAACGTCGCTAAGTATGCGCAGGCCTGAGCTTGGGTCACGCTGCCTATCGCACCGAAATCGATTTCTCCTACGACCCACGAATCAACCTGTGAATAGTACTCAAGCTGAATGGTGCTATATCCAGCGGCAGTGAGGTTGGCGTTGATGTCAGCGGCAACGCTCTCTGGGGTGTGAGGACCAGAGGAAGAAGATCCGCCAGCCTTGTAGAAGTCAATTTCGACCACGCCATTAGGATAGGCTGGGTTATCGAGTTTCGCAGCGGAGGTGAAGGAGACGTTAGCAACATAGAACTGCTGAGCATTATCAGCGATGGCTAATGTGTAGTATTCGTCATTTTCCTTGGAAGCTTCAGCGTTCTTGGTCCAGCCTTTGGCGACTAATTGATCACCGTAGGTGGCGACGGCATCGGCGGCCGGGTTGAAGTCGACGACGTAGAAGAGGCCCTGTTTTTCAGAGTAGCCAGAGTTATAAGCAAAGGAAGCCCAACTTGGGAATGGGACTTTGCTCGCATCAGTGCCCATGATAGCGCTGAGGGAAGCATATTCCTGGGCAGTGAAGGCGACTGGGGCAGCCTTATCGCGTGGAGCAGCGATGAAGGCATCTAAAACTGCATTGGAGGCGGTGCCGAATTCGGAGAAGGTTAAATAGACCTTCGCGGAGCCGATGGTGAAACCATAAACGATTTCAGCGTCATCGACGAGAACGGTGAGGGCGCTGGCGGAAGTATCTGCACCGACGAAATCGCCACCGAGCGATAAGAGGTCAGCATTGGTGGAAGTGAATCTCTTCGGGTTGGTTGGGTCGGCGGTGTAGATGTCTTTGCCAAGGGCGGCGATGTCTGGTCCATAGACATATGGGGTCGCGGCCTTATTCAAGGAAACCGCTCCACCTAAGGAAAGGACGTTATTGGTGATGGTGAAAGAGAACCAGCCCTGGTTGTTCTGGACGCAGCCGGAGAGCTCGTCTTGATACTTCTGGACGAAGCCTTTCTCGGCATAGATGCTATCGCCATAGTCTTCGTTGCCGATGGCGACGTTGATTTTCTGTTTCTTGTTTCCAAGTTTCGCGATTAAGTCTTCAAGGGCTTTCGCGGAGATCTCCTCATCAGTCAAGGACGCGCTGGCGGAAGCAGGTACTTCAGATGAGCTAGCTGGATCGCCAGAAGTGACTGGATTGGAATCAGGTGAGGTGTTGTCGCAGGCGGTGAGGAACAATGCGCCGGCTAATGCAAGGATTAATGATTTGGTTTTCATAGTTTTCCCTCCTTTTAATGGGCACATTTTTAGGGGTGGAGAAAAATTGTCAACCACTTTTATTTTTTATTGATAAACTGCCGCTTATTGCTGACGAGTATAGAAAAACCTCTCTTCGAAAGAAAAGAGAGGCTTAAGTAGGCAATTAATTTTTCTCTCCGGCTTGTAATTCTCCCGCATCCGCGACGACGTGATGGGGGATGGCTTTCCAAGTGATAGGAATGAAGATGGCGATGAAATCGAGATAAGTTCCCACGATACCGCTGATTGGGTAGAGGAAGAGATATAAGAGACTTTGATACCACTTAAGGTGGACTCTCTTATGTTCTCTGACGATAACGATCAAACCGAAGACGAAGGAACCGATATAGGGCGAGATTAATTGGTTCATGACTATGAAGTTGATGAAGTTGTTCCAGTTATAGCCATGATCCCCGGAAATTAGGAAGAAGATGATGGAGAGAATCTGGAATAAGAGGGAGTTGAAGAAGAGAATCTGGCCACGCGGGAAGATGGAGACCATGTAGTCGTACTTGCTCCAGGTTGGCTTATGGAAGAAGGACTTAAGGCATCTGCCGAAATAATTCCAGAAGGTGGATAGACGTCCTTTGGACCAACGTAATCTCTGTCTTACGTATAAGTAGAAGTGGGTTGGTTGCTCATCATAGAATTCCGCGGCCTCGCAGTAACCGGCCTTTTGATTATTGATGCCGATCTCCATGGTGATATCCGCATCCTCGGTTAAGCCGATCCATTTCCAACCATCGTGGAAGATGTAGCTCCTAAAGGCCATGCCGCAACCTCTGCCCCAGTTGGAGGAGTTGAAGACGGAACGCGGCCTGCCGTTGGAGACGCTGACTTCGTGGAGATGGATGCCGCACATCGCCGCGACCCAATGCTCGGACATGTTCTTGACGTTCGGGTAAGAAATCGCCGCGTCATAGTTTTCAGCCTGAAGGCAATCATTCATCTTGGAGACGTAATCAGGGGCTAGCACGTTGTCAGAGTCGAACAATATAAACGCGTAATATTCCTTCTCGATATCCACGCCTTGGGATTTCATGTATTCAAAGAAATACTTGAGGGCGTATCCCTTTCTGGCTTCATCTGGATTGTTATATTCAACGACGTTTGCTCCGGCTTCCCTTGCTAATTCCGCGGTCTTATCGGAGCAGTTATGGGCGACGACAAAGATATCGATGAGTTCCATCGGGTAATCCTGTTTCTTGCAGGATTCGACGAAATTGGCGATGACCTTCTCTTCGTTACGTCCGGCGGTGATTAAGGCGTAACGCTTATCCTTAGGCATCTCCTTATATTTCCTGGCTCTACCAAATAGGCCGATGACGAAATAGATGGTCTGGTAGATAGCAAAGAAAGATAGGAATGTGGCGATGCTAGAAAAGATAAGGTTTAACCACGCCTGCGCGGGTATAGGGGTGCCATCATGCACCGCCTTAAGCAAAAGGTCTAAGCCGAAAAGGCTGTAGAAGTAGTTCTTGATCCAGTTAACTATGTTATTCCAGAGTTCCGCCATAACGGGGGTAGTATAGCAACGACGTCGACTTTCCTTAAGAAAAAGAGTTTATTCGCCTAGATGCCCTTCCTTTTCTAGTCCTTCGAAACCATGTTGCCTTAAGACTTCGTATAAGGCTATCGCGACCGTGTTGGAGAGGTTTAGGGAACGTAGCCCCTCCTTCATCGGCATCCTCAAGCAGTGGTCCTCGTGTTCTTTTAATAAGTCCTCAGGTAGACCGATAGACTCCCTGCCGAACATCAAATAGACATCCCCGTCATAAGAGACGTCCGAATAAACGTGTTTGCCTTTCTTGGAGAAATAATAGATCTTCGCGTTTGGGTTAAGGAGATAGAACTCCGAGAGGTTCTCATAGACATGTAGATCCAAAGAATCCCAATAGTCCAAACCCGCGCGTTTCATATGCTTATCGTCAATGGAAAAACCCAAAGGCTTGATTAAATGGAGCGAGGCGCCTGTTGCGGCGCAGCTCCTGGCAATATTCCCGGTGTTTTGTGGGATCTCAGGTTCAAGCAAGACGATGTGTAAATGTGACATGAAATGATGATATCACGGGACGAAAGACGCTTTAGTTTTTTCTTGTCTACATTAGCCTATTAATAAGCGATTTATTTATGCGGAGAATATCTAACTGCGCTACTATTAACGTCAATAAGTATCAAAAACTTAGGAGGTACGCCATGAAAGCACCGAATAGATTTGCCTTGGTTTTAGCCGCTACATTTTTGCTTTCTTCCTGTAATGGAGAAACGCCTAAAGATAGTGGGGTTACCTCCAATCCGATTTCCTCTAGTGAGAGCAAGGCCTCTAGCTCTTCCTCTGCAAGTGGGAATAAGCCGTTAACGATGAATGCCACCGAAGCTAGCGGTGTGGCGCCTGTTGCCACTCTCCCTAGCATTGATACCAGCGTTCTTACCAAAGAAACCACCCAATCCACATATCAGGTCAATGAGGACATGATCATGATGGGTGATTTGTATCAGCATGGCGTGGAGATCACCACCGAGAAGAACGGAACCATCGATTTCAATTTCAATGGCGTCGTCATCTACGCCAATACGGATGACGGCAGGGCCTTCTATAACGTCAACAAAGGGGTCACGGTGAATATCAACTTGATGGAGAACACCACCAACTATATCTACACCAACTCACCCGATGCCCACGCCATACAGATTAAAGGCAACCTTAATATCTATGGTGCAGGCAAACTTGTCGTCGTTTCCGCCAATAAAGCCGCGATCAAGGTCTCTGGCTCCTTTAATGTCGAAGGCTCTAAGTTGGAGCTATCCGCCGGAACATACGGCATCAATGCTTCCAACGTTACGATCAAGAATTCCCAGATCGATGTTTTGACCGCCAAGAAAGACGGCATCCGCGCCGAGATGGATGATATTGAGGTTAATGACGCCGCACATACTCAGAAACCAGCCTTCCCAACCGAAGATGGTTTCGTGAAATTAGAAGACAGCAATTATTCCTGTGTTGCGGCAGGAGATGGCATTCAGGCCTCCACCTTCGTTAACGTCAAAGGTGGCAGCATGAACATCGAAACCGCTGGCAGTTGGGTTAATTACAGCGCGGATAATATCGCCGCTTATGACCTTAAGGACGATGACTTCAAGTGGACCCCAAGCGGGAGTTCCTATAAGAAAGTCGATAGCGACACGGTCGGAAATAATTACTCTAGATACTACGCCTTCGCCCAGAGTTCTAAGGGCTTTAAGGTCGGTGGTCTTAACTACTATTACAAAGACGATTCCGCGACCACTTACGAATTGGTCTCCACCAGCTATAACCTAACCATCACCGACGAGGCTTACGTTACTTTGGTCACTTCCGATTCCGGGGCGAAAGTCGATTATGGCGATGTGCTTATTAATGGCGGATCCCAAGTTGAGATTAACGCCGGCAATAAGGGCATGGCCCCAGAACATGATTTCATCATCGATGGCGATAGAAGCGCCTTAACCGTCAGCAACTCCTTTGAAGGCGTTGAAGCGGCCCATATCTATTTTAAGAACGGCGTCACCAAGCTCTCCTCTAGCGACGATGGCATTAACGCGGCGACTGATTATCCAAATGACTCCACCTATAACGATCTCTTGATCCAGATGGAAGGTGGCACTTTATCTTTACGCGCCGAAGGGGATGGCCTTGATTCCAATGGCGATATCAAACTCAACGGGGGAACCCTTCTTGTCGCTGGCCCGACTAGAGGTGGCAACGGCCCAATCGATGCAGGTGATAGGAACAAGGTCTATTTCAATGGCACGGATGTTATCTCCATCTCTTCCTCCAGCATGTTGGATTCTAATTCATATAGCAGTGACAGCGAGGCTTATACGATCGTCGTTGGTGGTTCCATCTCTAAGGGTACGAATGTTGCCTTGTTAGATAATGATGGCAATACCATCCTCTCTGCCGACGCTACCTGCAGCGGCGAAGCGGTTGTCTTCTCCTCCAGCAAGATTAAGAACGGATCCTATAAAGTGAAAATCGGTTCCACCGAGACCAACGTCACCGTTTCTTCTAAGATAACGACCTCTGGCATCTCCTCGGGAGGCGGCCCAGGCGGTGGCGGTGGTTTCCCCGGCGGAGGCGGCGGCCCTGGTGGCCGGTAATCGCAATCAACCAACCAACGTCCTCTTCGGAGGGCGTTTTTCTATAATATCAGCCTACCATCGAAGTTTTTCGGCAATTAATAGGGGGTAGATTCATGATTCAGAAACGCCAAAAGTTTTCAAAACACCGAAAAGAAACCTTTCAAAACACCGAAAAGAAACCTTTCAAAACACCGAAAATGGATTATTTCCAAGTGCCGAAACGGCTGTGACTGGCCTATTAATTTGCCAAAATACAAAAACATAAAATCACCACTCCAACAGAAGCCTTTAATAGGGTAAAATTTTCTCTTGTTCGAGGAATCCATATGAATGAGAAAACGTACTCCGCTTTAGAGCTATTCCTATCGGTCTGCTTCATGGCCTTAGGCATCGTCGTCATGAGTCGCAGCGACTTGTTTGAGGGCTTTGTCCAATACGTCATGATTGGCTTCATCGCCGCGAAGATATTCATCATCGTCGGGAAGGCTTTCACTTATCAACTCAACAAGCCTTTCATGTTCGTGCAGGTGGCCTTAAACCTCGCGATCATCGTTTTGCTTTTCGTCTTCGAACAAGTTAACGCTTTGAGTTTTGTGGCATCGACTTCCTGCTTCGTCGATTTAGGGGTGAATATCATCCAGTCGTTCGTCTTCAAGAAGAGCTCCAACGAATTCCTGAGGACTTCTTTCTTCGGGATCGAGAATACGATCTACATCATCTTCACCATCATCTTTATCTTTAATAAGGACAGCGACTTATTGGCCACCGGCGTTCTCTTCGGCGCGATCATCCTCTATAAAGGCATTGCCATCTGCTTGGGCAATAACTATATAAGGTTCCTTATCGATAAGACCGACTTCGGCAAAGCCATCCGCAGCGTGCATGGCTTAGACATCTTCTTCGGTTTATTAATCATCGCCATCATGTCCAGCTGCATCTTCCCTTACATTGAGCCTGAGGTATTCACCAATTATGAGGATGCGCTTTGGTATTGCTTTACCCTTATCACCACCATCGGCACGGGGGAATTCGTCGCCCATACCTCTTTAGGCAGGCTCCTCTCCGTCATCATCGGCTGCTATGGCATCATCATCGTCTCCGTCCTTACGTCTTCCTTCGTCGTCTATTTAGGCAAAACCCACAAGAAGGCGGAGAAAGATAAGGTCAAGTGGGAGACTTCTTTGGCTAAAGATGAGGAACCAATCGTGGTGGTCGGTGAGGATGAAACCGAAAAGAAAGCCGCTTCAGTTAAACCAAAGCAGATCAAGAGGAAAAGTGATTCCTCAACCAAGAACAGCAAAAAGAAATAAGCTCGCTTTCACGCGTTGATTCGCTCTTATAAACGTATGTTTTTAATCGTGTTAAAAGGGGTGATTTGTCTTTAACCACCCCTCGGTATACTTGATTTTTATTCCTTCTGGGTGCCGCTCCGTCAAAAAATCTATTATTTTGCGTCAGTCGAATTATCGCTTTTCTTCGCCTCGTCCCGGTAACGGACTTCGAGGTTTCTTGGGTTCCAGAAGGCTCCGTTTAAGTAATATAGCAAGCAGCCGAATCCCACGCAGACGGAACGGACGATAAAGGATCCAACCCATCTTCTTAACGCGTGTTCTGGGATCTCCCAACTGATCAAGGCCATAAGCCCATGGTAGAACAAGGAATGGATGATGGATGCGATCCAGATGCAGAGGATGAACTCCAGATAAGCGTTCCTTTTCTTTTTCTCCAGGGTTCTAAATAACCAAAGCATCACCCAAACCGCTAAGACGGTAGCGAAAGCCGAAACCACATAGCCGATGATCTTTTGGCCATCGTCCCAGCTTAACGCTCCCTGGAAACTCCAAGTGGCGAACATCTCGATGATGGCGGAGACGATGATGGCGATGACGGTGGAGACGGTTAGGCTCTTCGCGGAGGACACGCTATAATCCTTGGCTCTCCAGATGACCGTGAACATGAAGAGGGTATAGAGCATGGAATCGATGCCGAAAATCAACCATCCGGCGGTGATAGGCATGGTCGCGGAGTTATAGATATTCGCATTGATCGCGGCGCCTATAGCCACGGAAATAAGGGCTACCGAGTCATAGTAATGACGGAAAAAGAAGAGCAAGCCAAAACACGCGAGGGTGGCGAATAGAAGAATCAATAAAGACATGGTCATAGTGGTTAATGAGCATGCTTGATGCTCGGAAGATTGTATTACTCTCCGCCTTTATTTTGTAGAAGCAGTTTTTCTTTGGCAAATGATGGGC
Organism: uncultured Erysipelotrichaceae bacterium; assembly: GCA_900316365.1. Taxonomy (GTDB): domain Bacteria; phylum Bacillota_I; class Bacilli_A; order RFN20; family CAG-826; genus Alloenteromonas. The sequence goes on from ONCO01000005.1 coordinate 32,071, forward strand.
TCTATGGCGTGGACGCGTCACATTTCTATTTCGGCGATCGTTTCGGGCCTTACATTTAGGAAGGAAGCTCGTTTCTTCCGTGATAGATGATCACGGCTTAATTACAGCAGTTATGCAGGCAAAAACATCAAAAATACGTACCACAGTACGAAAAAACGCGCATTTCGATTACATTTAGGCAAAGAACCCGGGAGTTTCGTATGTATAAACTCCTTTGCCACGCGTATGCGCTCCACGTACAATTGGTGCAGGCGCGATTCATATGTAACGTGCCTACGCGTTAGGAGAACATTATGAAGAAAACCAAGTTTTTCTTAGCCTCCCTTTTGGCCATTGCCCTTTCTTCGTGCAATTTACGTAGCCCTGCAACGTCTTCGAATAAAGTAGCCGAAAGCTCTTTGCCTGGCGTTAGCTCTAATCTATTAACTAGTAGCAGCGAACACGAAACCCCGGAGTCATCCTCGAACGCACAATCTAGCTCCACTCAGAAGTCTAGCTCTGCTCAACCAGCGAGCTCTTCTCAACAGCCTGCCTCATCCTCGCAGCAGCCTGCGAGTTCATCCCAGCAACCTGCATCGTCTTCTCAGCAGCCATCTAGCTCTAGCCAACCTGCCAGTTCCTCTAATCCACCGGCCTCATCTAGCTCTGCCTCTCAGCCATCCAGCAGCAACACGCCTGTTAAACCGACTACCGGATCTACGACCATTGATATCTTTGCTACCAATGACATCCACGGCACCATCTCCGCGGAGGATGATGACGAAGTAGATATCGCCACGATGGCCACCTTCCTTAAGGCCAAAGGCGAAATGGAAAACACCCTCCTTCTAGACCAGGGCGATACCTGGCAGGGTTCCATCTATTCCAACTTCAATCACGGCGCATTATTAACCGATATCTTTAACTATGTGCATTACGACGCGAGAACCATCGGTAACCATGACTTCGACTGGGGCATTGAGGCCTTAGAGCAGAACTCCGCGAGGAGCTTTGAAGGCTATAGGGTTCCGGTCTTAGCCGCGAATGTCTATGACTATAACTTCGACACTAAGCAATTTGGTTCGACTCAGCAGAGCAACATCGGACAATCGACCGTCACCTATACCTTAGAGAATGGCGTTAAGGTCGGTATCGTCGGCATCATCGGCATGAGCCAGATCACATCCATCAACTCCTTATATACCCATGACATCGGTTTCCTTGACCATATCGCCGTCCTTAAGAACGAGGCTAACGCCTTACGTCGAGAAGGATGCGATGTCGTCATCGCCACCTGCCATACTGGTCAGGCTGAAGTAATGGGTCAAAACCTCAGCGAATACTTTGACTTAGTCTTATGCGCCCATACGCACTTATTCGAGCATGCGACTGAGGATGATCTCCATTTCCTCCAGTTCGGCTCCGACAATAGGGGCGTTGGCAAAGTCACCTTAACATTCGACTACGAGACCAATAGCGTCACCAATACCACCTATAGCAACTTACTTAAGGGCGACATCGAGTCTAACGTCACGACCGTTGATTCTACCGTCACCAGAATGATCACCACCTATAGCGCCGAATGCGACGCGGAGGCGAATGTGGTGGTAGCCAATAACGTCAGCGGAACCTTTAGGAGCAACCAAGAAGCTCCTAACCTCATGGCCAAGGCAATCTATGATCAGGCCGTCAGCGAAGGACAGGATGTTGTCCTCTCTTACGTCAATAACGCGAGAACCGACCTTGGTCCTGGAACCTGGACCTACGCTGACCTATACAGCGCATTCCCATTCGATAACACCATCTACATCATGGATATATCCGGTTATGACCTGCTTAATGAGGTGACTAACTATAACTGGGCATACCGTAATCCATCATTCACTCAGCCGATTGACTCCAATAGCACCTATCGCGTTGCCCTCCTCGACTATCTGGGATTCCATACGAACGATCGACGTTCCTACAATTACTTCCCAAGCGCGAATGGCAATTATGTGGCGACATTAAGCAAGAACTACCGCCTTATCCTTAGGGATTGGCTCATCGCCCATGATTACGATAAGGGCACCGTGCTTAGCTCTAATTCCTATGCATCTAACGGCCTCTATGCCAGGAACGCCTATAAGACCGCGGTCAATTTCTATGATGGCGATACCCTCTTAGAGACCAGAGGCGGCTTCAGGGGAAGCAACCTCCTTGATGTCATTAATGGCTATGCCCCATATAAGATCGGCTATGAGTTCCTTAACTGGAGCAAGGAGCTCTCTTATAACAGCGCGGTTACCTCCGAGGATAAGGTCGATAAATATACGATTAACCTCTACGCTAACTATCAGCCAACCGGCGGAAGTGCAACGGTAGAGGGATTAGTCAACAATGAGGTCTATGACTTTGGCTCATATATCGAACTTAACCTCAATGAGACTAAGGCTATCTCCCTTAATGCCAATGGACACACCGTCGCGCCAAGTGACGTCGTTGCCGATCAAACCCGCTTAAGGACACATTCCGTTGATGGTTTGGTCCTTGTCGGTGGTGCTTCCTTAGGCACATCGGTCGTGACCCTCTCGCTTGATGGTCAAAACTATGGCTTCCTGTTCAATGTCGTCAACACCGTTGAATACACCAACCTCCAGCAATGCTATGAGATGGCTAATGATTCCTGGGCAAACGTCAGGACACATGAAGATGGATCCTTCTTTACCAAGAAGCTCTCCTTCTATGCCGGAGTGGTCACTGTTGATAATAGCTCCAGGTTAATAATCAATATGGCCTATGACGCCTTCTTGATCGATAGCTTCTATTTGTATGACTTTGCAGAGTTTACCTGGGACTACGTCGATGGTAACTGGAGTTATACAAGGGCTAATGCTTACCCACAAACTGGTATTACTGTTGCCGCTGGATACATGGTCTCTGCCGATAGGGGTGCTTGCTACTCTTATACCAACTCTAGGGCTGGCACGGTTACCTTAGAGGCCTGCTATGGCACGCTTCTTAGCAGTGTGCAGGTTCTAAATAACTAATAAATAGTCACACATTTATCTTGATGGACACCTCTAGTCGGGGTGTCCATTTTCTTTACATGTGTGACTATTTACTTGGCATTTTTGTAAAGGAAATAGTCACGGGAAAGGAGGAAAATATTTAATTTGCAATGTCGTAAAAGTGGCCAAAAAGTACAGAGAATGGTTAAAGAATGTACAGAAGTTAGTCACATTAGGTGTCAGAAACCTGTACAAAAATGTAAAGAACTTAGTCAAGGGGCATGACTAACTATTGGACAAATGTGTAAAGAAAATAGTCAAGGCAGATGACTATCTATTTGGCAAAAATGTACAGAAGAGAGTCACACCTAGATGTCAGAAAACTGTGCAAAAGTGTACAGAAGATAGTCACGGCAAGGAAAAGAAAAAGCACCACGAAGGGTGCTTTGATTCTCTATGTTTGTAATCAAATCCAAGGGAGCTCAACGCTTTGGGTAACAACGGATCCTGGCTGAGAGCTCTTTGGAGTCTCAGAGGATGGTGCCGCAGCTGTGGAAGATGATGGCTGAGCCTGCTCGGAGCTAGAGACTAAAGAAGAACTAGCAGGTTCGGAAGACTCCGGCTTGCTGCTATTTGCCTTAGAAGACGAATTGGTCCCGTTAGCGTTGCAAGCCGCTAAGAGGAATAAAGATATAAATAAGGTTAAGCGTTTTTTCATGGGAACATTATACAGTTTGAGTTAAAGAAAAGGGGGTCGAATCAACCCCCTTAATCTGCATTGGACTTAGTCTCCCCAGATCCAGCCGTGAGCGATTTCATTGGCCTCGTTCTGGCCGAAGTTGCCGCTGGTCTCGCTAGAAGTGAGAATGACGTCTTCTTTGAGGTCTAAGACTTCAATAGCTGGTTTGTTGTATTTTTTGTTGTTATTCATTGTTTTTGTCCTCCATTAATCAATTCCGTAATGAGTCTTGAAAGCGGAAATTAATAATTTTTGCTGTGCAGGCAAGTCGGTCATGGCGTCGTATTTGGCAATCATGCCGTTGACGGAGATGGTCTTTTCCTGGAGATAGACGGTCTGGACCTTACCATCGATGTTGCCAGTGATGTATGGAGCGATTGTCATTGAAGTTTCGAAAGCGGAAGATGGGATGTCATCGACTCTGAAGGTGAAGTGGTGTTCGTTGGTTCCAGCAGTGATGTTCTCGGCTGTGCCAGCGAAATCGATGTGCTGCTCGCTACCAGCAACGGACAATCTAGCGCCAACAGCGGTGATGCTACCGATATTGTTGTAAGTTTCGTCAGGGATTGAAGCTCTGAATTTCATGCTGACATCATCGAAACTCGTCACGTTGATGGTGTGAATTTCGATCTCGGTCATATGGACTTGTGTTGTTCCACTGGCCGTATTACGGATTACGCATGCATCGGAGTATACGTCAAAGGTCTTTTCTGTATTATTGTCTCCGTTGGTGGCGGCCAAGAAACTTGTAGTGTCGTCTTTGTTGTTTCCAACACTATAAGAAGAGTTGTCCGCTTTGATTGTTACGGTAGAGATTTTGTGGCCGTTAGTTGGCTCAATGATGAGCATAGAACCAGCACCGTCTTTGCCGTAAAGCCTCATGGTTCCGTCTTTGTTTAAGCCGGCGCCTGTGCCGGCGCTGCCTTTGTCGACCGTGACGGTAAAGCAATCACCGATACCGATGTTGCTTGCGATGTTCGTGCCAGTTGCAATGCCGTTTATGCTTTCGCTTTTGCCTTTGTAATCAGCAGTATAAACGCCTTCGTATCCAGCATAGGAGAAACCAAGATTTGCGACTGGCGTGATGCTTTCGATGAGGCTCTTAAACAAGATGGTCAAACTAAAGCTTTCAAAAGCAGAAGAAGAGGATAGATATTTAACATAGCTGGAATCGGTGCCAAAAGCCTCCACCTTGAATTTGTAATCCCCAGAGACGAGATTTTCTAATATAAGATACGTGTTGGTGGTCTCAGCGGCGGTATAAGCGGTCGCGGCGCCACCAGAAGTGGTTACAGTGACCTTATACGAAGTAGCGTTAGCAACGCTATCCCAAGTAAGCTTATTGTCGGCGCTGTTGAAGGATAAATTGGTTGGAGCCGTCAATTGTTCCTTCTTAATGACGGTCAAATCAATAGTCTCTTCGACAGATTGTTCGCCAACGGTGGCTGAGGCTTTGATCTTTACGGCGCCGCCAGTAGAAGCGGTAGAGAGCGCGGCGACATAGCAAACATCATTGTCGCCTTCTACTTCGACGATATCATCCCCTTGGGTGATTTCCCAAGAAATGGAGGCGTTGCCTAAGTTTTCGGCGGTAACTGTGATTGTTGCGTCCGTTGCATCGCCTTCCTGGGTGCTGCCCATATAAAAAGAGGCGTTATCGGCACTGAGAGAAATGGATGGTTCGTTGCTAGTCTGAGCTGTGCCTTTATAAAGCTGAATAACTTGCTGTGTGGTGGTGAAGTATCTAAAACGTTCCTGTCCGGAGGTTTTGTTATAACGTAAATTCAAACCGCCAGAAGTAATATTTGCGTTGCCGTTGTTATCGAATGCGATGGTGTTGTCTAATGCGGAATTCGAGGTGTCTAAACCGTTTTTGGTTGAGTTCCTTCCGATATATTTATTGCTAGCAGAACGGATGTATTTTTTGTTGTTGGCACCAGAAGCAATGGTGAAGGCGTATTGAGACCACTGACCAGCGGCGCTTTCGATGAGGCTGTGTTCATTGACCGTGACGGTCTGAGTATTTCTTTCGGCATCCAAAGTGGCACGACTGCCATCAAAGATTTTTCCTTCGCTCTCACAGACGATTAAATAGAGGCCATCAGTAAGATCTGTAGTGCTCGTGATTTTGGAAAAGGTGTACTTTTCGCCGGCAGCTACGACTTCACTCGCCTTGTTGTTGCTAACGGTTCCGACAGTCCCAATCGCCCCTAACATAAGAGCAGGCGCGGCGACTAGTAAGAACAGATCGCGTTTTCTTAATTTCATGTTTTTGTCTCTCCTTTCAAAACTGATGAAACTTTGAAAAAAGCCAGAGGGCTAACCCGCTTGGAGGCGGGGGCTCTCTGGCTATACGTTTATCGATATAGACATTCCAATCTTTGAGGCGTCCGGATTAGAAGGCAATCCGTTTGAGAGGGAGACAAAAGAAGCAAAGTAAACGGAACCAAATGTTGTCAAACTTACTTGCTTCATCCCTAACAATGCACGCCCCGGGAATGGGTGCTATACATGAGAAAAATCTTATTCGTTTACGAATGGCTAAACAAGAGGTTTTTTGATATTTCTTTAGAACTGATTGTTAATCGCAAAAAAGTACAATTTTTTGTTCTATAGGTATGCCAAAAAGGTACTTGATCAAAGGTCACTCTATAATTTGTTTCTACTCTTTATCTCAGAACCACAGAAAGAACCTTAAGAAGACAAAGGGCAAATAAGTTTTGCTTATTAGACTTATTTAAGTATCAATGCCGCCGCGCCATAGATGCCGGTGAGGTCGCCAAGCGAGGCAACCTTAACAAACACTTCCGGTGTTCTCTTAAAGCCGTAATGCACTTTGGCTAATCTTTCTCTTAACGGTTCGGTTAATTCTTCCTTCTGGTTGGAGAGGCCCCCGCTTAAAAGGATGATGTCGGGCCTAAAGATATTGCAGAGATTGATTAAGCCTGTGGCGAGATGGTCTAAGTAATCCTCTCTCACCTCAATCGCGGTCTTATCGCCTAGCTTCGCGGTCTCGAAGGCGGTTCTGCCATCGATCCTTCCGCCTTTGGATACTGCGTAATCAATCATCTTGGTCTCTGGGTGCTTTTCCATCGCTTCGCGGGTGGCTTTCGCTAAAGCGGTGACGCTGGCGTAAGCCTCAAGGCAACCATGGAGGCCGCAGGAGCATTCCCTGCCGCCTTCTTTGATGATCATATGGCCAAGCTCTGCGCCTTTGCCGTCTTTCCCTTCGAAGAGGTTGCCATCTAAGACAAGCCCGCCTCCAACGCCGGTGCCTAAAGTGACGAGGACGACGTTCTTATAGCCTTTGGCCGATCCGAAAGCGTATTCCCCGAAAGCGGCGACGTTCGCGTCATTGGCGATCTTGATTGGTAGTCCGGTGATGCTCTTGAGCATGACGACTATAGGTAATTTGTTCCAGTGGAGGTTAGAGGAGTAGTCGCAGGTGCCGGTGGTGCTATTGATCGCGCCAGGGCAGCCAACGCCGATACCCTCGACCTTCACGCCCAAAGAGGCGATGTAATCGTTGAGGGCTCTGCCTAAACGGGAGATGGTTTCCTCTCCGGTGATCTTCTTGTCGATGCGGATGGCCTCCTTCTTGCGGATGGACCCATCTTCGCCGACTAAGGAGTATTTGATAGATGTTCCGCCGATATCGACGCCGATTGCATACTTCATTGCGGGCTACCTCCTGGTTCGCAAAAACAAACACGAGCGAAGGAAAGCTAAAACCCAGCGGCCGAGAGGCGCGAACAATGGGTTTACGCTTTTCTTGAGACCATTATAAGACGCCAAACTTAAAAAATGCTTAAAACGCTTCGTTACTTTATATTCATGTATCAATTTCGCCCTTTTGGAAGCCAAAAACCTTTTTTAGAAGCGAAAATAATATAAAATCGAAGCAGATGGAAAAACATAGCACAGGAAAAAACTCCGCGGCTTTAGGCGACGCTGAACTCCTTTATAACGAATATTGGATGTCGGATGAGACCTACGAACGCTTCCGTGAGTTCAAAGGAACCGTTTTAGGCATAGAGGATGAAAAGACCCCGTCTGAGCGTTCTGCCTTCTATAAGAGGACCAGGCTCGTCATCCTCACCGCCTGTTTCATTTTCATCTTCGCCAACGTTACGTATCTCTTTACCTATCTTTTAAACGGCACCGACGTTTTGGTAGATCTTATCGCCCTCATTTTGCTTCCTAGCGCCTCCATCGCGACGGTCGTCTTTAATTTCGTCTGGAAAGACTACGATTCCAAGATAGTAAGGCTGATCCAAGGCGTCTTTTACACCATCATCGCGGCCTCGGTGACGATGTTCGTCATCGCCGCCGACATCGAGAAGAGCCGGATTTCCATCTCGATGTGCTACCTCTTCGTATTCTTCGTCGCCCCGCCGTTCGACTTGCTCGATTCGATCGTCCTCGCCGTTATGGTTCTCTTCACCGGCATCATCCCTGCCTTCGCCCCTGGAGCGGAGATGTTCCCGATGCTCCCGCACCTCGTCATCAGAGGCTCTGTCGTCATCGGCATGTTCTTCGTCCGCACCTTCATGCGTAAGCAGGCGGCTGATGAGAATAAGCTGGTCGCGATGAATAACACCTTCGTGAAATTGGCTTACGTCGACATCATGACCTCCGCGATTAATTCGAAGGGCCTACAAGCCTATAAGTCCTATGTCCGTCAGAATTTCGTCGGGCATAGCTGCGGCGTCTTGATCTATGACATCGACAACTTTAAATCCTATAACGATACCTATTCCCACATGGCTGGAGATGACGCCCTTTCAAGGACGTCCAAGGCCGCGATCGGGGTCTTGAAGAATCATGGCTCCTATTTATTCCGTTATGGCGGTGAGGAATTTATGGTTTTGCTTCCTGACGTCGATAAGGAAACGATGATTTCGATTGGCGAAGAATTGATGCAGGTGATCCACGACGAAAACATAAAGCGCGATGATTATCCGGGCTTTGATCGCGTGTCCATCACCATCGGCGCTTGCGTGACCGTCATCGGCGAGAAAGGCGAAGTCGATCCTATGAAGATGGCCGATGACCAGCTTTACGTCGGCAAGAACAACGGCAGAAACTGCATGGTTATCGATGGGGAATTCCATCGTCTGGGTTCTTGATGGAATAGGGGATGACCCCTCAGTTATAGAAAAAGTTCGTTCTCTATCATAATTTTCTTTTCGCGTACGTAAACGCGCGCAATAATTATTCCGTTATTTTATGCGGCACGATGACGAATTTAACTCCGCTTCCTACGTTCCCAGCAAAGGGGATTCTTTTGAGTTTGGATCCGTCTTCGCTCATAACGAGGCGGGCGTTAGAAAGGATAACGCCTCCCATGCCTCTGATTTGAATAGCACGGACACCAACAATGACAGCGTGCGTTCCCAAAGGAGCAAGAAGGTCGGCCACAAAGAAGCTGACCGTTTAGATAGCAGGGATCTTCCCAAAACCTCGTCTTCCGCAGCGCCTAATGGGGTGAACGTTACTGCTACTAGCGCTTCGGCAGCCGGTAGCGCCAGCGCCGCTTCCGTAGCCGTGCAGGTTGCGGCGATCGCCACAGCCACGACCATCGTCATCGCCGGAGCGGCTGGCTTACGCACCCTTATTCATCCTGACGCTTCTTTCAGCGAGATTTTCGCTACTGCGCACACCATTAGATATCAGGCCGATATAGATAAAGCCGAAGAAGGCGATTTCTCCATTCACCTGTTTAACGGCGCATACGAGGATTTCCAAAGCGCCTCTTCCGGCGAGTCTAATGTCGGCGTCTTCGAAGGACTGGAGCTTGGCCAAACATATACGCTAGAAATCATCCAAAGCGCGGAAGGCGCGGAGACTTCTATCCTTACCTCCACCAGGGTGACCACCGAGAATTACAACGAATTCAGGGGCTTTAATTTTGATGGCGTCGCCGATTTCTCTGACGACTCTTTTGTGATTAGCCTGGATTATGTCGACGAAGGCGACGTCTATTCCGATTTCACTTTGCATCTCGAAGATGCTTATGAAGGCCGTCGCACCCGCACCTACAGACTTGATAAAACCACCGAGGAGCAGAAATTCTATTTCAATGAGCCGAATAGCTATTCCAGCGATTCCTATATCAACGCCAGGAATATGCCATTCAATTATTCAATGACCTATGTCTCCAAAGAAGACGGCGAGGAGAAAACCATCACCTATAAAGAGGGCAAGATGCTCTTCATGGAGAAATATTGCCCGAAATTCGTCTCCTTCGAATATAGCGACACCGTCTCTCAGGATGGGCGGTGGCCGGTCTGTCTGAAGGTCGATGACCCAAAAGGATATATGGATTACGCCGCCGTCTATTTCTATAAAGACAAGAACAGCGATCCAGTCGTCGTCGGCATCGATGATTTTAAGAATGGCTGGGTGGATTTAGGCATGTCCGACGCTGAAGCGGAATTCGATTTCTATAATGGCGAATCGATCATCAGGGTCGTCGGATACACCAATAGGGATATGTTCTATCTCCCCGAGGATACCTCTGATTTAGATTTCTACCAATTGCCATATTTAGATACCAAGCCAGACGAAGGCATGGTCGTGCTCCACGAAGAAAAAGCCACCTTCAAGAAAGGCGCGCTCAGCCAATTGGTCGGCCTTAAGTTCTACGGGAAAGATATCACCGACGGGCAGATCAACGCCTATCCGATGATCATCGACGAGAAAGGCATCTATAGCGACTTCAAGCTCGTCATCGAATGTAATCTAGTCACCCATAAATACGAATTGGATAGAGATAACGAAGTGGTTTCCTTAGAGCAAGACTTAGCCACCTCCATGACTTTCGAAGAGGTCTATGCCGATTTAATTAGCCATGATTCCACCATCTATATCGAGGCTAGCGAGGCTGGCAAAAGCGAAAAGGCTACTTCCGTCCCGCAGCAGGTGAATTTCCTCAGGAGCAGCGCGGCGGCCTTGGATGGCTATGATTTCTATGGCTATGTCACCGACGGGGAGAACATCTTCGTCTCCTTCGACCTCTATGACCCGAATAACAGCGTGCCTGGGATGACCATTAAGCTTATCCCGCTTGATGGGAGCGCGGATGCCCAGGAAGCGGTGGTTCATGTAAGGGAAGTCGGCGATGGCGTGGAAGCTGATAAACACGCTTTGCCGATCGAGAACCTTAACTTTGACCTCACCTCGACCCATGTGCGCATCGAGATCTATTTCGAGATGTATAGCTATGGAGAATATACCGATGTCTTAACTGAGACAATCGATAGCGCCCTCTTTAAGTTGGGCCCTGCTATCAAAAACGTGGAATTCTCCACCTATATCCCAGTCCAGGCCAATAACATAGGCGGCAGGTTCTTCGTCTATGATCCGAAATATTTGGAGGATAGGACCTCTTATCTTTCCAATCTGGAGATCGAATTGATCCATCCTTATGGCGGAAGCGTCAAGGCTGAGGTCCTAGAGCCGAGGATGATCGATCAGATGCTCGCTTATCCTTTCACCTTCAACCTCGATGGCACCGATTTCGACATCGATAGCGGATATGGCCTTAAATACGCCATCTACGCGGACAATAGTTTTGAGGGGAAGGTCACTAAAGGCGAACTCATGAAAAAGGAGAGCATCTCCCAGATCGCCGTCAGCAATTGCAAAAACGTCTATGTCTCGGCCAATCCGGATTACACAAACCAAGGCGCGGAGGCCTTCGCGAAGGTCTACGTCAACGGATATAACGATGCGTCGTTCTTCCAATCCTTCAAGTTCGTTAGCTCGGAAGCAGGGGTTGAGCCATATGAATGTAGCGCGGACTTCTACAATCCGATAAATATCCCGCTTGTTAATCTCAGCGCTTCGCCAGAGGCGGGCAAGAAGATCACCGTCACGCTTATCGCCAATGACGAATATGAATTGGCGACATTCGAGATTACGATCCAATAAATTAGGTTAAAAACCGAGGAGGTTTGAAATATGAAAAAGAAAACAGCAAAAGAATGGGTGCGATTCGGCATTAAATGGGGCTTATTCGTACTCCTCTTCGTCGGTGCGCTCATCTTGGTCCTCAACCATGACGCGATGATGAAGTACTTCGATGGCGTCGGGACCCTTGATCCAGACACCAAAGAGATGATTTGGACCAGCGAACCGGCCTATATGAAAGTGCCGGCAAAAGATATCATCGCCGTGTGGTGGTATCGTTACGGCCTTAAGGGTCTTGTCCTCACCACCGAGATCGTCGGTGCCGCGGTTACCATTGCCGTCTTGCTCCACTTTATCTCCCTTATCCCGTTTGAATCCAAGAAAGCGAAGACCATTTCCCGTTTATTGGAGAACTTCATCAAGTGGGTCGTCTTCATCGCTTCGATCTTCTTGATCATGGCGGCTTGGGGCGCTGACTCAATCGCCCTCCTTACTTCCGCCGGCGTGTTGACCCTTATCATTGGTCTTGGTTCCCAGTCCTTGGTCGCTGATATCCTTGCCGGTATCTTCATCGTCTTCGAAGGCGACTTCCAGGTCGGTGACATCATCATCGTTGATGGCTGGCGCGGCGAAGTCCTTGAGATCGGCATCCGCACCACCAAGCTCATCGATGCGGGCGGAAACATCAAAATCGTCAATAACTCCGACATCCGTTCCGTCGTCAACCAGACTCAGGAACTCTCCATCGCCAAATGCTATATGCCAATCGACTATGGCATGCCTATCGAAAAGGTTGAGGCTGTTATCGCCGATAACCTCGCCAAGGTCAAAGCGGCCATCCCAGCCATTGAAGAAGGCCCATATTACAAAGGCGTCGCCGAATTGGCCGATTCCTCCGTCAACCTCCTCTTCATCGCCAAGTGCAAAGAAGACGCCATCTATCAGGTGCAGCGTGACCTTAATCGCGAACTCTTAATCGTCTTCAATAACAACAACATCGATATTCCATTCAACCAGATTGTTGTCGATTATCGTGATGACAAGAAACAGACTGCCACCAAAAAGGAAGTCAAGAAAGCCGAGGCGCTCAACGCCGAGCAGAAAGAACTTTCCGCCGACCTCGAGGTCAAGCCGGTCAACGACTAAAACTATATTCAACTCTAAGGGGCTTCGGCTCCTTTTTGTTTTACGTGGACGAAAGGCGTAGATTGATCGTTTTTGCAAACAATTTCAATTAACTGATTAATATTTTGCGGTTTATAGCGTATCTGCGGATCGCAATATAATTTTATATTTGAGGTCAATGATACAGTTTTCACGCGTCAATAATGAATTTTTGTTGACTTTAGTTCACAAAAAAAACTACTATTAATTAATAGAAAGGCACGAGCAAAAAAAGCTCGATATTTTTATGAAAAGCAGACATTTTATTGGCTTATTCATGATTGGGATTATGGCATTAGCCAATAATCCAATGGCAAAGACGGTTGAGTGTGAACATACCGTGGCCATAACAAAAACAAACAAAACACTCAACGCTTACAAAGGAGGTGATGCCGCGATACTTACCCCGGTTGGTAAAGGTATTGACCTTTCGTCCTGCGGACTTTTTGCATACGATTCGCGCAAGGTGCAGAAAGATGTGTTCGACAGAACCTGGTTGAATGATTTCTATTCCAATGGTTTCTACGATGTTTCGAATAATCGAACCGTGTCCGCGGTTGTTTCTGAGGAAAACGTATATTCCACAACGCAATCATTAATGGCAAGCGAAGGGCTTGGCGCATTCCTTGACGCATCGTTGCCTTATGTCGAGGTACAGGCGAAAGCCGAGATGGGCTTCTCCACCTCTTATAAGCGGTACAACTCCGAGGACAGCATAATCTTTAACGCTCAGTATAACACCTATTCATTCGATTACTCCTTACCTGCGTTTGGAAGCTATAGCCACGAATATCTAAATCATCTAAGCAGCGACTTTTTGTCATCTATTGATGAAATATCCCGAGCGATGAAAACCGCGTTGTATAAACGAAACAAATCATTTATACGCAGTAATGTTTACAATTTATTCAAAGAATATGGCACTGACGTTTTGTGGAAAGCCGGATTCGGCGGCGCCTGCGATATCTTATACTGGGCCAGGTCGAAGGATAAAACTTTCGATTCAGAAACCAGAATGAAGGTGACTTCTTCTTTGACCGCGTCGGTGGAACAGGCCGTTTCTCTTGGAGTCAGTTCTTCTTTCAGTCTCGCGGAAATCCTTGGAAGCAGCTATCAAAATGTAACTTCAAAGTTAATTGGGAAGTTTGTCGGCGGCAAACCTGGTTCCGTATCCGTTGCGTATTCATTACCAAATTTGGCCGCTACTTCAAAAGGCTGGACCGACACAATTGAGGATTACCCGGCCGTTTTGTCTTACTTGGATCACAAGCCTATTTGGGAGATTCTGCCCGACAGCTACGAAGCGGTTGCGACTGTATTGGCCGACTTTTACAAGGATTATCTAGAAGACATGGCCGACTCTTATCAGAAAGACGCGGATGATCCAATGTTGCCAAGCGGCACTCTTTATGACACTCATGTCGAATTGGAGGGCAGTCAGTCGGCGGTATTCTATGATCGCGCAACGAGGAAGAACTTAAATTACAGCATCAATTTGGATGAGCCGATGTTTTATAACATCGACACCCTTAAGGCTGCTGGCTATAAAAAAGTCAACATTCAGCCGTCTTTCGATCTCTACGAAGTGGAGAGAGGCACGACAGTCGGGATTAACATCAAGTTTGGGGAAGGCGGCAACAGAATTGTGGAAACCCCAAAAAATGTTGACCTCGCGAATGATATTGTCACCCATTGGTCCCTCGACTCGTTGGGCATGGGCGAAATCTGGATGACGCTGGATGAACTTCAGGCCAATCCATATATTTATTTCAAATTTGCGACTAACAACCGCGGCGGTTTTCTCCTTCTTGAGGAGAGAGCCGCGAAACTCAGCAACTTTAAGATCAAAGTCTACTACAAGAAATAAGCGCTTTTATTCGGAGCCCTTTGAAAAATCTTTTTCGGGGCTCCGATTTTGGGCTATTATTTGCGAGCCCAAGATAGCATTAAGGCTATTGCCTTCAAAGAGAGTGAGATAAACGCGGGAGGGCATTACATTTATGATTGAAGCTAAGAATCTTACAAAAACATATATTGCATCTAGCGGAATTGCCGTAAATGGTGTTGAGGGAGTCTCCCTTGCTTTTCCTAGCATGGGAATGGTTTTCCTTCTTGGTAAATCCGGGTCTGGGAAATCCACCCTTCTCCATCTGTTGGGCGGCCTTGATTCGCCTAGCAGCGGTGAGCTCATTGTTGATGGTCGCAGCAGCGTTAGTTTTGCACCGCGTGATTATGACTACTATAGAAACACCTATGTGGGCTTTGTTTTTCAAGAAGTAAACCTTATTGATGACCTCAATGTCTATGAGAACGTCGCCCTTGCGTTGGAACTTCAGGGGAAGAAGGCGGAGCGTTCTGAGATCATGAAGGCCTTGGAGAGGGTCGAATTGATCGGCTTAGCGGATAGAAAAACTAGCGAACTATCCGGAGGCCAAAAGCAAAGGGTCGCCATCGCCAGAGCTTTGATTAAAGACCCTCAGGTTATTTTAGCGGATGAGCCGACTGGTGCGCTTGATAGCGAGACCGGGCGGGTTGTGTTTTCCCTTTTGAAAGAGTTGTCCAAAGAGAAACTAGTCATTGTCGCTTCTCACGATAAAGAATCGGCCGAGAGGTTTGGTGACAGGATCATAGAATTATGCGACGCGCATGTCGTTAAAGACTCTTCTCCGTTGAATAAAGTCGGGGAGAGTGACGTTACTTATAAAGCAAAAAAATCTAGGCTGCCTGTTAAGGCGGCCGCCAAGATCGCCTTCTCATCTCTACAAAAGAGGAAGTTTAAGTTTTTGTCTTCCGTCCTTCTCGCCGGGCTTTCTTTCTCCATGTTTGGCCTTTTTGCCTCCCTTATGTCTTATAGCGACAACGAATTGTTGTCTAGAGCGTTGCTTGCTTCTGATGTCGCGGCTTTGCCGGTTAGCAAAGTCGCGAACGGGGCCGAATATAAGAAAGCGGTGTTCGATACATATGGCCAAGAAATGGCTCTCCTCGATGACGAGGCGAATGCGGGCAGGGCGCAAAAGGTTCTCTTCACGGATGCCGATGTGACGCATCTTAGCTCCAAAGGGGTTGAGGCTGCTGGGGTATTCATTTTCCCAAGAAACCAATTCGTATCTTGCGATGGGCTGGAGTTGGAAGAGCCTTTGGATGTGTATTATTCCTCATACAACTATGGTGGTATTGGCTTTGTTGGTTTCTCCGATTGTGGGGCGGATTTTTGCTCACGCAATTTCAAACTTGAAGCTGGTTCTTACCCGCAGAACGCGGATGAGATTGCCATCTCTTCTTTTAAAGCCGATGCTCTTGCGTTGGCTGTAGACTCGAACGGTCGTCTAGCTTTTGATTCTAGGGAGGAAATAGTTGGAAGCACGCTCGCATTGCTTGGAACGGGTGAAGGTCCATCGACACGACTTGATGTCAAAGTGACGGGCATTTACAAGACTAATGACTTACCTTCTAGATATGATTCCTTGAAAACGTTCCCGGGATATTTAGATAGTGGCCTATCCTCGGAATTCAATGTTTTTAAAAAGGATTCTTTTATGGATGTTGCCTTTGTTAGCGACGATTTCTATGACGCATATGTTGGCTGTTACGATTATGACGTAAGAAGGCCTGAAGCAGCCAAGTCGTATGAGAAAACGCTATACTCACCTATTGAAGCCACGCCATTTACAAGCAAGGTTTACCAAGCCCATTCGTATGTTCGTGGAGTTGTCCCTGCTGAATTTTTGGCGCAGTATCCAGATGTGTTTGACGTCTATGACTTGGATGGAAATCCGCTTAAAAAAGTGGAATTGAAAGACGGCGAGGTTCTCGTTCCCAAGGAGTGGAAGAAAAAAGTCGCGAAAATGAAGCACGGCGCCATGGCCAGCGATTTATATGCCTTTAAGCAGATGTCGCACATCACTGGTGATGTAAGTGAGAGGCTGCCGTTGGCGTATTTTTCGCCTGACGCCTACGATGAGTTTTATTCCGATAGCTTCCAATCTAGGTTCAGGGCATACAACCAAGCAATCGATCAGATAGATCAAGAAGGGGAGACTCAGGAGTTACTGAGCGCCTATGAGTTTTTTGATGCGTTTGTCCAACGATATTGGGGTGAGTGTGCGAAAAGGAAGTTCCTTTTCAAAGATATTAAGGAGTTCGGTTACTCGAACGAGGAACGGTACGATTTGTTGGACGACGACTTCAAAGCGATCCTCGCCCAAAGATTGAGCGAATCCGACACCGCCCTTTTCAAGGAGATTTATTCAGAAATAACATCTGTGGAATCCGCGAAAGTCTCTGATCAATCAGAAGAGTGGTGGCAGAAATTAGAGAGTTTTATGTCGGCTCACTACAATGAGACCATCGGGACTTATCAGGCGCTAAATCGATTTTGGGCTTCCATGATGCCGTATAACTGGGCCCAAGAAACCGTCGATAAACGGGGTTTGCCAAACCGCGAAGCGGCGCTAGGAATTGCCAAAAGAATTAATGATAAATATGATGGAGATTATGAAATACTCCTTGATCGTTTAAAGGCCGGTGAGGTTACGAATGCTGATTTGGACGATATTACTGCGTGCATAACTCTTTGTTATGCGAATTCGGCCGAGCTAGCGGACTATGAGTACGGGCACTTCCTGGAGAGGGCGGCTTGTTCCAAGAACCTTGATATAGGCGGAGAAGACGCCGAGACCGTTTGCAAAGTTGTCGGGTTTATCAGCGAAGACGAGTACTATATCGCCGCTAACGCTGCGACACTCAAAAGCCTGTCCATAAAAATGAGTAATGGATCCAGCATATCATTGGTGCTTTCGGACTACTCTTATACCAACGAAGGAAAGTATGATGCCATTTTATCCCCTTCTAGACCATCGCCGAAAATAGTGGAAGCTCTTCGCGAAGCCTTCCCGACTTATTCTTATTGTTTGCAGGATAGGATTACTGATAGCCTTTCTGCTCAATTTGGCTTCATGCGCATTGTCAAGCTCGTCGCGGCCTTAGTTGGAATTGTGTTTGGTTTCCTTTCCTCATTCCTTCTCCTTAATTGCGTCCTGGATTCAATCAAAACCAAAAAGAAGGAAATCGGAATCCTTAGGTCTTTGGGCGCAAGTACGTCGGATATCTTTAAGACATTTGCTTTGGAATCCTTGTTCCTCGGCTTGATTTCCTCAATTATTGCGAATATCGTCGGTTGGCTTTTGGTATTTTGGGTTAACAGTTCCTACGTTTTCGATGGTGTCAATGTCACGCTTTTTGATTACGGCCCGCTTGTCGTGATTATTGTCTTCGGCGCTTCGCTCTTAATATCTTCTCTCGCCTCCATGTTCCCGATACTTAACATGTGCAGAAAGAACACTATTGACGTCATTAAAGAATAAAGAAAGGGAACGCAGGTTGCGTTCCCTTTTTGCATAAGTTCGGTTATCAATCGTTCCCGTATTTCTCGAGATACGTTTTATCGATTATCAGCTCTTGGTGTTCCTTCTCGGCTTTCTCTATAACCGCCTCTTCGATCTTGAGGTTCTTGATCATCTCGTTGATCTTTTCGCCTTCTTCTTCGTAGGTGTCTAGATAGTCGTGGTAGACGCCTTCGTTCTTATAGCCAAGCACTTTGTCTAAAGTGACGTTTGTTCCGGCTTTGAAGATGTTCTTCTCTACTAATGGGGAATAGTTGTTTTTCAGTTCTTTGATAAGGGCTTTGGTGGCGGCTCTTTGGCTCCCTTCATGCCCGGATTCGCTATTCTTGTATGATTCCGTGAAACGGCAGGCGCAACGGATGAAATGCAAATCGTTATAGGTGGCGAAGGCGATGATATCTTCTTCTCTGGTCAGGTAGAGAGGGCGGATGATCTCCATGCCCGCGAAGTGAGTACTATGGAGTTTAGGTAACATCGTCTGGAAGGAGCCGGAATTAAGCATATTCATGAGGGTGGTCTCGATGACATCGTCGTAATGATGGCCTAAGGCGATCTTATTGCAACCCATGTCCTTGGCGATTCTATATAAGGCTCCTCTTCTCATCTTCGCACATAAATAGCACGGCTTCTCCGTGGTGTTATTCGCGATGGCAAAGATGTCTGTATTAACGATGACGGCAGGAATCTCCATGGCTTCGATGTTGTCTTTGATCATCTGGAAGTTTTCGTCGTTATAGCCGGGATTCATGATGAGGTATTTGACCTCGAAATCAGTTTTGGAATAACGCTTAAGGTGCTTGAAAAGGAGGGCTAAGAGCATTGAGTCTTTGCCGCCGGAGATGCAGACGCAGACCTTATCCCCGTCATTGACGAGTTTATAGGCGCCTAAAGCTTCGATGAAGCGGTGCCAAATCGAAAACTTGAATTCGGTATCAAGGCTCCGCTCAATCTTCTGAGCGCGGGTTAATGTTTTTTCTTTTTTGCTCATCGCCATCTCCTGCTTTTTGTGGGCTGGAATATTATATATGGATAGTCATAGTGAATAGTAGTTTTGACGGAAACGGACTTCATCTTGGCTCTGAGCAAAAAAAGAGAATAATCATTTTGTCTCTTCGTTATCGGTTTTGTGTGCTAATATCATGTCGGCTCGGGGGTATCCCGCGCGGCAAAAGCGGCTTAGTGGCCGCCTTTTGTTTTGCCTTGATTTGGAAATATTACGTAGCCTCGACCTTTTGGAGGTAACGAACTTCCGTTATTGGTCTATTTCAAAAGAATGAGAAGTACATCAGCCTGAGTGATGCTTGTGCGGTCAACGGCCCTTCTTGACCTTATCCCCTATCGCCCCGGCGGATAAGGCCAATAGGGCTAAGGCAAGGAGAGATGAATACCAAGAGGTAAGGATAGATAGGAATGGCGTAGCGGTGACGAAAGGATCGCCGATCTGCATGGAGTGGTCATATCCCATGACATAGATTTCGAAATAGCCTAAGCCCATCATGATGGCCGCTCCGGCAAGGAAGGCTAAGGTCTTTTTCTTGCTCGGCATGAATTCGCCTTTCATGAAAAGGAAAATGATGAGGTGGAAGGCCCAGGAGTGGTGGAGCATACCAAAGATAGAGCGTGGCTCCCAGAAACCCTGGACGTTAAGGAAAAAAGGCAAGAACATGCACATGATGCAGCCGAATGTCGATGTATATACGGCAAAATGCAGAGCGATGTTATTGCGTTTGCCGAATAAGCAGCTAAAGCCCAACACGAAAGCGCTGAAGGAGCACCAAGTATCAGGGATCACGCACCACCAATGGGGATTCTCCGCTTCCGGACTACTGGCATTCTGGATATTCCAACTGACGATGGCGATGCGGTTGATGGTCACCAAAAGCAAAAGGATAACGCCTGAGACACGGATGATTAGATCAATCGTTTTATCGTTGGGGTCCTTTTTCCTTAAATAGAGGATCTCGATGAGTAATAAGAGGGAGAAGAGGAACAGATAGATAAGGTGGAATCCACCGTACATGCCTTCGAAATTCATAGCGATAATTATTTCACAATTGCCTGCCAATTTCATATTGCTGAAGGCTATAATTTCTAGCATGAAAAAGAGCCTTTTGTTCCTAACCCTAGCCGCCTTAACCTTATGCTCCTGCGCTGAGCCAGTTGAGATAAGTAGTTCCTTTAGTCCGGTCGAATCTTTTTCTTCGGCTGTCTCTCTTTCTTCGGAAACCGTTTCTTCTACTCTTTCTAGTAGCGAAGCCGCCTCTTCTTCGCAGGTAGTTTCTTCTAGCGTCCTTCCAAGCTCTTCTAGCCTTATTTCTTCTTCGACTCAGCCTTCGAGTTCTTCTCAAAGGCCATCCTCCAGTAGCTATAGCGCAGGAGATGACACTCTTCCAAATGGCAATCTAAAACTAAGTGCCCCAGAGAATATGGCTAGCCCAATTGATGTCACTAATTGGGTTAACTTCGATATGAGCGAAGAGCTCCCTTCCTTTTGGAGGCATATCTACGGCAATAACTTCACCAACGCGAGCTTCTATGCTTCTTCTCATGGCGGTGGAGTGAAAATGGACCAGCTTCGTAAAGGATTACAATCTCCAATTCTTAATACCTGGAAGAAATTAGAAGTTAGGGTCACCATCTCTTCAGTGAATAACAACTCTCAAAACGTTAACTCCCATAAGAACAAGCCAATCATGCTTATTTATGGCTACGACTCAGCCTCTAATTTAATTGTCCAAGACGAAATCGCCGAGGGCAGCATTAACGCGAATACCAATGAAGTGCATTTCTATCTACGAAATGAAAGTTTGGCCTATTTCGAATTAAGGCTTAATGCTTTCCCTTATAAAGGCAGCCAGTGCTATAACTTCGGCATCGGAGGCTTTTTCCTTAAGGGTTGGCCTTGCGCTTCTTAATTCTGATATAACCTTATTATTAGTTGTAAGGCGGGCATTTTTAATATTGTGGTGATTGATTTTTGCCGATGGTTGCTGAATTCTAAGCAAAAATGCAATTTTGCCTATCAAAATGAAGTGAAAACGCTCATTTTTATTAGCTTTTTTTCGATTATTGCACTCTTAGGACGCGAAGAATAATATTATTAGGCATTTTTAGGGAGAATGCGCTTATAGTCGTGAAGCGTGGTTAAAACATTCTTCTTTTATCCGCGCGATTAGGAAGTGAAGAAAAAAAGCGTATGTCAGTCTTGGAGAACTACTTAAAAGAAGAGAAATCAAAGATGCTTGAGCTCGTCGCTTGGCGTTTCGCCAGGATGATGCGTTATAAAGACGTCGAAGACCTCAGGAACCATTCGGTCGGCGTGATTACCGATCTTAATAGCGGCGATAGCGAGGTCTGCTTTCAGGGTGAGGAGCATAAAAGGCTTTTCGGCGAATTCAGACCGTTCCACGGCCCCAAAGACGTCGAAGAGTATTTCAATGGCAAAAACATCATTCTCCCTCAGTTCGAAGAAGGCTTTTTCCGCTTGCTTGATTGCAATTGGCTCATACAGCAATTCAAAGAAGGCCAGAGATGGCTCGATTATGACTATTTGGCCCATGATAAGACCGGCCGAATCGTTTGGCTCCTTCTAGTCATTGAATTGTCCTTAGACCCGGTCTCCCATCACATCATCTCATCCTTATATATAGGTATGTCCGACGTCTACCATCGTGAGAGAGACGCGATGCTTGAACTCGCCAGGAAAGACGCCTTAACCGGTTTATTCAACCGCCACATGATGAATAGCATGGTCGATGATTACCTCAAAGACCGCGGCTCCGAGGAAGCCTGCATCGCCATCGTCGATGCGAATGACTTCAAGGCCGTTAACGATAACTATGGCCATCAATGCGGCGACCGCGCGCTTATCGCCTTAAGCGAAGAACTCCAGAAGAACTTCTATAACCGCGCGAAGGACATCATCTTCCGTTATGGCGGAGACGAATTCATCATCTGCCTCAAGGACACCGCCGAAAAGGATGCGAAGGAACGCTTTGCCGCCTTCTCTGAGAAGCCCATCAGCTATGATACCGAGGATGGCAAGAAATACTTCACGGTTTCCCTTGGCTACGCCGTAAAGAAACCGAATGATGATAAAGGGGTCTTTGAGCTAATCAGGGAGGCCGATAAAGCCCTCTATTACGTGAAAGCCCATCGTGAAATCGGCTACGTTGGCTATAACCAAATCAAAAAATAAGCGGGACGTATATGCATATTTAAGGAAAAGAGATGCGGCTGCATCTCTTTTTACTAAGCTAGCGCGTTGAAGATCGATTCGCAGGTCGTTAGGTATTGATTCGACTTAGGCTGGAGGATATATGGATTCTCAACTTGGCCGAGCGGGTCGAGATAGACCGGATACCTTTCGAGGAAATCTTTCATAGAAAGGGAGTTCTCCTCGCCTTCCTCGCCATAGTAATAGGCGCCCTCTTCGGCGTCTTTTTCGTAGGCTTCCTTAACGGACTTAAGGGTTGGGGAATAACCGATCGCGCAGGCGTTCTGATAAGCGTTTTCCGGCGTCATCATGAAGTTGATGAAGGCATTGGCTAATTCATAGTTCTGGCAGGTGGTCGGAATAACCATCGAGTCGAAGAAGGCTGCGGTGGTCTTCGGGACATTGACGTTGAAGGCAATGGAATCGCCCTCACCTTCGTCATAGACAAGATATAGGGTATCGAAGAAGTCGCCTAGCTGGGTGAAGCACATATCAAGCGAGCCATTCGCGACGTTTCTCTTTAGTTGGTCATTGCCGAATTCGGCGAAGGAGGCCGCTTTAACGTCGGCAATGATCTTGTTCTTAAGGGCGGTGTCCATATCGTTCGCGGTTGTATTGCCCTTGAGGTCGCAGGAATTTGGATCCATTTCGTTGGCTAAAAGGTCACTTGCGACGATCCATCTTGCGGTGTCGTACATCCCTTTCCTTGGGGTGGAGGTATAAAGGCTATTGTCGTATAAGGCCTTCATACCGTTTTCCTCAACGGCTTTGGCAACCTCAGGTTTATCGGTCCTATAGATCATGCAGTAAGTGCCATAGAAATATGGGGCGAAGTATGAATTAAAGACACGGCCTTCATCGTTAACCATGTATTTGTTGATTAAGTCGCTGAGTTTATCCGCGTACATGGTTTTGTATTGGCCTAAATATGGATAGTTTGGGTTATTGACGTCCAATTCGCGGAGTTTGCCTTCATCATAAAGCTGATGGACGGTGTAATCGCCTGGGACGACAACGTCATAAGAGGTGGTTCCCGCGGAGATCTTCTGATACATCGCCTCGCTGGAGGTGACAGGCTCTAAGATAACCTGGCAGTGATGTTCCTCTTCGAAGGCGCGGACGAGTTCCATATCGATGTATTCGCCCCAGTTAAGGAAATAGAGGATGTTGCTTGGGGTGGAGATGATGACTACCGCGAAGCAGGTGAATAAGCAGAGGCAAAAGAAGCCGGCGATTAGTTTTTTCATTATTTGGCCTCCTTGTGTTTATGGGCGGACCTTAAGGAAACGAATAAAACGATTCCAAGGGTCACGAAAGTCAATAAGGCATCAAAGGCATAGCTTCCGGCCGAGAAGTTTCTCTTGGTGTAGGAGCTATAGACGTAGTTGGAGAAATTGGTGAAGCCGTTGCCTTGGGTATAGAAGGAGATGACAAAGTCATCGATCGATAAGGTGAAGGCGATAAGGGCTCCGGTGAGGATCGCGGTGCTTAAGCTTGGGATGATGACCTTGAATAAGGCCTTGGTTGGGCTGCAGCCTAAGTCCTGGGCCGCCTCAAAGACGGATTCATCGAGCTGCTCTAGCTTTGGTAAGACCATCAGGATGACATAAGGGATCATGAAGAAGATGTGGGCGATGGCCATCGAGGTGAAGCCGAAAATGTAAGGGAAAAGAGGCTTAACCAAGGAGCAGAGGAGCATGATGGAGATGCCGGTGACGATTTCGCTATTCATCATTGGGATCTCGTTTAAGAAGTCCATGGTCTTCCTGGCTTTCTTGTCTAAGGCGTGGATGCCGATGGAGGCAAAGAGCCCGCCGATGGTGGCGAGTACGGTGGCCCATAAGGAGACAAGAAGCGAATCAAGGATTGGGGTGTAAAGTTCGCGGTTGGTGAAGATCTCCGCGAAGTTATCCCAGGTGAAGCCACCCCATTCAAGAGGCGTAATGGAGTTCGCCCCGGCGTTGAAGGATTGATAGATGATGATGACGATAGGGACGTACATCAAAGAGATGACGAGGGCTACGAAGGCAGCCTTCAAGATGGAGGAAAGAAGGGCTTTCCAAGAAGATTTCTCTAACATTATTCGGCCCTCCTTTTACGGCTGCTGAGCATACTGAAGACGAAGACGATCGCGATGATGACGATCGAGACGAAGATGGAGAGAAGGGAACCGAAATTGTAGTTGTTCTTCTCAAAGACGGACTGGAGCAAGTTACCGATCAATCTGACCTTGCCCTGGCCGATGGTCGCGGAGATGGCAAAGCCGGTCGCCGCCGGGAGGAAGACCATAAGGACGCCGCTGGAGACGCCTTCCATGGATAAAGGAAGGGTGATCTTAAGGAAAGTCTTCCAAGCGGGCACGCCTAAGTCTTTAGAGGCCTCTAAGAGGGACCTATCCATCTTTTCGAGGATGGTGAAGATCGGGAAGATCATGAATGGGAGATAGGTGGTCACGGTGACGAAGACGACGGACCAAGTGGAGCCCAAGACGTTAAGCGCCGCGAAGAAGTCAGTGGAGAATAAACGTAACCACGAGACGATACGGAGCATGGAGTTACTCCACATCGGAAGGATCATAAGGAGCAAGATGAGTTTCTTGTTCTTGATCTTGGAGAAGGATAAGAAATAAGCGGTTGGGTAGCCTAAGAGAAGGCAAACCAAGACGGTGAAGAATGCGACTATAAGCGAATTCCATAAGGCCTTGAGGATCGAAGGGTCGGCCAAACGATGGTAGGCATCAAGGGAGAAGGTTGCTCCCTGAAAGTCCATCGCGTTCGTCTGCATGAAGGTAAGGATGATCATGACGACGATTGGGGCGACGACGAAGAAGACGAGCCAAACGAAATAAGGAATCGCGTAACCCTTAAAACGTTTCATTACTTGGATTCCTCCTCGATGGCTTCGGCTAAGCGTCTACCCTCTTCGCGGATTTTGCGGATTTCTAATGGCTGGGCGTCATCTTCGACCTTCATAAGGTGGATTTCATAGAAGTCGACCTTTAAGCCAACTTCCTGTCCGATTTCGGCGTTTTGATAATCCTCGACCATAAGGATCTGGCCTTGGCAGTTGACCCAGAGGTGGAAGGATACGCCGGTGAAGGCGGAACGGACGACCGTGCCGTGGAGAATCGCGGATTCCGGATCGTCGAAGACCAAGTCGAAGTCCTCTGGGCGGATGACCGCGTCAACGACTTCGCCTGGGATGAAGGTGGTGAGATAGGTTCTAAAAGTATTGCCGAGGAAGGCGACGTTCTGGTTACCAAGGTAGGTGCCTTCGATGATGTTCGCGCCTTCGTAGTTAGCCAGAAGCTTGGCTTTGCTCTCGCTTCTAGATTCGCAATAGATGTTGCCTGGGGCGACGGTTAAGCCAAGAGTATCGCCGACTTTGTATTTGTCTTCGGCCTCGACCTTGATGGTCTTGCCATCGACTTCGACGTCCATTTCGTATTTGTTCTCGACGAATTTGACGGACTTGATGGTGCCGATAAGCTTGGCGATGTCCTCGCTGCAGATATCGAAGTCCTCTTTTTCGACGACGATGTACATCGGGTCGTTAGGACGGAAGTCGCCAGCGCTGACTTTGAAGGTCTTGCCAAGCGTCTGGAGACGGCGTGGCTCGCTATAGACGCCACGGAGGATGTTGGCCTCGCCGATGAAGGTGGAGACGAAGCGGTTGACCGGGGTGTTGTAGATGTCTTCTGGACGGCCCATCTGCTGGATGATGCCGCCATTCATGACGACGACTGTATCAGACATTACCATGGCCTCTTCCTGGTCATGAGTGACGAAGATAAAGGTGATGCCGAGCTTACGCTGCATTTCCCGAAGCTCTAAGCGCATGGATTTACGGAGCTGTAAATCGAGGGCGGAAAGAGGCTCGTCCAAAAGGAGGATGCGTGGTTTATTGACGATGGCCCTCGCGATGGCGATACGCTGCATCTGACCGCCGGAGAGGGAAGAGATTTCGCGGTTCTCATAGCCTTCGAGGTTGACGAACTTAAGGGCTTTGATGACTTCGCCGCGGATGACGTCTTCCTTGAATTTGCGGTCCTCGATGGTGGAGATCATCTTGTAGTACTTATCTTCTTTGGCGATAAGGGAGAGGATCTCTTTTTTAGCGGCGTTATATTTGCAGGAATCTTCGATATTCAAGGCGATATCGACATTGAGGTTCTTAAGGATGGCTAAAACATCGTTCTTGGCTTCAGAGTAAGTCTTGAAGTGTCTTTCCTTATCTAAGGAAGTGATGATTTCCGAGAACTGATAATACGGGGAATCATGCTTAAAGGTAGAGATGACGTAGGCTTTGACGTCTTTTGGTTTCTCGATGCGGGAAAGCTTCCTTTGGAGGGCGTCGACTTCCTCTTCGTCGAAACCATACTCATTCATGAGGTTCATGGTGCCGATGTCATAGACATTGGAATAGACGTTGTTCCTTAAGCCGAAAGCGATGTTGTCGAAGATATTCATATTCGGGAAAAGGGAATATCTCTGGAAGACCGTGTTGATTGGTCTTTTATGGGCTGGGAGGGATTGGATCTCAACCCCGTCGAGAAGGAGTTGGCCTTCTTCCATGGTCTCAAAACCTCCGATGATGCGGAGGGTGGTGGTCTTACCGCATCCGGATGGACCTAAAAGAGTAACGAATTCGTTCTCGTTGATCGTCAGATTGAAGTGGTCGAGGATGACGTTGTCCCCGTAGGACTTCTTGATGTTCCTTAATTCCAAAATCTTTTGTGCCATAGTTTCTCTCCGAAGCAAAAGAAAAGTCCTAGAGTGTTTCTAGGACGAGTTTTAGCTTTTGAAAATGATGTTGGAAGCGATTGGTAAGCCACCGCCGAAAACGACCTTGTAGATGGTCGGGGCAGGAGGGATATTCTTGATCACTGTCTCACATGCGTTTTTCATCGCGGGGTTAATAATAGAACTATCTACGCGAAATAAAAGAAAAAATTTAACGAATTTTAAGATGAGGGTAAAAATGCGCTTTCCTAAAAGGCTTTGAGGGGCTTAAAAAACGACTTTTTGGAACATGATATTCTCTGTCATCGACCATCGATAAGTTGGAAGCCCGTTGACTGATTTAAAGAAGGTTGATCCCCATCTCTTTCAGAGCGTCGATCTCCGAATCTTCCCATAACGAAGCCTGTATCTCGCCGATATGGGCTTTTTCTAAGAAGAACATGCATAAACGCGATTGGCCGATACCGCCGCCGATCGTGTAGGGGAGCTTCTTTTTGATGATAGCCTGGCAATATGGGGTGACGAGCATGTCTAGTTTGTTCTGATACTCAACTTGCTTTAATAAGGATTCTTCGTCGACGCGGATGCCCATTGAGGATATTTCAAACGCGCAGTCGAGGACTTCGTGGTAAAGGATGATGTCGCCGTTGAGGTGCCAATCGTCATAGTCAGGCGCGCGCCCATCATGTGGTTTCTCATCTTCTAATGGCCAGCCGATCTCCTCTAAGAAATA
The DNA here is from genome assembly GCA_900316365.1 of uncultured Erysipelotrichaceae bacterium. Taxonomy (GTDB): domain Bacteria; phylum Bacillota_I; class Bacilli_A; order RFN20; family CAG-826; genus Alloenteromonas. Next base: position 59,950 of record ONCO01000005.1, read on the forward strand.
AGCCTTAACCTCTTTGGCGAAAGCTTTTTCCCTTTCTTTACGGTTTAAACCAGGGTATTTGGCTTCAAGTTCCTTGGAGGTGATGAAAGTAATCTCCTCAGGGAGTTTCTTGTTTAAGGATGGATATAAGGAATTGATGTCTTGCTCTTCTTCCTTAAGGGCTTGGTAGATGGTTCTGACTACCTCCCTAAGGGTCTCTTTGTTTCTTTTGCTCTTATCGATTACCTTCTCCCAATCCCATTGGTCAACATAGAGGGAGTGGAGGTTATCCAGGGTCTCATCTCGTCTAATTGCATTCATGTCGGCGTATAACCCCTGGCCCTCCTCGAAGGCGTATTTGCCTAAGGCAAAACGTTTCCATTTCGCAAGGGATTGGACAACCTGAATTTCTTCTTTTCCGATACATTTCGACGTGAAATGCACTTTGCGTTCCACCCCATTGAGGTCATCGTTTAAGCCGGATGACTTCTTTAAGAATAAGGGCGCGGACACGCGCGTGAGATTCAAAGCTTTCGCAAGCCTCGCTTCGAAGGTGTCCTTAAGATGCTTAATGGCTAGTTGGGTTTCGTAAACGCCTAATTTGGATTGATAGTGCTGGAGTGGGTAAATCATATAGGTCTTATTGTTAGGCTTAGGGTTATTTTTGCAAGAAGAAACACGCCACCGCATCCCTTTGGCTGCCATATAGCTACAAACCGAGAAATGTCCGGGCGGAGTAAAACGGTTCTACACCTAAAGATGTAGAGCAAAAAGCATGGTTACGTCTGCTTGAAAGGAAAGTACATAATGATAAAAAGCAAAAGTGTAAAAATACACATTTTGTATTGGCTAATGTGTAGAAATACATCTCGATGTTAGATATTATGTGTATATGGATTTGAAAGAACTGAGGAAAACCAAAAGACTAACCCAAGTTGATGCGGCCTCTATTGCTGGAGTAAGTGTTGAGTCATACAAAAATCACGAACTCGGGCGGAGCAGAGGCGATTCCCCTTTGGGAAGGATGATTTTTGATAAGTTATCCGCCTATGAACCTTACGGCTTTGAAAAAGGCATTCTTCCGCTCGACCTTATCAAGCAAACTCTCTCTGATGTTCTTGGTTCCAAGCCCGTTGATTTTGCTTATCTCTTCGGGTCGTACGCCAAAGGTGAAGCCGACGCGAAAAGCGATGTGGATATCATGGTGTCTGGAGCCATAACCGGCTTAGAGTTTTTTAGTCTTGGCGGAGAATTGGAACGCGCGTTGCACAAAAAGGTCGATATCATAAGATTATCCGATGTTGGCGCTAACCAAGATCTCATTCGTGAGATAATGGCTACAGGCATAAGAATCTATGAGAAAAAATAAAGACGACCGTTATTACGCTGAGTTGTTGTTGCGCGAGACGAACAAACTTTTGTCTTTTGCATCAAGAGTTGATTTCTCCAACCCCGAACGGAACGAAGAAGCGATATACGCCATGAATTTTTGCATAGTGCAAATCAAGGAAAATGTCGCCCTCCTTTCGGATGATTTTCGGCAAAACAAGCTGGGAGTTAGACTGAGCCGTTTTATTGATTTCCGCAATTTGCTAGTGCACGAATACGGGAAAACGGACTATTCCGCATATCGTGATTTAATCGAAACCGATGTGCCGAAATTAAAGGCGTCTCTAGAAACTTTTCTGAGTCGCTAAAAACATCACGAATACAAAGAGGACCCCCATGCGGAGGTCCTCAGAGAAAGGAATATAGATGAGATGCTATGTTCTTTTATTTATGCTGCGCAGCGAGCCAGTCCCATAAACCAACGTTTTTGCCATTGATTTGGACCGCAGCGGTGGATGGGGCAGCAATGTTATTCACATCGGCCTGATCTAACTTGACTTCGTCACGGAAGGCATAGACCCAGGAATAGTGGCCCATGTATTGGACCTGCTTGCCGGTATCTTCGCCATAGACGTGTTCGAAGAAGGAGAAGTGGGCGTTGGCGTTGCCAGCGTTCTTGATTCTCTGGAAGGTCGGGATGGAGAATTGGGTTGGGTCGACGGTGGTGTCATCGGCAGCGGCCACGAACCACATCGGAAGATTGACGAGGGAATTGACCTCTTCGTTGGTGAGGAAGGAATCCTTGTAGGCTTCGCAGATCGGATAAGCCGCCGCGAAGAAGGAAGGATATTCCGTAACCATGTTCATGGTCATATAGCCACCATTGGAGCAGCCGCCGATGTAGATGCGGTTGGCGTCGATGTCGTTGTTATCGGCAATGTATTTGTCGATCAAGCCTTTAAGGGCCGCGGTGAAGATGGATTTGGCTTCGCCGCCGTTATTGGTGTCGTTTCCGACGTCCATCCACATGGTTGGGGCCTGAGGGGCAAGGACATACGCACCCTGGATGCCATCCTGGACCTTGAAGTAGGACTGGATCTGGTTTTCACCGAGGTTGGTGACGTCATTGCCGAGGAGGGCGATGTCTGGATCGGTTCCGCCTTCGCCCTGGCCATGTAACCAGATGATGAGCGGGTTTCTGCCGGTGTCGCTCTTTAAGGCGGCTGGTTCATAGGCTTTGTAGCCGATGGTCCTTTCGCCTAAGGTGTAGGTTTTGGCTTCACCCCAATCCTTGACGGCACGGACCACTTTTGGATTGGCCGAAGGAGTCACGACCTTGAAGAGGTCAGTGCCGCCATAGGTCTTGGAACCAACTTTGAGGGATTTGCCAGAGACGAGGGCGACTTCGAAGCCATAGTCTTGCGCCCATGTGTTCCTGCCGGTCTGCTGGTTATAAGAGAATGGGTCGCAGCCGTTATAGGAGTTCCAGCCAAAGCTGCCCCAAGACGTATAAGTGACGTCTAAGGTCATTTCGATGGCGATTTTGTTTCCTTTAGCGGCGCTGCTTCTAGAACCGTCGTCGTTAGCGAGATAAACATCGCTTACGGTGCGGGCACCGCCTTGGGCGCCGAGGGCTTTGACGGAGAATAAGTCATTGGCTAAATCGCTCGCGGCGACTTCAGCGCCTAAATCGATGACGACTTCCTTGACGCCTGGCCCCCATTCATAACCATCGACATAGTAGGTGTAGGTTCCGATTTCGCTGATGGTTGGGGCGACTGGCTCGGCGCCTTTGACGACTTGGATGGTGACGCCTTTGCCGTAGAAGTTGACGCCGTCAAGGTTTGGACCCTGAGAGCCAAGGACGGTGAGGACGATCTTATTCTCGCCTTTCTTGATGCTTAATCCTTTGAATTTGACTTCCTTCCAGCCATAGAAATTGAATTCTTTGTTGCCTGGAAGCACAGCGCCGGTTAAGTCGATGGCGGTGCCGTTTAAGGTAAGGGAGATAGCTTCGCTTAAGGTGACGTCGGAGATGGACCAATCGCTCATGTTGAGCTGAGTGGCGGCCATGATCATGCCGATATCCATGGTGGCGTCTTTATCGGCGGTGAAGGTAAGGGTTTCTTTGTTGCCCTGAGCTAAGCAGCCGACATATTTTCCGCCTCTGGCGTTGCTGTTCTCTTCTTCAAGGACTGGGGAGGCGAAGGTTTCGCTGCCATTGCTCCAGCCATTCGCGCTTTCGTGTTCGGCGTCTTCCCATTCGATGGTGGCGTCTGGCGTGACGACTGGCTCGGCGACGAAGGTGACTTCGACGGTGCCGGCCTTGCATCCGGCCTTCTTGGCTTTGACGGTGACTTTGCCAGGGGCGATGCCTCTTAAGGTGCCCGCGGCTTTGTCAAAGATGGCGATGGAGGCATCGACATCATCATAGGTGACGTCGGTGACGGAAGAGGTGATGGTGACGGTCTCGCCGACATAGGCTTCGGCCTTAGAGGCGGTCAAGACGATCTGGGTTCCAGCGACCTGTCCACTGGTTGGGGCGTTGGATTTTGGGGTTGAGGTGTTGTCACCGCAGCCGCCAAGCGGGAGCAAGGCGGCAACGGCTAATAAGGCTAAGAAATTGGCTTTTTTCATTATGCATTCTCCTTTGAAGCAACGACTTCGGCAGGCTTCTTATTTGCCTTGATGAGGACGATCGTGACGATCGCAGCCCAACCGGCCCATAAGGTCCACGCAGCGATATCCGCTGGGACGAACCACTGGAGCCAGGTTTCCTGGACGGTGATGTTGGTAGCTTTTGCGTTGGCAACCGCAAAGAGGATGTTGTGGCAAGCCTGACGGGCATATTTCTTGGCGGTGTTGGTGGAAAGATCAACGCTGCCGGCGAACTGTTCGAAGCCAGCGAGCCAGCAGTCATTGCCGGCCACGATGCCTGGCTGTTCGGCCATGTAGTCTTCTCTGAGGTAGTAGTCGGTTAAGCACATACCCTGGAAACCCCATTCGCCACGGAGGACGTTGGTAAGGAGCTCTTTGTAAGCACCGGACCAGGTTCTGCCGACGCGGTTGAAGGAGGTCATGATGCAACGTGTCTTACCTTCTTCGACGGCAAGCTGGAATGGCTTGAGGTAGATCTGGCGTAAGGCCTGCTCATTGCAGTAGGTGTATAAACCGGAGGCACGCTGAGTCTCCTGGTCATTGAGGGCGAAATGCTTAACGAAGCAGTTGAGGCCTTTGGTGTTGGCGCCTTGGACGAAGTTCGCGGCCATGGAGCCAGAGATAAGTGGGTCTTCGCTGTAATATTCGTAGTTACGTCCGCCATATGGGGAACGATGGATGTTGACCGCTGGGCAATAGACGCCGGTGACGCCCATGTCATTGGCTTCCGCGCCGAAGGCAATACCTTCTCTATAGGCGAGGTCTTTATTCCAAGTGGAGGCGACGTTGATTTCGGCGTTGTAGGACATGGCCTTGAGTTTCTCTAACGAGACGTTGGAGAAGTTGAAGCCCTGAGGGCCGTCGAGGTCACGGTTGACGCCTTTGCCGATGGAGTCGGCTTTGTCGGTCTTATAGCCGCCATGGGAGATGAGGTCATTCATCTCGCTGGTGGTGAGCTGGTTGAGGAGGTCTTCCCAAAGTGGGTCGTCATAGTCAAGTCCAGCCATATCGCTAAGGAGGAGGCCACGCTTGGCGATGGTTTCGTTGCCGTCATCATCGATGTCGGTTTCGTAGACGATATTGCCTTCTTCGTCATAGACGATGTTGCCTTTCTCGTCGCGTTTTTCTTTGTCGAATTCCTTGGTGATCTTGCCGGTGATGACTTCTGGGTCATTCGGATCGGCGGTGAAGACGAGGTCAGCGGTGGCTCTTCTGACGGTTTCATCAGACGCATTTCTGGCCGCGCCTTTCTCTAAGGATGGGAAGTTGGCGGTGAAGTTATCCGCACGGGTCAAATAGGTGACGTTCTCATCTTTGCCCTCGGAGTCTTCGAGCTGGTTGACGATGGTCGCACCGGTGATGGCCTTATCGAAGAAGGTGGTCTTGCTTACTTTGTAAGTAAGTGGGGCGATTTCGCTGACGGTGTGGGAATCCTTGCGGAGTGTGATGGAATAATCACCGGCTTCGAGTTCATAGCCTTTATGGGTGTTGCTATTCTTATCAGCAAAGTCATAGGAGGCCATGTTCTTGACGTCGAAGGATAAGGAGACGACGTCTTTCTCGCCTGGGGCTAAGAGTTTGGTCTTGCCATATTCGACGAGGTCGACTGCGCTCTTTTCGATGCCGCCATTCGTATATGGGGCGGTGTAATAGACTTCGACGACGTCTTTGCCGGCGACATTGCCGGTATTTTCAACCTCGACCTCGATGTTGATCTTGCCGTCAACTGGGGCGGAGGAGACGTTATTGCTCTTAAGCGACCACTTGAAGGAGGTGTAGCTTAAGCCATAGCCGAATGGGAATTGGACGGCCTTTTTATATTCGGTTTCCTTATCGAGGAACTTGGTCTCGTAGTAGCGGTAACCGACATAGATGCCTTCGTGGTAGTCAACGTAATAGCCGGAAGAGAGGTTTGGATATTTCTGGGTGTAATAAGCGCCGGCAGCACGGGAGGCTGGGGAGCTTAAGTTGTCATAGGCCCAGGTATCGACGGTGCGACCGCTTGGGTTGACGGTGCCCCTTAAGGCTTTGCCGACTTCATTCATGGCATAAGCGCCTGGATGGCCGATCCAGAGGATGGCGTCGACGTCGAGTTCTTCGAGATATCCGAGCTCGATTGGGTTAGCGGCGTTAAGGCAGACGATGACTTTGCCGAAATTTTGCTTGGCAAGCCTTAAAAGACCCTTCTCCCTTTCGGAGAGGATTAAGTAATTCTTCTGGCCTTCGGCATTCGCGGTTTCGCTTGCGCCTCCGGTAGGAAGGTCGCTACCTTCGCCGGCGAGACGGCCGATATTGACGATGGCGATATCCGAGAAAGCCTTCGCGGAGGACATCTTGCCTTCGTAAAGGTCAGTTGGGAGTTCTGGGATCGCGCCGATGAAGTTACCCATCATGGTGTTACCGAAGTTGGTGTCCACCTTAGAGGAGTTGTCCTTCATGAGCTTGATGAGCTCGTCATTCACGATGATGTGATTGGAAGAGTAGGCGGTGAGGTAGGTCTCTGGATTCTCATGGTCAGAATCACCAGAGCCGGTGCCACCGTAGAACGGATAGACCGTGTTATAGCCCATGACGTTGACTTTGATGTCTTCGCTTGGGTTTGCTGCGCCGAGAGGGAGGGCGTTGTTCCGATTCCTTAAGAGAACCATCGATTCGTCCTGAATCTCATCGACGACTTTAGACGCGTTGTCATATGGGCTTCCTTCCACGCCGATATCACTCGCTCTCTTAAGGCCGGAGCCGGAGAGGTAGGTGGTGATGGTGGAACGGAAAGGCCCTAAAGCAAGCGCATTAATGGTCGCGAGTAAACCGGCTGTGACGACTAGTCCGATACCGTGACCGATTGCGAAACCTTTCTTTTTCATTGGTTTCCTCCTTTGTGGGGAAACTCTAAAAGAAGGTTGAAAGGGCTTTCAACGAAGTAAGCACGAACTTGTGGTTTAGGTTCGCGAACTTAATTCTCGATCGGAAGGATGAGCGAGGCGATGAATTGGTCGTCCTCAGTGTAGAAACGGACCTTGCCGCCGTATTTGCGCATGGTGGCCACGATGCTCTTGGTGCCATAGCCATGGTATTTGCCGTCTTTGGAGGTGGAAGGGAGTTTTTGGGAGCCTTTGAAGTCGACTTTCCCAGCGTAATAGTTGCGGCATTCGATGGAGAGGAAGCCTTGTTTCTCTTCGATGGTCAAAGATATGAGGCGCTTTTCATCCTCTTCGATGTGGTTGGCCGCGTTGATGGCGTTATCCAAAAGATTGGTGAAGATAGAGAAGATATCAACTTCGTCAAGGTCGTTAAGTCTTTTCGCGTCGGCGACGACGGTCATGGTGACATGGCTTTGATTCAGGTAGATGGATTCGTGGGACAAGACGACGTTAAGCGCGTCGCAGTCGGTCTTGAAGGTGTTGTCGTAGATGCGGAGGGAATCCTGGATCTCCAAAAGCTTATCGATGTCCTCATTATGTTCGTTCTTGGTCAAAAGGCGGATTTGCTTTCTGAGGTCATGGCATTTGATGTTAACGAGCTCGACGTTCTCTTTGACCATCTCATAAGAATGGAGTTGGTTTTTGTAATAACGCTTCTCCTCCGCTCCGCGCATAGCCTCCATCTTATTGGTGACATAGCTCCTTAAGATCGCGGCGATCATTAAGCAGACGAAGAGGGCGAAGGCGCAGAAGATGAGTGATAAGTTGTGGGTGGCCCAATTCTCATAGACGGTCCTGAGGGTGTTGAAGACGACAACGACGAGGATAGTCAAAATCGAGATGCCGATTAAGCTGCGGTCGATGGAGAAATCGAAATGGCTGTAGCTGACTTTCTCGGTGAAGAAATAATGGGTCAAGACGAGGAGGAGGGAGAAAACGGCGACGTAGATCAGGTTGCTGATTACGAAGTTCGGGAGCATCTCGGTGCCGACCCACTTCTGAATGAGGGGGTTGGTGAAATTGGTGTAGAGATTGCTAAGCTGATAGCAGCCATGCTGGATGATATAGGCCATCGTGATGACGATGACGTATTTTGGCTTCTTAATTTCATAGAGGAAATAGAAGCAGGCGGCGATGACAAAGAACTGGAAAAGGTAGAAAGGGATGTTGAATAACTCCCAAAGCATGCTTCCGTTAGGGACGAAGATGTGATTGAAGATGACGTATTGGTCGAGGATGGCGAAGATTACAGCGTCCGCGATCATGATGAGCAAAGTGATGACCATGCGGATAAGGAAATGGGGACGCCTTTTCTCTCTTTTGACCTGGACCATCATCCCGGCGAAGATCATCAATCCGAAGATGAGTAAGTTAGCCAAATCGTATGGCAGGAAATCTTTGAAGATCATTTTTCTCCTCCTTTCCCCAAGACATAATCCATGAATTGCTCAGTGAATTCTTTCTTCCTTGGGTGGGAAATAAGCAAAACCTCGTCTCCGATGTAGAGGTTATAGTTCTCGATGCGCTTCACGAAGGCTGGGTTGATGAGGTAGCACTTGTTGCACTGCATGAAGTGATAAGGCGCGAAGGTCTTTAAGCAGTTCTTCAAGGTGTCGTTGACCTCAAGAACGCCATTGAGGGAATGGTAGGTGATCTTATGGGAGACGACCTCAATGTAGACGAGCTTATTCACATCGATGACGGCCATGCCGGACCTGGTGCTTATGATAACGTTCTTGGCTTTGCCTTTGACGATTTCATGCATCAATCGGTCCATTTTCATCACAAATTGTGGATAGGTGACCGGCTTTAGGATGTAGTCGAAGGCTTTGACCTCATACCCTTTATAGACGAGCTTGGCCATGTTGGTGACGAAGAGCAGTGGGACCTCGTCATCTATTTCCCTAAGCTTTGCGGCTGCGCTCATGCCGTCTAGTTTGCCTTCACCCAAAAGCACGTCCATGAAGACGGCTTGGTATTGGTTCTCGTAATGGGAGAGGAAATCTTCCGCGGAGACGAAGAAATGGGCGTCGAAAGAAACGCGTTTCTCGCTTTCGTAACGCCTTAAGAAGGAGATGGCTAAGTCTTTTGTTTCTGGGCTGTCTTCAACCCATGCGATGGAGATTTTGCTCATATATACATTTAGATTTATTGCACTTTCGGGGCGCGCTGGCGAGAGAAAAAACTTTTTAGTTTTGAGACGGCCTTAAGGCCGATTTTTATTAAATTTGCTTCAAAAGAATAGCTACTCTGGCGGTCTCAGAACTCAAATGTATTCCAAAGGCAAACAAACCAAGTTGTCTCGCAAAAAGGTCTTTTCGCCGATCGTACAAAGTATGACTCCTGTTTTGCGGTGTTTTCCGATTTCTTTGTCGAGGACATCGAAATAGGATGCCATTGACGCTTTCGGGGAGGCCGTTTCCTTGATCTCGATTGGGTACAAATCGTCCCCTTCTTGGATAATGAGGTCGATTCCCCCTTCGACAGATTCTTCTATAACGCCATTTTCCGTCTCGACTCTTGTCTTCTTTCTGTCTTTTCCGCGGTAATAAAACACCGAGAAGTCGTACTTTAATCCGCGGTTAGAATATGTCTTTATGATTTCATTGACTACGAACGTCTCGAATAAGGCGCCGGACATTGATCCGTTCCTTGCGGTCTCTGGAGTGAGCCATCTAGACAAATAACAAGCTAATCCGGTGTCGCGGAAATAGATTTTTGGCGACTTGATTGCTCGATTTAAATGTGAAGAGTAGTAGGGCTTGAGGAGATAGACGATTCCGCTGCGCTCAAGAATGGAGACCCATTCACTGATGGTTTTCGCGTCAACACCAACTTCGTTTGCGATTGAAGTGTAGGAGAGCACATTGCCAGTTCTGCAGGCGATCGAAGTCATGAACTTGGAGAAGGTCATTATGTTCTTAGCGCTGATGAGGTCAGCCACATCTCGCTCTATATATGTATTTACATATGACTGGTAAAAGTCCTCCCATTCTTTATCTGGGTTTTCGTAAAGTTCTGGATATTGACCGCGATGGATGACGTTCCAGACGTCTTTATATGGTTTGAGTTCTTTTTCTCTCGAGGAAATGTATTCGTCGTTAGGGAGGAACCTTTCGTCAAACGGGACGTCGAAGATTTCTCTTAAGGAGAGGCCATTAATCTCGTTTGTGCTGACTCTGCCGGCAAGCGTTTCCTCGCCTGCGTGGAGTTTGAGCTTTTGGGATCCAGATAACACGTAGGAAGAATAGCCTAGGTTGTCATAGCTGATTTTGTCTTTGATTGCTTCGAAAATAGAGGGCGCTTTTTGTGCTTCGTCGATGAATAGTGGTGTGCCGCTGTTATTGAGGAATCCGGCTTCATCCTCCAACGCAGCCATCCTTATGATTTTATTGTCAAAGTTTACCTTTTTCGCATCAGGAAAAAGGTGGTTGCATAATGTGGATTTGCCGACTTGTCTTGCGCCGTTGATCGAAAGGCAGATGTTGTTCTTGAAACGTTTCTCGAGAACGGGGGCGATATGACGCTTAATGGTATACATGGTCTTCCTCCTTTTCCTTTATTGGTCGCGAAGACATTATAACACCTTTCTGACTTTTTAGGAATCAGATTCCTGAAAAGACAAAGGTTCGACTACATCGAATGATTTTCGCCTAAAATTGCTAAATTATCGTCTAAAAAGCCAATATGCGGTCAGGATTTTCCGCCTTAAAAAGAATGAATGACCAGTCCAAAAACTTATGTTGGTCATATTTTTATAAGGCTTTAGGTCCCTATAATATGGCAAAGGTGAAAATCATGAATAAAAAAGCAGTAGTCTATTTCCAGTCTGGTGGCCCGACCGCGGTCATCAATTCCTCTTTATGCGGTTGGCTTGAAGAAGCCTTGAAACACGATGAGATCGGCGAGATCTATGGTGCGCGTTATGGCGTCCTTGGTCTTATCCACGATGACCTCATCTCCCTTCGTTCCTTGAGCGAAGAAGACCGCAAATTAATGCGTCAGACCCCAGGCGCCGTCACTGGCAGCGCCAGATTAAAGCTCAAAGACAACAAAGACGGTTATTACGAAGCTATCGAAGAGACCGTTAAGAAACACAATATCGGCGCGATCTTCGTCAATGGTGGCAACGACTCCATGGACACCTGCGCCAAACTCGGCGCTTTCTTCAAAGACAAAGGCGTTTCCGTTATCGGTGTTCCAAAGACCGTCGACAATGACTTGATGGGTATGGACCATTGCCCAGGTTTCCCATCCGCCTGCCGTTCCGTCATGAGCGATGTCAAAGCCATCTCCGTCGACTGCAAAGCCTATGAGAAGGGCAGAGTCACCATCGTCGAGACCATGGGTAGAGACGCCGGTTGGATCGCCGCGAGCACCGCGCTTGTCGATGGCGGTTTAGCCCCAGACCTCGTCTATCTCCCAGAAATGAAGTTCGAGATCGATGAATTCCTCGCGAAGGTCAAAGCCTTATTCGAGAAGCAGGGCAAAGTCTTAGTCGTCATCTCCGAAGGTATCGCCGTTCCTAGAAACGATAGCAAGACCGACTCCTTCGGCCATATCAACCTTGAAGGCGCTGCTTCCGCTTTAGCGGCCATCGTCGAAGAGAAACTCGACATCAGAACCCGTTCCATCGCCTTCTCCCTCCTTACCCGCGCCGACTGGAGCAATATCTCCAAGACCGACAGCGATGAGGCCTACCTTTTAGGCAAAGAAGCCTGCAAGGCTTATCTCGATGGTAAAACCGCCGTTGCCCCAACTGTCCAGAGAGTTTCCTCTAAGCCATATTCCATCAAGATCGAAACCCGTCCGACTGCCGATTTGGCCAACTATGTTAAGACCTTCCCAGCCGAATGGATCAAAGAGCCAGGAAAGATCGACGAAGAAGCCTATGCCGAATACCTTCTCCCTCTCCTTGAAGGTGAGATGGATATCGCCATGGAAAAAGGCATGCCAAAAGCCCTCAAGCTCTTCTAATAAAAGCCCTATCACTAAAGAGGGAGAGTACTTCTCTTCCTCTTTTTTTATTTTTGTGTATTGTGTTCACGGAGGTCGCCAATATGAAAGACAAATCACTAGTAGACGTAATTGGGAACACCCCATTAATCCGTCTCTTCAATATCGAAACCGAATTAGGGCTTAACTCCAAAATATACGCGAAATTAGAAAGAACCAACCCAACTGGGTCCATCAAGGATAGGGCCGCCGCGGAGATGATTAAAGCCGCGATGAGGGCCCAAAAAATTAACAAGGACACCATCATCATTGAGCCAACTTCAGGCAACACGGGTATCGGTTTAGCCTCAATCTGCGCTTCCCTCGGGCTTAAGCTTTTCCTCTTCATGCCAGCTAATTGCTCCATTGAAAGAGTGAAGATGATGAGGGCCTTAGGAGCCGAATGCGTCCTTATCTCTGAAGGCGGTATGGCGGGCTGCATCGCCGCGGCTAATGAACTCGCCGAGAAGAATAAGAACAGCTTCATTCCAATGCAGTTCGAGAATGAGGCCAATGTCGCCGCCCACTATAACGGAACCGGCCCTGAGATCTATAAGGACTTAGATGGCAAAGTCGATATCTTCGTCTCTGCCTTCGGTACGGGCGGTACCCTTACCGGCGTTAGCAAGTATTTAAAGGAAAAAGGAGTCAATTTGTATGCGGTTGGCGTTGAGCCGGCTGGTTCTCCTTTCGTCAGCGAAGGCAAGAAAGGCCCACATAAGATTCAGGGTATCGGCGCGGGTTTCAAACCAGCCATCCTTGACCTTGATGTCGTCGATGAAATCATGACCATCGAAGACGAGGAAGCTTATTACTTCGCTAGACTCCTCGCTAAGAAAGAAGGATGCTTCGTAGGCATTTCTAGCGGCGCAAACCTCGCCGCTGCGGTAAAATTAGCGAAGAAGTACCCAGATAAGAACATCGTCACCGTCTTACCAGACAATGGCGAAAGGTATCTCTCCGTGGAGGGGTTATATGAATGAGAACGCCAAAAAACTAGAAGAAGTCTTCAATGCTGAGGAGAGTTCCTTATCGTTGACTCACACCTGCATTGACGCCTTCGTTCATGATATTGGAATTCTTTTAACCTATGACTATGAATACCCTGGCTACCAGGAGGAGGATTACCTTTCCTTCGTCGAGCAGGTAGAAGGGGAACTATATAACATCTTCGCCGAATTAAAGGTCGAGGATAAGGAAGCCAAAGTCGAGGAATTTATGTCCTCGCTTCCAGAAGTCAGGAGACTATTAAACACCTCAATCGAGGCGATTTATCAAGGCGATCCTGCCGCGATTTCCAAGCAGCAAGTCGTCTTGATGTATCCAGGCTTCGCCGCGATCCTTTATTACAGGGTTGCCCATATGTTCTTAAAGCTCGGTTTGTCGCTTGCCGCGCGTTACCTTTCTGAATACGCGCATAGCAATACGGGCATTGACATCAACCCGGGCGCGGAGATAGGGGAATATTTCTTCATCGACCATGGCACCGGCATCGTCGTTGGTGAGACGGCGATTATCGGCAATAACGTCAAACTCTATCAAGGCGTTACCCTTGGCGCTCTATCTTTATCCAAAGGCAGAGACCTCCAAGGCAAAAAACGCCATCCGACAGTCGAGGATAACGTCACGATCTATAGCAACGCGGCGATATTCGGGGGCGAAACCATAATTGGCGAAAACTCCGTGATTGGTGGTAACGTCTACCTGACGCACAGCATTCTGCCTAATTCCATCGTCAAACAGACTGATGAAGGCTTAACGATCATCCAGAAGTGATGGTCGTTTTTTTCTTATTAGACCTATAAGACTTCAGGAATGGCGTTAACGATATCGAAAGCGGTGGTGGCAAATTCAATTCCGCCATGTTTTTTGGATACATTCTCGGCCGCTTTTCCTAGAACATATGATCCAGTCGCGGCTAGATCTAATAATGATAAAGATGGATAAGCCCAAGATAATCCGATTATTAAGCCTGAGAGAAGGTCCCCAGAACCAGCTTTCGCGAGACCGGAATTGCCTTCGGCGAGTTCATATGTCTCTTTACCGTCAGAGACATAGGTCTTATGAGATTTAAGGACCAAGACGCAGTTCCACCTTGAAGCATATTCTTTGGCGAGCTCTTCTTGCCTCGCCTCAACCACTTCTAAAGGCAATCCGCTTAATCTTGAGAATTCTTTTAAATGAGGGGTCAGCACGAGTTGGCCAATATGCTCTTTTAATAGCCCCGTCAGCGAGTATTCGGCGATGGAATTAAGGGCATCGGCATCAAAAAGAAGGACCCCAGAGTAGTGTTTTAGCAAATATATAGCGATATCGGCGGCGTCTTTTGAAATGCCAACACCCATACCGAAAGCGATGCCTTTTGCCTTGTTGCAGACTGAAGATAATTCCGCCTCGTCATATTTAAGGAAGCCGTCCTTATCTTCGTTCATCGGGGTGATGATGGCTTGAGGGTCCTTTAGCACGAAAGGCTGGATTAAGGATTTAGGCAAGGCCAAGTGGGCGTAGCCAATCCCACCGCGATAAGCGCTTGAAGCACTATAAGATAGATAAGGAGCGCCGCTATATTGAAGCGAGCCTCCGATGATATAGGCGTGGCCAAAGGTGCCTTTGTTTGAGTCGGTTGGCCTAAGGCCGTTGATGGCTTTTAAAACTGCGTTGGCTTTATCGGCAAAGTATTTCATGGCTTCAGTATAGCAAGGAAGATAGGGCTAAATCTTCAAATCGCATTAATAGAAAGGGGTTTCCTATTGCGAATTTTTAGCAATATAAGAAAGTTAATTGGATTAGGACCTTTTCGTTAGGGATCGGAGGTTTTATATGAGTCATATCGCTAAGCGCAGCGCTGCTGCAATGTCCAAGACCGACATCACGGCCATCGCCGTCTTCGCTAAGGAAGACGCGGCTAAGGGCAACAAGGTTATCAATGCCAGCATTGGTACCTTTTACGATGACGACCATAAACTCGGTGAAGTTCCCCTTATAAAAAAGGCGCTTTCCGAATACATTCCTTCCTCTTTGGGCTATCCAAGCGTCTACGGCGACCCGTCTTATTTAGCGGGCGTTAAGGCTTTTATGTTCGGCGATAAGGCCAAAGAGATCGACTCCTTATATAAGGTCTTTGGTGGCGCGACCATCGGCGGTACCGGCGCAGTATCCATCGCCTTCAACATTTTCAATGAGGCCGATGAATCTGTCATCCTTCCTTCCGTCATGTGGACCAACTACATGCTCATCGCCAAGAAGGCCGGATTGAATTACAAGAAATACCAGGTCTTCGATGAGAATGACCGTTTAAACCTCAAAGACATCGAGGCCAAGGTTAATGAAAGCTTTGCCGAATCCGGCAGCGCCTTCCTCGTCATCAACGACCCATGCCAGAACCCAACCGGTTACTGCATGGACGAAGACGAATATGAAGAGTTGTTCGCCTTATTAAATAAATTAGGAAGTAAAGGCAAGCTCACTGTCTTATTTGACGTCGCCTATAGCGCCTTCTATGCCGTTCCAGGACATCACTTCGCTTTGAATGACGAATTAGTCAAAGGCAAGCCAAGCTTCTTGCCGCTTATCGGCTTTAGCTGCAGCAAATTATTCGGTATGTATGGTCTTCGCGTCGGCGCTCTCTTCGCCCTCTGCCAAGACGAAGACGAGAAGAAAGCGATCGCTGGTAGTTTCGGCGCGGAAGCCAGAGGCACTTATTCCGTTCCTGTTGGCGCGCCTCAAGCCGCGATCGCCAAGGTTTTGGCCGATCCTGCTTGCCAAGAAGAATTATGGTCCGAGATTAAAAAGAACACCGACTGCTTAGCCAAGAGGAGCAAGGGCTTCCTCGAACTTATCGATGAGCTTGGCATTAAACATTATCCATACAAGTCTGGCTTCTTCATTACTATTAAGGTTAATGATGCCTTTGGCCTCCATCAGAAACTTATGGCCAAGCATATGTATGTCGTCCCAATGGATGAAACCTCGGTTCGTATCGCTTTGAATTGATGTAAAAGAAAAAGAGAACGTTGCGGCGTTCTCTTTTTTGTCTGCCTTGATTAGGCGATATAAGCCTTATAGGAGGTGACGTCTTTGACGACCTCGCCATCGATCTGTAAACCAGTCGGCTTATCGAAGGTGACTTCAATGACCTTACCGGTCTTGATGGTGACGTTCTTCTTGTTCTGGACGTGGGTGCCTTTGAAGAGTTTTGGGAAGATCAACAAGGTGCCGATTCTGCCTTTGCCGTGGATGGCGACAAAGCTGAGTAAGCCAGAGTTACGTTTCTGTTCTGGGGCAACTAACATGCCTCCGCCATAGCATCTACCATTCATGGCCGCAGCGATATAGGTCTTCTTGAATTTCATTTCTTCGCCGTCGACTTTAACGGTCGCATTTGGGGCTTTGAAATGGAATAAGAGAAGGTTGACGGTGATCTTGCCATAGTCGAGGTTCTTCTTGCCCTGGGCTTTGAGTTCATCGGCTTTGACGCAGCATTCGCCGTCGATGCCGAAGCCAATGCCGTTGATGAAACGATACTTTTTGTCTTTGACCTCGATGATTGGGAGGTTGGAGATGTAATCGTGGAGTGGGACTAAGCTGGTCTCTGGATCCTGGACGTCTTTGACGTCATTGAGGAAGTCGTTGCCGGTCCCGGTAGGGAGCAAATAGATTTCGTTTGGAATCGGGGCGTCGCCGATATCATTAATGAAGTGGTTGAGGGTGCCGTCACCGCCAGCGAGAACGACGATTTCATCCTCTTTAACGCCTTTGAGGTATTTCTGGACATCAAGTCCGATAAGGTTGACGAACTTGGCTTCGCCGAATTTCGCTTCAGCCGCCTTGGCAGCGACCTTCGCGTTCTCTTCGCCTTCGCCCGCGTCGGCTTTGGCGTTGAATAAAATAGTAATCATAGGAATATTCCTCCTTCTAAGTCCTTTTTAATGAGAGCCACGGCCTCATCGCGGATTTCAGCCGGGCGCTTACCTTCGTATTCCTCTGGGTAGATGACCTTGAGGATGTCGAGATAAACCGTGGTTGGGAGTAACGGGGTGCGGTGCTTGACCTCGTTGGTGCCTTTGATGCAAAGGACGACGATTGGGGCTTTGGCATCCATGCCGGCTCTAAAAGAGCCCGCGTGGAATGGCAAAAGGAGATTATCGGTTTTGTTACGGGTGCCTTCTGGCGAGATTTCGATATCGCAGATGCCCTTCTCCAAAAAGGAAGAAACCTTCTCGATAGCTTTGATGCCTTCTTTTGGGTCTTCACGGTTGATTGGGACGAAGCCAGCCGCGCGGATGAATGGACCGGCAATTGGGAAATGGAGGTTCTCTGGTTTGGTGACGGCGAGCATTGGGCTACGGAAGGCCGCGATCATCGCCATCTGGTCAAAGTTGGAGATGTGGTTGTTGACGTAGAGGACCTTATGGTCTTTTGGAAGCTTATCTCCGCCTCTGACCTTGATGTGGACCTGAAGGGCGCACATGACGACATAGTCGGTCTGGCGGACGATGGAGTTATAGAAGAAGTTCGGCTTTTCTGGTGTGCCATCCTTCGGAAGGAACTTGCCCCAGATAACGAGGAAAACAATCCACAGGGCGAAGAGGATGTAATAACTGACCATCCAGAAAGGAAGGATCAAGAGCCAGAACCAAACGTTAAAGAGTGAGAAGAGATATGTGAGGGCTCCCGCTCCGGCAAGGGCGAGGACCAACAAGATGGTGTTGAGAATCATATTGAATTGAGTATAAATAAAAAAACGGAATTTTGTGATAGTTTTTTGTTATCCGATTCATAGAATCGCCTTTCTCCATCTCGAAGATAATGCTTTTGAGAGAAAAGAGGGCGATAAGTGTCAAAAAATGCCTTCTTTGTTTCCGTGATAGCCTCCTTCGGTCTACAATAGCGAAGTATGAAAAAAAGTATTAAAGAAAAGCTCTTCGTCTTCCTCGGTATAGCCTTAGGCTATATTCTTTGGAATTATTTACCCCTCGCCAACTGGCTTGGGAATGAGGTGCTTTTACTCGGAATCAAGGCTGGCTATTACGCCTTACTCGCCGCGGCGGTTATTTTCTTAAAACATAAATTTGAGATTGAGATCGAAAGACCTCATAAGGAACTTAAGTACGTTTTCCTCATTCCGCTCGTCGTCTGCTGCTTAACCAACTTGGTGTCGGCGTTGATCTTCAAGTACGCCCCAGGGGAAGAAGCTGGCGAATATGGCATCTTGGCCCTAGATTTATTCGTTGACCTTCTCGGCTCCATCATCGAAGACCTTTGCTTCGTCGATATCCTTATCTCCCTCCTATTGGATGTCCTTAAGAGCAAGTACAAGAAGTCCCTTGCGATGATTCTCTCCGGCCTTATCTTCACCGCCGTACACGCTTATTCGTTCCTTTATTTATCTGGTGCAGAACAATACGCCCTCGCCGGATTCCAGCTCGTCAGCGTTTTCTTAGCCACCTTAGCCTGTGGCTATTTGGCCATTTACTACGACTCCGCGATTATCCCGGTTGGGTTCCATTTCCTTTTCAACGCCTTAAACCACGTCGTTTTCTTCCATTTCTTCGAATTCAACATCCTTGAAGCTGGTTGGCCGTATATCCTTTACGTCGCCATGATCGCCTTGCTTACTTTCGCCTACTTCAACGCCCTTTGGCACATGTCAGAATCCCAGGGTTTACGCGAAAGAAAAGAGATTGAATAGCCGTTATTATTCACAGTGTTAAAGATTTAGGTGCATATCCTTTGCTTTTCCTTATTCTTCCTGCAAGATTAGTCTCGACTAACAAATTAATTGTTAGTGGAGGAATTACTATGAAAACTTTCTATGACTACAGCGTCCCAAGACCAGATGGCACCGAACTCGACCTCTCTTCTTTTAAGGGCAAGGTCGTCATCGTCGTCAATACCGCGACCGGATGCGGCTTCACCCCACATTACGAACCTCTCGAGAAACTCTATGAGGAATACCACGACAAGGGATTAGAGATTCTTGATATCCCATGCAACCAGTTCGCTGGCCAGACCCCAGGTAGCGATGAGCAGATCCACGAATTCTGCACCCTCAAGTACAACACCCAGTTCCCGCAGATGAAGAAGTCCGACGTCAATGGCGAGAACGCTCTTCCTGTTTATGCCTTCTTAAAAGAGAAAGCTCCTTATGTCGCTCCAAAAGGCTTCAAGGCCAAGATGGCCGCTTTAGCCTTCAAGGCCGGCGCCAAAGACAGCAAAGGCGAGAATGACGTCAAATGGAACTTCACCAAGTTCGTCGTCGATAGAGAGGGTAATGTCATCGCCCGCTACGAGCCGACCTATGACATGAAGAAGTTCTCCGAGGAAATCAGCAAGCTTTTTTAAAAGAAGCCATTTTGTAGTGGAACCACGTTTATTGTTACAATAAAGCCAACAGGAGGATAAGCATGGAAAATACCCAGCTTAACCGCGATAAGATAATCATCCGCACGTCGTTTATCGGCATCATCGGCAATCTTTTCCTTGTCGCTTTCAAAGCCTTCATTGGCTTTATCGTCGGTTCCGTCTCCGTCATCTCTGACGCGTTGAACAATTTAGCCGACGCTTTATCTTCGCTTATCACGATCATCGGCACGAAGTTAGCCAACAAGAGGCCGGATAAGAAACACCCATACGGTTATGGGCGTATCGAATACGTAACCTCTTTGATTATCGCCGCGATCGTTTTGCTCGCTGGCGCGGGTGCGATCATCGAATCCTTCAAGAGCTTGATTGAGCTTTTCAGGGATAACCTTTGGTTCTCGCCTAAAGACTTCGCCGCCTTCCATTACGCCGCCATCATCATCTTGTCCTCGGCCATCTTGGTGAAGATCCTCTTAGGTCTTTATTTCAGACACGTCGGCAAGAAGGTCTCTAGCGGTGCTCTTAAAGCCAGTGGCACCGACGCGATGACCGATGCTTTGCTCTCTACCGGTACTTTGATCGCTGCCATCATTGCCTTAACGACCTCCTTCAACATCGAGGCTTTCTTAGGTCTATTGATTGGCTGCTTCATTGTCAAATCTGGTATAGAAATCCTACTTTCTGCCCTGGATGACATTATCGGCAGTAGAGCGGACAAGGAAACCGCGAGCAAATTGCGTGAGATGGTTAACTCCTTCGATGGCGTTTATGGCGCCTACGACTTAATCATCAATAACTACGGTCCGAATAAGATCATCGCCTCGGTCCATATTGAGGTTGATGACTCTATGACGGCGAAGGAAATCCAATCCCTCTCTAACAAGATTTCTATGAAGGCTTATCAGGAACTCAACATCATCCTGACGGTTGGTATCTACGCCACCAATTCATCGAATGATGAGAGCGTTAAGATCAAGAATGACATCGCCGATATTCTCAAAGAATATCCGATGGTCCTTCAGCTTCATGGTTATTACGTTAACGAAGACGAGAAGAGCGTCTCCTTCGACCTTGTCATCGACTTCGAGGAGAAAGAACCTGTCAAAGTGGCGGAGGAAATCAAATCGAAAATCTCTTCCCTGCATCCAGCCTATCAATTCTCGATAATCGTCGATGCTGACGTGAGCGACTAAGCACTCAAAAAGAAGCAACTTAATGGCGTCCCTACAGAGGGGCGCCATTTTGCTTTTAGCAAATATTGGTTTCAAACATGGTTCAAAAATAAGTATTTTTGGCTTAAGATAGCAAATATGCCTACAGAGAAGAATCTTACGCCAATTGGGCGTCCTACATCGGCAGGGCTCCAAAAATTTTGGGATATCCTGAAAATTGCCCTTCCCTACATCATCATTCTCATCGCTTCTTTTATTCCGTTCTCCATCTACTTCAAAGGGGATGCGATCAATACCGGCGATGACGTTTGGTGGCACCTTATCTACACTTGGGACCTTAACTATGGCATGGACCATGGTTTCAGCGGCATCTCCACGAACCATACTTTCTTTGGTTTCATGGCTTATGACACCTATCTGTTCTACGCCCCATTCCCGCATTACTTCGTCGTTATCCTTTACCGCATCTTCCGCGGTGCAGGCGCAAGCATTGTCGGAACCCTTAAATTCACGGCGATCCTCAGCGTTTTCCTCTCTGGCGTATTTACCTTTAAGCTCACTAAGAAGCTGACGAAGAACAACGTCGGCGTCTCTCTTGCCGCGGCGATCATGTTCGTCTTCTTGCCGTATAGGCTTTATAACTTCTTCTACCGCATGGCTTATAGCGAAGCTATCGCGGAGATGTTTATCCCGATGCTCTTCTTAGGCGTGGTTGGTATCCTCCACGATGAAGAGTTCCATATCTCCAACTATGTCTATGTCACTTTGGGCGTAGCCTTATTGGTCTTAAGCCATCCTTTCACCGCGCTTATCACCGTTGCCGCGGTCGCCTTATTCATCCTCGCCGACATCATGAAGGTCATTCCTTTATTCAAGGATTGGAGGAATATCGCCGCGACGGGCATAAGCATACTGCTTATCTTCGGTCTTATCGCCTTCTATTTCTTCCCGATGCAGAATGCCCTCAAGACCGGGTATTACCGTATGTCCGACGCCGAGGCTATGTGGACGACGGTCGATCACCTTCTCTCCTATATCCCATACTCCTATAGCTTCTCCGGCATCTTGAATTATTCCTGGCTTGAGGGGTGGACCGCCGTTAAGTTTGGTGAGACCCCGACTTCTTGGTCTTGGGACATCATCTTGTTCTTGCTTTGCAGCGGCGCGTCTATCTTTGCCCTCAACTTCTTAGAGAAGAAAGAACAAAAGGCCATCGCTCCAGCGGCTGCAATCGGTTTGGCGGTTCTTCCAATCGTCTTTACAAGACGCGAAGAGGTAATGCTGGCCATCATGCTCTTCGTCTTTGCTCTCTTCTATGTCCATCTCCGTCACGAAGAAGGCGAGTCGATGAATGGCGGTTTCCAATTCAGCCGTAAAGACGCCGGCACGTTTATTCCTGAAGTCGTTGCCCTCTTCGTGGTTATGTTCGTGGGCTTCCTATATCTCTTCGTGCCATTTATGTGGGAGCATTCCCCGGCGATCCTCCGTAACTGCCAATTCCCGTTCCGTTTCTGGGGCTTAGTCCAGTTCGCCATCATCATGCTCCTGGTCTATTTCTCTACCCCATTCCTTAGCTTCAAACCAACCAAGGAAATCGCGGTCGCCTTATCTTGCTTCGTCTTTGTTATCTGCATGGGCCCAGTCGATAAGCGTATCGCCTATGCGAGCTCCTGGAATAGCGGTGCTCTTTGGGGAGAGCCTAACATCGGTTACGTCCAAGCCTGTGATCGTATCGGTGTCATGAATGAATACATTCCTAACGTTTTCTATGACGAAAGCTACACTTCCAAATACAGCAATTCCCTTTATAGCAAGATCAGAACGCAGATCCTTTATTCCCATAATTACAACTGGGATCCTGAGAAATACATTGTCCCGGCCGTTTTGGAAGGCGAGGCCACGATTGAAGTCGGGGAAATCAATTCTCCGAATGTAAATCTTCATATCACCGTCACCAGCGACGAATGTTTCTATCAGCTTCAGCAGTTCTATTATGACGGCTATATCGCCTCTTATAGCGGTGACGCTTCCTATGAAGCCGAAGGCGAATACGTTGATGGCCTTGTTGCCTTTAAGGCAAAGAAAGGCGAATACGACGTTAAGATCCAATTCGTTGGCTCTAAGGCTTATCGCATCGCTAGACCGTTCTTCTACATCTCCGTTGTTGGCGTCGTCGCTATGGGCGCTGGCTTCAAATACATCCCTGTCCTTAACGCTTACTTAAAACGCAAGAAGGCAAAGGGAAAGAAACTCTAAATCGAGCAGCAAAAAGGGACCGCGCGCAGGTCCCTTTTTCGCTTCGCGTAATTTGATTAAGGCATCATTGCGATGTAGGTGGTACCCGCAGTGATGATGTCATTCAAGGTTCTCTTGGTGACGTTTGGCACGAAGGAAGAACCATCCTCCAAGATGCCACAGGCGATGAGTTGGTAAAGGGTGGCGTCAAGAATGGCGCTAGAAGCGCTGGAACCATTTTCGATGGTGTTCATGGTTGCATTTGCCTGGGTGAAGGTGCCGGCGCATCCGTTGCTGGCGTTAACGTCGCTTGTGTCGAAGCAGAGAAGGAGCCAAATGCCGGAAGTTTTGCTGACGTAGTAGGTGCCGCTCGAACTCGCGGTATAGCTGACGATGCCGGTGCTCGGGTTAACGTTTTTCACATACTTATCGCCACGGATTGATTCGGAAGCGTTGGTGGTGAAGCAAGATTCACCGAAGGCATCAAAGAGGGAAATCTCACTCATCTTGGAACCTAATTCGGAGACGGATGGGTTCTTGTCATACAAGGCTTTGAGGATCTTGTTCTGTTCCGCGTCATCGCTAGAGAGGACGGTCTGGAGTTTGATGTTTCCGATGTTGAAGTCGTTCGAGATGGAATCGATTGTGAGGTCGGAATAGGAAGACGCGCCGCAAGCTTCGACAAGGATGGTGGTGAGGTTAGTGTTGCTATTGCCAAGGACGGTTTCGAGCTTGACGTTGCCAAGGTCGAAGCCATCGCCACTGAGCATACCGACGGTAACGTTGTCCCAGGTTGAATCAAGAGCTTCGCAAAGGACATTTTTAAGTTTTGCATCTGGCTCGCTAAGAATGGCTTTGAGTTTGATGTTGCTGTAATCGAAGTCTTTGAGGTCGTTTAAGGTGATGTTCTCTTTTTCGATTCCGGTGCCTTCGGCAAGGATATCGAAGATTTTTGGGTTGGACGAAGTGTCGAGGACATCGCTCAACTTGATGTATTCAAAGTTGACGTTTTCAAGCTGATCGACGGTAAGGTGGGCGGTGCCGTTGACTAATTCGTCATAATCGACTCCGGTGCCAGAGCAGAGAATCTTATAGATTTGCTCATTGCCGGCGACAGGGATGATGTCGACTAGGTCGATATCAGCTGCGCTGATGGAACCTAAATCACCTAAGGTCTTATTGCCCATGATCTTGGCGACGAGGCTATCATCTGGAATCTCGCCGAAGATGGAGAGAAGGGATGTAACGGTGGTGGTGGATAAACGATCACCGAAGATAGCAAACATATCGAGGACTGGGATCTCGGCAAGGGCTGGTAAGTAATAAGGCGCGGATGCACCTTCGACTAACTGGGCTGGAACATCATCGGTGAAGGCTCTGGCGTAAGTCGGTTTTTCGTCGACTTTGTAGTAATAGAGTTTGGCGTTGAAACCTTCCGCGTTTGGGTCGACTTCGCCTTCGACGAGGTCCCATTGGGTCATCGCGCTTAAGCTGCCAAGGTCACCAAGTTGATCGACAAGACCTAAAGAGCTGATGGTCGCGGTGACGTGGATGGCGTTGGTGAAGAGCTCGCCTAAATCAACGGAGTTGTCGGTAAACTGGCCGAACTTGATGCCATTGAGGGCGTCCATATCGATGGTGACATAGTCACCAAGCGGGGAATTTTCGATTGCACCCGTGATGGCGTCGGTGATGATTGGGAAATCCTCGATGCCATACTTCTCATAGTTGAGCATGAGGTTAAGCAAGGATTGCTTGCCGGCGTCTTCGCCAAGATATTTGTCCTTATCCTCTCCAAAATAGGTGCCGGCTGGGATGACGCATAAAGCGATGGCCGCCGCGCCACCGACAAGAAGGAAGCTGGATAAGAAACCAAAGAGCCACCAACCGAAGTTTTTCAAACCGCGGCATCTGGCGATTTTTTGGGCTTTTTTGGCTTTTTTGTCGCCTGCTGAGACGTTGTATTCATTCATGGGGGCTACCTCCCGTTATTTCTCAAGTCATTCTATCAAGAAGAGAGTTTCCTTGTCGCGTAAAACCATTATTAAAAGGTTTTAAATGTACTTTTGGATATACAATAAAGGAAAGCGAGGACTAACAATGAGAAAAGATTTAGGTAAGAAAAGCTGGGTGTTTCCGATGCCTGTTTTGATTTTGGGCACCTATGATGAGAATGGCGTCGCGAATGCGATGAACGCCGCTTGGGGCGGAATGTATGATTTCAACAAGATCACCGTTTCCTTAAGCGAGCACAAAACCACCGCGAACATGAGACTTAAGAAAGGCTTAACCATCTCCTTCGCGACCAAGGATACGATTGCCGCCAGCGACTATGTCGGCATCGTTTCCGCGAACGATGTTCCAAACAAGGTTGAGAAGGCGGGCTTGCATCCATTTAAGTCCAAATTCGTCGATGCTCCTTTATTCGAAGAATACCCTGTCACCCTTGAGTGCAAGATTGAATCCTTCGAAGAGGGAACTTTGGTCGCCGAGATCGTTAACGTCTCCGTCGATGAGAAAGTTCTCAAAGGCGATAAGATTGACTTCGAAAAAGCCGGGTTCGTTGCTTTCGACCCAGCTAATGGCAAATATAGAATCGTGGGCGAAGAAATCGCCGACGCTTTCAAAATTGGCTTTACTTTAAAGTAAAGATCAAAGAACTTCTGGTTCTAAATTCCCGCTGAAGTATTTTTCTATCGGTTCGTAGTTACCACGGAGAAAAGACTCTTTCGGCGGGAGTTTTTCTTTATCAAAGAAAGCCACGAGAGTGGATTCCCCATCGCCGATGGTAGGGGAGGTCTTGTTATCGACCTTCGCGTAATAGATAAAGTCTACGTAATAAACAATGTCACCGTTTGGATAGATGAGCTTTTCCTTCTCGCCAGAGAAAGCCATAAGGAAATGGACATCAGGCAAGATGATGCCAGTTTCTTCTTTGATTTCTCTTCTTAACCCTTCTTCGACGCTTTCGCCTAATTCGATCGCTCCGCCAGGGAGGCAATAGAGGCCATTATCTTTTCTTTTTTCGAGGAGAATCTGGCCCTTCTCATTAATAATGAGACAGCCACATCCGACTGATAATAGTGGGGCATGTCCGAATTTCTCCCTAAGGGTGGCGATGTAGTTCTTTTCCATGCCGATATAGTAGCAAAGCTGACCCCTTTCGCACATAGGGCAGGTGCGAAGCGGCTCCTCTTTGTGTATAATGAGGCCCAAACCACGGAGAAAAATATGTCCAAAATTAAAGTAATCTGCACTTCAACCGGTTGTTTGGAGTATGCCCCAGAGCGTTATCGCAACCTCGGCATCGGCATCATCCGCATCCGCCTCAACTTTGAAGGCAAAGAATATTTCGAAGGCTTAGACCTCGATCCAGTCGATATGTATGCGAAGCTCGCGACCGTCACCGACGTCAAAGGCAACCTTCCATCTACCGCCATCCCGACCCATGAGGAAGTCGCTGGCGCGTATCAGAAAGCCATCGATGAAGGCTATGACGAAGTCATCATGGTCTGCTTAGACTCTTATCTCGGCGGCACCTTGAACTACATCCGTCTCGTCGGCGATGAATTCGCGGACAAACTTAAGATCCACATTGTCGATACAAAGATCTCTTCCTTCCCAGAAGGCTTCCTTGCCGTTAAGGCGAAAGAATTCGTCGATAAAGGCATGAACGGCGATGACATCGTCAAGGAACTCGAATGGATGATCCGCCACGAAGAATTCATCGGCATCGTCAACCATCTTGATTACCTTATTTATAATGGCCGTCTCAAAGGCGGCAAAGCCTACCTTGGCAAGATGCTCGGCATCTGCCCAATCCTTTATTTCAATCGCGCGGGCGAAATCACTACCCTCGAAAAAGCCATGGGTTCTAAGAAAGCCCTCAAGCGCATGATTGAAATCATGAGAGCCAAAGTCGCCGGCCGTGATCCAAAGGATTATGTCCTTGCTCACGTCTATACGACTACCACCCCGCTCGACAAACTCATTGAGTTTGAAAATGCCGCCGACTTCCACACCAACCACGAGGACGTCATCATGTCCCCAGTCGCTGGTTGCCACGTCGGTCCATGGTTAGCTGGTTACACCTTGACCATGATTCGTCGTCCAGACGAGGATATCAATTCCTAATAATTGGTCCAAATTGACCCTTTGCCCCGCCCCTAAAAAGGCGGGGTTTTTGTGCGCCTTGCACAAGGGGAAAATGGATACACGGGTATCGAAAAAAACACACCCGTCCCCTTTAATTTGTCGCATTTTCCTTGCTTTTTCAAAGAAAAAGAACTAATAATCATTTCGAAAGAAAGGGAGGCGTGCCTATGGATTTAGATTACGTTAAGAGAAAAAAGGCGCCCTTTTTGTGGATTTGGATTGCGTTAGGCTTCTTAGCCGTAGCGGTCCTCGGGATGTTATTCTCGCTTTTGAGCCAGGCCATTCCAGTGTCTGGTGCGACCTTAAGTTATGCCGCGATTTTTAAGGCTTTCGGCGATTGCTTTGCTGGCCCATTCGGCGGTCAGGCGGTTGATGTCGGTTCGCTCTTCATCGCGCTTGCTGTCACGATCGTCTCTATTGCTGCGGTTGTCGCGATTGTCTTCTCTATTTTGAAGAGAGTCCGTGTTGGCTTTATCGGCTCAGCAATGTTTATTGTCACTGCTATCGCTTTTGCGATGTCCATCTGTGGCATTGAGATTGCCCTCAAATTAGAAGGCAACACCAACGTCGTCTTGGTCATTTTATCTGGTGACCTCGTTATGTTCTTCCTGGCGATGATTGCCGAGATTGTTGCGGTACTTGTCGCTTTTGTCCTCAATAGATTCGGCTCTTTACAAGAAGTCAGTGAAGACGATGACGAGGGTCCTCGCGCTCAACCAGACGAGGACGAAGAAGAGATTGTCAATTCTCTTGCCAGTTACGATTTTGGATCTAACAACGATGATGATGAGGAGGAATTCGATATGAATGAAGAAAGACTTAGGCAAATCATCCGTGAAGAACTCGCCGCGCTCATGAAAATGAGCCCGACCAACATCTATGTGACCGTTCCACCAGAAGGAGCTAAAGCTCCTGCTAAACCGGTCGCTGCTCCTGCTCCAGAACCAGCGCCAGCTCCGGCACCTGTTGCCCCTGCACCAGAGCCAGCCCCTGCGCCAGTTGAGGCGAAAGAGGAAGTTGCTCCAGCTCCAGTTGAAAAACCAGCTCCAGCGCCAGTCGCGGAAGAAGTTGCTCCAGTCGAGGAAGCCCCGGTCGAAGAGGCTGCCCCAGCTGAAGAAGCTCCAGCGCCAAAGGCCGAAAGCGAATACGACTTCCCGATCAACGAGAACAAACACAAAGTCCCGTTTGAAGAAAAACTCGCGAATGCCGAAAAGGACCTCGTTGAGAAATACGAAGGCCTCCGTGATTACATCATGAGCTACGGCATCAAGAATCGTGTCTCCATCCCAGGCGATACCTTCTCCGCCCACAGGGAACGTTATGTCTTCATCACCATCACTGGTAAGAAGCTCAAGGTCAACTACGCCCTTGATCCAAAGGACTACGAGAATGGCACCATTCCAGTCGAGACCAACAACTCCAAGAAGTTTGAAGATTTGCCTCTAACCTTCAAAATCAGAAGCGACCTCTCCTATAGGAGAGCCCTCAAGCTTGTTGATGACGTCATGGCCAAAAAAGGCGTCACCAAAAACTCCTAATAACCTCCAAAAATCATCGAAAGCCATCTCTTAATGGGATGGCTTTTTTATAGGCGTTGTTAATGTAAACATCGCTTATTACGATATAATAATTTCGATAATCATCCTGGAGGTATCGCCATGCACTGCGAATTCCAATTAGACGAAAATTTCTTTTATGTTGGTGGCTCCGATCGCCGCTTAGCCTTATTCGAAAACATCTATCCTCTCGAAAACGGGGCTTCCTATAACTCTTACCTTTTCCTCGACGATAAGACCGTCCTTGTCGATACCGTCGATTCATCCGTCTCCAAGGTTTTCTTTGAGAACGTTGAGCACCTCCTTTCGGGTCGTGCCCTCGACTATCTCATCATCAACCATATGGAGCCAGACCACGCGGCGACGATCGAAGAGCTTATCCTCCGTCACCCAGAAACTACCCTTGTCATGAGTGCGATGGCCGCTAACTTCCTTAAGAACTTCTTCCCGAATCTTAAGGCTCATATCCAGACCGTCGGTGATGGCGAAACAATCATTACCGGCAAGAGGACCTTTACCTTCATGACCGCCCAGATGGTCCATTGGCCAGAGGTCTTATTCACCTATGAAGAATCTTCCGCCACTTTATTCAGCGCGGATGCTTTTGGTACCTTCGGCGCCTTAAGCGGCAACGTAGTTGAAGATGGCTCCTTGTTTGAGAAAGAGCATCTTTCCGAAGCCAGACGTTACTACGCGAACATCGTTGGTAAATATGGACTTAACGTTAATAACGCCCTCAAGAAGGCCAGCGCCTTCCCATTCAAACGCATCGCTCCGCTCCATGGCCCAGTCTATGAAGGTAACCTCAGTTCGCTCCTTGCTTACTATTCCAAGTGGGCTAACTATGAGCCAGAGGACAAAGAAGGCGTCGTTATCGCTTATGCATCCATCTATGGCGGTACCGCAAATGCGGCGGATATCTTCGCCACCAAGCTTGCCAAGAAAGGCGTTAAGAACATCAAGGTCTATGATGTCTCCAAGACCGATAGTTCTGTTCTTGTCGGCGAATGCTTCAGGGTTAAACACATTGCCTTATTTAGCTCTTCTTATAACGCCGGAGTGTTCCAGAAAATGGAGGACTTCTTAAGCGATTTAAGCCACCATGTAGTCAAAAATCGTGTTTTTGCGGTGGTGGAGAATGGCTCCTGGGCGCCAAGTGCTTCCAAGAGCATCCATGCGATTATCGATAATCTTCCAGGCGCAACCTTCCTCCCGACTACCTTCACCATCAAGTCCGTTTTGAAGGAAGAGCAATACGATCTCTTAGACACTCTCGCTGATGAGATGGTTGCCTCCCTCAAGGCATAAAAATCTTCTATAATGTCCCATATGCAGGGAATCGAAGTAAAAGACCTTCGTAAGGTCTATAACCAAGGCCAAGAAAATGAAGTCGTCGCTCTCGACGGCGCATCTTTTTCCGTTAAGCATGGCGAGTTCGTCGTCATCCTTGGCGCTTCAGGTGCTGGTAAGAGCACTCTTTTGAATATTCTTGGCGGCATGGATAAAGCCAGTTCTGGTTCTTATCTCGTCGATGGGAATGACGTCGTTTCCTATAACAACAAAGAGTTATCCAATTTCAGGCGTAATGAGATTGGTTTCGTTTTCCAATTCTATAACCTCATGCCTAACCTAACTGCGTTAGAGAACGTCCAGTTAGCGGCATCTGTAGCGAAAAACGCTTTCGATGCGAAGAAAGTCTTAGAGGATGTTGGCCTTGCTAAACGCGTTGATAATTTCCCAAGCCAACTCTCTGGCGGTGAGCAGCAACGCGTCGCGATCGCTCGCGCTTTGGTTAAGAACCCAGCCCTTCTTCTTTGTGACGAACCTACCGGTGCGCTCGATTCCAAGACCGGCGCCTCCATCATCAAACTTCTTTCCGAGCTCTCCTCAACCTATAACAAAACGGTTATCACCGTCACCCATAACGCCAAGATCGCTGAATGCGCGAGTCGTTTAATCCGTATCGGCGATGGCAAGATTATCGAAGATAGCTACAACGAGCACCCAAAGAAAGCGGAGGAGATTGTTTGGTAATATGGTCAATGATTGGAAACCTCTTTTCGACGCGGTCAAAGGCGAAGAATATTCAAAGAAACTCCACGCTTTCCTCGATGAGGAATATAGGAACTACACCATCTATCCTCCAAGGGATTTGGTCTATAACGCTTTTAACCTGACGAGCCCAAAAGACCTTAAGGTCGTCATCATCGGCCAGGATCCATATCACAACCCAGGACAGGCCATGGGTTTATCTTTCTCAGTCCCTAAAGGCATGCCTCTTCCGCCGTCTCTAATCAACATCTACAAGGAAATCGAGGGCGATATGGGGGTCAAAATGGACTTCAATAACGGTGATTTAACCCAATGGGCCAAACAAGGCGTCCTTCTTTTGAATGCCTACCTCACTGTCCGTGAGAATCAGCCTTTGTCTCATCGTAACGAAGAATATGATTCCTTCATCGCGGATACGATGAGATACATCGACACCCTTGATCAGCCAATCGTTTTCTTGCTTTGGGGGTCTTTTGCAAAGAAATTCACCGCTTTCGTGAAGAATCCAAAACATAAAGTTTTGTCGGCAGTGCACCCTTCACCTTTGTCGGCCAATAGAGGCGGGTGGTTTGGCAAACACAATTTCAGCCAGTGTAACGCTTTCTTAGTCAGAATGGGCGTTTCTCCTATTGACTGGAAAATCTAGACGCATAAAATCTTGTCTATCCGGAGCTGTCCAGTAGACGGCTGAGAGGAACCTTGTGCAGGTTCGACGGCACACCTGATCCAGATAATGCTGGCGGAGGTAGAGAATCTATCCTTTTCCTCCGGGTGTGTACCAGGAGGTATTTTTATGTCAGAAGAAAAGATGGATGCGTCCCCCGTGGCATCCAAGGCGTCCAAGTTCGCTTGGCTTGCCGCTCTCATCACGGGTCTGCTCTCTTTTGTGGGCTTAGCGATGCCGCTTGTGCTCACGCATGGCGCCACCTACGACGCTCCAAGTTGGGCTTTCGAAGAAGCGTTCAAGCGCAAGGCCCTCGGAGCCGAAATTCTTTTCGGAGGAAATGGCGCGATTGTTTGGCCGACTTTGTTGTTATACATTGGCATTCTTGTGGCTGTTGCGCTCGTTTTGGTCGGCCACTTCATCAAAAAAGAAAAGCAGTTTTTGATGATTGCTATGCTCATATTCCTCGTTGCTGGCGTCTTCTTCATCGTTTCGGCTAATTTCTATGGTTTTTGCAATGCACAGGCTACCGTCGGGGACGCGGTTAAGAACTCCCCGGGGTTCGAAGATGGCTTTAATGACAATTACTATTGGTACATCCAAAACTACATTGCCACTTGCGATTCTCGTCTTGGCGTTGGCGCTGTTTGGTCCTGCGCTTTCTCCTTCATTGGCGCTATTTGCTGTCTTGTCGCTTCCCTTAGTGGGGAAAAGTATAGTGTCCACGATATCACCGAGATTGGTGTTTTAACGGCGTCTGCGATCGTGCTCGATGTCATTTTCCATTACATTCCGAACATTCCAGGTCAGGCCTGCTCCATTTCTATCGCGCTTCTTCCGCTTTATGTAATCGCTTTGCGCCACGGCGCCGCTAAAGGATTCCTTGCTTCTGCTATCGTCTACGGTCTTATCACATGTGCCACAGATGGCTATGGCTTCTTCCTTTATCCTCTCGATTATTTTGTCGGCTTTGCCGGCGTTGCCGTCCTTGGCTTGTTCCGCCCGTTAATTTTGGGTAAAACTCAAACGACTTATAACATTAAAGGTATCGTCTTCATCATTGTTGGTACTCTTCTTGCCGCTGTTGTCCGTTTAATTGGCAGCGGCATGTCCTCGATAATCAACTACGGTTACACTTTAGGCGCGGCTTTGATTGCGAACATCAGTGTCTTCATTTCCGCTGGCATTTGCGCTGCCATTCTGGTTGCGGTCTATGGCCCGCTTCTTTCTGTGAATCGTCTTTTCCCTGTCGACAGGTAAGGAAAAAACATTTAAGGGTCGCCTAGCGCGGCCCTTTATTTTTGTTCAAGCACATACTTTTTCGAATCAAACAACGAATGCGTTATAAATCATTACATCTGGTTTTTTACTCTTCGCAAAGTAGCACATAAGTGCTATATTGCATTGACGATTATTTGAGGTCCACATATGCCAGAGGAAAAGAAAATCGATAACGTCGTGGAAGAGGAAGAATCCGATTTCGCTGACGAAACCAAATTAGAAGAAATCAAGCCTGTCGAAGAGGCTAAACCAGAAGTCGAACCTGAGCCAGAAGAGCCGGAGCCAGAGGCCGTCCCGCCTAGCTATGACTATGACAGCGACCATCTTTCGGCGATTGACGAAGCTCGTAAGACCTTCCTTGACACCTATAAGAAAAAGAACACTTTGAAGACTGTCGTCATGATGATCCTCTTAGTCGTTATCCTCGCTGGTTGGCTCGTCCCATCCATGATCGAGGCTTGGAAGAACGCCGCCTTGGTCATCGCGATGATCGACTTGGCCATCTGCTTAGGCATCATGGGTGTCTATAGCTACTTCTTCAAAAAGAAGAGCGAAGTTTGGATCAGAGACTACTTCCAGACTTACTACAGCCATCTCTATGCTTACGCCATCGATGGCACCGATGTTTCGGCAATCGAGGGCGATATGTCTATGAAAATCACCGAAGAAGAGTTCTCCGCGTGCAAACTTTACAAAGACGTATACAAAGTCGGTTCCCGTTATAACGCTTCCTTCAAGTTCCACGATTTGGACTGCGCGATCGTTGACTGCGCCGCCCAGGTCAAAGGCGAGAAGATGCTCCAGACCGCTTTCGTCGGTAAGCTCCTTCGCGCTCCAAACACCTACAAAGGCAATGGCCTCTATATCTACGTCAAAGGCAACAAACGTGCCCTCCCGCCAACCGCGACCGATGGCATGAAAGTCCTTGAGGAGACCAAGAAGCACATCATCTGGGGCGAGGATAGCGATCGCAAATACCTCACCAAAGCGATGAAAGACAAGATTTTCGCCATCGAGACGAATACTGTCTTAGTCGACTTCGCCATCTCTATTCAGGAAGGCCGCACTTACTTCTTATTGGGCTATGAAGACACTTTGATGGTCATCCCAATGGAACACCAGCTTGACTTCAACCCAGTCCACGAATTCAAAGAGAACTTCGCTAAGTTCTTAGAAATCGCTGAATTATTTAACAAAAAGGGCAACTAAGGTTTTTCCTTAGACCCTTTTTCTTTTAAGAAAATGAGTATCCCTGACTATTTCACATCCGGCATCGCCAACCCATGGGTTTTTATAGCCTCGCTTTTGACGTTGGGCGTTGTCTTTATCAATGGGTGGAACGACGCGCCGAACTCTATCGCGACCGCCGTATCTACTAGAACCATCACACCTAAAAGAGCGATTCTTATCGCCGCTGTTTTCAACGCTTTAGGCGTTCTTATCGTTGGCCTTTTGACTTATGTCGTCGCCAACAGTTCTGTCGCTGGAACTATCGCCTCCATCGTCAAGCTCCCAAAGGACGCGAGCGGCAATTTTTTGAGTACAGAGTCCCTTATAATCATCTCTGCGGCTACGATTTCCATCCTCATATTCTCTATTGGTGCGACCATCCTCGGCTTCCCTACCAGTGAGAGCAATGAGCTTGTTGGCGGTCTTACCGGCGCGGGTATCGCCTTTGCCTTAATGAGCGGCGAGGCTGCTCCATTGTCTAGGATTGGCTGGGACAAATGGATCTTAGTCCTTGGAGGTTTGGTCGGCTCAATCGTGGCGGGCTTTATCCTCGGCTTCCTTTTCGTAAAACTCATCGAGACCATCTGTAGGAAAATGGTCAGATCCAAAACCACCAAGTTCTTTGAGATTGGTCAGGTCTTATCCAGCTGCTTGATGGCTGTTATGCATGGTGTCCAGGACGGTTTGAAGTTCATGGGCGTCTTCCTGATGATCATGGCTGCTGCTCAGAACACCGGAACTATTAGCTTAGTCGTTCCTTGGTGGGTAACCATTTTGTGCGCTGCGGCGATGGCGGCTGGCACTTCTGCCGGCGGTTATAAGATCATCAAGAACGTCGGCATGGGCATGGCAAAGCTTGAGAAGTATCAGGCTTTCGCCACTGACCTAGGCGGAGTTGTAGGTCTTCTTGCCGCGACCGCCTTCTCTATCCCAGTATCTACTGGCCAAGTTAAGATGAGCGCTATTTTAGGTTCAGGCGCCACTAAAGGCATCCGCCGCGTAAGGTGGGATGTCGGAGGCCGTATGATTCTCACCTGGTTTATTACCCTGCCGGGCTCAGCCTTGGTAGGTGGTCTATTATCCGCCGCATTGTTGGCCATTTTCGCTTAAGGAGGAAAAACGATGTTAGGTAAACACAAGACAAATTACTTCTATGAATCATTCCCGATGCTCGCTGAATATGCGCAGCACTGCATGAATGAAGTTCTTTCTTTCATGGAGAACTTCGACCATGAGAAACTCGAGGAACACAAAATCAAAGTCCATGCGATTGAGCACGAGGCCGATATCAGAAAACGCGAGGTCATGAATAAACTTACCCGCGAATTCCTTACCCCGATCGACCGTGAGGATATCTTGCAATTGTTACGCTACATCGATGACGTCACCGATGCTGTTGAGGAAATCCCGATGAAGCTCTACATCTACGACTACAAAGAGCTCCCACCAGATTCCGTTGCTTTCGCCAAAGAAGTTAAGGAGTGCGTCGACAGCATGGCCTTATGCTTGCAGCACTTCCCAGAATTCCCAGTTCCTGGAAAGCTTCAGCCTTACATCGATAAGGTCATCGAGCTCGAAGAAAAGACCGACGAAATCTTCGAACACGATATGCATGAACTTTATGTAAATACCACCGATGGCTTCGTAAGACATAGAGGCGAAGCTCTCTATACAATGCTTGAAGGCTGCGCCGACATGTGCCGCGAAACATGTAAATTCGTGCAGACCATTATGTACAAAAACCTCTAATTACTTCACAATGTTGTCAGTGGAAGAGGTTTTTACCTCTGGGCTTCTCTTATGATTACTGACAAACGTTTTAAGAATTGGCGCCAAGTACAGGCGTATAAACATGACGGACACTTGCACCGCGAATGGTCGCCGGCTTTTCTTGTCGACGAGACCGACGAATATTGGGCTTTAGCCTCTCGCATGAGCGCGGTTGTCGAAAGCGATGGACGCCGTTGGATGACCAAAGAACCAGCGATCTTTCTTCTCTTCAAAAAGAAGTGGATGAATGTCATCGCCATGTTTAAGGAAAACGGCGGCATCTGCTATTACGTTAACGTCGCCACTCCGACCATCGACGATAGAGGCTATCTCAAATACATCGATTATGACCTCGACGTTAAGCTCTACCCAGACCTTGTCGAGAAGACTTTGGACGAAAGGGAGTTTGCCCATAACGCCGAATTCTATGGCTATAGCAAAGAGCTCGTCGCCAAGATCAAAGAGAGCAAAGACAACATCCTGAAGATGATTGATAACCGGGATTTCCCATTCGTCGACGAGGAAATGCAGAAACGTTACCAGATGTTCCTCGACGCCAACCAACCCATCGAGAAAAACGAACATTAAGCGCGAAAAACGCGCTTTTTGTTTCGTTTCACCCTAAGGGTGATATAATCGGCACGCTCATAAGCATTATGGAACTCGAACTCATTAGTAAAAGCAAAGAAGAAACCCAAGCCATCGGAGAGGCACTAGCCTCTTTATTTCAGCCTGGGGATGTCGTGTTATTGAAAGGCGATTTAGGCGCGGGCAAAACCACCTTCACCGGCGGTGTGGCCAAAGGACTTCACCTCAACGAGAAAGTCATCTCGCCGACCTTCAATATCATGAAGACCTATTTCAAAGGCGATTTGCCTCTTTATCACATCGATGCCTACCGTCTTGAAGACCAGAACATCGAAATCGGCCTCGACGAATATATCGAGGGCGATGGCGTATGCCTCATCGAATGGCCGATGTATATCGAAAAGCTTATTCCTGATGAATATCTGGAGATCACCATCCGCAACAAAGGCGGGGATTCTCGTTCTCTCCAGTTCGTCTCCCAGGGCGAAGGATATGACAGATTCGTCAAATTCCTGAAGGAGAAAAAATGCTAAGTTTACTTTTGGATAGCTCCAATTCCGCGCTCGCAGTTGGCCTTGCGGAAGATGGCAAGCTCGTTGATGAAATCCAATATGAGGCCAACCAGCGTCAGTCCGAAGTCATGGTCGATGAAATCGCCAAACTCTTCGACAAGCATAACGTTACCAAGAAAGATTTATCAGGTGTCGTGGTCACCAAAGGACCTGGCTCCTATACCGGTGTCCGCATTGCTTTGACGGTGGCTAAAACCGTCGCCTTTGCCTGGAACACCCCGCTTTTCCTCGTCTCTTCTTTGGAGGCCTTAAAGGATGGCGATAAGCCTTCCATCTGCTTAAGCAACGCGAGAAGCAAGAGAAGCTATATCTCGGTCTATGAAGGCGAGAAGGCCATCATGGAAGACCGCATCATGGATAACAAAGATGTCTTAACCTACATCTCCGAGCATCCAGAATACGAAGTTTGCGGCGATGCGAAATACCTCGGAATTGAAGGAAAACGCATCAACGTCCTCGCTAATTTGGCCAAATGCGCCAAAGAACATTACTCCGTGGAACCTCTTGGAGCGAAGCCTGTCTACCTCAAGGATTCGACCGGTTCCTCTGAGATGAAGGTCATCGTCCGTCCAATGATCTCCGCCGATATGTCGCAGATCATGGAGATTGAGAATGCTTCCTTCAAGCATCCATATGAGCAGTCCCATTTCCAATACGAATTACTTGAGAATCCTTTCGCCCACATCCTCGTGGCCACAGTCGATTCCCTCGTCGTTGGCTTCGTGGACTTCATGATCACCTTCGATTCCGCGACCATCAATCAGATCGCCGTTAAGGAGAATGTCCGCGCCAAAGGCATCGGCACTCGCTTAATTGGTGAGATGATCAAGGTCTGCAAAGAGCAGAAGGATGAGGTTGATTTCGTCACTCTCGAAGTTAGAGCCTCTAACCTCACCGCCCAGAAATTCTACAAACGTCACGCGTTCGAACTCATCACTACCAAAAAGGCGTATTACGATGACGGCGAAGACGCGCTTTACTACGTAAGGAGCATCATCAATGACTAGGATCTTAGCTATCGAATCCAGCTGCGATGAGACCGCGGTTGCCATCACCGAGGACGGAAAGCTTTTAGCTAACGTCGTCGCCACCCAGATTGCCGTACATGAGAAGTATGGCGGCGTCATGCCAGAGATTGCCTCTAGGTTACACGCCGAAAATATCACTGTCTGCCTTACCGAAGCCCTCCGTCAGAGCAAGTTGACCCTCGAGGACATCGATGCCTTTGCAGTCACCAGAGGCCCGGGCCTTATTGGTTGCTTACATGTTGGTTTGCAAGCTGCTAAAACTCTCGCGGCCCTTTATCACAAGCCATTAATTCCAGTCCATCATTTGGCCGGCCATATCTATGCCAACCAATATGCTGGCGAATTCCATTATCCGATGCTCTGCGTCGTCGTCTCCGGCGGCAACACCGAACTGGTCATCATGAAAGACGACATGGACTTCGAGATTATCGGCGAGACCCTCGATGATGCGGTCGGTGAATGCTATGACAAAGTCGCCCGTGTTCTTGGTCTCCCGTATCCAGGCGGCCTTCCAATCGATCAGCACGCGAAGCTTGGTCAGCACACCTATGAACTCCATAAGCCGCGCATGCCGCATGACACTTATGACTTCTCCTACAGCGGCCTTAAGACCCAGGTCATTAACTTAGTTAACACCCTCAAGATGAAGGGTGAGCCAGTCAGAATGGACGACATGGCCAAATCCTTCCAGGACGTCGCGATCGGCATGGTTGTCGATAGAGCGATGCGCGCTGCGAAGAATTATGGCGTTAAGCAAATCGTCTTAGCCGGTGGCGTCTCCGCGAACTCCTATCTCCGTGAGGAGATGAAAAAAGCGGTGGAACACACTGGCATTGAGCTAGTGATCCCTCCGCTTTGGTGCACGACTGATAATGCCGCGATGATCGCCAAGGTCGCCGAGAAACTCTACGTCAGGAAGGTCTTCGCCCCATTAACCTTGGGCGTCGATCCTAACTGGAGAATCTCCGACTGGGATAAATTCGATTGATTACTGGGCGTAGCCCAGTTTTCTTTTAGTCGTTGGCCCAGATGAAGGATTCGACGTATTGGGCGTTTGGGCTTTCGTTGACGATTTTGAAGTATTGATAATTGATTGCGTCATCGAAAAGGACGGAATACGGCTTTTTGTTTTCCAAAGTGCCTGATTCGACGCCGGTTAGCTTGGTGGTGACGCTTTCGCTGGTTTTTCCCGCATAGACAGTTGGGCAAACGGTGGCGTTATGGTTCTCTTCGACCAACACGCCGTCTTCGTAGACCGAATAGATGTTGGCGATGAGAGTGATTTTTAATTTCGCGTGGATTGGGTTTTGGTTCTCGATGTAGGAGGTAGCGGTTCCTTCCTCGGCCTTTTTCATCTGGATGGTGCTGATGCCCTTGTATTTGCCATCGTTTCTCTGGGTATCGTTGGTGATGAAGGAGACGCCTCCGATGGTGAGTTCGTGGTTGGTTAGGTATTTGCTCTGGTTTGGCGCCGGGAAATCAGCCGCGGAGACGGTGACCGCGGTTTTGGCGGTTGGGTCAAACTCAAACTGAGAGGACGCTGGAGCGCTAGAAGAAACGGCAGGAGCCTCGCTAGAAGATGCGACTGGGGCTTCGCTGGAAGAGACGGCAGCCTCGATAGAAGAGGAGACTGGAGCCTCACCGGAAGCGATAGATGGAACATTTTCGTTACTCGCGGAATCGCAGGCCGCCATGGCGAAGGTCGCCAAGATTAAGAGTGCATTGATTTTTTTCATGCGCATATTCTATGAATTTTTGCCCCAATAGGGAAAGAAAGTTTTTCTTTCCTAGTAGGAAAGTCGCGAAATGGCTTCTATACTATGGGGGCTATGCAAGAAAAAGCTATTACTATCCAAAAACTCTTCGACCTTCTCAAATCTGGAGAAGATCTAACCAAAAAGAACCCTGTATTCATTGAAGGCTGGGTGAGAACCAATCGTTCCTCCAAATCCATCGGATTCATTGAGGTCAACGACGGCTCTTGCTTTAAGTGCATCCAGGTTGTCTATGAGGACAAACTCGCCAACTTCGCCGATGCCACCCATTACCTCACCGGTGCCTGCATCGCTGTCCGCGGCGAAATCGTCATGACCCCGGAAATGAAGCAGCCATTCGAAATCCATGCGAGCGAAATCATCCTCTTGGGCGACGTTGCTGAAGACTATCCACTTCAGAAGAAACGCATGTCCCTCGAGTATTTAAGAGAAATCGCCACGATGCGTCCAAGGACCAACACCTTCAACGCCTTGTATCGTGTCCGTTCCACCCTTGCGCTTGCGATCCACGAATTTTTCCAGTCCAACGGATTCGTCTACGTCCACACCCCGGAAATCACCGCGAACGACGCCGAGGGCGCTGGCCAGACCTTCACCGTCATCACCGACGCGAAGGATCCAATCAAAGACTTCTATGGCACCAAGTCCAGCTTAACCGTCTCCGGTCAGCTTCACGTCGAGCCATTCGCCCTTGCCTTTGGTAAGGTCTATACCTTTGGCCCAACCTTCCGCGCTGAAAAATCCAACACCCCACGCCACGCGTCCGAGTTCTGGATGATCGAGCCGGAAATGGCCTTCGCTGACCTCCAGGATGATATGGACGTCATGGAAGCTTCCATCAAGTTCTCCATCAACTACATCCTTGAGCACTGCCCAGATGAAATGGCCTTCTTCGATAAGTTCATTGCTCCTGGCACCATTGAGAAACTCAATGCCGTTCTCGCCAAACCATTCGTTCGTATGACCTACACCGAAGGCATCAAGATCCTGCAGGAAGCCGTCAAGAACGGACACAAGTTCGATTATTCCAAGATCGAATGGGGTATGGACCTCCAGTCCGAACACGAACGTTACCTCACCGAGGAAGTCGTTAAGGGACCTATGTTCCTCACCGATTATCCAAAGGAAATCAAAGCCTTCTACATGAAGGAGAATGCCGACGGAAAGACCGTCGCCGCGGCTGACTGCTTAGTCCCAGGCGAAGGCGAGATCATCGGTGGCTCCCAGAGAGAAGACAACTATGATGTCCTCAAAGCCAAGATGGAAAAAGCCGGCAACGACAAAGGCCTCGAATGGTATCTCAACCTCCGTAAGTGGGGCGGTTGCGTCCATAGCGGCTTCGGCATCGGCTTTGACCGCTTGCTCATGTATATCACCGGTGTTGCCAACATCCGTGATACCGAGCCATATCCACGTACCTTCGGTAACTTAAAGTACTAAACCATGTCTGATTTCGACCAGTTAAACCAAGAACCTGAAGTATTATCGCCTGAGCAAAAGAAAGCGATTGCCAAGCGTAGGCTTTTCGTTGTGATCATTGTCCTCTGCGTGATTGGTGTCATCCTTTGCGGCTGGGCCTTGG
The DNA here is from genome assembly GCA_900316365.1 of uncultured Erysipelotrichaceae bacterium. Classification (GTDB taxonomy): domain Bacteria; phylum Bacillota_I; class Bacilli_A; order RFN20; family CAG-826; genus Alloenteromonas. The sequence goes on from ONCO01000005.1 coordinate 100,854, forward strand.
TCGAGAGGTTCATTGCTTAATATGGAAGAAGAGAAGACTTCAGAAAAACCATTACCTAGAAACATCCGCGGGGGATTCGTCGTTTTGATGGTTGCCTGCGTGATGTTTTTTCTTGATGCCGTCCTTCAAATGGTGGCGATGGTGGACACTTTGGTCCAAAACCAAGTGGTCTGGACATCCACGACATCCGTCATCTCTTTCTTAAAACACCCGACTTTGTTCTTGTTTTTCGTGCTTGGAGGCATCTCTGGCATCTCTTTTGCTAGGAGGAAAAAATTCCTCGCTGGCTGGGTGGGACTATTCGCCATTCTTTGCTTTTTCTTCTTTGCTTTCGACTTCTTTGACTCGGTCTTAAAGCTAATAAAAACATCCGATTGGAGTCGTTTCTTTGGCTCGTTCTTGAGCGTCCAGATTGATACGACCCTCTACTTCATCGGATGGTTTGTTTCGAAGGATTACTTCGAGGATTGATTATTGTTTATTCGCGTCGTTGGCGTTGATCTGCGACGGGTCCGGTTTGAACTCATCGGCATTCAAGGTGTTGGCCTTGAAGTCTTTTAACGACTTGGTAAAGATCGAACGGCTTCTATTCCAGATGGTGATCCAACGGACGAAATAGCCCTGCGCCATGATGAGATAGGTGATAGAGCCACCGAGGATAAGTGGAACAGCGATATAGGAGCCAAGATGCTCAAGGATGAAGCGTGGATGATCTTCAAATGGGGCTGGCCATTCCGCAAGGACAGTGACGCCGAATACTTTGGTGTAGTAGGCTGGGTCCTCATAATGCCAGAGGAAGAATAAGTCTAAGAAGTCTTCGAAGATATTCTCGTTCCAAGAATTCCTAATCGCGGCGACGATGATCCATACAAGTACACCGACAAGGATGATAAGTAATGGAATCTGGGACGCCCTGAAGAAGAGGCGGAAGCTCTTTTTGTTGGCTAATTTCCTATAGGCTTGAGGGTTCATGACCACATGGGTGACGGTGACGTCATACATGATGTTATCGGCGGCTTCGGACTGCTTATGGCAAATCCAACGGATGCCCATACCGATAAGGCCAATGATTAAAAGGACGATGATGAGGACGATGATGAGCACGATTAACGCGCGGCGATCGGACTCATTGAATTCAAGGCTCACGAAGAGAGGTAAGAGATTATTGATCATTGTTCTCGCCTCCTTGTGCTTCGATCATGGTAACGGTTGGTTTCTCTTCAGCGTTTAAATCGATTGGCTGAGAGCTGAAATCCGGCTGTGGATTTGGGTTATAGCCTGGCTGCTGGGCATACGGATTCTGAGGAATCTGCTGGTTAGGCATTTGCTCATTGCCGATATAGCCTGGCTGAGGCTGCTGCTGATATGGTGGGATGCCTGGGCCGTAGCCGCCTTGCTGCTGATAGTATGGGTTCGGTGGTGGGACCGCTGGACCTGGCTGCTGACCTTGCATCGCTGGATTGGTGTAGTAGTTCTGCTGGACGTAGACGTTGCCTGGCTGCTGTGGCTGAGTGGCATTAGGTTCGGCTGCGTCAGCGCTTAATTTCGCGCGGATACGCTTGGCCGCCTCAACATCCTCTGGATATGGGGCAAAGAGTTTCTCGCCCTTGAAGAAACGGATAATGACGACAAAGAAATAAACGATGGATTTTGCAAAACCATAAACGGCAAAAACAGCTGCCGCTACAAGGATGAACGGCAGGAGGATTGCATATAGGAGACCAAATCCGAATAACTTAATAACCTTCATAGCTTTTCTGTCCCAACCCTAATTTTAGGGTCAGCATCTTTTTTAAACAATATCGCGCGATAAATAAATATGAAGAGTTCTATCGCGACGCATGGGCACGCGAAGAGGAGCAAACCATATCCACGAGGCAAGGACCTATAAAAGATATAGAAGAAGCTCATGCCCACCAAAAAGGCAAAAACAAGGGGGACGTATATCCATTTTCGAGTAGTTGGGAAAAGACTAGATAGCGAGAACGGGAGCCAGAAAATGGCCGAAATAAGGAAACAATATGCCGTTTCGATGGAGAAGAAGGAGATAACCAAAAGCAGGATTCCCGAAAGGAGTCCGAAAGCAGGGTAGAGGAGCGAATGAATTTTGCCATAAGGCCGCTCGATGCTAGGGACCGATTCCATGATCATCTGCATGATGATGTTGACGATGGCTTCCTGGGCTAGGGCATAGGCTAAGATTGCCGCCGGCATGATGAGTGGCATAAGTGGAGCGTCCTGCACCGTAATGATCGTTAAAAGGAAGTTAATCATATCGATGGAGTAGATCGCGTCGATTAAGAGAATCGAAACATAGGTCAAACCCATGTTTAAGATGCCGGTCACGAAGACGATTTCGCCAATGGTGAGTCGCTTCTGCTTTAAGAATCCATATAGGGTTCCGCTGCAGATGGCAGGGATGGCATAGAACAAAGTAAGCTGGAAATCCCAGATTGTGGCGATGAGCGATAAGCCGATTGAAGCTAGTAAATAGACGGGAATGTATCTGTTTTTGCAATAGTAGGCGGCCACCGCGCTAGGTAATGGGAGGAGCAACATCAGGAAGATTGCCCCGAACGGGAAGAAGGTGGCGAATAAGGCAAAAACAACGTCGATGGACGCCATGATGGAGATATAGGCGATGTTCTGCGCTGAGGTCTCGCGCGGCGAGAAAACTTTCATGACGATATTTTAATATCAAAATGACTTGCTAAAAAAGATGAAGCTATTCCCGTTACAGTGTCGAAAGATTGTCCACCTTCCTTATTTATAAGGAATGGTCTGGGTAGTAAAATACCTCCGTATGGACTATTCGACTCTTTTAAACCCTCAACAATTGGCCGCTGTTACGACCAAATCCCAGCATGTGCGTATTATTGCCGGCGCCGGCTCGGGAAAGACCCGTGTTCTCACGTATCGCATTTCTTATTTAATCGGCGAGATGGGCGTTGATCCTAGAAGGATCCTTGCTATCGCCTTTACCAATAAAGTCGCTGCCGAAATGAAAGAACGTGCCGCGAAGCTCGTTCCAGAATATGGCGATCTTCTTAGCGTCTCTACCTTCCACGCTTTCTGCGCGCGCTTTTTGCGCATAGAGGCGAGCGCGATCAGCTATCCTCGCAACTTCACCATCTATGACGAAGACGACCAAAGCTCTTTGGTTAAGGATATCTGCGTAGATATGGGTTATCGCAAAGGCGATGACATCGTTAAGGCCTCCCTTCATTACATCCGTTCCAAGAAGATGCAGGGCAAATACCCAGAGGACATTGTTCCTAATAAGCTCCGTCCAATCGAATCCGAGTCGGAATGTATCGAAATCTTTAAACGTTACGAAGAGAGAAAGTATGCGAATATCGCCCTCGACTTTGATGACCTTCTCCTTAAGACCATCTTCATCCTTGAGAACTTCCCTAATATTCGCGAGAAGTGGATGTATCGTTACGACCACATTCTCGTCGACGAGTTCCAGGACACTAACGACGTCCAATATCGCTTGATGCAGCTTCTCCTAAAACCGGATACCTGCGTCTATGTCGTCGGTGACCCAGACCAGACTATCTATACCTGGCGTGGCGCTAACCAAAACATCATGCTCAATCTCCAGGATCAATATTCTGACCTTGAGACCGTCATCCTTAACCAGAACTATCGTTCCACCGACGTCATCTTGGGTGCGGCCAACAAACTCATCGACCATAACAAGAAACGTATCAAGAAAGACCTTTTCACTAACACCACCAACGGGGCGAAAATCGATACATATAAGGCTATGTCAGCCGAAGCCGAGGCCCAATGGGTCGGTGAAAAGATCGAGGCTATCGCTAGAGAGAACGGCGGAGATTACACCAAGATTGCCGTCTTATATCGTTCCTCTTATGTCACTAGACCTTTCGAATCTGAATTCGCCGCTAGGGGCATCCAATATCGCATCTTCGGCGGTCTTCGCTTCTATCAGAGAATGGAGGTCAAAGACGTTCTCGCTTACTTCCGACTCATCGTTAATCCAAAGGATGATGTCTCCTTTGACCGTATCTACAACACCCCAAAACGCGGTATCGGCGAAGCCTCTCTTTCCACCCTTAAGAAAGAAGCTGCTGAAGCGGGCTTATCCGAATACGAATATATCCAGCATTTAGACGCGAATGCCTCAAACCTTCCAACCAGGGTTATCAATGCCTTAAGCATCCTCGTCACCAAGATGGAGAAATGCAAAGCGGATCTCGCCGACAATTACGAGACCTATTCCAGCACCCTTAAGAAGTTCATCGAGGACATCGACTACTTCAAGTTCATCGCCGAGCAGCAGGAAGTCGATGAAGACCGCGTCGGCAACGTCAACGCCTTATTCGATGACATTAACCACTTCATCTCCCGTAATCCTGAATCCACCTTTGAGGAATACTTACAGAACGTTTCCCTCCTTACCTCTCAGGACGATATGAATGGCGGAAACTATGTTTCCCTTATGACCATTCACGTCGCGAAAGGCTTGGAATTCGATAATGTCTTCGTCATCTGCATGAATCAGGGCGCTTTCCCAAGCATGCGTGCGATGATGGAAACCGGCAGAGACGGCGAAGAAGAGGAAAGACGTTTGGCCTACGTCGCTTTGACTAGAGCCAAGAAGAAACTCTTCATGTCCTGCAACACTTCCTATTCCTACGTCACCGATAGCAGAAGCGAACCATCCATCTTCTTTGAAGAATCAGGCATGTCTTTCCCGGCCTCCCAGGATGCCCGTATCTGGGGCTCCTCCTATGGCGCTGGACGTAATAACAGCTACGGCGGTGGCTATGGGCGTGGCTCCTCCTCCCCATGGAAGACCATCAAGAAACCGAATACCTCTTCCTCTTCTTTCTTCAGCGATGGCGACGCCATCAGCCCATTCGAAGAGCCAAAGCCAAAAGAGAAGAAGGTCGAACGTCCAGAAACCAACGGCATCACCGACTGGAAGGTCGGCGATATCGCCATCCATGAGAAATTCGGCGAGGGTGTCGTCAAAGCGATCATCAACGGAACCATCATCGTTGTTGAGTTTGCAGAACACGGCAAAAAGACCCTCTTATCCAACCATCCATTATTGAGCCGTAAGGCATCGAAAGGAGGACTTGCTTAATGACCATCCAAGAAGCAGAAAAGAAAGTCCAAGAGCTGACCGCCGCCTTAGAGAAAGCGAATTACGAGTACTATGTGCTCGATAATCCGACTTTGTCGGACGCGGAATTCGACCGCTTGATGAATGAACTCATCATGATTGAGAAGGAGTTCCCTCTTCTTAAAAAGAAAAACTCTCCAACTCAAAGGGTCGGTGGCCAAGTCGCTTCCGAATTTAAGAAGATCCCACATAAGCGCTTAATGCTCTCCCTTGGGAACATCTATAACGAGGATGAGGCCAGGCATTGGGATGAATCCATCCGCAATTCCTTAAAGGCCGAAGAGAATGTCACCTATATGGGTGAGATGAAGATCGACGGCCTTGGCATGAGCCTTATCTACGATCATGGCGAGCTCCAATACTGCGTCACTCGTGGCGATGGCATCATGGGCGAAGACGTCACCCAGAACGTCATCACCATTCCATCCATCCCTCTTCACGTTAAAGAGAAACGTCCATTTGAGGTTCGCGGCGAGGTCTATATGCCGAAATCCTCCTTGGAAAGGCTTAACGCCGAAAGGAAAGATAGGGGCGAACCGCTCTTCGCGAATGCGCGTAATGCGGCCGCGGGCTCCATCCGTCAGCTTGATTCCAAGATTGCCGCTTCCCGTGGACTTAACGCCTTCTGGTATTACCTAGTTAATGCTGAAGAGCTTGGCATCCATGAGCATGACAAAGCCTTGGCATATCTCGATGAGCTTGGTTTTAGAACCAACCACGAGAGAAGGCTATTGCATAACGCGAAGGAGATTGTTGACTACATCAACGAGTACGCCGAAAAGCGTCCAACCCTCGATTACGATATCGACGGCTTGGTCTTCAAAGTCAATGACATTCGCGACTATGACGTCCTTGGCTATACCGCCAAAACGCCAAAGTGGGCGACAGCTTATAAATTCCCTCCAGCCGAAGTTGAGACGCAGCTTCTCGACATCGTCCTCACCGTTGGAAGAACCGGCAGGATTACTCCTAACGCCGTTCTCTCCCCAGTCAGGGTTCAGGGATCTACCGTCCAGAGGGCGACCTTAAACAATGAGGACTTCATTAAAGAGAAAGGCCTCATGATCGGCGATATCGTCTCGCTTAGGAAAGCGGCTGACGTTATCCCAGAAGTCGTTAAACCAATCGTTTCTAGAAGAACCGGCAACGAAATCCCATTCGTGATGCCGACTGTTTGCCCAGACTGCGGACAAGAATTAACCAAGGTCCAGGGTCTCCATTACTGTCTTAACCCAGAATGCCCATCGAGGAAAATCGAAGGCATGATCCATTACGCATCTAGAGATGCGATGGACATCGACGGCATGGGTTGCTCGGTGGTGGAGGAATTATTCAACGCCGGATTCATGCCTGACATCCCAGGCATATATCATGTCGCCGACCACGCGGAGGAAATCAAAGCCTTAGACGGTTGGAGCGACAAGTCGATGAACTCCTTGCTCGACGCGATCGAAGAGAGCAAAAAGAAGTCGCTTGAAAGATTGCTATTCGGCTTAGGCATCAAGGAAATCGGCCTCAAGACCGCGAGGACCCTCTGCAAATATTGGAAACATATGTCTGATTACTTCGACCTCACGGTTGAAGATTACATGAAGGTCCAGGACTTAGGTCCGGTTGGCTCCCAAAGCCTATATGGCTTCTTCCACAAGGAGAGCAACATCGCCATGATCAAGGCCTTGATGGATGAAGGGGTCAACATGGATTACCTTGGCCAAGACACCATCGACGTCAATTCATTCTTCTATGGCAAGACTATAGTCTTGACAGGCACGCTTACCCGCTATAGCCGCGAAGAAATGACAGAGATCCTTGAAGGCATTGGGGCGAAATGCTCCGGCTCGGTCAGCAAGAAAACAGACCTTGTTATCGCTGGCCCGGGTGCAGGCAGCAAATTAGAGAAAGCCAACGCCTTAGGCATACAAGTTATTGATGAGGAGGAGGCCTTGTCCCACCTTAACAAGATTGGGCAATGATGAAAAAAGATTCTAGATAAACTAGAATAGGACACCGTTATGAAAGAAATTAATCTCGAAGTATTAAAGGACGCGGCGAATCGCCTGATGTTCGACATGTCCCCAGAAGAGTACCAAACCCTGCTTGAGGAATTCTCAATCCTCACCAAGCAGATGGAAACCATCGGCAAAATCGAAGGGCTCGACGAAATGGAACCTATGACTTTCCCGTTCCCATGCGAGACCAGCTTCCTTCGTGAAGACGAACCGGAAGTCGCCCTTCCTAGAGACGAGGCGCTTAAAAACGCCGGAAGCGTGCAAGATCATCAGATCAAATTGCCAAAGGTGGTGGGCTGATTATGAGTTACTTAGATTTAACGATTCGCGAGATGCACGAGGCCTTAGTCGCGAAGAAGGTCACCCCGCTTGAACTCGCCAAAGAAGCCATCGAAAGAGCCAAGGCCGATAAGAATAACGCTTTCGAACTTATCACCGAAAAAGAGGCGTTAGAATTCGCCGCCACTTTAGTGGAACCAGAAAAGGACAACCTCCTCTGGGGCATTCCATATATCGCCAAAGATAACTTCTCGACCAAAGGCATCGAGACTACCGCCTCCAGCAATATCCTTAATGGATATGTTCCTCTTTATGACGCGACCGTCATCGCCAAGCTCAAAGAGAAGAAGGCCGTCATGATTGCCAAGTCCACCCTAGACGAATTAGCCATGGGCGGTACCGGCACCACCGGCCATAAGGGCGTCACCTATAATCCATGGGATGAAACCCATACCCATTTGATTGGCGGTTCCAGCTGTGGCAGTGCCGCGAGCGTTGCTGCTTCCATCGTTCCGTTCGCTCTCGGTAGCGATACAGGCGACTCTGTACGTAAACCTGCTGCTTTCGCCGGCCTTGTTGGTATGAAACCAACCTGGGGCAGAATCAGCCGTTATGGTCTTTTCCCATTCGCTCCATCCCTTGACCACGTCGCCTACTTCACCAGAAGCGTTGAAGACGGCGCGATCGTCTTAGACGCCCTCGCAGGACGCGATATCCATGACTCCACCTCCAGCAGCAAGCCTGTTGAGGTTTACGAAGAAGGCATTGCCTCTGGCGTTAAGGGCAAGAAGATTGCCATTATCCGCGAGATCGTTGATTCCATCACTGACCACGTCATCATGGGCGCCTTCGACAAGACTCTTGAGGCCCTTAAAAAAGAAGGCGCGGAAATCGTTTATGTCGATTTCGGCCACGACCTCTTATCCTCGCTTTATGCGACCTACATCGTCATCTCTTCCGCCGAAGCGACTTCTAACGACGCCAACCTCGACGGCATCAAGTTCGGTCCATATTTCTCTGGCAAAACCTATCAGGACGTCATGATCCAGGCCAGAACCAAAGGCTTCTCCGAACTCATCAAGAGACGTTTCGTCATCGGTTCCTTCTCCCTTATGAGAGAGAACCAGGACGTCTTGTTCCGTCGCGCCCAGAAGAACCGCGCGAAGATCGTCATGAAGACCAACGAAATCCTTAAGGATTGCGATTATATCTACGTCCCAGCTGCTCCAACCGTTGCTCCGCTTGCGAGCGCGAGCACCGATAAGCTCAGCGACGAATACTTAATCGCCGATAACCACCTCTCCCTCGGCAACTTCGCCGGTCTCCCATCCATCACCATCCCTCTTGGCTTAGAGAATGGTCTCCCATTCGGCGCCAACCTCATGGGCCGCGCCTTTGAAGAGAAGGCTCTCTTCCAGGCCGCTGAAGCGGTGGAACAAATCACCGGACTTAACAACCTAAGCGTCTTAAACAAGAAGGAGGGAAACTTATGAACTTTGAACCAGTCATCGGTCTCGAGATCCACGTCGAGATGAGAACCAAGTCGAAAATGTTTTCGGCTGCCCCTAACTCCTTTGCCCGCGAACCAAACACCAACGTCGCCTTATTAGATATGGCCTATCCTGGCACCATGCCAGTGGTCAATAAGCAGGCCGTCATCAACGCCATCCGCGTTGCTAACGCTCTCCATATGACCATCGACCATACCCTTTATTTCGACCGCAAGAATTACTTCTATAGCGACCTTCCAAAAGGCTTCCAGATCACCCAGCAGTTCCGTCCAATCGGCAAAGATGGCTATTTGGAAGTCATCGGCAAAGACGGCGCGAAGAAGAAAATCGAGATTGAGCGTATTCACATGGAAGAGGATACCTGCAAGCAGCTCCACTTAATGGATTGCTCCCTCCTCGACTATAACCGCGCTGGCGTCCCGCTCGTTGAGATCGTCTCCCGTCCGGATATCCGCAACGGTACCGAGGCGATGCATTACGTCGAACAGATCCGCAACATCGTCGTCTATAGCGGCACCAGCGACGGCAAGATGGAAGAAGGCTCCCTCCGTTGCGACGTCAACGTCTCCCTAAGGCCATATGGCTCTAAGGAATTCGGCACCAAAGTTGAGATCAAGAACATCAACTCCCTTAAGAACATCGAAATGGCTCTCGACTACGAAATCGAGAGACAAAGTGCCCTCCTTTTGTCTGGAACCCCGGTTCGCCAGGAGACCAGACGCTTCGACGAAGCCAGCGGCCGCACCGTCCTTATGCGTGTTAAGACCGACGCCGTCGACTACAAATATTTCCCAGAACCAAACATCACCCCAATCGCGTTGAGCGATGAGTTCGTTAACGACGCCATCGCCACCTGCCCAGAGCTTTATGACGCCAAGGAAGCGCGTTACATCAAGGCTGGCTTAACCGCCACCGATGCCGACATCATCCTTGCCGACAAAGGCATGTCCGCTTATTTCGAAGAAGGCATGGGCAAAGCAAAGAACGCGAAAGGTCTTGCTAACTTTGTTATCGTTGAGGTCAATGGCTACCTCAATAAGAAAGGCATCTCCATCGAGGAGTTCCCGCTTAAAGCGGAGAAACTCGCCGAAGTTGCCAATATGCAGGAAGATGGCTTCACCCACAAGCAGTGCGCCGACATCTTCAACTACTTGTTGGAGAATGACGTCAGCGTTGAGGAAGCCGCGAAAGCCCTCCACATCGAGAAGCAGGTCGTCGATACCGGCGCGGTCCTTGAGGCCGTCACCGCGGTTCTCGACGCCAACCCGCAATCCATTGCCGACTTCAAGGCCGGCAAAGACAGAGCCAAAGGCTTCTTAGTAGGCCAGGTCATGAAAGCCAGCCGTGGCAAACTCAATCCAGCCGCGGTCGCGAAGGTCCTCGACGAGGAATTGGCTAAGAGGTAAATCAATATGGCAAAAGACACCGCTGAATTAGAAAAGTGGATAAAAGAGGTCGGCTCTTTTTCCCTGCCGCAGTTTAAGGAACTCCCGAATGTTGAGCTCTACATGGAGCAGGTTCTTTCCTATATCAACAGTTCTCTTGCTATCTTCTCTGATGACCCAAGGAAGGTTTTAACCTCCTTCATGGTCAATAACTACGTTAAGGCTGGGATGATCCCTGAGCCGAAGAAAAAGAAATACGACCGCGAGCAGATCGGTTACTTAATGGCTATCACCCTTATGAAGCAGACGCTTTCGATGAGTGATATGGCCCTTTTGCTTGCCCTAGATCAATACGCCACCCCAGATAAGGGCAGGCTATATGCCTTCTATCGTTCCCTTGAGATGTCGACCATCAAATCTCAGGCTTCCTTATTGGAACGCCACATCGAAGATGCGATCAGGAGATACGAGAAGGACAAACAAGAAGGCAAAATGTCTCGCACCGAGATGGAGAATAACCTCAATGGCGCGTTAGGTCTCCTCGCCCTCCGCTTGGCTACCCAAGCCCAGGTCGATAAGATCTTGGCCGACCATTTGATCGACTTCATCCGCAAACGCTTATTCGATGAGCAGGAACTCGCCCGCCAAGACAAGCCGCTTTCCCAGGAAGCGGAACGCGAAGCGAAGAACCAATTCGTCGAAGCTAAGGAAATCAAACGCGCGAGAGATGCGAGAATTCGCAGGAAAACCACCAAAAATTACATGGAAGATTAAGGAGGAATACCAATGAAAGTATTAGTTACTGGAGGCTTAGGCTTCATCGGTTCGGAGACCGTCATCGCCCTTTATAAGAACGGCCACGAGCCAGTCATCGTTGACAACTTATCCAATTCCAAAATCGAGGTTCTCGACAATATCGAGAAGGTCAGCGGCAAACGCCCAACCTTCTACAAAGTCGACTGCTGCGACTATGAAGGCTTCAAGAAAGTCTTCGAGAAGGAGGGCAAGATGGATGCCGTCATCCACTTCGCCGGTCTTAAGGCCGTTGGCGAATCCACCAAGAAACCGGTTGAGTATTACACCAACAACCTTCTCTCCTCGCTCGTCTTAGTCCGCCTCATGAAAGAGTTCGGCATGAAGAACATCATCTTCTCCTCCAGCGCGACCGTTTATGGCGTGCCAGAGAGAGTCCCACTCGTTGAGACTGACCCAGTCGGCCATGCCACCAACCCATATGGCGAGACCAAGATCATGATCGAACGCATCCTTCAGGACGCCGCGAAAGCCGATTCGAGCCTGAATGTATGCCTTCTCCGTTATTTCAACCCAATCGGCGCCGATCCATCCGGCTTGCTTGGCGAAGATCCAAACGGCATCCCAAATAACATCATGCCTTATATCTCCCAGGTTGCCGCTGGCAAGCTTAAGACCTTACATGTCTTCGGCAATGACTACCCAACTCCAGATGGCACTGGCGTACGTGACTACATCCACGTCGTTGACCTCGCTGAAGGCCATGTCGCCGCGCTTAAGAAGCTCGCCACCAACCCAGGTGTCGTCATCTATAACCTCGGTACCGGCAAAGGCACCTCGGTCTTCGAACTCATCGCCGCTTTCGAGAAGGCGACCGGAATCAAGATTCCATACGTCATCGACCCAAGAAGACCTGGCGACGTTGCAGAAAATTACGCAAATGCTGATAAAGCCTTTGAGGAACTCGGCTGGAAGGCTAAACTAAACGTAGAAGATGCCTGCCGCGATTCCTATCGCTTCCAAACAACTACCGCTTCCAAATAATTTTTTATAAAAACAGGAGGACCGTATGTTCGAAATCTTTGAAGTCGTACTACCCGAAGGCGAAAAGTTAAAGGGTTGCTTTTGGCCTGCCAAAAACCCTACCCACAACCTGGTCATGCAGACCGGCATGAATGAGCATGCCTCGCGTTATGAGGCCATGGCCCTATATCTCAACGAAGCGGGAATCAACGTTTCGATCCTCGATGCCTTTGGACAAGGCTTAAATGCCGAATCCATTGAAAACCAGGAAAGATGGCCAGAAGGCGCTTTCGCTAAGAACGTCGATGCGATGCATCTTCGCCTTGAAGAAGTTAAGAAGAATGGCCTCCCGACCATCATCATGGGACACTCCATGGGTTCCTTCATGACCCAGAGTTACGCCGAAAGGTATCCAAATACCGCTGACAAGATTGTCTTATTCGGCACCAATGGCCCGACTGGCATTTATGGCTTAGCCAAACTCCTTGGCAAGCTCTTAGTCCATAAAGGCAATTGGGATAAACCAAACAAATTCTTATCTAACCTCGCCTTAGGCGGATATGCCAAAGCAATCAAGAACCGTAGAACTGACTTAGATTGGCTCTCCTATGACGAGAAGAACGTCGACGATTATATCGCCGACCCATATTGCGGCCATGAGAACACCGGCGGCTTCCTCCGTGAGTTCTTTATTGGCCTTGCGACTCTTTACAAGAAAAAGAACCTCGCTAATATTTCGAAAGAAACACCGATCGCCATCATGGCGGGCGAAGAGGACCCTGTCGGCGTTAACGGCAAAGGTCCTCGCAATTTAGCCAAGCTTTACACGAAGCTTGGTGTTAAGGACGTCACTTTGAAGCTTTACCCGAAGATGCGTCATGAAATCCATAACGAAATCGGGAAAGAGCAAGTGTGGTCCGACCTTAAGGACTTCTTACTGGCCTAATGATCAAAGCAGCATACCATTACAAATCTTCGCCTCTTAAAGGCGCCGAATTCGAAACGTCGAAGAACGGCTTACTCCTCTTCGACGGCGTGGGCGCCCAAGCGCTTTTCGACTTGCTTGCCCTTAAAGGCGAGGACATTTTGGATGGTTTCTGCAGCGTCGATGATGAAGACCTCCTCGATTTAAACAACGCGAATAGGGATAGGCTTCCTGTCTCGGTCATTTCCTCGTCCAATTATTCCTTCTCGGTCCTTCGTTCCCAGATTCCTTTTGGGGCGAGCGCCGATACGTCTGAAGTAGATGCGGTTTGTAAGAAATTCATGGAGAAGGAACATATTCCTTCCGCGTGGTCTATTAACTTCTTGCACCTCTTCGACGCCATATTTAACGAACTTTGTGCTCGTCCTAAGTATGTTTTGCTCCATTTAGGCGGCGCGGATAAGGACTTCGCGAATGCCGTAGTGGCCTTCCTTTATAAAGCCTTCAGGAACTTCCCGATTTTTGTCTATGCCCATGGCTTAACCATGGAAATGCATGAAGAGATTAAGCTCTACGAAGATATCGATGCCCTTCTTCACCCAGAGACCATGACCACCTACTTCGATGAGGAGAAGGCTGAGAAAGATTTAACTCAGACCGCTTTCCTTAACGATTTACTTGGCACAGGCAAGATTGATTTCGATCCTGATGGCGATGATTGGGATGAATCCTTCTTTGAAGGAGGAAGAAATAGCGCGAAAGAGAAGTGGATGATGGTTGCCGGCGTGGCCCTTGAGGCTCTTGCCTATATTCCGATGCTCTTCTTCTTCGTCTACTACAAGACTGACTTCATCCTCTTCTTCGGGTCGATGTTGATTTATATCGTCCTTACTACTGCCTCTGGCTTCTTCGGAACTCGTCTATACAAAGAGAAGAAAAGAGGTAAGTTCTGGAAGAATAAAGGATTAGCAGGATATTGTTTCTCCGTCATGTCCCTCTTCGTCATCGCCGCGATGGCGATGATCTACGCGGGCATCGATTGGGGCTTCGGGCACCTGCTTTACGCATACATAGTCGCCTATTCTTTGATGACTCTGCATGGATTCGTCCTCTTCTTCTATTACCTTTTCGAGTATCGAATCTTCTTTAAAGGCGAAAGAAAAAATCCTGGTCAATAATTTGCCAAGACTCCCGAAAAAGAAGAAAATAGATGTAACATCACAAGTAGCGAGCCGAAAAAGCGCTCGCTTTTGTTTTAAAGAAAACCGCCCCTTTGGAACGGTGCGACTTATAAGAGTTCGATGAGTTTATCGAGGATGGCTTTTAAGCGTTTTGCAGCTTCCCCGCAGTTTTCGGCGTATTCGTTTGGGTCTTTGCCAGTATCGGAGACAACTCTCGCGGCGCAGAATGGGAGCTGATAGACATAAGCGATCTGGGCCATCGCGGAGGATTCCATATCGCAGGAGATTGCCTTGAATTGTTTCTTGATGGCTCCCCTATCTTCTTTGGAAGCGATGAAGCGGTCGCCAGAAGCGATGGTGCCGACACACGGTTTGACCTTCGCGGCTTTGCTGGCCTTCTTAACAAGGGCAACAAGGTCCTTATCGGCCTCGAAATAAACCTTATTAATACCAGAGACCATGCCGACTGGATCACCAATCGCGCTGGTGTCGAGGTCATGCTGGACGTATTTATCGCCAACGATGAGCTGAAGGAGCGGGGCCGCCTCGGCATCGAGGGAACCGCCTACGCCGATATTGAGCAAACCATCAACGGTTGGATACTTTAAGCGGAGCGCGCTGACGGCGCTGGAAGCGAAGACCTTTCCAATGCCCGTAATGCCGACTAAGAACTTCTTCTCGTCCTTCTCGCAGGCGTAGAACTTGGCAAAGCCGATTTTGGTGGCTTCAGAGATTTGGCAGTCCTCTAAAAGCGGGGCTGCCTCTTTTTCCATGGCGAATAAAAAGCAAATCATAGCCTGCAAATTATAACGAATTCCCTAAAGAGGTCTATATCTTCTTATAGATAAAGGTTAAAATTAACAAAAGAAAAAGAGACATATTTCAGGGGAATATCTATGGGAAGGATTATTACCATCGGCCGCGAATTTGGTTCCGGCGGCCGCGAGCTCGGCCGTCGTTTGGCCGATGAACTTGGCTATGCTTATTACGACAGCGAAATCTTAAATGAAATCGCAAAAGAAACGGAATATAGCAAAGCCTATATCGAAGAACTCTCGCAGGGACGTCCTGTTCCGCTTTTCCCAATCCATTATGGCAGCACCTGGTCGCCATCCAATGACCCACACTTCCAGAACGCTTTGGACATCTTCTCCAGCCAGAAGAAGATCCTTTTAGAATTAGCCGGCAAGAGCGATTGCATCATCATCGGTCGCTGCGCAGATTACATCCTCGAGGAATTCAAACCATTCCGCATCTTCGTCTATGCTTCGATCGACTCCAAGCTCGCCAGATGCAAAGAAAGAAGCAAACAGGGCGAAGCCTTTAATGATCGGGAGATGGTCAGACGCATCCAGAGGATCGATAAAAAACGTCGTCAACATTACGAGTTCTACACCGGCAGAAAATGGGGCGCGAAAGAGAACTACGACCTCATGATTAACACGACTGACCGCGATATTAAGACCTTAGTTAAAGGCATTTTGGCCATTTTTAGGTAAAAAAATACTTATAATCCACATTTTCTCGATGCCTTCGTAAGTTTTCGTTATATTTCGGTAAGTAGTTTTAAAAAAACTTAAAAAATTGTTTCTTTTTACTGAATCGATTGTATTATGTAGGACATTGAGAAGCAAAAAATGAAGTTGAACGAAACCCAAAAAACAATTGTCAGGCAGCTCTTCCTAAACCCGGTCGTCTGCCGCAAAAAGCTGGCCCACACTCTGGGCCTCTCCAACCCAGGCTTAACCTTAGCCGTTAGACCGTTAGTCGATGAAGGCATCATCGCCTTTGCTCCGAAAATCGTAACTGGCAGAGCTGGCCGTAACGAGGAACCTCTTTGCCTCAATCCAAACTTTGGATATTTCGCAGGCATTGATGTCACCGTTAGCTCCTATCATCTCGTCCTTATCTCTTTGGCGGGCTTCACCGTCTTTGAAGAGGATTACTCCGAAGTCGGACCTGTCCTTGAGAAACTCAAATACTTTGTCGGCAATTCCAAGGTCCTTAATGTCTGCGTGACCTTCCGTCATTACGGATGCCATAAACCATTCACCGAACACGAAAGCAAGATCTACGAGGCTTTGAAGGATTATAAAGACGTGCCTCTCTTCTTTGAGAATACCGTCGCCGCTTTAGCGGATATCCATCGCCTTTACCATTATGGCGAGGGCATCAGCCTCCTTGTTAAATATGGTCCAGAGCTTGTTGCCGCTGTCCTTGAAGGTGATTCCATCCTCAGGAACGCCAAGAGCGAATGCAGCCAGATCGGCTTGACCCTTCTCCCGAACGGTCGCCCAATTGGTGAATTCGTAGAATATAAGGCCCTCTTTGGAAAAGAGCTCGAAGAAGAGGAAGGTGCCGAAAAGCTCCTTGCCGATAAGTCTCGGCTTGACCCAATCATCGATGCGATTGCCTTCGCGGCCTATAACGCCGATCGCTTA
This sequence comes from uncultured Erysipelotrichaceae bacterium, assembly GCA_900316365.1. Taxonomy (GTDB): domain Bacteria; phylum Bacillota_I; class Bacilli_A; order RFN20; family CAG-826; genus Alloenteromonas. The sequence continues at coordinate 117,519 of ONCO01000005.1, forward strand.
TTCGTCTTCGACCATATCATCTTCGCCGGCGCGATCCTTTCCGATGAGGAAGTTCGTGGAAAGCTCCTCGAGAAGATGTCCTCTATGGGCGATAGGTTCGATGCCTCCAAAGTCACGATCTTCGAGAACTACAACGAAATCATCTCGCAGAAGCCAGCGCTTGAAGCTCTCATTACTTATCTCTTGAAATAACTCAATCACCCATCGGGTGGTCGATGTGAAAACTAAACTCGAAAGCGGCTATGTTCTCTAACAGCCGCTTTTTTAATACTTCCTCGGTCAACTTGGAATCAAATGGCGCAAGGACATCGAAGTCGATGCGTTTATTTTCCTTATCCATCTGGAAGTCATGGATCTTGGCTCTAGGGTCAATCATGGTGACCTCATGGAGGACGAGGAGTTCCATCCTTGCGACTTCATGATCTCCGATTGCGGTCGGGTCGATGTGGATCGTTACATCAGCTTTATATTCGGCCTTGAGTTGGTCTTCAATTTCATCGACGATGCGGTGGGCTTCGATGAGGGTAGTGTTCTGGTCAATCTCCGCGTGGAGGGTGATGAATTTCTTATCAACGCCGTAGTAGTGGCAGATAAAATCGTGGACCCCGTGTATCTCTTTATGGGCCAAAACCTCTCCACGTATGGTCTCTTCAAGTTCTTTGTTAACCCCTTCTCCAATAAGCGGGCTCGCGGTCTCTTTGACGGCTTTGATGCCCGAGATGATAAGGAGGAAGGAGACCAGGATGCCTATATAGCCATCCATGAAGTTCCAACCAAGGGTGAGCATCAAGATCGCGCTTAATAAGACAGAGGAAGTGGTGAGGCAGTCCATAAGGGAGTCGAGGGAGACGGCGAGAAGGGTTGGGCTATTGATGGCCTTGCCTAAACCTCTATTGACCATGGACTGGAAGAATTTAAGGAGAATGGAAACGCCTAAGATGATGCAGGCGAGCAAGTCATAGGAGGAATGGGTTCCGCTGGAATGGAAGGCGATGACGCTTTCGATGGATTCCTTAAGGAGCTCATAGCCCGCGACAAGGATAAGGATCGCGACAAATAAGCCCGCAATGTATTCGATTCTCTGATGTCCGAACGGATGTTCTTTATCCGCTGGCTTATCCGCTAACTTGAAACCGATGAGGGTAACGATAGAGGAGGCGATATCGGAGATGTTGTTGACTGCATCGGCGATAAGGGCGACCGGAAAGACCCAACTGGCCTTAGAGGCCAAGAAGATCGCGGCCCCAACTTTTAGCCCAGCGATAAGGATATTGGTGACGATGCCAAAGATTGCCCCGAATACCCCATGGGCCCTGCGGACGTTCTCATCGTTAACATTCTGATAGTCCTTGATAAACAAGCGACGTAAAAAGGTAATCATGAGACTAGTATAGTCACCTCTTTTGTTAGTGGTTAATTACATAGACAAATTCCCTCATCTGCCACCATTTCAACCCGCCTTTGCTACGCAATTTAGTAAGCCTGTGTTATAGTTGCTCATATGAGCAAGAAGTTATTAGAAAAACTAAGAATCCCAGCGCTCGTCCTTCTCGTATTTGGACTCAGCAGCTGCACTATATGGGACTTTGTCGACTCGGGTCTTTATAACTCCGCCGGAGGTAACGTCGCGGGCAAAGGTTATTTCGAAGACACCGAATACGAAGACAAGATCGGTGTTAACCATTACACCCTCGATTTGACCACCCACGCGACTGCGGGCGTTAGCGACTTCCCGGCTAGTGGAGATGGCTATTACACCCTCGATACCAGCAAGACCTTAAAGTATTCCGAAATCAATGGCAGCGGCGGCACCGTCAACATCCCATCCGTTTCGGATGAAGAGACACATGTTTTGGTAATTCCTGTTGAAATCACCGGCTACGAATTCTCCAAAACCTATCCGCATTACCGCCAGGACCTTGTTAATGCTTTAAATGGCGACGGCTTCTCTGACACCGGCTATTGGGAGTCTGTTGCTTCCTATTATAAGAAGAGCTCCTATGGCAATCTCGACCTCAAGTTCGATATCGCCCCGATCTTTAAATCCGGTTACACAGCGAAAGGCTTATATTCCGCCGATGATGGCGCGGCCAGCGGACCGATCTCGATTCTTAACAACGCGGTCGAATGCTACCGCGTGAAATACGGTAGGGAAGCCATCCGCAAATATGACTATGATGGTGATGGCTGGCTTGATGGCGTCATCATGATTTATTCCTGCCCTGATTTCCAAAGCAGCTCCCAAATCGCTAGGATTGATTCCAATGGCGGGCTTTATTGGGCTTTCTGCTATTGGGCCGCGGAACGTTTCCCGACTGCAGCGGAGAAAATCGATCCAGTCGCGAACCTCTTCTTCTGGGCTTCTGCTTCCTTCCTTTATACCCAAACCGTTGTTTCCCCGCGTTCTGATGGCCATACCTTCATCCATGAGTTTGGTCACATGCTTGGTCTTGATGACTACTATGCCGTTATGACTTCTAACGGGACCTATGAATCCTATAACCCGGCCGGCGGCTGGATTATGGAAGACCATAACATCCTCGACCACGATATCTGGTCAAAGACCGCCCTTGGCTGGACTAAGCCTTATGTCGTTAATGGCAATTGCACCATAGAGATTAATCCAGCGACCGTAAGTGGAGACTGTATCATCATCCCATCTGGTCACTTCAACGGAACCGCCTTCTCTGAGTTCTTAATCATGGAGCTCTACACCCCAACCGACCTTAACTACCTTGATTCCCATACCGCCTATGATGGACGTCACTTTGGCTATAGCACCTTTGGTGTGAGGCTTTGGCACGTCGATGCAAGAATCGCCCGTACCAACAGGAGAAACACCGATAGACAGGGCAACTATGTCTGGTCCTATTACGATGGCGACAAGATCAACTCCAACGATGGCTATGCCTATAGAGTCGCGGCCAGCAACTCCAACAAATCCATCGCTTTGGCGGAGAATTATTCCTTACTCTCCCTGATTGATGCCTCTGGCACTATCGACTTCGAAAGAGGTGGATTAGGCGAGAATAAGTGCTTATTCAGAAGTGGTGACATCTTCTCCTTCTCCCAGAGCAAGTATCAAAGATACTTCCCTAACGGTGATTGCTTTAACGATGGCAGCACCAGCAATGTGACCGTCTCCTTTGATTCCGTAACGAATACTCAGGCTACGATCTCCTTTACCTTCTAAGGAGCGAACTATGAGCAGGAAAAAAGATAATTCCGTTTTATTGGAGAATAGGCGAACTTCGTTTCTTTATTTCCTCTCGGATTTCATGGTTGCCGGATTAGTGCTCACTGGTACGGAAATCAAATCCTTGAGAGCGCGTAATGCTTCCTTGTCGGATTCTTACGTGTACATGAAGAATGGCGAAGCCTTTATCGCCAATATGCATATCGCCCCATACAAAGAAGGCACAATCTATAACGTTGACCATCTAAGGGACCGTAAGCTCCTCTTAAACAAAGGAGAGCTTAAGAGATTGGCCAACCACCTTAAGGGCACTGGTCTGACCTGCGTTCCGACCAAGGTCTTCTTAAGTCATGGCTATGCGAAGATGGAGATCGCTTTAGCGGAAGGTAAAAAACTCCATGATAAGCGCGATGCGATTAAAGACCGCGATATGAAGAGAGCCCTCGATAGGGCAAAACGTGATGGGGCAAAAGCCTCGGGTGAATAAGATGAATAGAGACGAAATACTATCCTACTTGGCCGAACACGATAACGGCCGTTATGACCGTGATCATTTCGATGAATTCCTCGCTAAGGAGAAATTTTCTTTTTCGCTTCCGGCCATCCACATTACTGGAAGTAATGGTAAAGGTGCGACGGCCCATTATTTGGAGTCCATCTATCGTGCCGCCGGCTACAACGTCGCCTCTTATCGTTCTCCTTATTTATATTCCCCATGCGAGATGGTCGCCTTTAATGGCGAGACTATCTCCGAGGAGACTTTCGATAACCTCTTCAACGTCTATCTCAAAGACTTCCAAAAGTTCGATCTTTCTGCTTTCGAGATCGAGACCTTCATCGCCTTCATGTTTATCATCTCCAAAAGACCTGATATCGCGATCATCGAATGCGGCATGGGCGGTGCGGTCGATGCGACCAACATTTTCACCCCAATCCTTTCCATCATCACGACCGTTTCCTTGGAGCATACGTCATATTTAGGCCGATCTGTATCGGAAATTGCCCAGAACAAAGGCGGAATCATCAAAGAGGAAGTCCCTGTTTTGACCGGCGAATTAGACGAAGCGGCGAAGGTCACCTTGATGGATATGGCCAAAGAGCTTAACGCCACATATCACATCGTCTCCGATTATCACTTTGCCCATCATGAGGCCGATGGTCAGCATTTCCAGTATGGCGAAAGAGAAGACATCGTCCTCCATAGCGATGCGGACTACGAACTTAAGAACGCTTCCTTAGCCATTGAAGCGGTGGACTTATTAGCCAAAGAATTCCCGGTTAAGGATGAAGCCTTAAGAGCGGGTTTAATCGATGCCGAACTGCCGCTCCACGTCGAAAGAATCGGCAACATCGTTTTCGATGGCGCCCATAACCCAGAAGCGGTTGACGCTTTGGCCAAATCATTCCCAAGTTTTACTAACGGAAAAACAGTCCACGTCTTATTTGCGGCATTCCGTGACAAAAATATTGCGGTGGAGCTCCCTCTTTTGGGAACCTATAGTGCTGACATAACCCTCACGACCTTCGATCATCCAAGGGCCAGGGGTGAAATGGATTATTTCCTCTACATGGGTGACTACCCATATGTCGAAAACTATCAAGACGCCTTAAAAGACCTTGAAGAGAAATATCCGGATGATTTAATTCTTGTCACTGGTTCCATCGCCTTCGCGGCCTTGGTCCGTAAATTCGTAATGGAGAGAAAAGCATGAAAAGTCGCTACTCAGACGTACAAAAAATATCCCTATCGGCCTTCTTGCTGATCCTCGCCACATTGGCGACGGTTATCGCCAAGATGAGCGGTATCCCATTCCTTCGTTTCTGCCAGATTACCTTCGCTCCGGCGGTCATTATGTTTGCCTCTTTGTCGATGGGCCCTTTATATGGCGCGATCGTCGGCGGTGGCAGTGACCTCCTTGGCTTCCTTCTTTATCCAACCGGGACCTTGAATCCTTTCTATACCATCCTTGCCATCCTTTGGGGCGTTTTGCCATGGCTCCTACTCATGGTCACCAAGAAATGGAGAAGCGCCCTTCGCTTCCCATGGATGGTCTATGCCACCCTTGCGATTATCATGGGTTTACTTATCTATGGATTCTTTGGAACTGGCTATTTCTCCCAGCGTTTTGAGACGACTTTCGGAGAATCCGCTTTAGCGGCTAAGATCGTCTTCCTTTGCATTCAGTTGGCGATGGATATCGGACTTTGTATCGGTCTTTCCTTCACCAACAAGTATTTCCAAAAGTCGATTTTGGATTATCCAGACATCCCATCTCCTAATGAAGTAGCCCTCATCGCAACCATCTGCGAATTAGTCATCGGCGTGCTTGGTAACGCCTCGGCCTTGATGTTCTATTTCTACGTCATCGTCGATACCGGAACCGCCTTAAGCTTTGCCGCTATCCTCTTATTCCTATTGGCGATGAGTTCGATCAACATCCTCGTCAACAGCGCATTGTTATCGTGGCTATTGATCTTCTCTAGAAGATTCGGCGTGACATCCCGTAATAACGGCGGAGAGCAATAATGGAAGAAGAAAAGAAAATCGAGGCCCAGGAAGTAGAGGCCAAAGAAGAAGCCCCTGAAGAAATTGTTAAACTGCCTATCCCGTGGGGTTGGGTCATCTTTTTCGGAGTAATTGTCTCTTTAGCTCTCTTCTGCTTCATCATGATCATGGTCTTCTGATTTGCCGAGATCATCAAATTAATCTGTTAGACCAAAGCTCCCTAAATAGGGGGTTTTAATTAATTGGCCAAATTTTCGAACTAACTATTGATGACGGAATACCTGCGTACGCGTATGATATGCTTGTATTTTCGGAAGGAGTTTTAGCATGGAAACCTATCGCAAAGACAATTTGACTTGGGACGAATACTTCATGGGTATCGCGCAACTATCGGCTCTGCGCTCTAAAGACCCATCTACGCAGGTAGGCGCGTGCATTGTTGATGACAATCACAAAGTCGTCTCTATCGGCTATAACGGCATGCCTTCCGGAATCGATGAAGATAACATCGCCTGGGGCCATGGCGAGGGCCTTGAATCCAAATACCTTTACGTTTGCCACGCCGAATTCAACGCCATCCTCAACACCCGCGGTGGAGCTGGGCTTAAGAACTGCACGATCTATGTCACCCTCTTCCCGTGCAACGAATGCGCGAAGGCCATCATCCAGACTGGCATCAAGCACGTTGTCTACCTCGATGACAAATACCACGACCACATCGAAGAGCAGGCTTCCCGCAAGCTTTTGGATATGTCCGGCGTCACCTATTCCCGTTACACCGGCCGTGCCTTCAACATCTCTGTTAAATAAGTAATCCAGAATGAAAGTCGTTTCCGTAAAAAATCTATCTTTTAGCTACGACGGCGAGCATCCGACTCTGCGCGACGTTTCTTTCGACGTAGAGACCGGTAGCTATGTTGCCGTCATTGGCCATAACGGTTCTGGCAAGAGCACCTTAGCCAAGATCCTTATGGGGCTTTTGGGCGATTGGAAAGGGGAAGTTACCCTTTTCGATTTGCCTTTAACCGACAAGAACCTCGTCGAACTCCGTAAGAAGATCGGTATCGTCTTCCAAAACCCTGACAACCAATTCGTTGGTTCGACCGTTTCCGACGATATCGCTTTTGGCTTAGAGAACCGTCAAATCCCGCATGAAGATATGCAGGGGATCATTGAGAAATATGCAAAAGAGACCGGAATGTATGAATTTCTCGAGCGAGAACCGGGCTCCCTTTCCGGCGGTCAAAAACAAAGAGTCGCCATCGCCGGCGTCTTAGCCATGAACCCAGAGCTCGTCATCTTCGACGAAGCCACCGCGATGCTTGACCCGAAAGGAAAGAATGAAATCGCCGCCATCGTGGAGAAGATGAGGAAGGATAATCCAAACCTTACCATCATCTCCATCACCCACGATGTCGAAGAAGCCGCGAGAGCGGATCAAGTCATCGTCATGAATGATGGTCAGACCGTTCTTTCTGGCACCCCAAACGAAGTTTTCGCCCACGAAGATAAACTTAAGGAGATTCGCCTTGATATCCCGTTCTTCCCGTCCTTAGTTCACGCGCTAGAAAGAAATGGCATCAAGGTTCCTGAATCCGTTGATAGCCTAGAAAAGTTGGAGGATTTCTTATGCCGATAAGATTCTCTGACGTCTTCTATACCTATAACCCGAAGACCCCTCTCGCCAGCGAAGCCCTTAACGGAGTTTCCTTCGAGATCGAGGATGGTTCTTTTACCGCGCTTGTCGGTCGCACTGGATGTGGTAAATCCACCCTTATCCAGCACATCAACGCCCTTTTGGTTCCAGCCGCGGGCGAAGTGGTGGTTGGCGAATTCGTTAACTCCGCCGATAAGAAGAAACGCTCCAAAAAGCTTTACCAAGTCCGTCGCAAAGTCGGTTTGGTTTTCCAATTCCCTGAATATCAGCTTTTCGAAGAAAACGTCGAGAAGGACGTTGCCTTCGCCCCGAAGAACTTCGGCGCTTCCAAGGAAGAAGCCTTAGCAGCCGCCCATGAGGCCCTTAAACGAGTTGGCTTAGGCGAGAACTTCTACAAGCGTTCTCCATTTGAGCTCTCTGGTGGTGAGAAGCGCCGCGTTGCCATTGCGGGCATCTTGGCCTTCCACCCAGATATTCTCGTCGTCGATGAGCCGACCGCTGGACTTGACCCGCGTGGCGCATCTGAGATGATGGACCTCTTCGAAACCGTCCATAAATCCGGCACGACCGTCATCTTGGTTACCCATGACATGAATCTCGTCTTGTCCTACGCCGATAAAGTCATCGTCTTAGATCACGGCAAGATTGCCAAAATCAGCGACCCCGTTAGCTTGTTTAAGGAAGACATTGAGCAGTATTCGCTTGAGACGCCGCTCATTTATTCCTTCGTTAAGAGACTTCAAGCCAAAGGCGTTGATATCGAACTTGGACAGGCGAAAGATGTTGAGTCTTTAGCCGCCCAGTTAGCGGATATCAAAAGGAGGAATGTATGAGTTTCTCCTTAGGTAGATATGTTCCATATCAGTCTTTGATCCATAAGCTCGACCCTCGCGTGAAGATCTTAAGCACCATCCTTATGATGGTATGCGTCTTCATGAGCTATAAGAGTTGGGCTATGGAAGCTTTAATGCAGGGCATTATCCTTGTCGTTTGCATTATCCTTCTTGCTTTGACCCACACGAGATTAAGCACGATCTTCAAGTCCCTTAAGTCTTTATGGATCATGATTATCTTCTTGCTTCTGATTTACACCATCATGCCGTATCAGAACCCAAGAATGCCGGTCGCTTTCTCCGTCGAGGCCTGGAATTGGACCGTTTATTGGGATTCCTTCATGCAGGCTGCAAAGATCTTGCTCCGTTTGACCATGATGATTTCCTTAACAATGGTCTTGACCTCTTCCACCAAGCCGCTTGATTTAACCTACGCCCTTGAATGGTATGTTTCTCCACTTAAGGTCATCCATTTCCCGGCCCATGAAGTCGCGATGACTATCTCTATCGCCCTTCGTTTCATCCCAACTATCCTTGAGGATACCCAAAGGGTTATGAAGGCCCAGGAATCCCGTGGCGTTTCTTTCTCCCATGGCAAAATTGGCAAGCGTCTTGCCGCTTTGACTTCGCTTATTATCCCTCTCTTCGTCTCGGCCTTTATGAGGTCTGACGAACTAGCGAACGCCATGGAATGCCGTGGCTATGATCCACGTGGCAAGAGAACCAGATACCGTGCACTTAAATGGCATTGGAAAGATACATTCTTCCTTCTTTTCTCTGCTGCGCTGGTTGCTTTCTTCATCTGGTGGGCCGTTGATCCTCATTTCAACGCGATGTTAGTTTTCCCAGTGGAGGTCTTATGAAGAACGTGCTTGCGACCATCTCCTACAATGGCCGTGGGTTTAACGGTTTTCAGAGGCAGCCTGACAAAAGGACTGTTCAGGGTGAAATAGAAAGGACCCTTTCCTATATGCTTGGCAAACGCACCTACATCCATGGGGCTGGCCGCACTGATAAAGGCGTGCATGCTTTAGGGCAACGCGCCACTTTCACTTTGCCGATCGATAAGAACCTCGAGACCTTCCGCCGTTCCTTCAATAGGGTATTGCCGCCGGATATCGTGGTTTTGTCTTTAGAAGAAGTCGAGGAAGGCTTCGATGCCAGGCATTCTTCCTGCGGCAAGATCTACAAATACGTTTTCTCTTGGGGCGATAAAGACCCGCTTCAGGAAGGGCTTAGGACCGAATTAGGCGTAAGGGAGTTTGATCTCGATGCTTTCAAAGAGGCCCTTTCCTATTTCGAAGGCACCCATGATTTTTCCAATTACACCTCTAAGCCGGAGGATAACATGGACTTCATCCGCACGATCGAGAAAATTGATGTCGAAGCCGATGAAGAAAAAAGAGTCGCCACAGTCACCTTTAAGGGCAATGGCTTTATGACCTACATGATCCGTTTCATGATGGGCACCGCCTTCCATGCCGCGAGAGGAAAGATCGATCCTAAGAGCGTTCCAGAGCTTATTGATAAGAAACCAAGAACCATCGTTCCATATAAAGCGAAAGCCGACGGCTTATACCTCGTCAAAGTCCTTTACGAGGGAATCGAATAATTAACTACAAAATCGCCTTTTTTCTTGCTTGAATAACAAAAAATTTACCTCGGCTATGCCGAGTGCTATTATAACGGGGCAAAAATCAGGAGATTTTTAATTATGGGAAGACATTTCGAAGTCAGAGCCGCTGCGATGGCGGCTACCGCAAAGGCCAAATCGGCCATCTACATGCGCGCCTCTAAAGAAATCTATGCGGCCGCTAAGAGTGGTGTCCCTGATCCTGAGAGCAACTTAGCGCTTAGAAGTGCAATCGAAAAATATCGTAAGACTTGCCCAAAAGACGTCATTGAGCGTGCCATCGAAAAAGCCAAAGGCGGAGATACTGTCAGCTATATCCCTGGTTCCTACGAATTCTTTGGTCCAGGCGGAAGCTACCTCATCGTCAACACCCTCACCGACAACGTCAACCGTGCGCTTGTCACCGTTCGTACCATCGTCACCCGCAAGGGCGGCAAGATGGGCTCCGTTGCCTATAACTTCCAGTACATGGGTGTTATTGACTTCAAGGGCGAGAACATCGAAGAAGTCGAAGAAAACCTCATCATGGCGGACGTCGACCTCCAGAACTGCACCTGCGAAGACGGCATCATCGAAGTCCAGGTCACCCCAAGCGATCTTGAGAAAGCCAAGAAGGCCCTCAACGATATGGGCGTCACCGAATTCGAGAACGCTGAAAACACCATGCTTGCCAACGAAGAGATCGAACTTCAGGGCGAAGACCTTGAGAGATTCAAGAAGATCCTCGACGAGCTTGATGAAGCTGAAGACGTCCAGGCCGTTTACCACAACGTCGCCAACGCCTAATAGCTATCTAAAAGATTAAGCCCCTGTTTGGGGCTTTTCTTTTATCCAATGGAGAGCATCTTCTTAATCAATCTAACCTCGCCCTCGACGTGAAAGGCTTTCGCATACTCGATTAGCTTTTCTTCGTCGATCCCCTTCGCGTACGCGCCCTTCCAAATAATAGATAATTCCGACTTGCTGAATTGGTCGAGGTATCTGATGGTGTCCAACAGACTTCTTTCTATGTCGTAGCAGGGGACCAAAGTTCCGTTTGGGGTGACGGCGAGGGCCAGGCCGACATTGAATTCTTTGTTTCCAACATGGCGGCTTTTGGCGCCTTCGATGCCTTTGGTCATGTAGTTGTTTGGGAGATTGACGCTTATCTCATTGGAGTCGATAAGGCCATGCAAGGCTAACGCGGAACGTAAAGAGAAGACGGCTTTCTTATATTTGTAGTGCAAAAGGAAATAAGGATCTAAAGGGTAGCCTCTTTTAAGGTAAAGCCCTTTTGCGACACGACGAAATAGACCCTGCTTTTCCTCTTCGGAAAGGTAGGTTTGCGCGATGCCATGGGCCTTTGCCTCCTCTACGGAAACATAGCCGTCATGGTTGTCCGCTAACTCAAGAATTTGGTAGGCTTTCTTTTTATCCACGCAATGATTATACAAAACAATTGTTTAAACGAAAATTGTTTTAAGCAAAATGCTTTGACATACCCACCCGACATCGTGATAATTACGAAGCCTTCTCCGTTAGGAGGAAGGGATAAATTCGAAAGGTATTAACAACAATGCAGCGTCAAACCACTATGGCCAAAGCGCAGGAAGTTAAGAGAAATTGGTACGTCGTCGACGCCACCAACATCCCTCTTGGCCGCTTAGCCAGCAAAATCGCCGTCATCTTAATGGGTAAGAACAAGCCAACCTATACCCCACACGTTGACTGCGGCGACAACGTCATCGTCATCAATGCTTCCAAAGTCAAGCTCACTGGTGATGCCGAGCACAAGAAGAACTACTACAACGTCTCTGAGTACAACGGCGGTCTTCGTACCCGTTCCTCTGGCGTTATGCTCCGCGAATTCCCAGTCGAGATGATCGAAAGAGCCGTCTGGGGCATGCTTCCAAAAGGCCGTCTCGGCAGAAGCATCTCTAAGAAGCTCTTCGTTTATGCCGATGAAAAGCATGAGCAGGAAGCTCAGAAACCGGTCGTGCTCGACCTTAGCAAATAAGGAGAAGAACCATGGCAAAAGCAAACAAATTCTACGGCACTGGTAGGAGAAAATCCTCCGTCGCTCGCGTCTACGTCAACGCTGGCGAAGGCAAGATCACCGTCAATGGCAGAGATGTTAACGAATACATGCCATACGCGACCTTAGTCCAGAACCTCAAACAGCCTCTCACCATCGCCGGTGTCGAAGGCAAGTACGACGTCGAAGCGTTCGTCCAGGGTGGCGGCTTCACCGGTCAGGCCGAAGCTATCCGTCTTGGCATCGCCCGCGCTCTCTTAGAGGCTGGCGAAGACCGCAAGACTCTCAAAGTTGCTGGCATGCTCACCCGCAATGCCCGCGCCAAGGAGAGAAAGAAGTACGGTCTCAAAGCCGCTCGTCGCGCTCCACAGTTCAGCAAGCGTTAATCGCTTCCTCAACCAAGGAAAACAAAGCTCAGCTTATCGCTGGGCTTTTTTCGTCCAATCCTTCTTGTGGTTATATAAGAGTATGCATATGATTATACGAACGGCATTTTGGCTAAAGAGGAGAAAGGTATGGGCTTCAACGATTTTACGATGAGGGACTATAAGAAAACCGCTCCCGAAAGGATGGAGCAAAATCAACGCATAATGGAAGGGCGTCAGGTCTCCGATAGTGGTGGAAGTCCTGTGAGCAAAAAACTCCTATTTGGCATTCTGGGCGCGGTAGCGGTCGCAATCATCGCGATTGTAGTCGTGATCATCGTCTTAAGGTAATTGTAAAAAACGACGGGGGCAATTCCCGTCGTTTTCCTTAATCGGTTTTATTCAGTCGCTTTGTAGATGCGGACGTAATCAACCAACATGTCGGATGATTCCCAATCATCTGGCGGTACGATGTGATTATCGAATAAGCCACCAACAGCCATATTGAGAATGAGGTAGAAGTCCGAATTGAATGGGGCGTTGCTGCCTTCGTAGTCTTTGTTCCAAGCGCTTTTGTTTCTGGATAGATGTTTTTTGCCATCGACGGAGAAAGTGATGGAGTCTTCATCCCATAAGAGAGAATAGACGTGATACTCCTCGATGTTTCCGACGTCGACCGTGTGGTTGAATTGGGAATGGTTGCCGTTCTCGTTGTAGTGGCAAGCGCTGGAGGTTCTGGTGCTTTCGCGCCCTTTATTCTCCATGATGTCGATCTCGCCGCTATAGGGCCACCAACCGGATTCGTGCATCATCCAGAAAGCAGGCCATAAGCCTTGGACGGCTGGCAGTTTTATGCGCGCGCATACATATCCATATGTAGTTTTGACTTTGCCTTTGGTTTTGATGCGCGTGGAGGTGTAGTCATATTTGTCTTTTGTATTTCCCCTTTTCGCAGTGATGACGAGGTTTCCGTCTTTCACGCTGTCATTATGATCGGTATAGTATTGGGCTTCTTGGTTGCCCCAACCATTGTTATTACCGTGTTCGTAGGTCCAGTTTTCGGTGTTTAGCTTATCTCCGTCGAATTCGTCGCTCCAGGCTAATGTATAACCGCTTGGGGCGAAGTCTCCAGAATCCCCTGAATCAGAAGGAAAGATGGTAGGCATATTGCAAGAAGCTAAGCTTAGAAGAGGTCCGAGGATGAATAAAGTTTTGAGACAATTTTGTTTCATGAGACATAAATAAAACAGCGTCCAAGAACTTGCAAGAGGCTTTTCATAATCTAACCTATTTTTGGAATAACTCTCGGTAAATGGCCTTTCTTAGGCCGTAAAAACCGAGGAAAAAGAGAAAGCGCAAAATCTATGCATTTTTGGCTTGTCATGGGGGTTAGTTTGATATATATTTATCAAGCCTGTTAAAAGGCAGGTAGGTGTGGGCCTTTAGCTCAGTTGGTTAGAGCGTGCGCTTGATAAGCGCAAGGTCGATGGTTCGAGCCCATTAAGGCCCACCAATTAGAAAGCAAGCTTCGGGAGACCGAAGCTTTTTTCGTCCGAAAGTCTCTTGCTTCTTTCTTGCGGGGCTTAGAAAGAGTATTATTACTCCGCTTGGGTGTTTAGCTCAGCGGGAGAGCGCTTCCTTCACACGGAAGAGGTCGTTGGTTCGAAACCAATAACACCCACCATTTTATTTGCCGCAATAGCTCAATTGGCGCACCAAAGACAAAATCTTGCCTCGGTATTCCGGGGCTTTTTCTTTGATTAAGAAAAGATTGTAAAAAGAGTGAGCGGTTTTAATCTATCTTCGCGTCATATTGGTAAGAGACTTCATGAATATCTCAAAACACACCATCCTTGCCTTCATTCAAGGCAAACAATCGGCGATCGAAAAAGTCTATGTTGAGTACAAGAACTTGATGTATTTCATTATCGCCAACTACGTTGATAACCAAGATGACTGCGACGACGTTTTAAGCGAAGCCTTCATGAAGGCGATCGAAAGAAAAGAGAGCATCAAAGACCCGAGTAAACTTAAAGCTTATCTATCTGCGATCGCCAGAAACGAAGCCATAAGCTTCCAGAGAAAGAAAAAGGATGTGGCATCTTTCGAAACCATCGAGACCATGTATGGCGAAGAAGACCGCACGAACACCATGCTCAACATGATTGAGCCTTTGCTTAGTAACAAAGAGACCATCGTTGTCTATTATCGAACCGGGTTCTCCTATTCCTGGCAGGAATTAGAAGAAGAAACAGGCATTCCGGAATCAACGGCCAGACGAGTCTACTCCAAAGCGATGGAGAAACTCAGAAAGGAACTAGTATGAAATTCGAGAAAAAAGTCGAGAAAAGAGTAAACGATCATCTTAATCAATTTGTTAAAAATCCTTATGAGAAGAGAAGAAGGACCTTCCCTCTTTGGAGCAAGATCGCCATTCCTTCTGGCGCCCTTGCTTTAACTGCGGGCATCGTCTTAAGCGTCTTTGCTTTCAACCCTCAGGGGGAGAAAGACCTCAATGTCTTGATTAAGCCAAATGTCGTAAAAGTGGTTGACGCTAAAGAAGCGAGGCACGCCATGACGCTTAAGTCGTATGAATCCTATATGGCCTTTGCCCGTAAATTCGTTCCGTCAATCATGGCCGAGAATACCAAAGAAGAGGAAACCAACATGAGCGTTTCTATCCCGGATGCATATATCGCCATCGCGATTGCCGGTATTATTTCCGATGCAAAAGCTTTGACGGAAGTCCTCTCTTACCTTGAATTATCGTCTGAGGCCGAGCTCAAAGAGGCCGTCAGCGACATCATTAAGAGCCTCTGCGTTTTAACAAAGGACGATGACAATAAGCTAGATGGCGGCTTCAACACAAACTCCATTTGGTTTGATCCAAAGCAGGTTGCCTTATTAAAGGATAAGGATAATCAGCTTTATCAAGATCTCGCAGATGTTTTCGGCGCCACGATCTTCATGGAGCCGCTTACTACCGAGACGGCAATGAAGTACCTTACAGAAAACGCCGTCGAAGGGATCCCAGTTCCGGACGTTACATTAGATGATTACAATCCATCTCCGGCCTCGATTATGAGCACTTATACCTGCGTTTCTTGTTTCTCAGGTACACTCGCCAAAATGATGCAATCTGAGTATGAAAGCGGAGAACACAAGATGATTTATCATGCTTTGCAGGAAGATAAACTCGTCGACTATATCCACAAATACTATGACAGCGGTTATGTCTATGAAGGCGAAGGCTTCCATGGCGCGGAAATGGGTATCGGCGAAAGCCAGGCCCGCTTCTTCTTGCCGGATAGCTCCGATGCGACTGCGACCAGCATCTTAGAGGACGTTCTTGCAGACAAATATGATTACGTCGAATGTGAAACCGTGAATGGCGAGAAACGCCCTCAAGAATACAAATTGGATATTAAAGCCCCTTATTTCGATATGAATAACAAACTTGATTTCAGCAAGGGCTTTAAAAAAGCGTTCCCGAATATGACTGATAATGGGTTCGCGTCACGATTGGTTAAGCCAAAAAACGCTGATAAACTTTTTGCCACAGGCCTTGGCCAGTTCTCAAAGGTGAGGTTTGATTATCAAGGCTTCTTCTCTAGCTCCGTGACCGTTATCTCTGCCTCAACGTCCGCTCCGATGCCACCAGATAATCCGGTTTACCATTTGTCCTTAGATCACCCATATGTCTTTGAGTTCAAGGATTACATTAATATGCAGGGCGGCGGCTTCAGGAACGTACCGATGGTTGTTGGCCGAATCATCGACCCTGTTTACGAAGGATAACGTTCCTTTTAGGAGAAAGACCTACCCCTAGGTCTTTTTCTTCGTCTAGATAGGTTCTTGCTTTTTCCTTGCTCGGCTTAGAAAGATTATCATTACTCCGCTTGGGCGTTTAGCTCAGCGGGAGAGCGCTTCCTTCACACGGAAGAGGTCGTTGGTTCGAAACCAATAACACCCACCATTTTATTTGCCGCAATAGCTCAATTGGCTCCTGTTTGCGGCACCAAAGATGAATTATCGCCTCGGAAGAACTGAGGCTTTTTGTTTTTTTCGAGGACTTTCCTTTTAACGAGTGACATTTATATTCACGCAGAGTATTCTCTTTCTATGAGCAAAACGTCATCCCTTTTCAGGACCAGAAAGAAAAGAATTTATCATTTGGACGATGAGAAGTTCTATTTGGCCATGAAGGAGAACTGTCTTTTCCATTACACCCACAACAAAGACTATAAGCGCATATTGGATGAGGCCGGGTTTTCGCCTGACGACATTAAATCGTATGACGATTTGGCTAAAATCCCATTTCTCCCGACTCTATATTTCAAACATCACAAACTGCTCTCCCTCAAGAAAAACCACTATATAGTGAAGGCCACTTCCAGCGGAACAAGCGGGAAAAACGTTTCCCTTATCGGACTTACCTTGTCTGATCTTTTAAGGGGCTGGGATATGGTGAGGAACGTCTTCGCCTATCATCATCTTTGGTCTTTGAAGCCGCATCGTTACATCATCTTCGGCTATCAACCCCATAAGGGCAACGATAAGGCCATCGCCAAGACCGCGCATGGCTTCACCTTTGTCTCTCCGGCTAGAAGCAAAGACTATGCGATTAGGTGGACGAAAGACGGCTATAAAGTAGATTTAGACAACCTAGAGCGGAAATTCATCAAGTATTCCAAAGGAAGAACGCCGGTCAGAACACTGGGTTTTCCCGCTTATACTTACTTCTTATTAGAGCAGATGAAGGATAAAGGCATTAGGTTGAAAATGCCCAAGGGATCGATCATCACCCTAGGCGGCGGCTGGAAGTCTTTTTATAAAGAAAAGGTCGATAAGGAGACCTTCTACAATCTGGTGAATGAGGTGTTGGGCATTGATGATAAACACGTGTTTGAATTCTTCGGCGCCGTCGAGCATCCAATCCTTTACACCGACTGCCGTTATCATCATTTTCACATCCCAAACTACGCGAGGGTGATCATCAGGGACATCGAAACCCTCCAGCCTGTCAAACCTGGGGAAGTGGGGCTAATCAACTTATTGACTCCGATGAGCAAAGGCACGCCGCTTCTTTCGGTGATGACCGATGATTTGGGAATCTTGCATGAAGAAACGTGCCCATGCGGCGAGAAATCACCGTATTTAGAAATCTTAGGCCGTAGCGGCCTTGAAGATATCAAGACCTGCGCCGCCGGGGCGGAAGAACTCTTAAAGGGAAGCAAATCATGATTCTATATAAGGGCGAAATATATCCAAACGAAAAGCAGGGCGAGCTCATCGCGTCTTTAAAAGGCGAGATGCTTTTGACCTTAGAAAAGGGTGAAACCCTTTCTTATCTCACGGTCATCGACGCCTGCGACCGACTCTACCAAAGGGTCATGAATCACGAATTCGATGATGTGGCCATGCCTCTGCTCAACGCTGTTAACATGCCATTCTCCGCCTTGGAAAGATACGCCGGTTGTTTCTCCAAAGAGGGGCTTCTTAAGAAGATAGATACCGAATTGGGCGAGCTCAAAAACGGCGTGTTGTCGCTTGATGAAGATAACAATCGCTTCTATGAGCCTTTGGGCATCTTGTTCCATGTCGCTGCCGGCAATGTTGATCTTTTGCCCGCCTATAGCGTGGTGGAGGGGCTTCTAGTCGGAAACATCAATATCCTTAAGCTTCCGACTGGCGATAATGGCTTGTCCGTGATGCTTTTAAAGGAATTAATCAAAGAGGCGCCGGTGCTAAAAGATTACATTTACGTTTTCGATGTGCCGAGCACGGAAATCGAGACCATCAAGCAATTATCCGCTTTGGCGGACGCCACCATCGTTTGGGGCGGTGATATGGCCCAGAGTGCCGCTAGGTCTTTCGTGGACATCCATTCATCCATCATCTCTTGGGGTCACAAAATCTCTTTCAGCTATGTCGATAAAAACGTGACCGACGAGGAGATCGAGGCTCTATGCTTCTCGGTCTGCTTATCGAATCAGCTTTTCTGCTCCTCTTCGCAAGGCATATACGTGAATACGGATAACAAAGAAGAGCTCCACGATCTCGCCAAACGCATCCTCCCGATCATGAAGCGCGTGAGCAAGACGCTAAACACATTGCCGATGACGATGAAGGCAAAGAACACCTTGCTCATTTATAACGAAAAACTAGAAGGCAATGGCGGGAACATCTATGCCGACGGCGGAGTTTCTCTCATCGTTAAAGACGACCAAGCGCTCGAACTCTCTTACCTATACCAGAACCTTTGGATCAAAGCCCTCAAGGAAGAGGATATCGTTAGAGTCTTAAAGCCGAACAAGAATCTTCTCCAAACCGTTTCGATTAATAGGGGCATTAAGGATAAGGAAAAGATTTGCTCCTTATTGGCCAAAGCGGGCCTCGT
Organism: uncultured Erysipelotrichaceae bacterium; assembly: GCA_900316365.1. Classification (GTDB taxonomy): domain Bacteria; phylum Bacillota_I; class Bacilli_A; order RFN20; family CAG-826; genus Alloenteromonas. The sequence goes on from ONCO01000005.1 coordinate 136,123, forward strand.
TAGAATCACCGCCTTAGGCGATAATTCGCGAATGATAGCCGGCGAAAGCCATGATGGTGAATACGCTTTAAGGCGTTATATAAGAATCGTCGAGACCATAAAGTAGTTAAAAATACTCTAAGGCGAGAAAACCCTTAAAAATGGTCAATTTCCACGTAAATAGTGGTAATTTATAGCCAATGCAACCGTTAGTTGCGGGATTGAAAAGCAGAATTGGTAGTGGCAACCAATCCGCAACCGCTACGATTTAGCCATCCGAAACAGGAGGATGAAAACATGAACATCGAAATTGCAAGCAGACTCGTGCAGATGAGAAAAAAGATGGGCCTTAGCCAGGAACAACTCGCCGATAAACTTGGCCTCTCGCGTCAGGCGGTATCCAAGTGGGAGCGTGCGGAAGCGAGCCCGGACACGGATAACCTTATCTGTCTTGCCAAACTCTATGGCGTCTCCTTGGATGAGCTTCTCTCCACCGAAGACAGCGAAGAGACCATTGTCGAAGAACAGGTTAAACCGCAGCAGGAAGAAGAAAAGGTAGAGACGGAATTCGTCGACGATCATATTTCCTTCGGTGATGGTGGCGTCCATCTTCATTCCAAGGAAGGGGATAGGGTCGATATCGATAGCTCCGGCGTCCATGTTTATAGCAACGGCAAGAAGACCAAAGTCTATCCGAGAAAGAAGACCGAGGCGGCCAAGAGGTTCGATGCGATTATGGGTTGCGTTACTGGCTTATGCGCCTTCCTTTCTGTGGTCGCTTATATCCTTCTTGGCTTCTTCATCCCTAATATGTGGGGCTTTGCTTGGATCGTATTCCTTTCTATCCCATTCGTCGCTTGCGTCATGGAGGGCTTCCATAGAAAGAGAGTCGGACCGTTCACCGGAGCCGTCGCGATGCTTTCGGTCGCTGGCTTCATGGCCCTTGGCTGGTTCTTGGGCGCCTGGCATCCAGGATGGGTCGTCTTCTTAGCCATCCCGGCCTTCGGCACGATCGCGGGCGCCTTTGACGGCATCCGTCACCCGGACGATGAGGATGGCGAGAAAGCCGATTACGTTAATTACTGCGAAGACGAAGACTAATAATCTCGAACGAAATTTGCCCCATATGGGGCATTTTTCTTTTCCCTGCGTTATCATTTACCCATGAATGTTTTAGAGCCTTTAGCCTTCCGTATCCGCCCGAATAATCTTGATGAGGTGGTGGGCCAAGAAGCCTTGGTCGGCCCCAATGGCTTCCTTAGGAAGTCAGTAGAGAAGAAAGCCCTCTTCTCTTTGATTCTTTTCGGTAACCCAGGAACTGGCAAAACCACGATTGCGGAGGCCTATGCCAAAACTCTGAAAGTCCATTTCGTCAGCCTCAACGCCGTAACGACCTCCAAGAAAGAGATGGAAGCCGCGGTGGAGGAGGCCAAGCTATGGCATCCATGCATTCTCATCGTCGATGAAGTCCATCGCCTTGATAAGAGCAAACAGGACTTCCTTTTGCCTTATGTCGAGAATGGAACCTTCTATCTTATCGGTGCGACTACCGCGAACCCATATATCGCCCTCAATAGGGCCATCCGTTCTAGATGCCGCTTATTGGAAGTTAAGCCATTAACCGACGAAGAAGTCGTTAAGGGGTTAAGAAGAGCCATCGAGATCGAGAAAGGCTTAAACAAAACATCCGAGTTCGAAGATGAGGCTTTGCATTTCATCGCTAAGCTCGCCGGCGGCGATATGCGTTTCGCCTTAAATATCCTTGAGGAGGCCGCCGTCCAATTCGGCAAAGGGCCAATCAGCAAAGAAGACGTTGCCTCCATTGAGATGGTGCCTAACTTTGCGATGGACAAAGATGAAGAGGAGCATTATGACTCCGTTTCCGCCCTTCAGAAATCGATCCGTGGCAAGGACGTTGACGCCGCATTGTACTATTTGGCGAGACTTTGTATCGCTGGAGACCTCGACTCGATTTCCAGACGTATGCTCGTATGCGCATATGAAGATATAGGTTTAGGGAATCCGAATGCCGTTATGCGTTGCCAGATGGCGATTGAAGCGGCGGAGAGGATCGGTTTCCCAGAAGCCGTCATTCCACTAGGCGTCGCGGTCATCGACTTATGCTTATCTCCTCATTCCCGTTCTGGCGATGAATCCATCCAAAGCGCGATGGCCTTCGCGAAAGAGCAACCATTCGTGGTGCAGGATTACCTTAAGCTCACCCCGGTCAATATGAGGGAAGAGGATAAATACCCATATGATCGACCGGACCTTTGGGAAAGAATCCAATATCTCCCTGACTTCATCAAGACGATGAGATTCTATAAACCACAGGAATCCAGCCAATACGAAAAGATCCTCAACGAGAACTATCGCAGGCTCCTAAAACAGGGCAGAAGCAACGATTTAGCCACTCTGAAAAAGAAATGAAAATAATGGAAAACGCTTTCATGGGCTTTTATGCTTGAAAGCGTTTTTGTTTCGACTATAGTAACGAACCCCCTAGAAAAAATGGGGTGAAAAAAAGAAAGGAGGTTCGTGACGATGATGTTTGAATTCGATGCTCACAAAGAAAAGAAAGTCTTTGATAACCATAACGATCAGTATTACCAAGCTAGCCAGAGAAACGACCAAGATAACGCGTTGATCATGGCTCTCCTTGATAATGCCACCGGTTGGCAGAACTAAGACAGGGCGGAAACGCCTTTTTCTTTTTATCATCTATCCCCGTGAAATATAGATTTGTTTCTCTCCCTTTTGTGATAGACTTATCGAGCCTGATTTCTCGGGTTTAGTTGCGGGCGTGGCGGAATGGCAGACGCGATAGACTTAGGATCTATTGGGTGACCGTGCAGGTTCAAGTCCTGTCGCCCGCACCAAATTTAGAATGAGATTCCCTGACTATGTCAGGGTTTTTCTTTTGCCTTGCTTAAAAACGCCTATTGTTTGCAAATGAGTGCACATTTTATTTAGAATGGACTCAGAAAGAAGGAAACAACTATGAAAGGAAAACACATTCTCTTTTTGGCTATTCCGGCCATGATGCTCGCCTCTTGCGGTGGCAACCTCGGCACAGAAGTCACTGATTCGTCGGCAATCAATGACATGCTCAGCAATGTCGCCACGAAGAGCGAAGACGTCAAAAACTTCAAATTCGTCGTTGATATGAATGGCACCTCCTATGATAAAGAGGCGAAGAAGACCGTTACTTCCAAAGCCCATATCGTCTACGAACGCAACGAGGACGAAGAAGTCCATTGCAAAACCGAAAGCGAAGAGGACAAGTTAAAGGAAGACATCGACTTCTACTTGGTCAAGAACACGACATACCAGCAGGTAATGTACGTTGACACCTACGAAGACGAAGACAAAACCGATTCCAAAAACGGCGAACATACGATTACCTGCATTGGCTATGAAGGCCATGAACTTGATTTCGCCTTCGGCGCGATGTACACGATCGTTCCATCCATGCTCTTATCTATGGTTATGGATCCTACCTCCTACGTCTCTAGCGTCGCGGATCAGGAAGAACAGACCGCCACGATCAAGTACTATACCTCCGGCGATAAACTGACCGTTACCGTCAACGTCGTTCCAAAAGAGCTTGAATCCATCAAGAAGAGCGATGATGAAAACTCCGTCTCCTCGACCATGGAGGTCCATTACGTTAAGAACGTCTTCACCGACGGCGTCGTCGAGTCTACCAGCAACAAGGGTAACAAACAGAAATACACCATGAAGTTGGAGCAGAAATCCAAATTCGCCATCAACCTCCCATCTGGCTGGGAAACCAAGATTAATCAGGAAGCCGAAGCTTAATCAATTGCGGGTTTCCAAAACTGAGTAATCAAAGGGCCGCGTGCAATTCGCAACGCGGCCTTTTTGGTATCAGATGAAGATTCAGTTGTGGCTTAATGGATGCCGTTTACTTCCACCGGAATGAATTGGAAGGAAGGAACGTCGAATAAGCCTCTATCGGTTAACTTGATTTCCGGGATAACGCATAAGGACATGAAGCTTAAGGTCATGACTGGGTTAACGTCTTCGGAGATTTCGAGGTGTTTTCTGGATGCTTCGGTGATGGCGTTAAGTCTCTCCATGACCCATTCTCCGCTTTGATCGGACATGATGCCGGCGATTGGCATCGGCATGCTTTCGATTACTTTGCCGCCTTCGATTAAGACGATGCCGCCTTTTTGTTCGGCGAGCGAGGTGATGGCAAATGCCATATCATCATCGTTCGTGCCGACGACGATCATGTTGTGGGAATCATGGGCAACGGATAAGGCAATCGCGCCTCTTTTTAAGCCATAGCCTTTCATAAAGCCGCAGCCGACTTTGCCGGTGCCTTTATGTCTTTCGACGACCGCAACCTTGACGATGTCTTGCTTCTCATCAAAGATGAATTCGCCATCTTTATCGAGTTTAACCTTAACCGGGACCTTCTTGGTAAGAACGCCGCCAGGGAGAATCTCAATAGCCCAAACTTCATCCGACTTGAGGTGCATCTTGAATTTCTCTTTGGAGAAGTCGCCGATATGGATGGAGCCGGAGACAGAATCGATTGGCTCTTTGCTAAAGCTTGGGAGGTATTTGCCGTCTTCAGCGACGAGTTCGCCTTTTGCAAAGACTTTGCGGACCTTGAAGTCTTTTAGATCATCGAGGAGGACGATATCGGCAAGGTAGCTTGGGGCGATCGCGCCTTTATCGTACATATGGAAGCATTCCGCGGCGTTAAGGGTGGCGAAACGGATGGCTTCGATTGGATCGATGCCCGCTTCGACGCACATGCGGAGGGAGTTGTCTAAGTGGCCTAAGGTAAGGATGGTCTTTGGCTGGCGGTCATCGGAGCAGAGGAGAATGCGCCTGCTATTGCCTTTGCTGACGCCTTTGACAAGGTTATTGAGGTCATGGCAAACGGTGCCTTGTCTAAGCATGACATAGACGCCTTGGCGGAGTCTTTCCTCCATGCCCAAAAGGCTTTCGCATTCATGGTCATCGCGGATGCCGGCGGAGATATAGGCGGTTAAGTCTTTGCCATGGACTCCAGGGGCGTGGCCGTCGATTACTTTTCCGCCGAGATTCTTCGCGGCGATGATCTTATCTAAATCCAAGTCAGCGCAGCCAATGACGCCTGGGTAATTCATGAATTCGGCTAGACCTAGGACGTTCTCGCGACGGAGAGGTTCTTCCATGTCTTCCGCTTTAACGATCGCGCCAGCGTCTTCGAATGGGGTGGCAGGGACGCAGCTTGGGATCTGGAATTTGATATCTAATTTGGTGTTCTTGGCGGCCTTCATCATGTAGTCGAGGCCAGGGATGCCGCAGACATTGACGATTTCGTGCGGGTCAGCAACGATGGTGGTTCCGCCATGCGGGACGATGATACGACCAAGTTCCTCTGGGGAGAGGTAGGACGATTCGATATGGATATGGCAATCGATGAAGCCTGGGGCGGCATACATCCCTTTGCCATCGATTTCCTTTTCGCCTTCATAGGAGCCAACGCCGGCGATCCATTTGCCAGAAATCGCGATATCGACATCTTCTTGGATCTCCGCGGTGAAAACGTTGACGAGGTTGACGTGTTTGATGACCAAATCGGCTTTGATGTCGCCGTGGGCCGTCTTAATCAGCTTGCTGAGCTCTTCTTTATTCATATTTCTCCTTGGCAATTGAGGGAAAAAATAAATAACAGGCGACACTATTAGCCTCGCCTGATAGTTACTTTTTCAAAGAAATGACGGTGCCACCCGTCGACTTATCAATTCATTGTAAATGAAAGGCTTAAAGACTTTTCAAAGAGAGCGGTTTCAATCGATTGGGAAAATAGCTGCAGGTGTCATTTCCGTTTTTTTCTTCACTTTCCATTATAATGAAGGCAAAGAGATACATACGTTCTCTAATAAAGGAGGCGACTTATGAAGAAGAAAAACCTTTTGCTTATCCTTCTCCCGTTTTTCCTAGCTGGGTGTTCTTTGCTAAGGAGCACCCCGCGTAATGACAGTTACACCCCAGTGATACCTGAAGAGACATCTAGCTCTAAAGCGGCAGCGGATCACACGAACGTAAGATTCGTCACTGCTTCTGATGCCACCCAATATGAAATGCAGGTCCTTCAGCCTGGAGAGAAGCCAACTGATCCTGGTGAACCGGAAAGGTATGGTTACGTCTTTGAAGGTTGGTACGCTGACGAGGACTATAAAAAAGGCTTTGATTTCAATAAGACCTATGATGAGGAGGACATCTACGTCTATGCCAAATGGGCAAAGATTGATTATTACCTCTACGGCTATGTCGATAACACCGAGATTTCGGAGAAAGAGACGAGAGAAAGCTCCGTTTATCATTTCGTTAAGCCTGAAGGCCAATACAAAGAGGCAGGGGCGACCGGCGTTTTATATAACATCCACCTTCTCCCCTATGATGACTTGAAGGTCTTAGTTGTCCGCGAGGACGGCACTCCACATAACGGCGCATACTCCTCTGGCTCCTTCAGGACCCCGGGTTATTACAACGTCATCTTCCTCGCCGAAACAAATTCCCTCCAATTCGACCTCCTCGAAGCCGATGAATGGGTGGTGGAATTCCGCACCCCGCATACCGAAGGCGAACTTGTAACCACTTTTGAGAAAGATCATGACGAAGGCAATAAATCCATATTCATAGCCCATGACCTCCATGTCACCGTTGGCTTGAAGGTTGTGATCATCTTTGCCTATTCGGGCAATTACGAAAAGAGCAAATTCTCATCCAATTTTGAGATGGTCGGATTTGGCGATAGAGAAAGTGATTACGTGACTTGGTATCAGATCCAAGATCCTCTTGTTGACTACGCGCATCAAAATGGCATTGAATTCCATGTAGATCGCTATTACGACGTCTCTTTGGCTATCACTGCCGATTTAACCCAGTTTAACGAGTTGATCCTAACGTTTACCCCATCTCGTTCCTAAAGGAAAAGATGTTTTAGGCTATAAATAGTGGCCAAGTCATAGCGAGTTTAACCAAGGCGAACATCGCTGGAATAGCGATAAGGCATAACAAGGTAGTTAAGAATAAGGTGTCGCTGGCGACATAGCTTTCCTTATCGTTCTGGACCGTGAAGACTACGAGGACCGCGCTTACTGGGGCAGTCATGCCAATAACTAAGGCGGCTAATTGGAATTCGCTGAAATGCATCCAGCCAAAAGCTTCCAAGGCGCAGCAGATGCCGAATACGAATAAAGGCACGAAGAAGGTGTGGAGCAAGGAAAGAATCCACGCGGTTTTGTTCTTGATGGCGTCTAAGAACTTAGCCTCACCAAGGGTGGAGCCGATAAGGATCATGCATAGCGGGGTGGCCATGACATCGCCGAACTCAATGACCTTGAAGAGCATTGGAGCGGTCTTATCGATTCTTAAGAAGCCATAGCTCGCTTCATCGACTTGGATTTGCCAAGTGATGTTTTGGGTTAGCCAGATGATTAAGCCCAATAGCATCATGATCATGATTGGGTTAAGGAAGATTTTCCTTAAGGTCGGGCCAACGGTCTCTTTGCTGAGTTTGGTTCCGCTGATGGAGATGAAGGCATAGAAATATAAGACGATGCGGAAAGCGAGGGTCATCATCGAGGCCGGGATTAAGACCTCGGAGACGTTATTGACGTAGATAGACTTAAGAAGTGGGATCGAGAAGAAGGTCAATTGACCGAGGGCCATGATGATCGCATAGACGGTTCTCTTGCTCTTTTCCTCGCGTAAGAAAAAGAGGTTGCCTAAGAGAATTAACGATACATATAGGCCTAACTCTAAAACGAAGATAAGGATATTGGTCCAGAAAGTGGATGGGTCGAAGTCGCTCATGAAGGCAGCGAAGGCCATGCATGGGATGGCGATCTTCATGACGATGGCGCTGATGGCTTTCTTGCCGTCTTCCTTAATCAGACCAAGGCGAGATAAGACATATCCGAGAACGATAAAGACGATCGTGGCGAGCATCGCCCCGAGGAAGTGCTGATCGGTGAATATGTCCTTGATGATTTGCACGTGCTATAGCATACGCTTTTTTCTAAAAGAAAAGCGCCCCTTTTATTAGGAAGCGCTTAAGCGACTTATTCTTCTTTCTTTTTGGCTTTCCTGAAGATGGCGAAGCCGATGAAGCCCATGCCGATTGCATAGAGCGATGTTAAGCCGATGAGGATGAATTTGTAATTCGCGAAGCCGACAGCGATACCGGATTTGCCGATGAAGCCGTTCATAGTCAGGGAATTGGCGACCGCATAAGCGATGTTCTTCATGGCTTTTTCCGCGTAGTAGGAAGCGACAGGATCATCACCGACGATTTCGTTCTTGCCGATGGTGTCGAGTTTGGCGTCGCCGCCCGCGAGGAGCATCTGCTTATCATCCATATAACCATTGACGTCCCAGTCGGTTAAGACCATGCCGCGTAAACCGAATTCGCCGCGGAGGACGTTGGTGATTAAGTTGTAGTTGCCACCGGTCCAGGTGGTGCCTAAACGGTTATAGGAGGTCATGAGGCCTTTGACGGTTGGGAGGATAGCTTCCTTTAAGACGTAGGAGCCATCATCTTGCCGCTCATTGTATTTGACCGCGGAATCCTCGGTCTTGATGGTCATCTCGAATGGTTTGAGATAAATCTCGCGGATGGCCTGCTCATTGGACCAGGTGATTAAGCCGTTGGTGTCGCGGTGGGTTTCCTGATCATTGAGACCGCAGTGCTTGATGAAGCAGATGAGGCCACGTTTAGAGGCGGCCGCGGTTTCTTTCTCGCCCATAACGCCACTGATGAATGGGTCTTCGGAATAGTATTCGAAGTTACGACCGGAGAATGGGGTGCGGTGGATATTCATGCCAGGGGCATACCAACCGCCGACTTTGGTCCAGATCGCTTCTTCGCCGATCATGTCGCCCATCTTCTCGGCGAGGTCTTCGTTCCAAGTGGAAGCAAGCGCAAGTTCGCTTGGCCAGCTCATGCAACGGGAGCCATCGGAGAACTGTTTGGAGTCGTGGTCTGGGAGGATGTTAAGACCCGCTGGGCCATCTAAGACTTCGCTATCAGGCATGGTGATGTGGCTGACGCCTGGGATGCCATAGCCGGAGTGAGCGATGGTCTCGCCGATTTCGTCATAAGTGCAGCCAGCGACGATCTCATCGTAAAGCGGATCATCGACGGATAAGCCACGGAGTTCGACGAGTTTTAAATCGGTCTTCTTTCTCGGGCTTAGTTTGGCGTCGGTTTTGACATTCGGGTTGAGGGAGTCTTTGGAATCGAGTTTGGCCTTAAGCTCAGCATCAAGGGTATGCATGTAGCGTTTGCCGCCTGGGTTGGAGTTCCAAGTTGTCTCGGAGACATAACCATAGAAGAGACCGTTATTCTCCATCATGCTCCAGTTGGAACGGGAGAGATAGTCGACGTCTTTTAAGGTCGCGTGGTCAAACTGATTGGTGATTGGGGTGTTGGTCCTGGTGTCTTTGGCGTATTTGCTCTGATCCAAAGAGGCGATGGTGACGGTATGCACGCTGTCGCTAGTGACTTCTTCATCAGGAGTGTTGCCTTTTTTCTTAAGGATGCGGTTGACCGCTTCATGGGCGTTCTTGCCGGCGGTGAAGTAATAATTGCCAGCATCGAGGACATAGGTCTTCGCGCCTTTAGCGTCGTAAGCCTTCATGGATTCGATATTGGCTTTGGCGGTAACGACTTCGGATTCACCTGGGGCCAAGAGCTTGGTCTTGGTGAAGCCGATTAATTCGATCGCGCTCTTCTCGATGCCGTTATTCTGGTCGTATTCGGTATATGGGGATTGGCCATAGAACTGGACAACGTCCTTACCGCTATAGGTGGAGGAGGTGTTGGTGACCTTGACGGAGAAGGTGATTTCGCCGCTCTCGGAATCATAGGCGGTCTCGTAATCGGACCAGGAGAAGTCGGCGTAGCTTAAGCCATAGCCGAATGGGTAGAGGACGTTCTTGGAATAATCGAATGTTCCGACGTTCTCCCTATTGGTGACGACGTCTTCGTAACGGGTTTCGTAATAGCGATATCCGACATAGATGCCTTCGTTATAGGCGACATAGTAGTAATTGGTGCTGCCTTCATAACGGAAATCGCCGAAGTTCTGCATCGCCGGGGAAGAGAAGTTGTCGTAGACATAAGTATCGACAAGGTGTCCGGATGGGGAGAAGGAAGTGCCGTCGAGCTTCTTGCCGACGAGGACTTCGCCTAAACCGACGGTGCCGGTTCTTCCGCTTCCGGCGAAATGGAGGACGGTATCGACATGGGCGTAATCCTTAACCCAGCCGAGTTCCATCGCGTTATTGGTGTTATCTATGAGGATGACGTGCTCAAAGTTCTCGTTGAGATAGTTGATGATGGCGAGTTCGTCCTCATTTGGTTCGAGATAATGCTGCTCCTTCTTGCCGCCATAGGCGCTCATGTTGCGGGCAAGGTCCATGCCTTCGCCGCCGGTGCGGGACAAGATAAAGATTGGTGTGGTGCCTTTGGCGCTATCAAGGAGGCCAGCTTCGCCCTGGAGGACGTTAAGCGGGCATTCATTGATGGCCCAGTCTTCGCCGCGTCCGAAGTTAACGGATCCGACGCCGCGACGATAGGATTTGCCTTTGCCGTCCTTATAGAAAGACCAGAGTTTGTTATTAACTTTGAGGCCATTCTGCTCTAAGCCATCCTTGAGGGTGGTGGAGAGTTCGACCGAGGAAGCGCCAGAACCGGAGCCGCCATAGGTGAAATCAACGCTCGAAGAAGAGAAGAGGGAAACGGTGGTGTCCTTAGCTAAAGGAAGCACATGGGCATCATTCTTTAAAAGTACTGCGCCCTCGGACGCGATTTCGGCGACGAGCTCGTTCTCGGCCTTCTTCAAAGACGCCAAAGAATCGAAGGTCTTTGGATTGTAGTTGCCATCACCTTTTGGGACATTGGTCGGGTGATCCTCGTCGGCCTTCTTTAAGAAGGTGGTGAGGATGTAGTCGTATTTAGTGAGGGCGAGGACGTCAACGGTGACCGTTAGCGCGGTGATGACCGCGGCGATCGAAGACATCAAAATTATGAAAGGTTTCTTTTTCATAGGGTTACCTCGTAAGCCCTTACAATGTAGGTAAACCCGCCTTTTTATTCATCAGTCTCGTCACAACTCGCCTTTTTTCTGACATAGTTGCGGTCTATGCGCGTGCATAGGCAAAAGAAAAGTCCGATTGGAGGCGGACAAAATCACTTTATGACAAAAAATCGCCTAGTTATGACATAATGCGTTGAAGGCGAAAGCGGAAAAAGAAAGGCTTATATGTAAGCGATTACAAGCGAAGGAGTGCACACGCATGAATAAAAAGAAATTTGCTGTCCTGTTAGCCGTGAGTGCAATGGGAGCTGGGGCTTTGATGGCTTGCAACCCTGCAAAGGAAGAGTTATCCGATGCCCCTGAATTCAAGAAAGTCATCTTAAGTGATTTGACCGCCGGAAAGCCAGCCGGCTGGGCCGTTTCCGATGGTTGGACCAACGGAACCCCTTTCGGTGTCGAATGGTCTAACAAACAGGCCAAGTTCGACGAGAACGGCATGACCTTCTCCATCTCCAAGGATGCGGAAGGCAAATACTATGGCGGTGAGATCAAGACCATCGGTGAAGATGGCGTCTTCAAATATGGTTATTACGGCGCGAGGATGAAACCAAGCAACGCCGTCGGCACCGTCTCTTCTTTCTTCACCTACACCGGTCCGACTGAGGATAACCCACACGATGAAATCGACATCGAATTCTTAGGCAAGGACACCACCGAAGTCCAATTCAACTACTATGCCGAGTCGGACAAGAGCCACGAATTCAAATATAAGCTCGGCTTCGACGCCTCCAAGGATTTCCATGACTATGGTTTCTATTGGGACGATAAGCAGATCGTCTGGTACGTCGATGGCGTCGCCGTCCATCGCGTCAAAGAAAGCATCCCAAGCCTTGGTCAGAGAATCATGACCAACTATTGGAAAGGCGATGACACCAAGAACATCACCAACTGGATGGGTGCATATGACGATAAGAACCTCGAATCCACCCAGTCCGAATACAAGGCCATCTACTATGCCGACTTAGAAGGCAAAGGCCGCGTCTTCGAAACCGGTCCATCTACCGAAGATGGCACCCCAATCGAACTCTCCTTCAATAGCGCTGAAGAATACGTCGTCACCAACGGTGAAGACCATCATTCCGCCGACGTCACCTATGAAGGCGTCACCCAGAGCTATCACAACATCGTTTCCGCCCTTCCAGATGAAGCTGCCTCCAAGAACATCTTCTCTACCAAGATCAAGAACTTAGGCAGCGAAGCCTCTATCGTCCGTATCAACATCAATAGCGATAAGGCCCATGGCGAGAACAACATCTACGCCATCAACACCAAGGGCAGCATCGAAGGACGCGGCGAAGTTAATACCGACCTCTCCTGGGGTGGAACCTACTTCACCGTTGAGCCAAACGAAGAAATCACCGCTGTCGTTGAATACGCCGGCAAACCAAATAACGTCGAGTTGATGATCGACTCCACCAGAAGCGATGGCCCACACTCCGGTCACGTCCTCTTCTCAGATTACAAACTCGGTGGTTCCCAGACCGTCAATCCAGATGACAATCCAGAAGATCCAGATCCAGTCGATCCAAGTGATGATGAGGCCTTCGATCCAACTATCGTTGAAGGTGCTCTCCCATTAACCTTCTCTGCCAGCAGCGGTTATACCGTCACCGGTGTTAAGGAGAACAAGGCTGCCGAAGTCAGCTACACCGACCTTGAAGCCAACTACCAGACCGTTTGGGCTGATCTCCCAGCCGATGCGGCAACCAAGAATACCTTCACCGCGAAAGTTAAGAACCTCCGCGCCACGACCGTCAGTCTCCGCGTCAACGTCACTGCCGAAGAAACCCATGGTGCCCATGACATCACCGTCATCAACACCCGTGGCTACTACACCGGTGCGAGCACCAATGTTAGAACCGACCTTGAATGGGGCGGATCCTTCTTCGAAGTCGGTCCAAATGCCGAAATCGAAGTCAACGTCGTCTATGAAGGCAATGCGAAGAAAGTCGAATTCATGTTCGACTCCTCCAAAGTCCCTGGCACCTATTCCGGCCATGTTGGTATCTCCAACTATCGCCTCTCTGGCGAACAGAGCAGCAGCACTGGTGGCGACACTGGTGGCGACACTGGCGAAACCGCTTATGACCCAACCATTGTTGAGGGTGCTCTCCCATTAACCTTCTCTGCCAGCAGCGGTTACACCGTCTCCGGTGTCAAAGAAAACAAAGCCGCTGAAGTCAGCTATGCTGATCTTGAAGCCAACTACCAGACCGTTTGGGCTGATCTCCCAGCCGATGCTGCTAGCAAGAACACCTTCACCGCGAAGGTTAAAAACCTCGGCTCTGCAACCGTCAATGTCCGCGTCAACGTCACCGCTGATGTGACCCATGGCGATAACAACATCACCGTCATCAACACCCGTGGCTACTACACCGGTGCGAGCACCGATGTTAGAACCGACCTTGAATGGGGCGGATCCTTCTTCGAAGTTGCCGCTGGCGCTGAGATTGAACTCAACGTCGTCTATGAAGGCAACGCCAAGAAGGTCGAATTCATGTTCGACTCCTCCAGAGTTCCAGGCACCTATTCTGGCCACCTCGGCATCTCCAACTTCAGACTCTCTGGTGAACAGTCCGCTAGCACCGGTGAAGAAACCGGCGGCGAAACTGGTGGCGAAATCTCTCAGAAGGTCGCCTTATCCAGCAAATTCGTCGGTAATGACAACTACGCTGTCGCCGATGGCGAAGATGGTCAGTCCGTCTCTTGGGCCAATATTGGCGGTAGTAGCTACCTCAACATCCAGAACTCTGTTGTTGCTTCCGAAATCGAAGGCGCCTCTGCTATTGAATTAGTCGTCCAGAACACCAGCGAAGAACTCCTTAAGGGCCGTGTTGACCTTATGAGTTGGGAACCGGAAACCCATCATGAGAAGAGCCATGTCGCCGGCGAAGGTATCGCAAGTGCCTATACCGACCTTCAATGGGGCGGAACCTCCTATTCCATCGAGGCTGGAGAGACTGGAACCATCACCGTTAATTTCGAAGGGAACTTCCAGACCATCTTGATGTACTTCAACTCCTCCACCTATGATGATGTTGGAACCCATAGCGGCAGCGCGCTTATCAAGAGCGTCTCCGCCATCCGTTAACAAAAACTTCATTTTCTGAAGGCTAGGGACCTAGAGGTCTCTAGTCTTTTGATTTTTTGCTATACTTTTTCTTGGATATGAAAATTGCGGTTGTTGATGATAATCCAAATGACGCGAATCGCCTATTAGAGGCCCTCTCTTCTTATGAGAAGTGGGAGGATGGGAAACCTGAGATTGAGGTTTTTCCTCGCGGCATAAAGTTCCTTGATCAATTCAAGCAGCTTTTCGACGTCGTCTTCATGGATATCGACATGCCTGTCATGGATGGTTTGGAGGTCAGCAAGAAGCTCCGTGAGCTCGATAGCGACATCCAGATTGTTTTCGTCACCAACTACGCCTCGCTAGCCATCAACGGCTATGAAGTCGCCGCGAGCGATTTCTTGGTTAAGCCAGTCACCAAAGACGGAGTCTATCGCTGCTTGGATAAAATCCAGGCTAAGGTGCAGGACAAGAAGAAGGGGAAGCGCATTATCGTCAAAGTCAAACACGGCTATCAGGCGGTCAATGTCACCGATATTTATTACATCGAGGTCATGAAGCATGACGTCACTTTCCACTGCAAGGACGGCGACTTCACGATTCGCGGTTCCTTAAAAGAACTTGAGGCGGAACTCTCCCCAATGGATTTCGCTGAATGCTCCAATTGCTATTTGGTCAATCTCCGTTATGTCGATTCCCTTTCGGGCGACACCTGCCTCGTCAAAGGGGTGGAACTCCCGATCTCCAAGACCAGAAAGAAGGACTTCACCTCGAAGTTCCTCGATAGTATTGCCTAATGGAAAACCTTTATTCATTCACTTGGAATTCTGAATACGTAATCTCCCTTGCCGCGGCTTTTTTGCCGTTCGCGCTTGTTTTGCCAAAAAGAAAATACGGCATCTTGATGATGATCGCCGGCTTTATCGCCATCTATGGCCTTTGGTTTACTAGAACCATCCCGGGCTATTCCTTTGGCTTTGATGTCCTTTATTACATCGCCATTTATATAGGCCTCGTTTTCTTAATCCGTTATTCATGCGAATTGGATTTCATCGCTTCCTTATTCGTGGTCACGAACATCCTTTGCTTGCAGCACATCACCTACAAGGTCAACTTGTCGATTGTTTCTTTAATCGATGTCCATCTCCGCGATACGTGGTGGTACTTCATCTATGACGTCTCCTCGATGGCGGTTTGCTCTGTCGCGGCCTATCTCCTCTTAGCCAGGAAGATGAAAGACGTTGAGATTACCATCAACTCCGCGATTCAGGTCGTCATTACCATCGCCGCCATCGTCGTAACCATCTTCTTATCCGAATACACCCAGCCGGTGTTGATCGCTAGGGTAGGCGACGATTACGGATACATAATCGCCTTAGTCTCGCTTTACGCCATTATCATCTGCGTCACTTCCATGGCCTTCCTTTATCAAAGCGTAATCGCTGCCCACCTTAAGGAGGAGAACCGCGTCATGGGCTTGCTCATCGAGAAAGATAAGCAGCGTTATGAGACCGCGAAGCTCACCGCGGAGAAGATTCGCATCAAATACCATGACTTAAAGCATGAGATGAGTCAGAGGCAATTGGACGAGGAAGAGATGAAGGAATTCAAGGAAACCGAGACCAATTATCAATCCCTCATGTATAGCGGCTCTAAGGCTTTGGACCTCCTCCTTATGGAGAAGGTTTCCTTAGCGGAGAAACGTGGTTGCCACATCAAGTCCGTCGTAGACGGAAGCTTGCTTAGCTTCATGCCGTCATATCAGATCTATTCTTTATTCGGGAATATCTTAGATAACGCGATCAACGCCGCGAGCGAGATGAAAGAAGAGGAGGAGAAGATTATCTCCCTCTCAATCTCTTTGCTTAGGAGCAATATCGTCATCACCTGCAGCAACTATACGAAAGAAGCCCCGATCATCGTCGGCGGACTTCCTAAGACCAGGCATAAAGATAAGGAAAACCACGGTTACGGCATGAAATCCATCCGTAATACCGTTTTAGCCCATAAGGGTGTTTTCAAAATTACATACGAAGATAGGCAGTTTAAGTTAAAGATTGCCTTCCCTCATAAAGAGGAAGTTAAAGCTTAGTTATTGTCTTCCCAGCCTTGGCACATTCTAACGGCCTTATGCCAATGGGAGAGGTATTTCTCGCGGTCTTCTTTGCTCATTTTTGGCTTAAAGGAGGAACCGACGCTTTCGCATTCCTTGATTTCCTCTTTGTCTTTGAACAAGCCGACGGCTAAACCGGTGAGGTAATAGACGCCTAAAGCGGTGGATTCGGAGGAAGTTCCGCGGATGATCTCAGAATCGGAGATGTCGCTTTGGAACTGCATAAGGAAGTTATTCTTGGAGGCACCTCCGTCGACCTTGATCGCGTGAATAGGGAGGTTTGTATCCATTTTCATCGCTCCAACGAGGTCTGCGACCTGATAAGCGATGGATTCCAAAGCGGCGCGGATGATGTGGTTGCGGTTGCTGCCTCTAGTTAAACCGAAGATGGTGCCACGGGCATACATGTCCCAATATGGAGCGCCCAAGCCGGTGAAGGCAGGGACGACATAAACGCCGCCATTATCTTTGACTTTGGTGGCGAAATATTCGGAGTCGGAAGCATCGACAATGAAGCGAAGCTGGTCTCTGACCCATTGCACGATTGCGCCGCCAACGAAGACGGAACCTTCTAAGGCATATTCAGGTTTGCCATCTTTTCCACTAGAAGCGGCGAGGGTGGTGACAAGACCGTTTTTACTCTTGATGTACTTGGAGCCGATATTCATAAGCAAGAAGCAGCCGGTGCCATAAGTGGTCTTAACATCACCTTCGGCAAAGCAGGTCTGGCCGAACAAAGCGGACTGCTGGTCACCAGCGACGCCGGCGATTGGGATGTCGTAGTCAAACATGTTGACGTTGCCGAAAATGCCAGAGCTCGCTTTGACTTCCGGGAGCATATTCATCGGGATGTTGAAGTATTCGCAGAGTTTCTTATCCCAGCAGAGGTCTTTGATGTTATAGAGCATCGTACGGGAGGCGTTGCTATAGTCGGTTGCGAAGATCTTACCGTTGGTAAGCTTCCACATGAGCCAGGTGTCGACGGTGCCGAAGAGGAGTTCGCCTCTTTCGGCTTTTTCTCTTGCTCCTTCGACGTTATCGAGGATCCACTGTAACTTGGTCGCGGAGAAATAAGCATCTGGCAAAAGGCCAGTGTTCTCTTTGATGTATTCGGACATCTTCTTGTCCTTTTTGATGGTCTCGACGAGGTCGGCGGTGCGGCGGCATTGCCAGACGATGGCGTTATAGATTGGCTTGCCGCTGACCTTATCCCAAACGATCGTGGTTTCACGTTGGTTGGTGATGCCAATACCCAATATGTGCTTAGCGTGGATGCCAGACTGGGCGATGGCTTCAATCATGACGGAATATTGTGAGGCATAGATTTCCATTGGATCATGCTCAACCCAACCAGGTTTTGGGAAGATCTGCTTGAATTCCTTCTGGACGACTTGGACGATTTTGCCGGAATTATCAAAGATAACGCAGCGGGAAGAGGTGGTGCCTTGGTCTAAGGCGATGATGTAACGGCGTTTGGCTGGCGTATTCACTTTTCACTCCTTTTCAACCGTCTTGGTCGCAATGATATTGGCTCCGGTGCCGAGGATATTCTCCACGAGGACATCGCCGAGTTTGACCGGCGCTTTGAAAGATAAGGCGTCGATGATTTCCATCGCTTCGAAGATCTTCTCTTTCGGTAAAGGCTTGTCGCTTCTGCAAGAGGCTCTGGCGATATGGCCGCCCAAAACCTTGACGGTGGTGGTCAAAGTCCTTTCTGGATGGGTGAGCTCGCTTACGGCGTACTTCGCACCCCTTGGGCAGAAGTTGCCGGTGACCTCTAAGGTCTCAGTATCGATTTTGAGGTGGCATCCGCGTGGGCACTGGATGCAAATCATTTCCTTGATCATCAGTTTTTCCTCGCATAGACCTTGATGGTCTTCGCGCCTTCTAAGACTTCTTTCTTTAAAGGCAGTTTTTCCATTTCGGATGGGATGACTTTGAGTTTCCTAATGGCTTGGACCTCAACGCCGTCTTTCTCGATGACGATAGAGACGTTATCCATTGGGGCACGGACACGGAAGGAGACTTCGCCATTACCTTCCATAAGGCTTGGGCGGAAGCTCTGTGGGCAGAGATAGCCAATGCCATCGCCCGGAAGCATCTCGACGATTTCATCGGAGGACTTGCCGCCGTTTTGGATAAACATAGCCGCGGATTTGCCGGCTTTCTCGCCTTCTGCGGATACAAAGTCGACTAAGTCATGGACTTGGAGGACGTTGCCGCAGGCGAAAATGCCTGGGACATGGGTCTCAAGGTTCTCATATACGAGCGGGCCTCTGGTGCGTCTATCTAGCTCGACGCCCGCGTTCTTGGAGAGTTCGTTTTCAGGGATTAAGCCGACGGAAAGGAGAAGGGTATCGCAATCGAAGGTGATTTCAGTTCCTGGGATTGGATTCTTCTTCTCGTCGACCTTGGAGATGACGACCTGTTTGACTCTTCTATGTTTCTCATCCGCGATGACGTTGGTGACGGTGTGGGAAAGATAGAGAGGGATGTCATAGTCCTTCAAGCACTGGACGATGTTACGGTTTAAGCCATTGGAATATGGGCAGATCTCAACGTCGGCGAGAACTTTCGCGCCTTCGAGGGTCATACGTCTGGCCATGATAAGACCGATGTCGCCTGAACCGAGGATAACGACGCGCTTACCTACAAGGTAGCCATCGATGTTGCAGTATTTCTGGGCCGCGCCAGCGGTGTAGATACCGGCAACGCGGTCACCTGGAATAGAAATCGCGCCGCGGCTTCTTTCGCGGCATCCCATAGCGAGGATTACCGCCTTCGCCTGGATTTGCTCTAAGCCATGCTGGCTGGACATGATGGTGACCACTTTCTCATTGGAGATATCAAGGGCCATCGTGTTGATGCGGACCTCGACGGAAGTGGAGGCGACCATCTCTTCATATCTAGCCGCGTATTCTGGACCGGAAAGCTCTTCTTTGAAACGGGTAAGGCCGAAGCCGTTATGAATGCACTGATTGAGAATGCCGCCTAAGGTGTCATCTCTTTCGACGATGAGGATGTCCCTCTCGCCCGCTTGATAAGCTCCATAAGCAGCGGCTAAGCCGGCAGGACCGCCACCGATAATAACAAGATTGTGCTTAATCATTATTTGGCACCTCCCTTGGTTTCGGCTACGGCGATAGAACTGCCTGTAGCGTCTTGGTAAACCTCGTCGAACTTGAGGTGGTTTTCCTTCATGAGGATGTCGAAGACCTTTGGTCCGCAGAAGCCGCCTTGGCATCTACCCATGCCGGCGTTGGTCCTTCTCTTCACGCCATCGATGGAGACGGCTGGAAGAGGGGAGTGGATCGCTTCTAAGATTTCGCCTAAGGTGATGGTCTCGCAACGGCAGATTACCTGGCCATAGGCCGGGTTCTTCTTAATCATGGCTTCCTGCTCTTCTTTGGAGAGTTCCTTGAAGTACTTCGGAAGCGGGGTGAATTTGTAGTTATCTTTTTCTTTGAATTCGATGCCTTTCTCTTTTAAGAGGCGGATGGCTTCATAGCCAAAGGCAGGGCCACAGGTCAAACCTGGGGACTTGATGCCGGCGAAATTGAAGAAGCCTGGCATGCCTTCTTTCTCGCCGATAAGGAAATCATCCATCTCAGCGATGGTGGCGCGTTCTCCGGCGAAGTTACGGATATTCTCGAAGAATGGGATATTCGGAACGCTTCTGGCGGAGGCGTCTCTAACGAACTTAAGGCCATCTAAGGTATTCGCGACATCTTCGCGGTATTTGACGTTGAGATTCGCGTCAGGACCGACGATTAAATTGCCATGGCAGGTCGGCGAGACAAGAACGCCTTTGCCCATCTTGCTTGGGGTTTGGAAGATAACCCTAGAGACCAAGTTGCCCTGGCTCTTATCCAATAAGTAATATTCGCCTTTGCACGGAGTGATGGAGAAGGAATCCATGCCGAGGGCGTTATTGATATCATCGGAATTCAAACCCGCGCAGTTGAAGACATATTTGGCTTCGACGTCTCCTTTCGCGGTGGTTAAACGATACATTTCGCCTTTCTTTTCGATTTTGCTGACTTCGGCATCGCCTAAGAAAGTCGCTCCATTGACAACCGCATTAAGGGCCATCGCATAGGTGAGTTCCCACGGGGCGATGACGCCAGCGCTACCGGCATATAAAGCGTAATCAATCTCTGGGGCGAGGTTTGGTTCTAATTTATGGACCTCTTCTTTGCCCTTGATGATTTTCATGTCAGGGACTTTGTTGGCAAGGCCTCTCTCGTAGAGAGTATCGATTGCCTTATGGTCCTCTGGGGTTGCGCCGACGACCAAAGAGCCGCATTGCTTGAAATGGACGTTAAGCTTTGGGGCTAATTCGCGGATAAGCGCATTACCTTCAACATTGAGCCTAGCCATCTTGGTTCCGGGTTTCGGGTCATAGCCCGCGTGGACGATGCCTGAATTGGCTTTGCTCGTCTTCATCGAGACGTCGTTCTCCTTGTCTAAGAGAACTACTTTTACATCATAGTGGCTTAAAACGTAGGCAATAGAAGAGCCAACGACTCCAGCCCCTATGATCGCTACATCGTAGGTCATAGGATATTTATCTCACTTTCGACTCTTATTATAGGTAGTTTTCTAAAGAAAGGAGAGCAATATTAACGAAAAAGATAAGGGAATTCCGTTGGTATTTTGTCCTTATCTATCAAGGTGAAATAAAAGCTCTGTCATCTTGCATAACAGAGCCTTGGTTTTACTTCTTTTTCGAGAAGACGTAATAGATGTGGCGTTTCTTGATTTGACCAGGGAGGACGGCAATCGCGTCGAAGTCGTTTGGAATCTCCTCACACTCCAAGGCGATCGCGGAATATTTCTCCTCTATCCGGCCGTTGCTTAAGAGTTGTCCTTCGCGCGGATAGTTATTGGTATATACGGCGATTGTTGGCATGTCGGTCTGGATTTCGAGGCGGTATTTCTGATTCTCCAAGACGGTGGACTTTCCGTTCGTCACATAGATGAAGTCGATGCCTCCGCCGGTGTCGCTTGGAAGAGTCGGATCTAAGCATACGTCCCTGATGATTTTAGGTTTTCTGAAGTCCAAAAGAGGAGGGACGGGTATTTGTTTATCCGGGGCTTTCATGACGGTCGTGTAGTATTTTTCGGCCGGAATCATGAGAGTGTCGCCTAAGACGGTTTGCTCTCCCCCAAGGTTAAAGTAGCTATGGCAGGTCAAACCGACTGGGGTTGGTTCATCGGACTCTAATTCGTAGTCCATATAAAGGGTGTATTCCCCAGGAACTACCTTGAAGATGACAGTGAGTTTAACAGAACCAGGGAAACCGCCTTCTCCGCGCGGAGAAAAATAGCTCATTCTGACTTCGTTATTTGCGATTTCCTCTTCAAAGACATGGAAGGAGAAACCTTCTGGCCCACCATGAAGGGTATGGTGGAATGGATCGTTAAGAGGGAGATTGATGGTCTTGCCGTTGAACTTAAGCTCGCCATTAGGGACTCTGCCCGCATATCTACCGATTGTCTTGCCATAATAGGCATCGCTAATTTCGTAATCGTAATAGCCTTTTGGGCCGATGAGCATTGGGGCTCCATCGACGTATATCTGATACACTCCAGCGCCGAATGTGGAGAGGACGACCTCAAAACCTGTACCGTTATTTAACGATACAAAGCGGCCTAATTTTCCAGGGATTGTAATAATGCTCATGGATTACCTCACCTTCCTTAGGAGAAGAAACCCCCGACCGGAAACATCGGGGGTTCCCAAAGGAGAAAAACTGCTGAAGACCTTTGTTACTTTAATTCGACGGACACTTTTCCCATTCCCTTGACGTAAGGGATGCGTCTTCCATCGACCTTCTTTCCATCAATGTAGAGAGAAGGATTTTTCGCGGTGTTGTCGATATTTATGTCGTATGTATTGCCACGATAGACTCGTGTGATGTGGAGATGTTTGAATTCTTCCGGAAGATGCGGATCGACGAGCAAGCCATCGAAGTCCGGTCTGATGCCGAGGAGGTATTCCTGAAGGGCGACGAGGGACCAAGTAGCGCTGCCGCTTAACCAAGAGTTCTTGGCCTGGCCATAGTTCTTGGCTTCGTGACCGGCGATCATCTGGCTATAGACGTAAGGCTCGGTGTAATGGATCTCGCTTTCATCTTCGATGAAGGCTGGGGCGTTTCTCGTATAGAGGTCAAAGGCTTCTTTGCTTTCGCCTTCGACGCAGTGGGCGATGACGACCCATGGGTTGTTGTGATTGAAGACAGCGCCATTTTCCTTATATCCCGGCGGATAGGAGGAGATTTCGCCTAATTCAACATGGTATTCGTGATAGCATGGGGCAAGAATCTCTAAGCCGTATTTGCAGCCGAGTTTTTCTTCGGCGCTCTTTAAGGCTTTCTTGCCATAGCCAAGCTCATGTCCGATGCCGGCCATGACGCAGAAGCCCTGAGGCTCGATATAGATCTGGCCTTCTTTGTTCTCGTGGGAACCGACTTTGTTGCCGCGGGCGTCATAAGCGCGGAGGAAGTATTCGCCATCCCATCCGTATTTGATGGTGGCTTCTTCGATCTTCTTTTTCTCTTCGAGGATGGCCTTTGCTTCATCATTTAGGCCGATATGTGTGCAAATCTCAGCGTATTCCTGGCTGTATTTGACGAACATGCCGGCGATGAAGACGGATTCGGCAACCTTGCCGTCACCCTTATTCTCGGTGGTCTGGAAGGATTCGCCCGGAGTTTCGCTGAAGCAGTTAAGATTCAAGCAGTCATTCCAGTCGGCCCTGCCGATAAGTGGAAGGCCATGAGGACCTTTGTGGTTGATGGTGAAATTGACCGAGCGGCGGAGATGCTCCATAAGAGGTTTCTCGCTGCCGAGTTTGTTATCGAATGGGGTTGGATGATCCAAGATGGTGTAATCGCCGGTTTCCTTGATGTAGGCGGCAGTCGCACCGATAAGCCAAAGCGGATCGTCATTGAAGCCGCCGCCGATATCAGCGTTGCCCTTCTTGGTTAATGGCTGGTATTGGTGGTAGGTGCTGCCATCTTCTTTCTGGATGGAGGCGATATCGATGATTCTCTGTCTCGCCTTCTCTGGAATCATATGGACGAAGCCAAGTAAGTCCTGGCAGGAATCACGGAAGCCCATGCCGCGACCGATGCCAGATTCGTAATAAGAAGCGCTTCTGGACATGCAGTAGGTGATGATGGACTGATACGGGTTCCAGATGTTGGCCATGCGGTCCAACTTCTCGTTACCGGTTTCGGCTTTATAGACGTCGAGGAAGGCGTGCATCTTCTTCTTTAAGGCGACGAGAGCGGCATCGACTTTCTCGGTGGTGTTGAATTTCTCGATTAATTCTTCGGCTGGTCTCTTATTGATGACGCTTGGGGCGACGAACTTAGCTTCGCCCTTAGCAATCTCACAATAACCAAGGATAAAGATTAAGTCTTTGCTTTCACCGGCTTCGAGTTCGAGGTCGATCTGGTGGGCAGCGATTGGGTGCCATCCAGAGGCAACGCCATCTTTGAGGTTGCCTTCGATGACTTGGGCTGGATGGTCAAAGCCATTGTGCATGCCTAAGAAAGCATCGCGGTCACTTTCGAAGTGGCTGGTCTTATGGTTGACGTAATAGAAGGCGTAGTGGTTCCTTCTCTCACGGAACTCGGTCTTGTGGTAGATGATGCCGTTATAGCATTCGACTTCGCCGGTGGAGAGGTTACGCTGGAAGTTCTCGCCATCGTCGGAGGCGTTCCATAAGCACCATTCTTCCATCGCGAAGAAAGAGAAAACCTTTTTGGCTTTGCTCTTGTTGGTGAGGTGGATCTTCTGGATTTCGCAGGATTCGCCATGAGGGACGAAGAAAGTCATCTCGGCGGCAAGCTCATTCTTTTCACCGGAGATGATGGTGTATCCAAGCCCATGACGGCAGGAATAGGAATCAAGTGGAGTTTTAACTGGGAGATAAGACGGGCTCCAGATAAGGGAGCCTTCTTTGACGTAGAAGTGGCGGCCATCCATGTCGGCTGGGACTTCGTTATAGCGATACCTAGTGAGTCTTCTCATCTTGGCGTCGGTGTCAAAGCTATAACCGCCAGCGGTATTGCTGATTAAAGAGAAAAAGTGATCTTGCCCTAAATAGTTAATCCAAGGGGAAGGAGTACACGGAGTCTCAATTACGTATTCTTTGTTTTTGTCATCGAAATGTCCAAATTTCATAGTCGCACCCGCTTTCAGGGCAAAAGCAAACTGTCAGTTGAGAGTTTTCTGGCCTTTTCCTTATTTATCGGCCAACAATATCTAACTTAAACGTTTTCGCTATGCAATCATTTTAGATGTTTAGATACCAATTACAAGAGCAAGAATTACTTTTGTGACCAAAAAATGCAAAACGTAAAGATATCGATGAATAGCCATATGTAACCGATTACATGGATTTCCTTGACAAAAACGGCTCTCGGACAATAGCCTTATATAGCGAAAACGATTTAGTAAAGGAATAGATAATGGCGAAGATTTCTGACATTGCAAAAGCGCTCGGCTTATCTAACGCGACGATTTCAAAAGCCCTTAATGGATCGCCAGAGATTCCTCAGACGACTGTTGACCGCGTAAAGGAGTGCGCACGCGAGCTCGGATACGTACCTTCTCATTTCGCGCGTACGCTGAAAATGCACCGTTCTTTCTCGATCGGCGTTCTTTTCGTCGATAAGAGCCAATCCGGTTTACGTCACGAATACTTCTCCACGATTCTTAACGCGATTAAGGTCGAGGCGGAATCTCGTGGTTATGACATCACGTTCATTAACTCCGAGAATTATAGCGGACTTCGCCCAACCTATTTGCAGCACGTGAAGAGTAGGGCAATCGATGGGGTTGTAATCGCCTCCGTCGACTTCAACGATCCAAACGTCATGGAATTAGCCCAGAGCAATATCCCAACCGTAACTATCGACCATACCTTTGATGGTTGTACATCTATCATGTCTGACAACGAAGACGGCGTTTATGAGTTAACCAAGCGCGCCTATAAGCTCGGACACAGGAAGATCGCCTTCATCCATGGTGAAGACACAACCGTTACCAGAAAACGTGTTGCCGGTTATGTCAGAGCCTTAACCGAACTTGGAATCAGCGCGAAAGACGAATACATGCCGATGGCTCGATACCATGACCCAGAATCGGTTATCAAAGCTTTCCAGGCTTTAGGAAAACTTAAAGATAAGCCGACTTGTGTTCTTTGTACCGACGATATCTCCGCGGTAGTCCTCCTCTCCAGTAGGCTTAGTGGTGATAGGGAATTTATCGATAACGTCTCGATCGCTGGATATGACGGCATCTACTTATCGCGCATGATTCAGCCGGTTTTAACCACTTATTGCCAGGATAGCGAAATGATTGGCCGCTTGGCCGCATCGAAACTAATCTCTCAGATCGAGAATCCAAAGCTCTTCGTCCCGGAACTTGTTAAAGTTAAAGGAAAACTCCAGGAAGGCGGCACCATCCGTCCGCTCGTTCGACCAATTGAATAAAAGAGGTCTAAATATGAAACCAATCTTCATTCACGCAAGGGGTGAGCAAGTCGACCCCATCAAGAACCTTCGCGACAAGGCGAAAGGTCTTACTGCACTAGATGAAGGCTATGTGGATTACGTCAAAGGAATCTATGTCGCTTTCGCGGGCGACATCAGGCCTCTTCCTTTGCTCTCGATTTTAAAAAGAGAGGGGACGTTTATCTCTTTTGTCACGAAAAAAGAAGACCACGGGTATCTCTTTTTAATCAAGGAAGGCGAAGTTTCCTTAGCGGGAGGAAGGCTCCCAAAAGAGGTTTCTTATTGCATTAAGAAGGCTATCAAAGGCCTTGCTACATATGGCGGAACCCTCAATCCAGATGGCTCTATCGATATCGATCTTCTCTCTCCGGAGATTGGCCCTCATTATGGGGTAAACCTCCTCTTGGGAGACCGCACCAACAGTGAGGAACCATTGCTCAGCACTCCAAAAAGCGTTGTCGATTCTTTAGGTCGCGGCTCTTTCCGCGCGGAAGCGGCTTATCAAGTCTTAGCCTCCCGTTGGGACATCCGCCCAGAGGAGAATGGCAACCCATTTAACCGCCAGTTCTACCTTGTCGAAGATGGCAATGTCATCTTCTATAGCGGCCAGATCTCTTCCTCTGTTGTCTCTGCGACCGCCCATCATGGACAAAACGTTACGGTTATCACCTATGTCTTGAAGGGTGGATTAACAATCGAAAGAACCATCTGGCTCTTTGCCCAGAAAGAAGGTTGCCCAGAAGCCTTGGAAATCCAGGAAGTCCGCTTATTCTCTCCAAAGGAGAGGGATATCGAGATTATCTTCACCGGCATGTTTGGCTTCTCCAATCCAAACTGTGTCCAGGAAGACGTTATCTATCAGACTGTTATCCAAGAAGGATCCTTGCTCCTTAACGATGAACATGAGATCTTGGCGATTTCGCCACATTATTACCCGGAATACCTCAAGGATCATGTCCGTTTCTTTGGTCTTTCCGTTGAAGGGCAAGGCTATGCGGAGAGCTTTACCAATGACGCGACCGCCTTCTTGGGCGGTGGCGACATCACATCTCCAAGAGGAATTAATAGTTTTGACAATAAGTTAGGCACTAAAGGCGCTTCCTTCTTTGCTTTGAAGAAAAAGGTCCACGTTAAGGCCAATGAGAAGCTTGCCTTATTCACCTATACCGGTGCCGTCGCCAGTGGGGATAACCCAGAGAAAGCCTTAGAAGAAAAAGTCGCTAAGTTCTTAGGAACTTATGGCAATATCGCTTCTCTTGTTAAAGAAAGAAAAGAAAGAAGAATCGCCTTTGAGAAATACGCCTCCTCCTTCTCTACCGAAAGCGGCAGGCCTAACTTCGATGCGATGATCTCCTATAATCTCCCATTCCAAACCCAATACCAGACTTTCTTATCGAGAGCCTTCGCCCAAACCCAGAAGGGATATCGCCAGATCGGCTTCCGTGAAATCCAGGACTTATTCGCCTCGATTCCTTATTTCGTCGCCGAAGGTAAAGGCGCCTTAAGCAAGGAGCTTTTACGTAAATGGATTGAGAATGTATATCGTTTTGGCTATGCCAACCACAATTTCTATTACGAAGGCAAAGAGCCTGGCATGTGCAGCGATGATGCGATTTGGTTATTCATCGCGGTGGCCATCTACCTTAGGGAAACCGGAGATCAAGACATACTCCACGAAGAATTCTTGACCGCGGAGAAAGACTCTAAACGCCCATTAATCGATACCTTACTTAGAATCGCCCTATATTCCGGACGCATCTCTACCGGTAAACATGGCCTCCCATTATTAGACCGTGCCGACTGGAACGACTGCCTTAAGATCGATGGCGATTATTGCTTGATGGGTCCAGATAAGGAAAAACTCTATTACCAGCAAGTAGAGCAAGGCTTAATCAAAGATGGCGAAAGGATGGTCAATGACCTTTCTGAGTCTGTCATGAATGCCCTCCTCTATATCGCCGGGGTCAGAAGCTTCTTAAAAGAAGCTAAACTCTCTGAAAGAGAAAGAGCAGCCTTTGAGGAACTCGTCGAAGAGATGGAGAAAAACTCCAAGGAACACGCCTATATTAAGGGATATTACGCCCGCGTATTAATCAACCGCGAGAGTTCCAAAATCAAATATGTCGGCGCGAGAGGCGATGGACTTAGCGAGCATAAGGAAATCGATAATGGTTCCTTCTATCTCAATAGCTTCTCCTGGAGCGTCCTTGCCTCGATGGCAAATGAAGAACAGATCGCTTCGATGCTCACATACGTCGATAAGTATCTAAAAACCAGTGTTGGTTATCGCTTAGCGAGCGAAGAAGACCTCACCCTTACAGGTAACCGTGACAGCGCGACCAGCCATTATTTCTTGGGCGACCGCGAGAATGGCGGCGTATTCAAACATGCGACTATGATGTTTGTTAACGCCTGCTTCAAGGCTTCCCGCGAAGTTAAGGACTTAGCCCTTAAGGAACGCCTATTGGATGATGCTTACTTCATGCTAGATCACGTCTACCCGTATATCGACGCGGAAAACCCATATATCAAGAAAGGCAATCCACGTTTCTGCACCCAGTATTGCAACCCAATGACCTTAGAGGATATGGGCCCGATCTTAAGCGGCACGGCAACCTGGCTCACCCTTAATATCAAAGAGCTTTCCGGTATCTCCTTCTTGGGCGATGGATTCTATCCATTACTACCAAAAGAAGTCGATAAGTATCGTTTCTCCTATAAGAAAGGAGAGACCAGCTACATAGTAGAGATCAAGAAACCTAAAGGCCGTTACGCCTATAAGGCCTCTTCGGTCAACGTCGATGGTGTATCTAGAGAACTTGCCTCCATCAGGTTTAATGAAAACGATGGTGGCACGCACCATATAGCAGTCGTCTTGGAGTAGAAAAGAGGGTTCGTCCCTCTTTTTAGTTGATCTTCTTAACGGTGTTGCCCTCTTGTAGATGGCCTTCGATGATTTTTCTTTCCGGTAAGGCGATCTTCGGGTTCTCGATGATTTCGACTAGCTTCGAGACGGCGGCCTTGCCAATCTCGGCGGTATTCTGGACGTAAGTGGTGAAGACCGGTCTCATCAAGCGGGATAGGCGGATGCCGTCATAACCGACGACAGAGATATCTTCTGGAACATGAAGGCCATGTTTTTCGATTTCGGTGATGCCGCCTAATAAGGAATAGTCGTCAGGATAGATGATGCAGGTTGGGCGATCCTTAAGCTCTAAGAGTTCTCTTGTGGCGATGCCAGAGACCTGCGGGACGTGGTATAAGCCTTCTTTGATGTATTCCTCAGGAACGTTAAGGCCTCTGGCCTCGCATTCCCTGTAGAAGCTAGAAAGACGTTTTTGGGTAACGGAAGTCATTTCGCCGTGGATGAAGGCGATCTTCTTATGACCATTCTTGACGAGATAATTGATGATGTCGCGCAAGCCAGCGATATTATCGCTGTCGACGGAGGACTGATTATCGAAGTCATAGTCGATTGTGACGGTTGGAATGTCGCTTTCGACGAGGGCTTCGACCTCTGGATCTTTGAAATCGACAGAGGCGATGATGACGCCATCGCAGCAGCGGAATTTGGCGTGTTCGTAATAGGTGAGTTTGGTTTTTCCGGCGTTATGGGAGATGAAGGTAATATCGAATCCCAAATCCTCAGCTGCCGTTTTGATGGAGTTGAGGATCGAAGAGAAGTATTCGTGTTCAAGACCCGAAGCGGTGGTATCGACGAAGAGGACGCCGATGGAGTAGGAGCGGTTAGTCTTCAATAAGCGGGCTGAAGCATTTGGGATATAACCCATCTCTTTTGCGACACGTAAAACGAAATCGATGGTTTCCCGGCTTAAATCGCTCTTACCATTTAAAGCTTTTGATACAGTGGCGACGGAAAGATTACATTTGTCAGCGATGTCTTTAATTTTGACCATAAAATAACCTTCTTAGCGTAAGCGTTTTCGGTAGATACCAAATTATAGACGCAAAAGTCGAGATTTAAGAGTGCGGAAAAACAAAACCCACCCAAAATTAGGATGAAAATTTGAATTTGGTGGTTTCATGGAGCGAAAAATCGGGCGAATTGGATAGTTTTTAAAAGAAAAGCGCCTATTTATGTCAAGGTAATGCGCGTGCATACGTAAAGAAGGGAATTTTCGTAGTTTACTGAATCGCGTTCATAATAACCTATATAGATGGTATGGAAAACGCCCAAATCTCTCAAAAACGTTTTCTTAATCGAAACTATTAATACAAAGATTTGAAAATGTAAGCGTTTTACGAAAACGAATAAGTAAATTTTAAAAATGCTATTGTCAAACGCTTTTCATAATGATAGATTAGTGGCTGATTAAAGCGTTAAGCGACAAAAAATTGATTTGCGAGTGTTGGTTGTGGCTCTGCTAAAGAACTTGATTGAAGCACATGCCACTGTAAGCGCTTACCCATCGCAAGCAAATTGATCTAATCAGCCGCCGACCGTCAAATCTGATATGGGCCATATGTTGAGTAGGCCCATAAAAAAACGCCAAACTTAAACGATTAAGTTAAGCGTGCTGCTTGAAATAGCGGCTAACAAAATTCTTAAAACCTAGGAGGGTTATATGAAAAAAAGAATTTTAGGTCTCAGTCTCTGCGCTCTTGGCTCCATTGCGTTGCTCACTGCTTGCAACAATGGTCCTAAGTCCAACGCGAAAGTCGACAACTCTGGTAAGGTCTTCAAGATCGCCTGCTGGAACGAAGAATTCCGTGGTTTCTTCAATAAGTACTCCACCGATGAAGGCAAAGCTCTCATCAAAGAAGGCAAATTAATGGCCACCGCAGATGCCCAGGCCGCCAAGACCGGTCTCCACATCGACGGCATCCCAGTCGTCTTCACCGAAACCCCATCCAAAGATGGTGCTTATCAGAAAGCTCTTGACCTTGCTCTTGATAATCAGGCTAAGGCCGCTGCCGATGACAAGATCGACATGTTCCTCGCCGAAGCTGACTACATCCTTAAATATGCTGATGACGAATCCACCATGGACATCAAGGGCCTTGGCGTCACCGATATGTCCAACACCTATAAATACACCGTCCAGGCCGCTTCCGACCACAACGGTTTCGTCAAAGGTGTCTCCTTCCAGTGCTGCCCATCTGGCATGATCTACAACAGAACCATCGCCAAAGAGGTCCTCGGCACCGATGATCCAGCCGAAGTCCAGAAGAAAGTCTCCGATTGGTCCAAATTCGAAGCTCTCGGCGATCAGATGAAGGCCAAAGGCTACTATCTCACCGCCTGCGACATGGAATCCTACCGTGTCTTCTCCAACAACGCTTCCACCCCATGGGTCAACGACAAAAACGAGCTCTCCATCCCAGACACTGTTAAGTCTTGGATGAAACAGGCCAAGAAGTTCGTTGACAACCAGTATGCCCCAACCGGCGGCAAAGAAGGCGTTTGGTCCGCCACCAAGACCGCGACCATCGCCGAGACCAGCGAATCCAAGAAGGCGTTTGCCTGCTTCGGCCCAGCTTGGTACTACAACTTCTGCATGGGCTCCTCCAAAGTTGGTGATTGGGCTCTTTGCAAAGGCCCACAGGCTCACTTCTGGGGCGGCACCTGGTTACTCGCTGCCACCGGTTCTGACAACACCGACCTCGTCGCCAAAGTCATGAACCAGTACATCAATGACGAAGCCACCATGAAGGCTCTCACTGACAACGAAAACCAGTTCACCAACAACAAGGCCTACAACGAAAAGGTTGCCAAAGGCGATCGTCACAACGAATTCCTCGGCGGCCAGAACGATACCGCTATCTTCGTTGACCTTGCGAAGGACATCAAATTCGAGAACGTCACCATCTACGACCAGTATTGCAACGAAGGCTTCCAGGAAGCTTACGAAGAATACCTCGAAGGCACCGTCACCGAAGAAAAGGCCCTCGACAATTTCTACAACAAGATCAAGACTCAGTTCGCCAACCTCACCATCAAGAAATAAGGTTTAGCAAACAGAATTGAAAGTGGCCGTGGCGGGCACGACCCCGCCACGGCTTTCTTTGGTAAGAAACCGTCCATCGGCTCTTTACCAAAGGAAGCCAAACAGCCACAATTAGGAGACGCGTTTATGAAAGACAAAGATCAAGCCCTGAGAAGAGGCCCAAAAGAGAAAAGGAAAACGATAAGCTATGCTAAATGGGGTTATATTTTCTTAATTCCGTTTTTCGTCGTTTATCTTATCTTTACCCTTTATCCCCAGCTTTTGACCTTTGGCTATTCCTTCGTCAAATATTACCGCGTCGGTCGTGCTTGGGTCGGCCCTGAATTCTGCGGTCTCCAAAACTACATCGACATCTTCACTCCGGCCGAAGGCGGCACGATCCTCGTTTTTAAATACCTCTGGAACACCATCGTCCTCTGGCTCATCTGCGCCGTCCCGCAGTTTGTCGTTTCCTTGCTCCTTGCCGTCATCTTCACCAGCAGTCGTTTGAAGATCAAAGGCCAAGGTTTCTTCAAGACCGTCTTCTATATGCCGAACGTCATCATGGCCTCGGCCTTCGGTCTCTTATTCATGCAGCTCTTCAGCAACGTCGGTCCAATCAACTCTATATTGGTCCATTCTGGCATGCTCGATCAACCATATAACTTCTTGGGTAAGACCGTATCCATGCGTACCCTCATCGGCGTCATCAACTACCTCATGTGGTTCGGCAACACGACCCTCATGCTTATGGCTGGTATCCAGAGCATCGATGACTCCATCTTCGAATCCGCGAGAATCGACGGCAGTGGTGCTTTCCATACTTTCCGCACCATCACGATGCCGTTATTAAAGCCAATCTTCCTCTACGTCCTCATCACCTCCATGATCGGTGGTATCCAGATGTACGACGTCCCGCACATCATGACCGGCGGCAATGGTCGCCCAGACGAGACTTCCTTCACACTCGTTATGTATTTAGGACGCGTTATCGGCGCGAACAACTATGGCCGTGCCGGCGCCATCTCCGTCATCCTCTTTATCTTCACCGCGATCTTGAGCTTCTTCATCTTCCGCAGCATCACTAAGGACAATACCGATTGAGAAAGGAGGGCAAATCATGGAAAACGTAACTAAAACTATGGAAAAGAAAGATAACGGCAATGCCCGCAACTCCAGAGCGAAACTTGCCTTGATTCTTGAGAAGATCCTCGTCTATGCGTTCTTGATCTTCAACGTCCTCATCTGCTTCTTCGTCTTCTATATCCTCATCGTTAACTCGACCATGAGCAAAGCGGAGCTCCAGGGCGTCTTCACCGGCCTTCCAAGCACTCACTTCTTCGAGAACTTAGAGTCAGCCTTATTCAAGCCTGAGACGGTCAACATCCTCCAGGGTACCTTGAATTCCTTCATCGTCGCCGCCTTCACGGCGATTCTCACCACCTATTTCTCCGCCTTAAGCGCTTATGCGATTCACGCCTATCGCTTCAAAGGCAGGAAATTCATCTCCTGCTTCATCTTGGCCATCATGATGATTCCGGCCCAGGTCTCTTCCCTCGGCTTCATCCGTTTGGCCTATCAGATCGGCGCCACCGACCAGCTTTGGATGCTCATCGTTCCATCCATCGCCGCCCCAAGCGTTTACTTCTATATGCTTCAGTATTTGAAGGCTACTTTACCGCTTGATTTGGTGGAGGCGAGCCGTATCGACGGCAGCTCCGAATTCATGACCTTCAACCGCGTCGTCTTGCCGCTTATGAAGCCAGCTCTCGCGGTTCAGGGCATCTTCTCCTTCGTCGCTTCCTGGAACAACCTCTATATCCCATCCTTGCTCCTTAAGAGCGACGATAAGAAGACCCTTCCTGTTATGTTGGCCACATTGGCTTCGCAATCCTTCTCGAAAGCGGACGCCGGTCAGATCTGGATGGTCACCTTCCTTGCGATCCTCCCGATCGTCGTGGTCTATTTACTCTTAAGCAAATACATTATCAAAGGGGTCACATCGGGCTCCGTGAAAGGCTAAAACAATGGCAGAAGTAATCTTAAAGGATATTGTTAAAATCTATCCGTACTCCGAGAAAGCGGAGAAAAAGAAGGCGAAGGCCCAAGGTTCTGAAGTTAAGAAAACCAATCTTCAGATCACCAAGAAGGGCGTCGTCGCGGTCCAGAACTTCAATTTGACGATCGCCGATGGCGAGTTCCTCGTCCTTGTCGGCCCTTCTGGATGCGGTAAATCCACGACCCTGAGAATGATCGCCGGCCTTGAGGATATCTCCGAAGGCGAGCTCTATATCAACGGCAACCTCTGCAACGCGGTTGAGCCAAAGGATAGAGATATCGCGATGGTCTTCCAGAGCTACGCCCTATATCCGCATATGACCGTCTTCAAGAATATGGAGTACCCTCTCACCATCTTGAAGCAGAGAATCCCATACGAATTCGAGATCGAATACCTCAATTGGAGAAACGACGTCTTAGCCAAGACCAGGGAAAAATACCTTGGTCCAAGAGAGCCGTCTCGCTTAACCAAATTCATCTATCGCACCTTCAAGAAGGGCAAAGAAATCCCAGCCCCGAAGAACGATAAGCCTCGCACCGTTCCAGCATGGATCGCCAAAGAAGAAGAGGCCAACGCCGCTAAAATCGCCGCTTGCCAGGAAGCCATCAAGAATGGCGAAAAAGAATACGTCGCCAAGATGTCCAAGGGCATGCGCGAATACAAGGTCCTCAAAACCGCGGAGATGCTCGGCATCACCGAATACCTTAAGCGCAAACCAAAGGCTCTCTCCGGTGGTCAGCGTCAGCGTGTTGCCATCGGTCGCGCTATCGTCCGCAATCCTAACGTCCTTCTCATGGACGAACCTCTTTCTAACCTTGATGCGAAATTAAGAAATGAGATGCGCACCGAAATCATCAAGCTCCGCAAGAAGATTTCCACGACTTTCATCTACGTCACACACGACCAGGTCGAGGCCATGACCCTCGGCGATCGCATCGTCGTCATGAGAGACGGCTTCATCCAGCAGATCGGCACCCCGCAGGAAGTCTTCGATAACCCAAGGAACATCTTCGTCTCCAGCTTTATCGGCACCCCGAAGATGAACCACTTCGATGGCCGTTTGGAAAGAGAAGGCGATAAATACTATGCCGTTCTCCCAAGCGGATATAAAGTCGAGCTTTCCGAAGAGAAGTGCGAGCGACTTCTTGCTAATAACGTTGAGTCCCAGGATGTTACGTTAGGCGTGCGTCCAGAACACATCCGCTTCGAAGAAAATGGCGTTCCTGGAATCGTCACGGTTTCCGAACTTATGGGCGGCTCGACCCATCTTCACGTTCAGGTCGGCGAACACGATGTTATAGTCATCGTTCCTAATAATGGTAAGCACCTCGATTACAGCGGCAAGACCGTCCGCCTTGGCTTCGATGGTGCCTGTGTCCATGCCTTCGCCCTTGAACGTCCTCGTAAGAACCTTGAGTTCTTCTATGAGGATTACCACAAGAAAGCGGAAGAGGAATAACCTTATAAATCCAACGAAAGGGTCGCAACCATGCGATCCTTTTTCTATGAAAGACATTTGGCTTGAATTTCAATTTTTCGTCTTTTTTCGGTCAAATATCTAGTTTTTAATACTTTCATATTGACAAATATCAATAGCAGGTCATTCTTTGGTGAAATGTATAAGAAAGGGGATAGACCATGAAGATGCCGTACGGTTTATTGGCTGTTGCTTGCCTTAGCCTTTCCCTTTCCTCGTGCGCCGATAATCAGGCCGAATCGGTTCCATCTTCGAGCGTTTACCAATGGTCATTGCCGATCGGAGACCTACCATTGTCGTCCCCTTCGGTCGAATCGTCGGGAAAAGAATCTACGGCGTTCGGCCCGTCCTCGGAATCCTCGGCGGCGCCTGAGCCGTCCAGTTCCTCCGCGGTTTATTGCACCGTCTCGATCTACCAGTCCTACTTCATCGAGGAGGAGAGAACATACGGAAACCCGAGGTTCGACACCAGCGTGACCTACGAAGCGGGACACGTTCTTTTCGAGACTAGAGAAGAATCGCACGCCCTACTAAACCGTTGTCGCCCCGTTTATAGCCCCAGCGGAGGAGTTTATATTGAAAGTTTCTTTTATTTCGACAAGGAGTGCACAAGGCATATTCTTGGCGGTTTTGTTATAGAGTCCGATCTGATGGTCTTTTACTATTGTTACGGCTAAGTCGAGTGACGCATGTAATTCGATGTCAATGACTGCATTGGAGGTTTTCACCTATAACAACCCTCCGATAATATCGCCGTGGACACCGGCGCAAGATTAGTTGTATTAATGGCTTTAGCCTTCGCCCTCTTCTCTTGCCCGCCCACTACCAGGCGGTCGGTGAGTCCTGAGTCTGAATGACTATTTTATCGTTTCAACGTCGTTGGAAGGGCGGGTTTCCCCGTCGAGACTGGAGATGATTTCTTTCTCCGCACCATTCGTCCCCAGCGAGGGGGTCCAATCGAAAAAGAAAACCCAACTCAACGGAGTTGGGTTAAGGGTGGATTGACGCTTATTTGATGATCGACTTTTCCCAGCAGGCTGGAGCTTCGAAACCGAAGATCTTCGCAACAGTTGGGGCGACGTTGGCAAGGCCGAATTCGCCATCGGCGATTTCGTACTTGTTGTCATCATCAACGATGATGAATGGGACTGGGTTGAGGGAGTGGGCAGTTCTGACCTGAATCTCGCCTTTCTTGTTCTTCTCGAGCATTTCGTCCGCGTTGCCGTGGTCGGCCATGACGAGCATGATGTAGCCGAGTTCTTTGCAGGCCTTCTTAAGGCGGGCAAGAGCAAGGTCAAGAGCTTCCATGGAGCAGATGGTGGCGTCTAAGTTGCCGGTGTGGCCAACCATGTCGCCATTCGGGAAGTTGACGCGGAGGAACTGATATTTCTTGGAGGCTAAGGCCTTGAGGAGTTCGTCGGTGATTTCCGCGGACTTCATCCATGGACGTTCGTCGAATGGAACAACGTCGGATGGGATCTCGACGTAGGTCTCGAGCTCTTCGCTGAATTTGCCGGATTTGTTGCCGTTCCAGAAGTAGGTGACGTGACCGTATTTCTGGGTTTCGGAGATGGCGTATTCGTTGACGCCGTGCTCAATCATAAGTTCGGTGAGGGTATGACGGATTTCCGGTGGGTTGACTAAGAAGCGCTTTGGAAGCTTTAAGTCGCCGTCATATTGGAGCAAGCCGGCGTAGCAGACGTCTGGATAGACGACGCGGTCGAACTTATCGAAGTCCTTCATATCGAAGGCCATGGAGATTTCAATCGCGCGGTCGCCACGGAAGTTGAAGAGGATGACAGAGTCATGGTCGACAATCTTACCGACAGGCTCACCGTTTTCGGCGATGACGAAGGCTGGGAGGTCCTGGTCGATGACGCCGAACTGGTCACGGTAGGCTTCGATGGCTTCCTTCGCGGTGGCGAATTGTTTGCCTTCGCCGAGGACGTGGGTGTGCCAACCTTCCTCGACCATGCCCCAGTTGGCCTGGTAACGGTCCATGGTGATCTTCATACGTCCGCCGCCAGAAGCGATCTTGATGTCGAAGTTGGCATCGCGGAGCTCAACCATGAGCTTCTCGAGTTCGTCGACGTAGATAAGCGCGGAGGTGGCTGGGACGTCACGGCCGTCCAATAAGATGTGGACGCGGACTTTCTTGACGCCTTCTTTCTTCGCTTCTTTGATCATCGCGAAGAGGTGGGCGATGTTGGAGTGGACGTTGCCGTCAGAGAGCAAGCCCAAGAAGTGGAGGGTGGAATCGTTTTTCTTAACGTTCTCGATTTCCTCGTGCCAGGCTTCGGATTCATACATTTTGCCGGAGCTGATGGATTCGTTGACGAGCTTCGCGCCCTGGGAATAGATTTGGCCGCAGCCTAAGGCGTTGTGGCCGACTTCCGAGTTACCCATGTCATCATCGCTTGGTAAGCCGACGGCTGGGCCGTGGGCCTTCAAACGGGTGTTTGGATAATTCTTTAACATTTCGTCTAAGGTTGGGGTGTTGGCCATGGTAACCGCATCGCCGAGATGGGTTTTCGAGAAGCCGACGCCGTCCATGACGACTAAGAGGACAGGTTTTTTCATTTGTTGGTCTCCTTATAGAACCGCGAAAGATTATAGCAAGTTTGTTCGTGGTAGTTATAAATAACTAACCGTTTACTATGCATTTTTATCGTTTTCCCGATTTCGGGCATAAAAAAAGACGCTTACGGAAGCGCCTTAATTGTTATAAAGAGGCCTGTTCTACCTTGCCTTTAGCGACCTCGGTGACCTTATCCCTGATGTTAAGGAAGGCCTTAACGATCTGCGGGTCGAAGTGGGTGCCGGAGGAATCCTTGATGATGGTAAAGGCCTCATCGAGCGGGAATGGTGGTTTATAGACGCGGATCGAGACCAAGGCGTCGAAGACATCCGCGACCGCCATGATACGGGCGGGGAGAGGGATTTCTTCGCCTTTGAGGTTGCTTGGGTAGCCAGAGCCATCCCATTTCTCGTGGTGGTGGACGGCAATCTGATCGGCGACATAGACGAATTCGCTTTCCTCGATGTTATCTAGAATGCTGTGGATAATGGCGTCGCTCGCGACGGCGTGGAGTTTCATCGCTTCATATTCTTCTGGGGTGAGTTTGCCAGGTTTCTTCAAGATGACGTCGCTGACCTTGATTTTACCAACGTCGTGGAGTGGGGCGGCCTTGATGATTAAGGCGGCTTCTTCTTCGCTTAACGGACGCTGATAGGATGGGTTCCTTCTCAGTTCGTCGCAGATAAGCTTAACGTAGGCCTGCGTACGAACGACGTGCTCGCCGGTGGAGACGTCGCGGTTTTCGATAAGGGCGGCGAGGTTATTCGCGATTCTTTCCTGGATATGGGAGGTCTTATCCATCTGTTCTTGTAGCCGATCGGTCAATTCTAACTGGCCGTCGATCATCCTCTCATTACGCTTAAGGATGCCGATAATAAGGGCGTCGGCCGCTAAGACGCATAAGGCGCGTGGTAAGACGTGGTGGGTGAAGAGGGAGAGCATACGTCCGCTTCCCTTGGCGAGTTCCCATCTTTCGGCGATGGTCGCGGTGGTCTGATCAGCGGCAACCTTAACCAAGTTATGGTCTAAGCTGCCAAGGAAATAACCGCCATAGACGCCGATAGGGACGAGAATGATGGAAACGACGCCGACCCAATGGTTGACCGCTTTGTTGTTTTTATATTGGGCGGCGACCAAAGATGGGACGAGGATAAGAATCAAGGAATGATTCGTCAAAGCGACGTTGAATGATAAGACGGCGATGAAGACGGAGCCGATGATCAAACCTTTGAGGTTTGGCCAATAGAAAATGGAGGTCTCCTTCTTCATGAATATGTCATGGACGAGATAAAAACTGATTGGGATCAAAAGGAATATCAAAGCGATGCCCATGCCGATGTGCATGACATTCTTGTCGACTAAGAAAACCCCGACGTTATTGAGGACTTCACAGGCGACAGACATGAGCGCCATCAAGATAATAACGGTGATGTTGAACTTGTTGGCGTCAGCTTCGATTTCGCGGTTAAGCTTGTTCTTCTTGTCTTCGTTCACGGTTTAGACCTTGCAACTAGAATAAAACAAATTTTTGAAAAAGTGTACGAATACGCCCTTAAGGGCGCTTTTCATTTCTCGCTTTCTTTGACGATGCGAATCTCTTCTTTGATGTTTTTCCCGCGGTGAATCAAAGCCCTCACGAGGCGCATGAACCAGGCGATAGGAATGCCGATGATTGAATAATAAGCCCAAGGCTTGCAGTTCTTGTAATAGCTAAGAGGCGGGAAGAGCCTATGCATGATATAGCCGAACTTGCTCTGCTTCTTTAAGTTGTTCGCGACATGATGCTCCATCGTGCCGTAGGCGCCGGAAGACATGATGTATAAGAACATGTCGGCCTCTTCTTTGCTTAATTCGTTCCCGCGGAAAATCTTTAAGCTGAGGCTAGAGATGCTTTGCTCAAACTCATATAGACCGCTTCTTTGGAGGGCTTTGTCCAGTTTCTCGCGGTTAAGCGGGAATCTTTCTAGATATAAGGCGATGTCGATAAGGGTACGGACGCCGCAACCGCCGTGGGAGAAGTGCTTATAGGCGTGGGCGATGAAGTAGTGGTAGCTATCTTCATTAGACATCGCATGCTCATGGCCTTCTTTGATAGGAGAGGCTTTGAGGATATTGATGAAATAATCAGAGATCGGTCCAAATTCCGCTTCAGGGTTAAACAAGAAGCGGTGCATCTCGAAGTTTAAGGATGGCGCCTTTTGATAAACGTCATGCGGCCCGTTACCGTAGGTCTCGACCTTATAGCCTTCCTTAAGGAAATAATTACGTACCTTCTTCGCGTATTTCTTATCGAAGAGGATATCGTTATCCGCGAATTCCCTCATGCCGTATTCTGGGTAATAGGTGCAGAAATTGATGCCCTTTAGAGGCAGGAAGTCGATGCCATTCTCATTAAAGAAGCTATAAAGCTTGGCCCTTTCCTGCTCAAAGAGGATGGTCTTCTTCAAACAAGAGGCATAAAAGGATTCGAAGGCTTTCTCGATCTTCTCCTCCTTGAAGGCGTCGTTAAAAGATAAAGCGAAATATAAGGTTGCCCCGATCTTGTGGCTTTTGCCGAACCTATAGAGCCATTTGAAATCATTTTCTTCCAAAGCAAGGGAAAGTTTCTTCTTGTGGAAGTAGCTGGAAATAAGATTGATAAGCAACTGGCTATATTTGAGGTAATTATCGTTTTGTTCCATTACTCGTTTTTCCCTGGAAAGGCGACTTCTTTGTCGGTGATGGCGAGGACGGCTTTATGATGCGTGACGAAGATGATGGTCTTGTTCTTGAGTTTGGAAAGGTTATCCAAGACGGTTTGTTCTATTTTCTCATCAAGAGAAGAAGTGGCCTCATCCAATAAGAGGATCGGCGCGTCTTGATAGATCGCCCTGGCGATGGCTAAACGCTGCATCTGGCCAAGGCTTAAGCCGGAGCCATGTTCCTTAAGGTCGGTCTTAACCCCTTTATCGAGCTTATTGACGAATTCCTCCGCCGCGGAAAGCTTAAGGGCCGCTTTAAGCTTGGCCTCATCGACATGCTTATCGAAGAAGGTGACGACCTCTTCAATGCTTCCTTGGAAGAGGAGGTTATCCTGAGGGACGTAGGAGAAGAGATGACGGTAGGAAGCGTCTAAAGGCTCTTCCCCGTTTTTGCTTTCTAAGACTACTTCGCCTTGCTCTGGTTTATATAGCCCGAGCAATAAGGCGATAAGGGTGCTCTTACCGATGCCGGATGGACCGGTTAAAGCGATCTTCTCGCCCTTCTTAATTTCCAAAGAGAAATTATCCATAACCGATACATTCTTGCCTGTTTTGTCCTTGTAGGAGAAGGAAACGCCTTTGAAGGCAAGCCCGAGGAATTCATCGTCGTAATAGTTTCTTGTCTCTTTGAAAGATAGAGGAGAGACTTCTTTCGCCTTGATGGAGGTGAGCCTTTCCGCGGAGGCGAGGAGGGTGTAATAACGCGGGATGATATTGGTGATGTTGCCTAATGGTCCTTGGATCTGGGTCAGCAAGGCTAAGAGGGAGGCGAGGGTAGGAACATCCATCTCGCCCTTAAGGATGAAGTGGCCGCATAAAAGGATGCCGAGCAAGTAGGTAAGGTAATAGACGATGAGATAGGCGATCGCGCAGAGGTTTTGGAAATTCATCCTGCGGATCTTGGCTTTTTTATGCTCCTCCATCTTCTTGTCGCCTTCCATGGCGATTAAGTCCTCTTTAACAAATGAGGAGATGACCGATAAACCTTCAAGGCTTTCGGCGAAGAAAACCTTTAATCTTCCATCAGCTTCCTGGACCTCGCGGTGGAGCTGCTTAAGCCTTTTCCTTAAGAAATAGGTGAAGAGCAAAAGCAAGATGATGCATGGGATGAGAATATAGATGAAGGTGGTGGAGAGGATGGCGATGGCTGCTGTCGCGGCGATAAGCTGGACGGCCATTCTGAATAAGGATGGGAGGATGGACAATAAAGCGTTCGTGACGATGTTGGTGTCGCTATTGAGGCGATGGATCCATTCCTCGTCATGCTCCTT
This sequence comes from uncultured Erysipelotrichaceae bacterium, assembly GCA_900316365.1. Taxonomy (GTDB): domain Bacteria; phylum Bacillota_I; class Bacilli_A; order RFN20; family CAG-826; genus Alloenteromonas. Next base: position 178,024 of record ONCO01000005.1, read on the forward strand.
CCTGACCTCTTCGTAGTCGGCGTGGAGCAAGGTGGCGAATAAACGCCTCTTTAAGGAGTTCTCGATATCGCTCGCGGCGACTTCGTAAAGGAAACGGTAGGCAATCTGTAGGCCGACGATGGCTAAGGAGATGCCGATCATCACGAAGAAGGCGATATAGAAATATTCTTCTTTGCCTTGCTCTAGCCCCCTTAATACATAACGGAGGACGAAGGCGAAGCCAACGCCTAAAACACCTAGCAAAATCTGGATAAGGCTTAAAAAGAAAAGGTGATGTCCTTTTCCTTTTAGGCACAGCTTGAGGTAGGCGTTCGTGGTTTCGTTTGGGCGTTTCATTTCTTACTAAATAGCCTCTTTAGTCTAAGCCTAAAGGCTTTCCAGGCAAAGAAACGGACATATTTCATGCCCTCTTCTTTGTAGTCTTTGTCGAGATTGACGGTCTTGCCGTCTGGATAGGTGACTTCTTTCAAACGGCCAAAGACCATCTCCTTAACGATGGGCTTATCCTTCCAATAGTTGTTATCTCCTGCACAGATAAGCCGTCCGTCTTTCTTGATCTTGATGATGCGGTGGAGGACGTAATGATGGGGCTTGTCGCTATAGAGGACGACGTCTCCTAATTCCAATTCCTTATCGAGTTTGACGATATGGAGGATATCCCTCTTCGCATGGATCAAAGGGAGCATGGAGCAGCCTTCATTGGTGAAAAAGAGCTCACCGTCGTTAGCGATGATCTCTTCGAAAGTCTTGGTGTTTTCAGCAGTCTTCGAGGACATTTAATTCCCTTAATTGCTCGATGGTGGCCTTCACGTCGCTTGCGATTAAGGCCCTATCTTCATCAGGATAGGTGCCCGCTAAAACGGAGACGATGGTTTCTTCGTCAGTCGGCTGGGCCAAAAGGTTGACGATTTCCGCCGCGGTGACGTTGAGTTTGACGACCTTATGGAATTCGTTAGCCTCTTTGCCAACGGCCAAAAGGACCGCGCCTTCGCCGGTAACGTGGGTAATGTAATTCATTTTTAGCTTAATCATGCAGTTCCGCTCCTTTCGCCTCTTTCCACCATGCCATGGTAACTGGTCGCAGCCGCTTCAAGGTCCATATTGACCTTTAATAAGTAGACCGGGACTTTGCTGATCATGTGGTCGAGCATATTTAATGTTTTGATTAATTTGATTGGGTCTTTCGGACGATAGGTTTGGGCAATCAAATGCGGGAAAGCATCTTCTTTCGAGAGGGGGTCGATTGAATTCTTCTCGGCCCTTTGAAGGATGGCGATGCCGGCGATCTTGGCATCGGTGTCCTCGCCCTTTCTCTCTTTGCCATTCCATGGGCTCCCATAGACTGTCGATTCGAGTTCGGTGACATGGATCAAAGGCTTATCGTCGTTGATATAGACGACGACACTTTCGCCTAGGTATTTCCGGAGTAATTTGACATGGGTTGATTTGCCGGTTCCGCTTGGGGCGGCAAAAAGATAACCTTTGCCGTTTATCCTCACGGCGGAGCAGTGGAAGAGGATGATGTCATCGTTAATTAATTCCTCGACGATCTTCCTATATATCGCCGTCAATTCGATCGATGCGTAAGCGCCTTGCTCTTCGGCGTTTTTCGTTTCCTCTTGAATATCTTCTTTGCTGATTACGATGTCGTAATCAAAAGGCAGTTCGTCAGAAACGATAAAGTCTTTGCAGTATTCTCTGCTTCTTTCTTCAAAGCAGGTTATGCGAATGGTCTTTCTTGCCAAACGAATAAGGAAACGTTCCATTTCGAACATTCTATCATTTCCAAGAATTCCTGTGAATTCATGGAAGGGAAGATTCTTGAGAGGACAGAGAAGTCTTTTCTACGAATTGAACAATAACCTCTAGTGGTAAGGAAGGGTCGAGAACGCCAAAGGCCATTACTTCCAAAAGGTCAATTAACAACATATGAAAAAGCCTTCGGTTTGATGCCGAAGGCTTTCGCTTTTTATAGGCTTATTTGCCGCTCCACTTCCAGTTGGCGACTTCTGGGAGATCGACGCCATATTCGTGGATGTACTGTTTGTGCTCAACGAGCTTGTCGCTCATCTTCTGGTAGAGATAAGCGCCGCGATTGCCGAGGTTCGGCAACTTGAGGAGCATAGACTGGACGAGGTGGAAGCGGTCAATCTCGTTCTGGACGCGGACGTCGAACGTGGTCGTGATGGTGCCTTCCTCGTGATAACCGTGAACGTGGAGGTTGTGGTTGTTGCGGCGATAGGTCAACTCATGGATGAGAGTTGGGTAGCCGTGGAAGTTGAAGATGATTGGCTTGTCCTTGGTGAAGAGCATGTCGTATTGGGCATCGCTCAAACCATGCTTATGGAGGGTCTTCGGCTGAAGTCTGAATAAGTCGACGACGTTGATGAAGCGGATCTTAACGTCTGGGAGCTCCTTATGCATGATGTCGACGGCGGCAAGAGCCTCGAGGGTCGGGGTTTCGCCGGCGCAGGCTAAGACGATGTCTGGTTCCTGGCCCTGGTCATTGGAAGCCCAATCCCAGATGGAGATGCCTTCGGTGCAATGCTTGACGGCCTCTTCCATGGAGAGCCACTGCGGACGTGGATGCTTGGAGGCGATGATGACGTTGACGTAGTTCTTGCTGCGTAAGCAGTGGTCCATCGTGCTCAATAAGCAGTTGGCATCTGGTGGCAAATAGAGACGGACGACGTCGGCTTTCTTATTGGCGATATGATCCATGAAGCCTGGGTCCTGATGGGTGAAGCCGTTATGGTCTTGCTGCCAGACGGTGGAGGCAAGGATTAAGTTAAGGGAAGCGATCTCTTCTCTCCATGGGAGCTGGTTGCAAACCTTTAACCATTTGGCGTGCTGCGCGACCATGGAGTCGATGATTCTGGCGAACGCTTCATAAGAAGCGAAGAAACCATGACGACCGGTGAGGAGGTAGCCTTCTAACCAGCCTTCGCACATATGCTCAGAGAGCATGGAGTCGATGACGCGGCCATCGGCGGCTAAGAATTCATCGGTTGGGAGGGTTTCGGCGTCCCATTGACGGTTGGTGACTTCGAAGATGTGGTTGAGACGGTTGGATAAGGTTTCGTCCGGTCCGAAGACGCGGAAGTTGCGGGAGTCCTTGTTGAGGGTGATGACGTCACGGACGAAGGTGCCAAGTTCGATCATATCCTGGCCTTCTTTTTCGCCGTGCTTATTGACTTTGATGCCGTATTTGCGGAAATCAGGCATGCGGAGGTCGCGGAGTAAGAGACCGCCGTTGGCGTGTAAGTTCGCGCCGATTCTGGCGTTGCCTTTTGGAGCGAGCTCTTTGATTTCTGGGAGGATGTGGCCTTCCTTGTCGAAGAGTTCCTCTGGCTTATAGGAACGGAGCCAGGCTTCGAGTTCGGCGAGCTGGCCATCTTTGTCCATTGGGAGTGGAACCTGGTGGGCGCGGAAGGAGCCTTCGACCATTTTGCCGTCGACGAACTTCGGACCGGTCCAGCCTTTCGGGGTGCGTAAGACGATCATCGGCCAGATTGGGCGGGTTGGATCGTTGTTTTCTCTCGCGTGTTTCTGGATGGCTTTGATCTTCTCGATGCAGGTATCGACGGCCTCGGCCATCAATTTGTGCATCTTCATCGGCTCATCGCCTTCGACGAAGATTGGCTCCCAGCCCATGCCGCGGAGATACATGACGAGTTCATCGTGTGGGATGCGGCTTAAAACGGTTGGGTTGGAGATCTTATAACCGTTGAGGTGGAGGATTGGGAGAACCGCACCATCGGTGATTGGGTTAAGGAATTTGTTGCTCTGCCAGGAAGTGGCGAGTGGGCCGGTTTCGGCTTCGCCGTCACCGACGACGACGGCCGCGATTAAGTTCGGGTTATCAAAGACAGCGCCGAAACCATGGGCGATGGAATAACCGAGTTCGCCGCCTTCGTTGATGGAGCCCGGGGTCTCAGGGGCGCAATGGGATGGCACGCCGCCTGGGAAGGAGAACTGCTTGAAGAGTTTTCTTAAGCCTTCTTCGTCCTGGGAGATGTTTGGATAGATCTCGCTGTAGGTGCCGTCGATGTAGTCGTTGGCGATGAAGAAGTTGCCGCCGTGTCCTGGGCCGCTTAAGAGGATGAGGTCAAGGTCATACTTTTTGATGGCCCTGTTCATGTGGCAGAAGATGAAGTTCTGTCCTGGGACGGTGCCCCAGTGACCGACGATCTTCTTTTTGACGTCAGCTTCGGTGAGCGGACGCTTGAGGAGTGGGTTGTCTAACAAATAGAGCTGAGCTGCGGAAAGGTAGTTGGCCGTGCGCCAGAAAGCATTTAATTTCTTGAGATAGCTTTCGGTGATAGGTCCCTTTTCTTCGATTTCTTTTTCTGACATATCTGCTTCTTTCTTTTCTCGGGGCGAATCCCCGCATCATCATTTTATGCACGTGCGAACGTGAAGTTAAAGGGGCATTCTTGCCTTTTCAAAAGGGCAAGTTTGTTATCCTTTTACATGGTTCAGATGTTGTAAGCGTTTTCAAAAAAGTATCGGTTTAGTCGAACTTTTTCGATGGCATCGATAGAAAACGATAATGTATTACCGATTTATTGATTGCCATGGATGAAAAATTTACAATCCGTTACAAAAGTTCCGGATTTTCATCATTTTCTCCTGTGTTGGAGTCTTTGATGATGATGTAGAGCTTGCCGACGAGGAAGAGCAAGGCCGTGACCGAGATGGCAACGAGGACGAAGTAGTTGATGCTTTCGTCCCACCTCCAGACGATCACCGCCGCATCCATTAGGAGGGCCACAAAGAATGGGATGGCGTCCATGAGGTCGTCTTTCCCACCGAACAAGTGATAAAGGAGATAAGTGAATAAACCCACGAGCGCGAGGGCGGCGACGGCCTCCGTGATGTGGAAGAAGACATGGGACTTCATCTCTGACTGATAAATTACCGGGATGGCCATCGAGAAGGCCACCAAGTAGAAGAAGGAGAACCATTTCTTGAGGTTAGGCTGACTGGCTAAGACATATATCAGCATCCCGAATATCAAGATGCCGTAGGAGATGAATTGAAGCCAGGTCATCGTATTTGGGGTGTGGATCATGCCGCTGAGCAAAATGATGCCAGAGGCGATCGCGAGGTTTTTGAGATTGACGCCGTTTTTGACGTTGAAGAGATAAATCACGCTGTCGCGGCAGAACATGATGATATAGACAAACCACACGGCCAAGGAGATGCCAAGAACAAGAAAAGAGATGACGCCAAATTCGCCTTTTGGATTGCCGTCATTCAATTGGGTGATGACGCTCGTGTAGACCCTCTCGGCCATTAGGATTATGAAGTACAACCAAAAACAGAGGTTCACGAGATAGGTGGCAGCTACATTCTCTTTTTTCATGTTTTTGCTCCTTTATCGTAGCAAATGGAGATGAAATAAACAAAAAAGGCGCTTTTTACGCGCCCTTAATGTCATTTACGTCCTTCGACTGCGAGCTTAACGCATTCGTAGGCGCCGTTATAGAAGCCGGCTTGCTTCAAAGTGACGATGCGTTTGCACATCATCTTGATCAAGTCGCGGTCCTGCACGAGGTAATCGAGCATCTTATTCATGCTCTTTTCGTCTGGGCATTCCTTCACCGCGTCGCCCATCTCTCGTCCATAGATTCCGCCATAGACCTCATGTCCGCCGATATGGCGCATGAAGAGCTTCGGGATCGGGTAATAGACGAGTTCGCTAGGCTTGGTGATGAGGAGGTCGCTGACATTCATCAATAAGTTGGTGCTATAGACCGCCTGGAAGATATCTTCGTTGCAGATCGCGTAGATGCCGGTTAAGTCCTTCTTCTCAAGGTCTTTGGCCATCTTCTCGACTTTGTCGTATTCATTGAAGAGGTTGACGGTCTCGAAGCCTTTGAGCTCCGCTTTGAGCTTGTTATAGACGCCCTGATGGTCGCCGAAGTTGATCATGATCATGACCTTGTTCTCCTTAACGTAAGGGAGAAGATGCTCGATCATGCCCTTATAGAGGGAATATCCAGCCCCGGCGCCGCCAACGGTCATGAGGATGCGGATAGGCCTGCCTTCGTCTAAACGCTTGATGCGTTCTTCGTTGACTTTCTCGCAATTGACGACGAGCTCATGGTCGACGTAGCAGCCGACGAGCTTGAGGTCTTTGTCCTTCATGCCTTTAAGAGGTTTCTTGTCAAAGCCATCGAAGGTCTTATAACCAACATAGGCAAATGGGGTCTGGACGGTATGGATCGCGCCTTCGGAGAGGTGGAGGCCCATCGGCCAGTTATCCGGGATGGCGTTGACGACATGGGTCATGCCCGCGTGGATGGCGGCCTGGGATGGCCAGACGTGGGTGGCGATATATGGGGTGTCCTTCGGGATGTTATGGAAGAGAGGGACCAATAATTCGGTGTTCTTCTGATCGCCGATGTTATAGGTGATCTTCTTAAAGCCTTCGGAGTTAAGCGGTTCCCAAAGAAGCTTATTGAAGAGTTTGCTCTTCTGCGAGAGCTTTGAGCCCATGGAATAGAGCTCATTCTGCTCGCGGATCCATTTGGAGCCGGTCGCATCGAAAGAAGCGAGGTCCAACCAATATGGGTCATAGCCTAAGGCTTTCGCGCAGGAGGCCATGGCGATGGAGATACGGTAATGGCCAAAACCCATACGGATATTGCCGACGATGAGCGGCTTGCCTTTGAAGGAAGCGTGCTTCTCGTCTAAGACGATGTTTTGGACTCCCATGGACTTAAGGGTCGGGATCTCCTTATAGCCCAAGCAATATTCCTTATTGGTGTCGTCCCCGTATTTCTTAAGGTTCTTGGCCTTGGTTTTATTGGCTTTTTTAACTAATTTCTTCGGCATTGCGTTGCCGAAGATGACGCTGGATTTATCTTCCATGGACGAAGACTCCTTTCGAGGTGGAGTAGAGGAGTTTCTCTGCTCTGCCGTTTAATTTGTAGGTGATTTCGATGATGTCACCATCGACCTTATGGCTCCGATCCTGCGCGTGGTAGAAGATGTCGAGGGCTCGATTTAAGAGTTCCTTCTTCTCTTCGTCGTATTCGGAGAGGTTATCGCTATTCATGAGCAGTTGGCCATAAATGGCGTCGATGATGATGATGGCTTCCTTCTGGGTCTTGCTAAGCTTGATGTTGTCATCCCTTAGCAAGAAGACGTCTGGGTCGTTGCCGAAGAGACGCTTATTCATGAAGTGCCTGAAGATGGTGTTTTGTAAGGTGACTTTGGTGGAGATTCTCTCGCGGTGCATCTTCCTCATGTACCAGACGTCGTCGAAGCTTAAGGAGATGTCCGGTCCGATGCGGAGATAATCGAAGACGTTAGCCGCCTGACCGATGGTGGCCCCGCAGCCAAGGATGATGGAGCCGCCTAAGATGTTTCTAAGTCTCTTATAGGCGTAGCTGGCCATCTCCGCGCGGGTTTTGCCTTTGTATTCGGCTCTGCTTGCGGCATAGAGGAAGTCGAGCTTAAAGAAGGAGAAGCCCATGTCCTTGTAGTAGGTAAGGCATTTCTCGATGTATTTCCAAACTTCCTCGTTCTCGAGGTCTAAGGCGTAGAAGCCAGACCAGTTGGAACCGCAGGAGCAATAGGAACCATCTTCGTCCTTCTTGAAGTATTCAGGATGCTCAATGAAGAGGCGGGATTTCCTTTCCGCGACGAGCGGGGCTAACCAGATGCCCGCGCGATATCCTTTCTTCTTTATGGCTTCGAGGATTGGCTCTAAGCCATTCGGGAATTTCTTGCCATCGACCTCAAGCCAGTCGCCGACGAAGGTCTCATAACCATCATCGATCTGGAAGAGGTTGAATCTTTCGTCTAAGCCCTCTAAATCACGGAGGATGATGTCCTCAGAGATGTTCTGGTAGTAGTTGTACCAGGAGGTGTAGCCGAAGATCTTCGCGAGGTCTTTCTTCGGGAAGTCTTCCTCAAAGGCTTTCTTGGCCTCGTAGATCGTGGTGAAGGTCTTGTATTTTAAGACTTGGAAGCTTTCGCCTTTCTTAAGGCTTTTGCCTTCGACGTCGGAATAGAGGATCAAGGAGTTCTTTTCCTTATTGTAGGAATAAATAAGGAAGGCGTTCTCTGCGTTGAGGGAATAAGAGATACGGCAGTCATTTCCGAAGGCGTAGAAGAAGTCATAGCCATGGAGTTTGTTCTTGGAATAATCGTAGATATGGGAATCGCCATAACGGTCGAACTTCCAGAATTTTAAGGCTGGGCCGAAGATGTTCCTGACGTCCCTTTCGACGAAGTTGCCTTTGATTTCCCTGGTATCGGTCCAGGATTGATAGCCATTCCAGAACTTGGTGTCGTTAGCATTCATCGCCCAGTGGCTGCTTTGTTTATAGGAAATAAGGGTAATGTCCTTTTTGGCGGTCACGGTGACGGTGTGAAGGGGACCTTCAACGACCTCGGTCACGGCGACGTCGTCATTGGACTCTTTGGTTTTGATTTCAATGCCGTTTTTGGAATAAGTGAGTGTCATCGCTTATTCTCCTTTTTCGTCCGGTTCCTTTTCGTTTTCGATGGCTTTGATGAAAGCTTCGTCGCCTTCTTTGGCGATGGTCTTCATGACGGACTTCTCACGGTAGAACATGAGGATGACTGCGCCGGCGATGCAGAAGGCGACGGCGACGAGGGCGGTGATCATAAGACCGATTGGGTTAGCGGAGATGTCATTGGAGGTTGGGTCCTGGGCCTGGCCGATGATGGCAAGGCTGGTGAAGGAAAGCATGGCGACGGACTGACCGAACTTCATGGCGAAGGTACGGGCCGCGAAGAACATGCCCTCTCTCTTTTCGCCGGTCTTGATGGAGTCGGCTTCAGCGACGTCGGCGACGATGGACTGTGGGATGATGCCGAGTAAGGCCATTGGCATAGCGGCGATGACGCAGATGGCGATGCCGAAGATAAGGCCCATGTTGTTGGTGTCATTGCAGACGATGCCGGAGATGGCGGTGATGACATAAGCGAGCGCTAAGCCGAAGAAGCCGGCGATGACGAGTTTCTTTTTGCCAAACTTCTTAACAAGTCCGGTGACGAGCGGATAGAAGACGGCGCTTAAGACGGTCATGGCGCCCATAAGGACCATGGTCATGCTCTCATCAAGATGCATGGAGACGGTGACGAAGAATGGAAGACCGGTCTGGAATAAGGTCATACCGACCCAATACATGATGTCGGAGAAGGAGAAGACGCGGAAATCCTTATTCTTGAAGGTAGCGGCCAAGGACTTGAAGGCATCGGTGCCCGCTGGCTTGGCTTCGACGAAGTCGGTTTCCTTAAGAAGGAAGGTTGGGATAAGTAAGCAAACAAGAGCGATAACGGCTAAGACGATGAAGCAGATACGATAGCTCCAGTAGTAGGCCACGCCGGCGCGTCGGAGCATGTCGGCAAAGACGAATGGGGTATAGGCAAGAAGGGTGCCGGCGAAGAAGGTGAGGGAGATGGCGGTGGAGATGTACATACGGTCTTCCTGGGTTTTGCCAAACTCAGAGATAAGAGCGTTGTATGGGGTGCAGTAGACGGTCATCGCGGTATAGAAGAGGACCAAGAAGACGGCGACCCAAGCGATGTTGAGCGCGAAGTTATCGCCCGGATTGGAGACCGGGGCGAAGAAGACGAGGACGGTGATGATCGCGAATGGGATGGCGGACCATCTCATGAACGGGATGCGGCGGCCATTCTTGGATTTGCAGTTATCGGACATGTTCGCGACCATTGGGTCGGTGACCGCGTCCCAGATACGGCAAAGGGCGGTAATCAAACCGAGAACCGTCAAGAATCCACCGATGATCAAACCGGATGGGATGAGGAACGGAACGCCACCATCGTGGACGTCTTTGTTGATGAGGTAGAACGCGACGAGCCAAGCGGAGATAATGCCGCTGAGCATGCTCCAGCCGAGCTGGCCGATCGCGAAGATCCACATCTGTTTCTTTGTGAGTCGTTTCATTTGTTATGCCTCCTTGGTTGCTATAAGTGAAACTATTTCAAGTAGGAGAGGAAGGCGTGGATGACTTCCCTGATTTCCTCTTCTTTGTTGATGGCTAAATCCTGTGGGAGCGCGCTATCTAAAGCGGCGAGCTTCTTGCATAACTCCAATAAGGAGTGGGTGCTGCCGTAATAGAAGAGCTCCGGTTTTTCGATCGCCCTTAAGCTGCCGTCTTTGATGCCAGCCTTATAAGACTCAAGGAAGTAGTCCTTGAACTTATCGAGGGCGTTCGGATATTCGCTACCAGAGAGGGTGGCGAGATAAAGCGAATCGAAGCCGGTTAAGAAGCGGTAGTAGTCCGGATGGATGATGTAGACGTTGAGGAAAAGGTTATAGAAGCCTTCGATGCATTGATATCCGGTAGCGGTGCCTTCCTCGTTGATGTTGGAGGCCACGATTTCCTTCTGCAAAGCGATCGCGACTTCAGTGACCAATTTCTCTTTGGTCTGGAAATAACGATAGATCGTAGCCTCGCCGACCGCGGAGGCCTGCGCGACGTCCTTAATCGTCACTTCCTGGATGCTGGTGGAGAGTAATAACTCCTTGGCTTTTTCAATAATGTAAGCCCGTTTAATGTCTTTGAATCCCATAAATGATAGTTGCTCTATCAAAAAGATATAACCCCTCTCATACCCTTGTCAATAGGAAAATGAAAGGGCTTACAACTATCGAAATGCCCATTTATGCAAAAATGCTTCCGCCCGTGCGTCTCGAGTGCAAACGCGTTTCCTTTATAACATAATAGGATTAAAGATAGCCTCTATGAGCCAAACCAGACGTTATGTTTCAGCAGCTAGTTTTGACGTTCAAGCCGAGACTTGATGCCTTTTCTTTTATTTTTTCGCGTGTGCGTTAAACTAAAGACAAGATATAACTACAAGAACAACTGGTGATTCGTAGATAGCCGAATCTTTGGCGCATTTCGCCGAGAAAGGAGAACGCTATGGGCTTTTTCACCGAAAACAAAGAATGGCTCCGTGCCCTCGAGCAATCCAAGCTCCCAATTGCCGTCTATCAATTCAAGGATGGCAAGGTAGTGACGGTTTTAGTTTCTTTCGGTCTTATCTCCATGCAACGTCCTGGATTTACCAAAGAGGATTTGCTCAAACAATATAACGAAGACATGTACGTCAACGTCCATCCTAGCGACGCGAGAATGCTGGTGGCCAAAGCCAAACAATTCATCGGCGAGGATGGCGGCGTTTATGATGCGATCTACCGCGAGAAGCTCTATGGCAAAGACACTTATTCCGTAGTCCATTCTTCCGGCTATCACTATTTCGCCCCTGATGGCGAACGTTTTGCCATCATCTATTACGATGACATCAGCGGCGCATCTGACAGTATGTTGCTTGGGAATAAGATCTTCGGCGAGACCATCGCCGATATCTTAAGCGGCGAGAAGAACGCCTATAACGTCGTTGACCTTGAGACCCATGAGCTCCTCTTCGTCAATAGCACCGCCCTTAAATTCTGGGGACCAGTCCGTCCATTCGATGTTGGCGTCACCCTCGAGGAATTCTTCCTTAAGCCTGGCACCAAGTTGGAGTTCTCAGTCGAAGAAGTGGCGGAGAAAGGCGACGTCATCGCCGCCGACGATACCGGCAGGGAATATGTCATCAGCGGCACCGTCACCACCTGGATGGGCAGGAAAGTCGTCGTTATTAAGGCGACGGAGGATAACACCCGTTTCTACGACGCCCTTACAGGTCTTCCGAACCTTTCCTATTACCGTGCCCGACTCCCAAAGGCTTATCAGATCATCAAAGAACGCGGCGAAAGGCCATCGATCATCTATACCGACGTCATTGGTATGCGCCGCTACAACGATATGTTCGGCTTCGAGGCCGGCGATAGCCTTTTGAAGACCGTCGCCGCATCCTTTAAGAAGAACTTCCCGGATTCCTGGGTCTTCCGTGCCGCGGCTGACCACTTCATCGTCGTCACCGGCAAGAAGGACCTCTTCAAGAGGCTTTCCGACGTCAATGAGGACGCCCGCGCCATCTCCAATGAAATGACCATCGAGATTTGCGCTGGCGTATTGACACCATATGACGATGAAAAAGAAGTCATCCCGATGGTTCTGCAGGACCGCGCCAAGAGCGCATGCGAAGTCGCGGAGAAAGCCGGACACTTCAAAGTCCTTCTTTACGACCACGAATTAGAGAGGGATGTCCGTTTACGCGAATATGTCATCGCCAATATCGACAAGGCTATCTCCGAAGGCTGGATCAAACCTTATTACCAGCCGGTCGTCCGCACGATCTCCGAGACTTTCTGCGGCATGGAGGCCTTAGCCAGGTGGGTTGACCCGGTTTACGGCATGTTGAATCCAGGCGCCTTTATCGATGCTTTGGAATCTTCCCGTCAGATCCATAAGCTCGATATGGCCATCATTGAGCAGGTCTGCCGCGATATGCGCCATAGGTTAGACAATCATTTAGAGGTCGCTCCGGTGTCCTTTAACCTTTCCCGTCTCGACTTCATTTCCTGCGACATCTTGGCCTACATCGAGAGGACCGTGAAGAAATATCGCATCCCGCGCGAATTGCTCCATATCGAAATCACCGAGAGCATCATGACCGCGGACTCCTATATCCGCGACCAAGTCAAACGCTTCCGCAAAACCGGCTATGAGGTTTGGATGGATGACTTCGGCTCTGGCTATAGCTCCCTCAACGTCTTGAAGGACTACGAATTCGACGAACTTAAGATCGACATGAAATTCATCTCCTCCATGAGCGAGACCAGCCGCACGATCGTCCGTTCCGTCGTCCGTATGGCCAAGGAACTCGGCGTCGTAACCCTCGCGGAAGGCGTTGAGACGAAAGAACAATTCTCCTTCCTTAGGGACATCGGATGTCAGAAGGTCCAAGGTTATTACTTTGGCAAACCTGCTCCATTAGAAGAGACGATGGCCAAGATGGAGGAGATTAAACTCGAGCTTGAGAATGATGTCTGGCGTAACCGTTATTCGATCATCAGCCGCGTCGACTTCCTCGCCAAAGGCCCGATGGCCGTCCTTATCTATGACGGCAAGAAGTTCTCCTTCATTTACTCTAACGAGGCCTTTGAAAAAGAACTCAAGAGCGTTGGCCTAAGCGGCAGTAGAGACTTTGAATATCAGCTCAACGATGTGAACTTGCCGCTTCATGGCAAATTCGTGGAATTCGAAGCCAAGATGTTTGAGGCTGGCCACCTTACCGGACGTTTCGAAGAGCGTGGCGCCTATATGGCCATCATCTCCGAGAAGATCTATAGCGATGGCGATTACCACGCCTATTCAGTCAGCATCACTAACACCAACGTCGCCGTCCTCGATAAACACGAGACCGAGCATAAAGGCGTCAGACGCCGCGTCCTCATCGCCGATGCCGACCATCAGGAACGTATGCTCCTCGGCAGCATGCTTGAGGATGATTACGACGTCATCTATGCCGCGGATGGCATCCAGGCCCTCGATGCCTTAAGGGCCAACGCGGATAATCTCGATGTCGGCATATTCGACCTCTTGATGCCGGGCATGAACGGCTTCGAGGCTATTAGGACCTTCCGTCAAGAAGGCCACGCCGGCACATCCTTCATTATGCTTTCCGACGATGAGGTCTTCGAGAAACGTTCCGTCGAATTGGGAGCGGCTATGTTCCTTCAGAAGCCAATCCCTTCTGCGGGCGTCCTCAAGGCCATTGTTAAGAATGCGATCGATGGCTTCAGGCAGCTTCAGGAAGCCGTCCAGCGTTACATGGAGTACATGCCAGGCGGCGTCTTGCTCTTTAAAGATGATGAGGATGAGGAAATCGTCTATACCAACCAGCACTTGCTCGATCTCTTCGAATGCGAGACCAAAGAAGAATTCTCCGACCTTGTCCATGGTTCCTTCTCTGGCGCGGTCTATGAAGAAGACTATAAGGCCGTCAGGCGTTTGATCACCGCTCAGGCATCAGGGGAAGAAGAGCTCGATTACGTCTTCTACCGCATTAAGACCAAGAGCGGAAAGCTTATCAACGTCCAGCATTGGGGCCGTCGCGTCGATGACCCGCAGTATGGCACGGTCTTCGTCGCCCTCCTCTTCACCGACACCAGCGCGCTCATGGAGATGAGGGCCCATCGTTCGGCCTTCGACCACTTCATGAATGCCGGCGTGGCCTCTGGCAAGAAGGCATACGACCCGGACTATAAGAGCTATCTCTATTGGAACTTGACCAAGAATTCCACGCTCATCAAAGATGAGAATAACTACTTCATCCCTGAGGCGATGCGCGATAATTACACCTTGGATTCGCACCGCATGTTGTTAAGCACGATGATGGAGACGGAGAAGGACTTAAGGAAGCTCAAGGACATTACCCGTGAGTTCTTGCTCCAAGCCTTCGCCGAAGGCAGGGAGATCCTCCCATTCACCATCTCTTATCACGTTGGTGACGTCTGGTTCAGCGTTCGCGCCAAGTTAGCGATGATGGAGAACCCTGATACAGGGGATGTCTACCTCCGCATCCAGAATGAGAACGACACCAAATCCGTCGCTTACGAAAGACTTGTCGACGCTGCGCTTAGCACGTTCTACCGCGCGCTCCTTTACGTCAACGTCGCCGAGGATGCCTTGCTCTATGCCGAATGCGAGAATGGCCGGGTTAAGAAGAAGGAGATGAAGTTCTCCGAGTTCTTTGCCGATTACGGTCCTCGCCTTGGCATTGATGTTGACATCAAGACCTGGATGAAGTTCGTTGAGAGCAGATGCGGTGAAAACGGCAGCAGCTCCTTCGTCTACCATTTCGATGATGGTCTTGAGAAACGCGTCGACATTAAGCGTTTATACAAGAACGGCCAGATTTATTTGGCGGTCGTCAGCAACCGCAAGAATGAATCGGCTGACAAAGATTTAACCGTTGATGGATTCATGAGCGACGTTAAGTAAAATTCCTCAACTTCAAAGCGTCTCTTACCTGGTGTAATGAGGCGCTTTTTTGTGGGCAAAAAGAAGGTGGCGATATTCTTTGAATATCAGGTGTGGGAATTTTATAATAATAAAAATACCCAAATACGAACGTTTCGTTACTTTCTCTAGCCGATGGTAAGGAAAGTATTTTTTTTAATTAAAAATGTTCTTTTTTGCTTTGCTTTTTTCGTAATACGTGTATCGTCTCTTAGGGATAAAAAATGAATTACGATGTTGTGATTGTCGGCTGTGGTCCCGCTGGGATATTCACGGCCCTCGAAATGCTCCGCAAGGGCAGCAAAAAGAAAATTCTCATGATCGAGAAAGGGAAGTCGGTCGAGCACCGTCACTGCCCGAAGGATGTGGCAGGCAAATGCTTGCACTGTAATCCATGCAGCATTACCACCGGTTTCTCTGGTGCCGGCGCCTTCTCGGATGGTAAGCTTTCGCTTTCCTCTTCCGTCGGTGGCGATTTGCCAGAGCTTCTCGGTTATGACAAAGTCGATGAATTAATCAAATATGCCGACTCCATTTACCTTGAATTCGGCGCTGACCCGCATATTGAAGGTGAGAAAGAAACCGAAGAGATCCGCGACATCCGCCGCAAGGCCATTGAAGCAGGTCTTCGCCTCGTCAATTGCCCAATCCGTCATTTAGGCACTGAGAAAGCCCATGACTTATATCTCGATATCGAGCGTTATCTTAAGGATAACGGCGTCGAGATCCGCTTCGGGTATGAGTGCAATGACTTAATTCTTGATAAGAAAGCCTGCAAGGGCGTCAGGATCCATAAGCTCTTCTCCGAAGAAGAGGAAGAAATCCTCTGCGATAACGTCGTCATCGCCTCTGGTAGACGCGGTGCCGATTGGCTCGAGAAGATCTGCGCCAAATGGGATATCGCCCATGTTCCTGGACCAGTCGATGTCGGTGTCCGCGTCGAGGTCAGAAACGAAGTCATGCAGAAATTAAACGAAAACCTCTATGAGGCTAAGCTCGTCGGCTATGTCGGACCATTCAAAGATAAGGTCCGTACATTCTGCCAGAACCCAGGCGGCTTCGTCGCCCAGGAGAACTATGATGGCGACCTCGCCGTCGTCAATGGCCATAGCTTCAAGGAAAAGAAATCGGACAACACCAACGTCTCAATCCTTTGCTCCCATAATTTCAGGGAACCATTCAATCAGCCAATCCTCTACGCGCAGAAGATCGGTGAGCTCGCCAACATGCTTGGCGATGGCCATATCCTCGTCCAGCGCTTCGGCGATATCTTAGACGGTAAGAGAACCTGGCCAAAAGAGTTGGCCAGATCCAACGTCGTCCCGACCTTGCCGGATGCTGTCGCTGGCGATATCACCGCGGCCCTTCCATACCGCACGATGACCGACATCATCAACTTCATCAAAGCGGTTGACCATGTCGTCCCAGGCTTTGCCTCCAACGAAACCCTCCTTTATTCTCCAGAGTTAAAGTTCTATTCCAACAAGATCAAGATGGATGAGAAGTTGACCACCAACGTCAAAGGCCTTTATTGCTTAGGCGATTCCTCTGGTTGGACCAGGGGCCTTATGATGGCTTCCGTCATGGGCGTCGTCATGGGCAGAAGACTTGCCGAAGAATTAAAGTAAGTCGATTTGTATCAAAAAAGGTAGCTCGCGCGAGCTACCTTTTCTTTTGCCTTAATTTATCTATCCTCGCGGAAGTAGG